>NZ_CP040517.1:1669195-2407543 GCF_005849285.1 Luteithermobacter gelatinilyticus | reverse complement strand
ATTGGGTTTCATGAGTGATTTATCCGGTATTGACTATACCACCGATGATTTTCTCGGCGGGATTATCAAACTTCATCAACCGCGACAGGGATACCGAGTTGCGAATGACACCGTGTTCCTGGCGGCGAGCCTCACCCCGAAAAAGGGGGAGCGGATTCTGGATATGGGGGCTGGAACCGGCGGTATTTTGACCTGTCTTGCGGGGCGGCTCGGAGAGCGGGTCAACACATTGACGCTGCATGGAATAGAGTTGCAGCCCCATCATGTGGCCTTTGCCCGGGCCAATGCCGAACTTAACGGTTTTGCCGATCAAATCACCTATTTTGAAGGGGACATTGCGACGCCGCCGGAATTGTGTGTGCCGGGCAGCTATCACCATGTGGTGACCAACCCGCCCTATCTGGAGAACGGCATGGCGACACCATCTCCCTATGACAGCAAGGCGCTGGCGCATATGGACAGTCACATTCCGCTGGAAGACTGGATCGGGCTGTGTCTGCGTATGCTGCGCCCGCGGGGGTATCTCAGTCTGGTGCAGCGGGCTGACCGCCTGGATGATATTCTCGCGGTCCTGCATGGTCGGTGCGGCAGCATCACGGTTTTTCCCATCTGGACGGTGCCGGGTCGGGATGCGCGGCGGGTTCTGGTGCGGGCCCGCAAGGACGGTCGGGGAGCCACGGCCTTGAAAGCTGGCATTGTCGTGCATAAATCTGATGGGACCTATACCGCCGCGGCGGAGGCTGTTCTACGTCATGGCGAGGGCCTTGATATTACAGGATAAATTGATAAACAGACATCTAATCAGGGGAACTGATATGCTCAAAAAAATTCGCGCTATGCTGGCCAGACTTCCGTTGCCGTATCTGAAGGATCCGGCGCCCGTGGTGGCGGTGCTGCCGCTGGAAGGGCCAATTGGCGTCTCCGGCCGCTTTAGCAGCAGCCTCAATCTGGCGAAAGTGGAAAAGGATATTGAGGCCGCTTTTGACGTTTATAATGTGAAAGCGGTGGCGCTGGCCATTAATTCGCCGGGCGGCTCCCCGGTACAAAGCGACCTGATCATGCGCCGCATCCGCGCCCTGTCCGAAGAAAAGAACATACCGGTTTTCGCTTTTGCCGAGGATGTGGCGGCTTCCGGCGGGTATCTCTTGTCCCTGGCGGGAGATGAAATTTACGCGCACCGGGCCAGCATCGTCGGTAGCATCGGGGTGATTTCTGCCGGTTTCGGTTTTGACAAGGCCATTGAAAAGCTTGGGGTGGACCGGCGGGTCTATACGGCCGGCGAACATAAATCCATCCTTGATCCGTTTCAGCCGGAACAGGAAAAAGACGTGAAAATTATCAAGGGCCTGCAAAACCGGATCCATGATTTCTTTAAGGAAATCGTCAAGGAGCGTCGAGAAGGCAAACTCAAGGGCACCCAGAAGGTCATGTTTTCCGGCCTGTTCTGGACCGGGGAAGAGGCTGTCAAGCTGGGTCTTGTAGATGGACTTGGCGATCTCAGAACCGTCATGCGGGAGAAATACGGCAAACGGACCCGTTTTAAACGCATTCAGGGGGAAAAAGGATTTTTGAAAGGGCTTTTGGGGATTGTCCGGCGCTATGTGCCCCAGGCCAGCCTGCCCCAGTCCCGCAAATTGCCCCAGGAGATCCTGGCTGCGCTGGAAGAACGGGCGGAATGGAGCCGTTACGGGTTGTAAGATTCATGGATCGCCACATCCGTGTGACGGGCTCGCGATGCTGCAGGCTATCGGGAATGACCCAAAAGGAGGACTAGAGTGAATTGTGAAGAGGTTGGCCCAATTCTGTTGGCGGATTGTGGCCCGCCTCACGCGGAAGACGGCGCCGGGCGATGCGGGGCATCGGGCCAAGCGTCTGACCCAGGAGTCTGACAAGGTGAGCGGCCCCAAGCCGCCACCCCGAAGGGCCGGGCCGGTCTGGCCCAGTTCCTGCGGGATTTGGCTGGGCCGTACCGCCAGTATGGTCTGCGCCAAACCCCTGGCTCCTGAACCAGACCTGACCGGCAGAATGGGTCAACCTCTTCACAATTCACTCTATCGGCCCAGCCTCTAACCGTTAAAAGCCGATTCATTTCTTGACGAGTGTGGGACGGGTGGGTAGTTTCCGCGGTAATTTGCGATTGCATGATAAAAACATCATCCGAAAGGATCCCAGAAGGAAACCACAAGCCGATGAATGCCGCGTCGTCAAAGGAAACGGCTTTTCAGTATCTGATACTGAAGCTGCAAAAATACTGGGCAGATCAAGGGTGTGTGATTCTGCAACCTTACGATCTTGAGATGGGGGCCGGCACCTTTCAGGCAGCCACGACGCTGCGCTCTCTGGGCTCCAGACCCTGGAACGCCGCTTACGTGCAGCCCTGCCGCAGGCCGACGGACGGCCGCTACGGCGAAAACCCCAACCGCTTGCAGCATTATTATCAGTTTCAAGTGGTGCTCAAACCTTCGCCGGACAATATTCAGGACCTGTATCTCGACAGTCTCAAAGCCCTGGGCATTGATGCCATGGAGCATGACATCCGCTTTGTGGAGGATGATTGGGAAAGCCCAACGCTCGGCGCCTGGGGATTGGGCTGGGAAGTCTGGTGCGATGGTATGGAAGTCAGCCAGTTTACCTATTTTCAGCAGGTTGGTGGCTTTGACTGTCGCCCGGTCATGGGGGAGCTGACCTATGGTCTGGAACGGCTCGCCATGTATATCCAGGGCGTGGACAATGTGTATGACCTGGACTGGAACGGGCTGCCGGACTCAGAGGGGGGTGTCAAATATGGCGACGTGTTTTTGCAGAATGAGCGGGAATTTTCCGCCTATAACTTCGAGATTGCCAATACCGACATGCTGTTTCAGCATTTCCGGGATGCGGAAGCGGAATGTGAGCATATCTTGGAACGGGGGCGTGAAGACGGTAAATTCTATCCCTTGCCCGCCTATGACCAATGCATCAAGGCCAGCCATATCTTCAACCTGCTGGATGCGCGCGGCGTGATCAGCGTGACCGAACGTCAGGCTTATATTGCCCGGGTGCGCACGCTCGCCAAAAAATGCTGTGAAGCTTATCTCAACGCCATCGGCGAAGGGGTGGAAAACGGGGGAGGCCACGCGCATGGCTGAATTCCTGCTCGAACTGTTCTCCGAAGAAATTCCGGCCCGGATGCAGAAAAAGGCCGCTGCCGATCTGAAACGGCTGGTGACCGACAAACTTGCCGAACACAGCCTGGCCTTTGAAGAGGCCACCGCCTATGTTACCGCGCGGCGTTTGGTGCTGCATATCAAATGGCTGGCGCAGGTGCAGCCGGACGTGCGGGAAGAACGCCGCGGCCCACGGGCCGATGCCCCGGATAAGGCGATTGAAGGATTTCTCAAATCCACCGGGCTTGGCCGAGATCAACTGGAGATGCGGGAGGAGAAAAAAGGCACCTTCCTTTATGCGGTGATCGAACGTAAGGGGCGTCCCGCCGCCGAAGTGCTGGCCGAGATCCTGCCCGAGGTCATCCGCAATTTCCCCTGGCCGAAATCACAACGTTGGGGATGCCGCAGCTTGCGCTGGGTCCGGCCGTTGCACAGCATTCTGTGCCTGCATGGTGGCGAGGTGGTACCCTTTGACCTGGATGAGGGCCTGATGTCGGGCAACCGAACGCGCGGCCATCGTTTCCTTGCCCCTGACAGTTTCACTGTGGCGGATTTCGCCGATTATCGCGACAAGCTGGAAAAGGCCTGCGTTATTCTGGCTGCCGCGGACCGGCAGGAAAAAATTCTGAATGATGCCCGCTCTCTCGCCCAGGATGCCGGGCTTGAATTGCTTGAGGATCCGGGGCTGCTGGAAGAACTGGCGGGACTTGCCGAATATCCGGTGACCTTGATGGGCGAATTTGACAAAGCATTCCTCGACGTGCCGCCGGAAGCCTTGACCAGCGCCATGAGAAGCCATCAGAAATATTTCTCGCTTCTGGATAAAGACGGCCGGCTCGCCAACAGGTTCATCTTCGTCTCAAATATGAAAACCAATGACCACGGCGGCAAGATCGTGGACGGTAATGAGCGCGTCCTGCGCGCCCGTTTGGCGGATACCAAGTTTTTCTGGGACCAGGACCGGAAGGTGCGGCTTGAAGACCGCCTGCCGGCATTAAATGATATTGTGTTCCATGAAAAACTCGGCACGGTGGGCGACCGGGTCAGGCGGCTGGTGGAATTGTCCGGCTTTATTGCCGGAAAAATCGGTGCCGATGTGGAAAAAAGCAAACGCGCCGCGCGGCTTAGTAAGGCCGACCTGGTCTCGGGCATGGTTGGTGAATTTCCCGAACTTCAGGGGATGATGGGCAAATATTACGCCGAAGCCCAAGGCGAGGACGCTGCTGTCGCCCATGCCATCGCTGAACATTACGCTCCCAAGGGGCCGAATGATCAATGCCCGTCCGATCCGGTGAGCGTGGCCGTGGCGCTGGCGGAAAAAATCGACACGCTGGTCGGCTTTTTCGGCATTAATGAAAAACCCACGGGATCCAAAGACCCCTTTGCCCTGCGCCGCGCCGCCCTGGGCGTGATCCGGCTGATTGTGGAAAACGACTTGCGGCTTCATCTTGTTGACCTGTTTGAACAGGCGAAATCCTGTCATGCTGTACACTTACAGGATATCTCCGATCTCCTCGATTTCTTCGCTGACCGGCTGAAAGTACATCTGAAGGGCGAAGGCGTGCGCCATGACCTGATCACGGCGGTGTTTGCGCTGGGCGGGGAAGATGATCTGGTGCGGCTCTTGGCCCGGGTGGAGGCGTTGAAAAACTTCCTTGATACCGAAGACGGGGCGAACCTGCTGGCCGGGTACAAACGGGCCGTGAATATTGTACGTATTGAAGAGAAAAGGGATCAAACCTCTTATGATGGGCCGGTGGACGAGGCACTGTTGTCCGCGGCGGAGGAAAAACAGCTTTTCGGCAGTCTCGGCCAGGTGGCCGTCGCCGTGAAGGACGCCGTTGGGCGGGAACTGTTCGAAGAGGCTATGGCGCAGCTTGCCACCCTGCGTGCGCCCATTGACAACTTCTTTGATCAGGTGACCGTCAACAGCGAGGATCAGAGGGAGCGGCAAAACCGCCTGAAACTTTTGTCGCACATCCGCAGCACCATGAACCTGGTGGCGGATTTTTCAAAAATTGAAGGATGAGGTCGCGTTCTGTAAATTAATATTCAGATAAAAATAATAACGGGCCGGAAAGTAATAACAGGATTTAGGATAAAATGACAAAATGGGTTTATACATTCGGTGACGGCAAGGCGGAAGGCGAAGCTTCCATGAGAAACCTGCTGGGCGGGAAAGGCGCCAACCTTGCGGAAATGTCAAATCTGGGATTGCCTGTGCCACCGGGCTTTACCATCACTACCGAAGTCTGTACCGCCTTTTACGAAAATGATCGCACTTACCCTGAAGACCTCGCCGCGCAGGTAGATGCGGCCATGGCCCAGGTGGAAGCCACGGTCGGGGCCAAATTCGGCGATGCGGAAAACCCGCTGCTGGTTTCTGTTCGCTCCGGGGCCCGGGTCAGCATGCCCGGCATGATGGATACGGTCCTTAATCTCGGCCTCAATGACGAGACGGTCAAGGGACTTGCCAAACAGTCCGGCGATGAACGTTTCGCCTATGACAGTTATCGCCGTTTTATCCAGATGTATTCCGACGTGGTGCTGGGCGTTGAACATTATGTGTTCGAGGAACTTCTGGAAATTCACAAGGAAGAAAACGGCTACATCCTGGATACGGAACTCAGCGCCGAAGACTGGAAGGCGTTGAGCGAGGCGTTCAAGGCCAAGGCCGAAGAGGAATTGGGACATCCTTTCCCGCAGGATGTGAAGGAACAGCTCTGGGGCGCCATTAATGCGGTATTCGGCTCCTGGCAGATTGAGCGGGCGAAGACCTATCGCCGGCTGCACGGCATCCCGGAAGACTGGGGAACGGCGGTGAATGTACAGAGCATGGTGTTCGGCAATATGGGCGAGACGTCCGCCACCGGCGTGGCCTTTACCCGCGATCCGTCCACCGGCGAGAATGCCTTTTACGGTGAATATCTGATCAATGCGCAGGGCGAAGATGTGGTAGCCGGCATTCGCACGCCACAGAACCTGACCAAGGCCTCCCGCGAGGCGTCCGGCTCTGACAAGCCCTCCATGGAAGAAAGCATGCCGGAAGTGTATCGGGAACTCACCGATATTTTCCACAAGCTGGAGGCCCATTACCGGGATATGCAGGATATTGAATTCACTGTGCAAAAAGGCAAATTGTGGATTCTCCAGACCCGCTCCGGCAAACGCACCGCCAAGGCGGCGTTGAAAATCGCTGTGGACATGGCCCGCGATGGCGTGATCAGTGAAGAAGAAGCCGTTTTGCGCGTGGACCCGGCGGCACTTGATCAATTGCTGCATCCGACCCTGGACCCCAACGCAACACGGGATGTCCTGACCACCGGCCTTCCGGCGTCCCCCGGTGCGGCCAGCGGGATTGTGGTTTTTACCGCTGATGAAGCCGAAGAACTGGCCAAGCAGGGCAAAGATGTGATTCTGGTGCGCGTGGAAACCAGCCCGGAAGACATTCACGGCATGCATGCGGCTAAGGGAATTCTGACCTCTCGTGGCGGCATGACGTCACATGCGGCCGTGGTCGCCCGTGGCATGGGGCGTCCCTGTGTCTCCGGCGCCGGTCACCTGTATATTGATCAGGCCGCGGGCATCATCAAGGTGAACGGCCGCGAGGTGAAACGGCACGACACACTCACCATCGACGGCAGTACCGGCGAAGTGATGTTTGGCGAGGTGGCCACCGTTCAACCGGAACTAAGCGGCGATTTTGCGGCGCTGATGGAATGGGCGGACCGGGTGCGCAAGCTCAAGGTGCGCACCAATGCGGAAACGCCGCTGGATGCTCGTACGGCGCGGGAATTCGGGGCCGAGGGCATCGGCCTGTGCCGTACGGAACATATGTTCTTTGACGCAGACCGGATCATCTCCGTGCGTCAGATGATTCTGGCCGAGGATGAAGCCGGACGTCGCGCCGCGCTGGATAAACTGCTGCCGGTGCAACGTCAGGATTTTGTGGAACTGTTTACCATCATGCGGGGGCTGCCGGTGACGGTACGTCTTCTGGACCCGCCGCTGCACGAGTTCCTGCCGCAGCATGAGGAAGATTTCGCCGATGTAGCGAAAGTTGCCGGCGTCTCCGTGGAACATCTGAAATGGCGGGCCGGGGAACTGCATGAATTCAATCCCATGCTGGGGCATCGGGGCTGCCGTCTGGGGATTTCCTATCCGGAAATCTACGAGATGCAGGCCCGCGCCATTATCGAGGCTGCCTTGCAGGTGGCCAGAGACAGCGGCGAGCCGGTGGTGCCGGAAATCATGATTCCGCTGGTCGGGACCCGCAAGGAACTGGAAATCCTGAAAGCTCAGGTCTGTGCGGTGGCCGACAAAGTGATCGCCGAGGCCGGGACAAAACTGGACTATATGGTCGGGACCATGATCGAATTGCCGCGGGCGGCGTTGCAGGCAGCGGAAATCGCCCATGAAGCGGAATTTTTCAGTTTCGGCACCAATGATCTGACCCAGACCACCTATGGCATCAGCCGTGACGATAGCGCGCGCTTCCTGGATGATTATATCCGCAACGGTATTTTTGAACAGGACCCCTTTGTCACCATCGACCAGGATGGGGTGGGTGAGCTGGTGAAAATCGCCGCAGAGCGGGGCCGCAGTACCCGGCCGGATATCAAGCTTGGCATTTGTGGTGAACATGGCGGCGATCCGGCGTCGGTGGAATTTTGTCACCGGGTGGGACTGGATTATGTGTCCTGTTCCCCGTACCGGGTGCCGATTGCGCGTCTTGCGGCGGCCCAGGCTGCCCTTAAGGAAGAAGCCTGAGACGACAACAGGGAGCAATGCAATGGGCATGAAGAAGGACGTCACGGTCTCCTGGGCCGGTAAAATGACATTTATCGGCGAAGCCGCCTCCGGCAATACCGTCACCATGGATGCGGGCAAGGACAATGGCGGTCTTGGCCTTGGCCACAGCCCTATGGACCTCTTGCTGATGGGGGCCGGGGGCTGCGCCTGTATTGATGTGGTCATGATCCTTAAAAAAGCGCGCCAGACGCTGGTGGACTGTGTTTGCCAGGTTTCCGGCGTCCGGGCCGAGGAAATGCCCCAGGTCTATACGGACATTCATATGCATTTCATTGTCACCGGCACGGATCTCAGGGAAGAGGCCGTCAAAAGGGCGGTGGAACTGTCCATGACCAAATACTGTTCCGCCTCCGCCACGCTGGCCAAGGGCGCGAAACTTACCTATGATTGGGATATAAAACAAGCCTGATCACCATATCGGGGGTTTCATGAACCGCACGCAAGTTCCCCAGACCATCAAGGACCTCAAGGCCGGCGGTAAGGCCGTCATGGCCCGGGCGCTGGCCGCTATTGAGCAGGCCCCCGACAGCGATGAGGTGATCCGCCTTCTGGATGAAGCCTGGAAAAGTCCGCATGGTCATGTACTGGGGCTGACCGGACCACCAGGGGTAGGAAAATCCACCCTGATCGGCAGCCTGATTGCCGGTTGGCGGAAAATGGGCCGGACGGTGGGGGTGATTGCCGTCGATCCCAGTTCCCGCAGAACGGGCGGGGCGCTGCTGGGAGATCGAACCCGGCTGGCCACAGATCCGGAAGATGAGGGCATTTATGTCCGATCCATGGCGGCGCGCGATCGTCTGGGCGGGCTCGCGGGCCTTACCGCGCCGGCCATGATCCTGATGCGGGCGGTCTATGATATTGTGTTGGTGGAAACGGTGGGCGTCGGACAGTCGGAAACCGATGTGGCCGGGGTGGCCGACACGGTGATCTTCTGTATTCAGCCGGGCTCCGGCGACAGCCTGCAATTCATGAAAGCCGGCATCATGGAAGTGCCGCACATTATGGTGGTGACCAAGGCCGATATGGGCGCCAGGGCTGAGCGGGCCCGTGCCGATGTGGCCGGGGCCTTGGGACTTTCGGAACATCTCCCGGCCGGAGAGGGAAGCGAAGACGTGGCGGACTGGGCCATTCCGGTGCTCAAGCTTAGCGCGGCGCAGGGGGAGGGGCTTGAAGAGCTCTTGCAGGCAGTGGATGATCATGAAAACTGGCTGAAGCGCAGCGGAATGCTGGAAAAATTCCGTCAGGCGCAGGGGCAGGCGTGGCTTAGGGAAAGTGTACGCGAAAAATATGGCACGCAGGGCCTGAAAAAAGTGGCGGACCAGCTTGATCTGCCGCCCGGTGCCTCCCCTTTTTCCCGCTTGTGGGAACTGGAACATTCTGGGGTTCTGGCCGGGGGACTGGAGAAATAACCGCTTCAGCTTGCAATGGATAGAATAATGACCAGAATGGCGGCGGCAATAATCAGCAGCCACAAGGTGTTTTTTTCATTTCCGCCAGGCTTTTTTTTTCTGTTCCGGTGAAATTTGCTCATCTCATCCCCATAATCATACAGTTGCGCCGTAACGGGCTACTGGGGTCTCAGGGTAGCACGTCTCTTTTATTGACTTCAAATATATTTATCATGGCGATCTCCCCGTTGCAATTCATGCTCACAGGCCATGACCCCCTGGATCGCCACATTCTCTTTTTCCTGAATTCCCTTTCCCCTGAATTTATCGAGCGGTCCAGCCGCCTTCGACCGGCAGACTGGCGCCATTGATGCTGTTCGCAGCCGGACCGCACAGGAAAACGGCCAGTTGCCCCAGTTCTTCAATCTCCACAAAACGTTTATTGGGCTGGGCGGCGAGAATCACGTCACGAATGACCTGTTCCTCGCTCATCTTGTGCACTTTGGCCTGGTCCTTGATCTGTCCCTCCACCAGCGGCGTGCGCACATATCCCGGACAGATGGCGTTGCAGGTGATCGGCGTTTCGGCAATCTCTAGGGCTACTGTCTTGGTCAGCCCCAGCACCCCGTGCTTGGCGGCCACATAGGCGCTTTTATAGGGCGAGGCCACAAGACCATGGGCGCTGGCCAGATTGATGATGCGGCCCCAGTTGCGCGCCTTCATGCCGGGCAGGGCGGCCTTGATGGTATGAAAGTTGGACACCAGATTGATCGCGATGATGGCTTGCCATTTGTCTTCCGGGAACTCGTCAATAGCCGAAACATATTGGATGCCGGCATTGTTGATCAGAATATCCACACTGCCCAGTTCGGCCTCTGCGGTGGCGACCATGTCCCGGATTTCTTCCCCGTTCAGCATGTTGGCCCCGTGAAACAGGGCGCGCCCCCCGAAATCCGCTTCAATCGCCGCCCGGGTGGCCTCGATCTCGTCCGCCTCGCCCAGCCCATTGATCATCACATTGGCCCCTGCGCTGGCCAACGCCCGGGCCATGCCCAGGCCAATCCCGCTGGTGGAGCCGGTGACCAGGGCATTCTTTCCTTTCAGGATATCTGTTTGCAGAATGTTGCTCATTTTAAACTCCCGTTAACCTTGCCGTCTCATAATTATGATAAGAGATGTTATCTATGGAACACAGCCCTGACTGTGTCATAAAAAATATTGCAGCGCAAATAACCTTTGGTCCAGGGTGACAGTTATGCTAGGCTCTATATATTGGTGGTGTATGGCTTTAGTTCCACAAAATTATGTGTCAGGGTTAAAAAGTTAAGTCAAAGGGGTTCAGGATGCTGTATCATATGTACGAGTTTCAGCACACGGTTTTTGCACCTGCGAGATTTATGATCGACCTGACACAACAATCCCTGAAGCATCCTCTCAATCCCTTTTCCCAAATGCCGGGCGCCAAACAGATTGTAGCGGCCTGTGATGTGATGGAGCTTCTGACCCGGCGGTATGGGAAACCGAAATTCCGCCTGGAGACCACCGAGATTGACGGCATGGAGGTGGAAGTTCGTGAGCATGATGTTCTGCGCAAGACATTCTGTCATCTCAAACATTTTGATCGGGATATTGACGGCCGCAATGATCCGAAACTGTTGATCGTGGCGCCGTTGTCCGGCCATTATTGCACGCTGTTGCGGGGCACGGTGGAGGCCATGCTGCCGGATCATGATGTTTATATTACCGACTGGCAGGATGCCCGGGATGTGCCCCTGTATGAGGGGGCGTTCGACCTGGACGATTATATTGATTATGTGATCGAGTTTCTGGAGCATCTCGGGCCCGATACCCATGTGCTGGCGGTCTGTCAGCCTTCCGTGCCGGTTCTGGCGGCGGTGGCCTTGATGGCGGCGGAAAACAACCCTTGTGTTCCGCTCAGCATGACATTGATGGGCGGGCCCATTGATACCCGCAAAAGCCCCACTGTGGTCAATGAACTGAGTTATAAACGCAGTATGGAGTGGTTTGAGCAACACGCCATTCATACCGTGCCCTGGCCCAATCTGGGGTTCATGCGCAAGGTTTATCCCGGTTTTCTGCAATTGTCCGCTTTTGTGAACATGAATCTGGACGACCACATGGATGCACATCGTAAGATGTTCGATCATCTGGTTGAGGGGGATGAGGAAAGCGCGGATAAGCATCGGCTATTTTACGAGGAATATCTCGCGGTGATGGATCTGCCGGCAGAATTTTATCTGCAAACGGTTAAAACCGTGTTCAAGGATCATGCTCTGCCCAAGGGGGAAATGACATCACGCGGGCGACCGGTGGACTGTTCCGCCATCACCCGGACCGCCCTGATGACCGTAGAAGGCGAACTGGACGATATTTCCGGCATCGGCCAGACCCGTGCCGCTCATGATATTTGCCCCAATATCCCTTCCGATATGAAGCGCCATTATGAACAGAAAGGCGTTGGCCATTATGGCATTTTTAACGGCCGAAAATGGAAAAACAAGATTGCTCCCAAAGTAAAAGAGTTTATCCTGAAACATCAACGGGACTGAGGACAACTTTAAAATTTCCTGATCAAAGCAGAGTGTCCCCGGTCCAAAAAAAGGGGATGATATGTAATGAATGCTATCAGGAGTTCTGCGATTGTATGGATTTTTTTAGGCTGCCTTTTGGTTTTTCTGCCGTTGACGCCTGGCCGGGCAGACCCTTTAGCGGATATGTTGAGCTGTTCTCAAATCGGGAATGATGACGCGCGTTTGGCCTGCTATGACGCGTTGAGCCGGTCATTGTCCGCAAGCGCGGATACAAAGCCGGGCGAAGAAGCGCCGCCGCACCCGGTGCCGGAAGAAGATGGGGCATCCAGAGTGGCGGCTTTCGGAAGTGAACAAATCAAAAAAACTCAAAAAGAGCGGGAAGAAGACGAGGAACTGGAATCCATTTCCGCCAAGATTGTCAAGGTGGTGTATTCCCCTCGCGATTATTTTGTTGTGAAGCTGGAAAACGGACAGATCTGGAAACAGACGTCGGGCCGGAAAATTTCTTTTCTGGAACCGGGGGTGACCGTGACCATCAACAAGGGGGCCTTGGGCAGCTATAATATGAATATTCCCGGCAAAACCTCCTTTGTCCGGGTCAAACGGGTCAAATAATTTCGGTGCCTCATCAGAATTCATTCTGGAAAAAGGGAGATGACAATGAAACATATCATCGGTTTTCTGGTGGGGGTGTTTCTGCTGCTGGAGGGCATGGCTCTGGCAACCGCCGAAGAGACGTCCGCCAAGGCCTATTGCGCGGACGCCAACTATGGCCGACTGGATTTCTGGCTTGGAACCTGGAAAGTGTCCTGGGGCAAGGGGGACAAACGGGGTGAGGGCATAAACCGGATCCGTAAGATTTATGAGGGCTGCGTGGTGGAGGAACGGTTTGATGGCGGGGTGATGGGTGGTCATCATTTCCGCGGCGGCAGTTATTCCATTTTTGACAAACACAGCGGCCAGTGGCGCCAGACCTGGGTGGATAACCAGGGGGGCTATTTTGATTTTTATGGCAAGGATCTGGGCAAAGAGTTTGTGTTTGAAACCCGGCCAGAGACGTCCCGGGCAGGGCCGCTGCGGCGGATGCTGTTTACGGATATTACCGCGGACAGCCTGACCTGGCGGTGGCAGAAAAGCGAGGATGGAGGCCGAAACTGGACCGATCTGTGGGTGATCTATTATGAACGGCTCAGCGAGACCTCTAACTGAAAAACCCTCTGATCAGCGGCTCCGCCTGTCCCATTACTTTCTGTAACGAAGGGCGTCCCATAAGGCGGGAGAAATACGCCTTGATTTCCGGATGATGGGTAAAGGGATGTACCCTTTGCGCATAAAACAGGGCGGGGGCCGCCGCACAGTCGGCGAGACTGAAATCCTGACCATTAGCCCAACTGTGATCGTGCAGATCCCGGTCCATCTGGTCATACATGATATTGAGCGTCTCACGGGACTTGAGAAGGATAGTAGGGTCCCGTTTATCCGGTGATTTCTGGAGCTCAAAAAGCAGGGTGGTGGTCGGGTCGTTGAGATAAAGATCATACATACGATCTTTCAGTCGGGCATTTCTTGCCATCTCGAGGTCAGAGGGAATAAGCCGGCAGCCGGTCAGATAATTGGCATCCAGATAGTCTATAATAATGCTCGACTCGGGAATTTTACGCCCCTGGTTGGTGATCAGCAGGGGCAGTTTTCCGAGGGGATGTACCTTGCGGTAATTGGCGGCCGCAAGCTTGTCTCGCAAGTCTACGGTCTGGGGATCAAAGCTTAACCCTTTTTCATAAAAGGCAATTAAGACTTTTTGGCAGTAGCTAGAGATGGGATTGTAATAGAGTTTCATCCGAAGGGTTCCACGGTACGAATCCAGATTTCAGATGCCGGATACGCAACCGGGCCAGCTTTTGCGCAGTATATCATAGTTTCCTGATGATCTGGACCCCAGAGTACCAGGATTCCAGAGCGAATTGCGGCGACCTATTCACAATTCACTCTAGTCTAACTTCAAGCTCGGGCCACTCTAACTTCAGCACCGGGAGCGGAAACCAGCGAGGATCTTTTGCAAAGGGGCGAGGATCTACGGACAAGGGGCGGGGCAGTCGGAAAAATGGCGCTCTGAAAATCCCGATTTGGCACAATCTTCTATAAAAAATGTTAAAAAATGTTACAGTTGGGAGCGGCTGAACAAAGCTGAAAAGACTGGTTTTTCGGAAAGCTATTGAAAATAAAGGGGTAATCCGTTCTGGCCTGTGATTTGCTTATACTGAAGGCGTTAACGAAAAATTAACTTAAATGAAAGTTGGGAACAGGGAAATTTATGTCTAGAAAATTTTTTATGGGGATTTCCGCCGTCATTTTTACCGTTTTTGGCGCTCTGGCGGCTTCATCTGCTGCCACACGCAGTGACCAGTCCCTGGAAATGGCCCGGGGTGCAGATCCGGTTGAGGAAATCCGCTGCCTAGAAGCGTTTATCAATTCTGAATTTGATCTGGCCCACACGGTGTGTCTGCCGCTGGCTCAGGGCGGCATGAGAGACGCCCAGCTGGTGACCGGTCTGATGTATGCTTTGGGGGAAGGCGTGGAAAAGAATCTTAGCCTGGCCAAATGGTGGTTGGGGGAAGCCATGCGTAACGGCAGCGAGGAAGCCAAAGAGGCCCTCGGACAATTTAATCTGGAGTAATCTCACCCTTCAGGAGGGTATCCCAAAAGGGCAGGCCGGGCGCCGCTATCAACGCCCGGTTTTCTTTTGCCTGCAGTTTTGTTGGCTGCTGAAAAACGGTATGTCTTATGGAGAAAAGCGGGCTTCTTCCCCCAAAAGCATCTTTTTCGCTGTACAAGTGAAAGGCAAATTTTTACAGTCCGCAGGATTTTTAGAACAACCGAAAACCGACACAAGATTGATGACAAGCCAGATACAGGAAGTTAACCGGCGGCGGACCTATGCCATTATTTCTCACCCGGATGCGGGGAAGACCACTCTGACCGAAAAGTTGTTGCTGTTTGGT
Source organism: Luteithermobacter gelatinilyticus (assembly GCF_005849285.1). NCBI lineage: Bacteria > Pseudomonadati > Pseudomonadota > Alphaproteobacteria > Emcibacterales > Emcibacteraceae > Luteithermobacter > Luteithermobacter gelatinilyticus. The sequence continues at coordinate 2,392,646 of NZ_CP040517.1, read as the reverse complement.
GGCGCCATTCAGATGGCTGGTGCCGTCAAGGCTCGCGGCGAACAGCGCCGGGCTCGTTCCGACTGGATGAAGGTGGAGCAGGAACGCGGTATTTCCGTGGCGTCCTCGGTGATGTCCTTTGAATATGATGGGCGTATGTTCAATCTTCTGGATACGCCGGGCCACGAAGACTTCTCCGAAGACACTTACCGGGTGCTTACGGCCGTGGATAGCGCGGTGATGGTGCTGGACGCGGCCAAGGGGATCGAGAGCCAGACCCGCAAACTGTTTGAGGTATGCCGGCTCAGGGATATGCCCATCATCACCTTTATCAATAAAATGGACCGAGAAGCGCAGGACCCCTTCCAGTTGCTTGAAGAAATCGAACAGACCCTGGCGCTGGATGTCACCCCGGCCAGCTGGCCAATCGGCATGGGCCGGAATTTCAAGGGCTGTTACGATATTTTCAATGACCGGCTGATTCTGATCGACAAGGGAACGGACGAGCGTCCGGATGAAGGCATCACCTGTAACGGCACTGATGATCCGAAACTGGATGATCTGATTCCGGCGGATCTGTTGGCCCAGTTTCGTGAGGAAGTGGACATGGTTCGGGAACTGTGCCCGCCCTTTGATCAGCAGGCATTTCTGGACGGCACGCTGACCCCGGTTTATTTCGGCAGCGCCATTAACAATTTCGGGGTGCGGGAACTTCTGGAAGGGCTTGGGAGTTTTGCGCCAAAGCCGGGGCAGTACAGCACAACAAGTCGCAAGGTGGACCCGGAAGAGAAAAAAGTGTCCGGTTTTGTTTTCAAGATTCAAGCCAATATGGACCCGAAACACCGGGACCGTATCGCTTTTTTCCGGCTCTGTTCTGGGCAATTCAAGCGCGGCATGAAACTGAAACACAACCGCACTGGAAAACTGATCAATCTGCATAATCCGGTGCTGTTCCTGGCCCGGGACCGGGAACTGGCCGAACAAGCCTGGCCCGGCGATATTATCGGCATTCCCAACCATGGGAATCTGCGGATCGGCGACAGCCTCACCGAGGGGGAGGACCTGCAATTTACCGGAATTCCGAGTTTTGCGCCCGAACATATCCAGACGGTGCGGCCCGAAGACCCCATGAAAGCCAAACATCTGGCCCGTGCGTTGCAGCAACTAGCCGAAGAGGGCGCGGCGCGGGTGTTTAAACCCACGATCGGGTCCGAATGGTATGTGGGGGTGGTGGGGATGTTGCAGTTTGATGTGATGGCTGATCGCATCCGGACCGAATATGACGTGGCCTGCCGGTTTGAGCCGACCTCACTTTATACCGCCGTTTGGGTGGATTGTGATGACCGGCACAAGCTGAAACAGTTTATTGAGGCGAATAAGGCCAATATGGCCGAAGACCATACCGGTGCCCCCGTTTTTCTGGCCCGTAACAGCTGGCGTCTGGACAAGGCGAAAGAAGACTATCCCGACATCCGCTTTCTCAAGGTCAAGGAACAGACGGCTTAAACCTTATGTAGCGGCCTTTGTCGTCGCGAACCCGCGCCATATATTTTTTAGGGAGGGGTGCGGCGATCCACCTTGACCCGTTCGGAAGTGCCACTGGGACCGGGGAAGTTCTGGAACAGGGCGTCGATCAGATAGGGCATCATTTCCGCCATGCTGCTGTCGGTACGGCGGATGCTGACCTGCCCCTCATAGAGTTTCATGCCGTCGCTGCGACGTATGATGTCGAGACTGAGGCCATAGACATAATCCTGGCGCGGTTGGCGTTCGCCGAGGGGAAAGGAGACGCCAAGGCCGAAATGGCTGCCGTGACTGCCCGTGCCCACACTGACAGCGGCGGAAGACCCCTCTTCATAGCCGACGGAGCTGACGGGCCTGGCGCCATAACCGATCCGGGCGATCAGCTCGCTGGGGGCATTCCCCGGTGGCTGGTAGCCATATTGTCCGAGACGGGCCCCAATCATGTTGGCATATTGGCTGAATTCAATGCTGTTTTGCAATTGGGGGGTCATGGCGGCCACTTCGACATGTTCCCCGCGCGGTTCGGGCAGTTGATGGAAGCGGGTCACGGTCCCGGTGAGTTTGCTGCTGCAGGCTGAAAGCACAAGGACACCTGCGACGATGGACAGGATTCCGATTTTTTTTAACATGGGACGCCTCCGAGTGTTCCCCAAAAGTTTAGAACGACTTGCCTGAATATAACCTGAACCATATGTAACCTGAACCATATGTAACCTGAACCATGACAGCATACCGCCATGAGGCCTGCGGGGGCAGTAGATAAAAAACCGCATCAAAGGGCTTGCTTCTTGAGAGGAAATCATTATAAATCCCTTTCACACAGTTTTGCACGGGCGGTTAGCTCAGTGGTAGAGCACTACGTTGACATCGTAGGGGTCACAAGTTCGAACCTTGTACCGCCCACCATTTCTTTCCTGACATATCGTTTCTCTTTGCTTTCTCGGTTTACCGATCGCGTATTAGAGTGAATTGTGAATAGGTTGACCCATTCACTCTAGGCATAGGCCCAGACCAGCAAGGCGGCGCCGAGCATGACCCGATAGACCACAAAGGGTGTCATGCTGGCCCGCTCTAGCCACTTCATCAGCGCGGCGATGGCGACAAGGGCCGCCAGGAAAGACAGCCCCGCCCCCAGCAGGATATCCAGCCCCAGCACAAAGTCACCGGATTGCGCCAGCTTTACCCCTTCCATACTACCGGCGGCGATAATGGTGGGAATCGACATCAGCATGGAAAACCGTGCCGCTTCCGTCCGGCTGAACCCCATCCCCCGGGCGGCGGTCATGGTAATCCCGGCGCGGCTGGTGCCCGGAATGATGGACAGCACCTGGGCAAACCCCATGATCAGGGCGTGCCCGTAACGCATATCGGTGATTTTTTTTGTGACAGGCGCACGCATGTCCAGAACATACAGCAACAGGCCGAACAGAATGCTGGTCCAGCCGATCACTTCCAGCGTCCGCCACAAATCATTCAGGTCAAATGCCGCAGCCAGCCCGCCAAAGATAATGATCGGAATAGTGGACAGGATCAGCGCCAGAAACAGCCGCCGTTCCATACGGTCATAATCCTGTTTCAGAGTCAGCATCTGCCAGAAGGCATTGAACAACCGCCCGACATCCGTGCGGAAATACAGCATGACAGCCCCCAATGTGCCCAGATGCACCCCCACATCCATCATCACCCCCTGATCGGGCCAATCCGTCAGCCGGGGCACAAGAATCAGATGGGCCGAAGAACTGATGGGCAGGAATTCGGTAATCCCCTGAACGATGGCCAGGACAACAATCTGTAAAAAACTCACGACTTCCCCTTTTTCCGCTCAAATGACATGAGACCGACAGGCGCGGCGATCTGTCGGGGGTGGTTTAATGCTGAAAGTTTGCCTCACCATATGCGCTGCGCCGGAATCTGGCAATAGGGATTTGTGACGGAGGGATTTATATGAAAAGAAAAATAGGGAAGGGGCGTTCATGGGCCACCTTATACGGAACCGGAAAGGCCGAAGCCACGCGGTTCCGTACCAAGAAACACCCTTTCTGAAAGGTCGGGATCAAAACCTGTATCCGGGACGTTATTGCACTCTCAAAGATTGTGCTGCGTCAGGATTGTCTTGATCCATGAGCTGTGCGCTTGCAAAGCTTTTTCCCGGTTGCCCTCAAGGACGGCCTTGACCAAAACCTGAAAGTGCTTTTTCAGTTCTGTGGCATCAAGATTAAGGACCTGCAAAATATGGCGGGAGAAATGCGCAATATTCAGCCGGTACAGCATTTCCTCCAACAGGCCGTTATTACTGCTTTTGGCGATGGCGCAATAAAATTCCATACTGGCGCTGAGCAGGCTGGCGTGATCCTCAAGCTGCGCTTCTGTCATCTCGGACAAGGCCTTGATATTTTCGTCCTTGGGATTGTATCCCCGAATGGCCAAAGCCCCCATTACATCGACCAGCTGAAAACGCTGAATGATTTCTTCCGGTTCGAGTTTTTTGATGACAGCGCCGCGGTTGGGAATCAGATCAATGAGGCCGCCGGCAGCAAGCAGCCGCAGGGCTTCGCGTAATGGACCACGACTGATATTCAACTCTCTGGTCAAGTCCGCTTCAACCAGTCTCTGACCCGGAACATATCGCCCCTGACGAATACCCGATGCAAGGTGGTGGGTTATGGTGTCCACCCTTGATTGGCGTTCTTTTGCCTCTAAAATTCCAACTGACACTACCGTATATCCCTTGTGTAGTTAAATGACATTGCCTGTATCATGTATTTTTTATGAATCTCATTATCAGCAGAATTGGCTTAGCATATATATAATGTATATGCCAATATTTTGTTGGTTCTTTAGCCTTTCTGTGGCCCTTTCTGTCATTGTCTGATCTTACTTAAATACAACCGTTTTGGTGCCGTTGAGCAGAATTCTTTTTTCTGCGAAATATTTAACGGCACGCGCCAGAACCCGGCTTTCGATGTCCCGTCCCTGCGCGATCATATCGTCCGGGCTGAAGGAATGATCAACCCGTTCCACGTCCTGATCAATAATCGGCCCTTCATCCAGATCCGACGTGACAAAATGGGCCGTCGCCCCGATCAACTTTACACCCCGGGCATGGGCCTGATGATATGGCTTCGCCCCTTTAAAACTTGGCAAAAAGGAATGGTGAATATTAATGGCCCGCCCTTTCAGTTTCTGACACAATTCATCGGAAAGAACCTGCATGTAACGGGCCAGCACCACCAGGTCCACCTCCTGGGTTTCAATCAGGGAAAAAAGGGCCTTTTCCTGTTGAGGTTTGTTTTCTTTTGTGACCGGCAAATAATAATAGGGCAATTTGTGCCAGCTGGCAATTTCTTCAAAATCCCGATGGTTGGAAACGATGCTGGTAATTTCAATGGGCAAAAAGCCCTGCCGCCAGCGATACAGCAAGTCATTAAGGCAATGGCCGAAACGGGAAACCATGAGCATCACCCGGGGTTTTTCGTCGGTATCGTAAAAATTCCATGTCATCCGGTAGTTCTGTCCGACGGGGTCGAAATCCTTTTCAATCTGGCGCAGGGACAGGGCCTGATCCTGAATGGTGAACACCAACCGCAGGAAAAAACGGTTGGTGTCGGGATCGCCATATTGGGCGGCCTCTTTGACAAAACAGCTGCGTTCGGAAAGGAAGGTGGAGACGGCTGAGACGATGCCGGTTCGGTCATCGCAGGTGATGGTAAGGATATAATCGGACATTTATTTCCCGTTGGTATTTCCCGTTGATATTTCCTGGTGGTATTTGCCGGTGGAATGTTCTGATGCTTTATTTCCGGTTATTGTGATTTGATGCAAGATAGCATATGACATTTGTGCGACAAATAAACGCACAATATGACAATATGCCTTATCACTAAGGTAAAAAGCTTAAGGTTCGGTAACCATGCCGGTTAAGAACGGTGCAGGACAAAAACAACATCTTCGCTTGTTTCTGGATGACAGCCTTGCCCAAGGGACGGCCGGTCGCCAACATGGACATGGACGGCATGGGTATGGCAATGAAACAGGGGGTGTTTCATATTTATACGAGTCCCCGCTTGACGTGATTACGGTCAACCATCCGGAGGAGCTGACGCAGGGGTTTACGGCAATGGAAGAGGCCCTTGCCGCAGGTTATCACCTGGCCGGCTGGATCAGTTATGAGAGCGGACTTACCCTTGAAGAACGCCTGAGAGTTCATCTGCCGCCACGGGTGGAGGTGCCCTACCTGTGTTTCGGGGTTTTTGACGGACGCCGCCGTTATTTGCCGGATGAGGCTGAACGCTACTGGCGTGAGCGGGAAGAACGGGGGCGGGCGGTGATCGGCGATATTCGTCTGTCAAAGGCCAAGGCGGCTTATCTTTCAGACATTGCCCGGATTCATGAATATCTCAGGGCCGGGGACATTTATCAGGTGAATTATACGCTGCGGGCGGAATTCGACTTTGAGGGAGATAGTTCGGCTCTTTATGCCGCGCTGCGTCGGGCGCAGAGGGTCTCCTATGGGGCCTATATCCAGACAGCGGACCAGGATATTCTTTCCCTCAGTCCGGAACTGTTTTTGCGCCGGGACGGCAATCGTTTGCTGACCCGTCCCATGAAGGGCACCCTGCGCCGGGGCCGCACGGTCGCGGAGGACCAGAACCTTGCCGCACGGTTGCGAGAGGATGAAAAGAACCGGGCCGAAAACCTGATGATTGTGGATCTGCTGCGCAATGACCTGTCAAAACTGGCCCGGCCGGGATCGGTGAAGGTCCACAGCCTGTATGATGTGGAAAAATATGCCACCCTGTTTCAGATGACCTCCAGTATCGAAGCGGAAGTGGCGGCGGGAGTGAAAAATACCGATATTCTGCGGGCCATGTTCCCCTGTGGTTCGGTTACCGGCGCCCCCAAAATCCGCGCCATGGAAATCATTGCGGAACTGGAAGGCGTGCCGCGAGGAATTTATACCGGGGCTATTGGGTATCTGACGCCCGATGGGGAGATGTGTTTCAATGTTCCGATCCGCACAGTCACCCTGAACCGGACCGGCGGGGGCCAAATGGGAATCGGCAGCGGCATCGTTGCGGATTCCGCCGCGCAGGAAGAATATGAAGAATGTCTGCTTAAGGCCGCGTTCCTGACCCGACGGCAAGAGGAGTTTGCCCTAATTGAAACCATGCGGTGGACGGGAGCGGGGGGACTGGAGCATCTGGACGCTCATCTGGCGCGACTGAAAGACTCCGCCATCTATTTTGATTTTGCCTGTGATCTGGTCCGGATCCGCGATGATCTGATCCGGCATTGCGCCCGGCTGGATCCGACTGGATCGTGGCGAGTGCGCCTGCTCTTGTCACGGGACGGCATGACGTCAGTGACATCAACCCGCCTGAACCCGTCGCCGGAAGGGGAAGAAAGGCGCTTCCGGCTCTGGCCCGAGGCGGTGGACAGTCGTTCCCCCTATCTTTATCACAAGACCACCAGACGGTCTTTTTACGATGATGCTTTGCAGCAGGCCCGCCGGGAAAGCGGCTGTTTCGAGGTGCTGTTCACCAATGAACGGGGAGAACTGACCGAGGGCAGTTTCACCAATCTGTTTGTGGAAAAAAACGGACGGTTATATACCCCGCCGCTCGAAGCCGGGCTTTTGGGCGGCATTCTGCGTCAGCGCCTCCTTGACGAGGGGCGGGCCCGGGAGAAACGCCTTTTCCCGGAAGACTTGCGTGCCGCAGACAAACTTTATGTGGGCAATTCGGTTCGGGGGCTGATCAGAGGACGTCTAGAGTGAATTGTGAAGAGGTTGACTCAATTCATTCTAAATCTGCATACCCAAAATTCGAAAGTATCCGGAAAATCCCCAAAGGCCCTGTCAGCTTTTATCATTTATCATTGGGTGTTTTCAGAACAAAACAGCTTTGACCGGCGGCGCTCAACCGGGTGCAAAGGGCATTGGCCTCTTCGCGACTGGCGAAGGGACGCAGTTGTAGACGATAAAAAACTCCCTTGTCCGGGCCAAGATCAACCGTTTCGACCACATGGCCGTATGGTCCGAGGATATCGGGATATTTGAGGGTCAAATGGTCGCCGGCAGCCCGGGCTTCCTCCTGTCTGCGATAGGCGCCAATCTGAACCCGATACAGGTCCTCGGCCAGAATGTCCTTAGCCAGAGTGTTCTCTGGAGCTTTTTTTTCAGAGGAGGACGGCGCTACGATGGTACCGGCTTGAGCCGATTCATTCCCGTCCCCTGGGGCCGGAAGGAGAGAAGCTTCGGGCGTTGCCCGGGAGGTGGGAATTACTTCTGAAGCCGCTTGCTGCGATATCTCGTCTTCTTCCTGACCGTTGACCATTAGGGCGGTATTGTCGCTGCGATCATATCCTGCCACCAGGGTCGGGGCCAGTGCGCTGGCTTCCTGTCGTTCGGCATCCGTCAGAAACGGCCTGAGCTGCTGCTCCGCGCGGATCGCATCCCCAAGGCCCTGGCGGGCAGATAAGGAGATCCAGGCATAGGCCTTTACCCGGTCCTGCGGGGCGCCTTCGCCGGTGTAATGCATGATGCCCACCATATTCTGGGCGCGGGCATCGCCATTGGCTGCCGCGCGGCTGAGCCAGAGCATGGCCTTTTCCAGGTCTTTCTTTCCTCCGCGTCCGAAATAATACAGCGTGCCCAGATTGCGCTGGGCCCCCACATGTCCCTTTCCGGCGGCCCGTAGATAATATTCCGCCGCCCGGGCATAATCCTGTTCGACGCCGCGCCCCATTCTGTATAGCTGCCCCAGATTATAAAGGGCATTGGGATTGCCCAGGGCCGCATAGGGCAGCCACTCCTCCCGGGCCCGTTCGTAATCCCCCACTTCATAGGCGCGCACGCCATCGGCAATGGTGGCGGAGGCGGACAGGGGCGAAGACGCCAGGGGCGCAAGGGTCAAAAGCAGGCAGATCAACGGTGTTTTTCTCATGGCGGTGCTCTTAAAAAGAGAGGTCACTCCCCCCTGTACAAGGAGGTGTTTATCCCAATTGCGGTGAATATCTTTTATTTATAATAAGTTAGTAGTTAAAATTTTGTTTTCTATTTTACGATTTATTAAGACCTGCACGGCACTATGGTCCAATGAAAGGGACTACGCATTCTGTAGCTGCCCGATAATAAAACTATAACAGAATTTATAAACGACGAACAAGGTTGGATCATATGCGTGTTTTGGCATTTACTTCACAGAAGGGCGGGTCCGGGAAAACCACTCTGAGCGGTCACATCGCGGTCCAGGCCGAACTTGCTGGTGAAGGTCCGGTGGTGTTGGTGGACACTGACCCTCAGGGCAGCCTGACAGAATGGTGGAATGAACGCGAGGCTCCGACGCCCGCTTTTGCCCAAACCAATGTTTCCCGCTTGATTACGGACCTGGACGAGTTACGTTCCCAGGGTTTCAAACTGGCGATTATTGATACGCCGCCTGCCATCACGCTGGCGATCCAGAGTGTGATTGCGGTTTCCGATCTGATTGTTATCCCCACCCGTCCCAGTCCCCATGACCTGCGGGCCGCGGGGGCCACGGTTGAGTTGGCAGACCGCACCGACAAACCCTTCATGTTCGTCGTCAACGGGGCAACCCCTCGCGCCAGAATCACCAGCGATGCGGCCATTGCTTTGTCCCAGCACGGCACGGTGGCCCCTGTGACGTTGCATCAGCGCACCGATTATGCCTCCAGCATGATTGATGGCCGTACGGTCATGGAAGTCAACCCGGCCTCTAAATCGGCCCAGGAAGTTGCCGATCTGTGGGAATATATCAGCGACCGGCTGGAGAAAAATTTCCGCCGCACTGTTTTCCAGAGCACCGCCCAGCAGCGTCGCATGCCCGCATCATCTCAGGGATTTGGTCGGCGCCAGATCCAGAACTGAGAAAATTCCGGTAAAGAAGTGTAAGGCAGGAAGAGAGCACAATGAAAAAAGAGGCTAGGTTAACGAGTTCACTATTGGCCCGCAAAGGGCACGCCGCCCCCTCCCTGGCAACGCCAAAACTTTCTGTTCCGGCAATAGACCGGTTTGGCACAGGATATGTGGCTGCCGACCCGGTAGCCGATGTTGCGCCGGCGCAGGATGTGCCTATGGTCCCTTCTGAAACGGCACAAGAAGCCTCCACACCGGAAAGTTTTCAACAGGAAACGGTTCCGGAAAAAGCGGGTGGGACGGCTGCTGAAACAAAGAACCAACCACGCAAAAAACAAAGATCTCGGGAGCGCACACCTGGCGGACGTTCCGGCCAGCCGGCCCCGAAGGCCCGTTCGCTGACCGGCCAGGGCCGTCCCATGGCGGCGAAGCCGGATCCAGAGTCTGGAGAAGACTCTGGAGGAAAACGTATTGCCATGACCCTGCGCATGGACAAGGAGAGCCACTTGAGACTTCGGCTGTATACGGCACATTCCCGTAAAAGCTGCCAGGAAGTTTTGATGGAAGCGTTGGAAATGTATTTTGAGCAGCATTGTTGTGATCTGGATAAAAAGAACTGTTCCTGCCTGGCCGAATGAGGCGGCAATGACAGGGCTGCATATTGCGGCCGGAAACTGAGGATAAAGACCATGAAGGCACCTGCAGAACGAACTTTGAACACCCGCTCGGGGAAATCCCGCGGGCTGATCCGTCTGATGACAACGGTGGCGGTCCCCTTGATGGTGGCGGCCTGCACGACGACGGGCGGTGAGGCGCCTTCCTCTGCTGGGGCCGGTCCTTCTGCGCAGATGTCTCCTGGTGTTGCCCGGGTCTCCCATGAAATTTCAAGCCGCGAAGACAATAGTTTTCTCAATCTGGCGCGGGAGATGGTGGCGCAAGGGGACCATAACGCGGCCATTCCGTTGTTTCGTCGGGCCCATAAATGGCATCCGTTTTCGTCCGAGCCTCTGGTGGGGCTTGGACAGTCCCTGAGCGCGGTGGGGCAATATCCCGATGCGCTGGAAGCCTTCCAGAAGGCGGTGGATCGTAATGAGGAAAATATCGAGGCCTTGAAAGGTCTGGGCAAGGTTTATCTGGCACTGAGCCGCCCGACCATGGCAGTGCCGGTGTTGAACAAAGCTGTCCGGCTTGCGCCTGCCGACGGGGATGCCATCAGTCACCTGGCGTTGGCCCTGGAACTGCAGGGGCATAAACAGGCGGCGCTGGAAGTCTACAGGGATGGTCTGGAGATTGATCCCGATAACCTGAAACTGTTGAATAATTATGGCCTTTCCCTGGCGTTGCAGTCCCGCCATGATGAGGCGATCCGGATCCTCAAACAGGCCGCCCAGCATAAGGGCGCCGATGCTACGCATCGTCAAAATCTGGCGATGGCTTATGCGCTGGCCGGTAATGAGATGATGGCGGCGCGGCTGTTATCCATTGATAGCGGCCCGGAGTTGACCGATGACAATCTGAATTATTACCGGGTGCTCGCCAATATGCCGGCGGAGAAACGTTTTGACCAGGTTTTGCGCCGGTCGGTTTCTGCTAAGAAGGACCTGGAGGAACCCGGCTATGAAAGTTTCAAGGATGACAGCCTGACCAAAAACATGACGGTTGCTCGCCTGGTGGAGGAAAAACCCGAACCGGTGGCGGTGGTCGTGCCGGCGCCCGAACCAGAGCCCGAGGACCCGTCCGTTCCGCCGCTTTTGGGGCCGGAAGGCTGGGCCTTACAGATTGCGGCCTATCGCAAGAAGTCGGAACTGCGTCCCGGCTGGGAAAAACTGAAAAAGAAATACGAAGATATTATCGGCCATCTGGAACCGCGCCGTTCAGAGGTGGATTTCGGAGACCGGGGTGGTAAGCAGCCGAGCGGATTTTATTATCGTTTGAATGCCGGCCCGCTGACCTCTTATGAAGAAGCCAATGAGGCCTGCCGTAAGATTCGCGAACGCGGTACGGATTGCTGGGTGCGTCCCCCGGAGAAAAGCGAAGGCAAAATTCCCGAGACGGATCTGGAGAAGGCCAAACCGTTCCGCGTCCTGGACCAGAACGATATGGTGAAGGAAACACCGCAACAGCAGCCGTCCGCTGATCCATATGAGATCCCGGATCAGGACGCGGGTGAAAAGCCACAGAAAGAGGTGATTGACGCCGAAACCTCTGCAACGGTGACCGCCTCACCAGAGGACAGGGAAAAAGCCCGCGCTATCGTTTGGAAATTGTTCCGGGACTCCGGTATTCCGGAGCAGGATCAGCAGACGGCTGAAGCATCCCCTGAAACCGTTCACTCCGACGCCGCAGTCGAGCCGGCACTGGAAGAAGAAGATCCCCAGGGTGCCCCGACTGAGGAAGGCGGCCCTGAAGAGGATGATTCCGAAGAATAACCCCGATGGAACAATTCACTCTAAGGGGCGGGTGCAGACCCGCCTCTTGTTTTTTTTCGGCCTCCCCCCATTTATGAGATGACAAGCCCATCAAAAAGCGGGAGAAAAGCCATTCCACGGTACAGCATTTCCGATAATCCGTTGTTGCTGGGGTTTGAATATCTCGAACAACGTTTACAGCAGGCGGCGAAAACCGGCAGTGAGGGATGTCCGCCGTTTAATATTGAAACCCCGGAGCCCGGCAGGTTGCGCATTACACTTGCCGTTGCGGGCTTTTGCCGGGATAACCTGGCGGTCACGGTGGAAAACAGGGAATTGATGATCCGTGGCAAACGCCAGGACGCAGAAGATAAGACCTATCTGCATCGGGGAATTGCCACACGCCAGTTTGTGCGCCGTTTTGTGCTAGCGGACGGGGTGCGTGTGATCCGGGCCAGCCTGCGGCATGGCCTGTTGCATATTGACCTTGAGGAACCGGACCCGACCCCTGAACGGATCACCATCGAGATCGAGTGAAGCGGGATTGGATGAGGGGGGAGAATACGAGAAAAGACCTGGATGAGGGGACAAAAGCTCATCCAGGATACGCACACCGCCATAGGTCATGACGGTGTCCGCTACGACGAATTTATTTCTCCGTATTCCATCCGGATAGGGACTCAAGAGAATTGCATCAATCTCATCACAATTCACTCTAAGGCAAACGACCACATATAGGGTAATCAGCGCTTAGGCCGCGTGGGAATTTTTATAAGAGGCGGTAAGGATAGCATAGATGGCATCCCCGCCTTCTGAGCCCCGGAGTTTTTCGCAGATTGACTTGTCACGTAACAGCCGGGAGACCTTGGCCAGTGCCTTCAGATGATCAGCTCCAGCGCTTTCCGGCGCCAGCAGCATGAAAATCAGATCGACTGGCTCCCCATCCAGGGAATCGAAATCAACCGGCTGTTTCAGGCGGGCAAAAAACCCATACAGCCGATCCAGGTCATTGATCTTGCCGTGGGGTATGGCAACGCCATGCCCCACACCGGTCGTGCCCAGCCGTTCCCGTTCCACCAGAACGTCTACGATCTCATGAGCCGGCCGCCCGACAATTTTTTCTGCGATTGTGGCGAGTTCCTGCAAGATCTGTTTCTTGCTGGTCGCCTTCATATCCGGAATGATCGATTCCAGGCTTATTAAATCAGCAATATCCATACGGATCACTTTTTGTTGTTAGTCCACTTGGGGGTCTATCCACCCTATGTTGCCATCTGCCCGTCGATAGACCACGTTCATTCTGCCATGAGCCCGATTGCGGAACATCAGCGTTTGCAAATTGCCAAGATCCAGCCGCATCACGGCCTCGCTGACGGAAGCTTCGGGAATTTGGGTTTCAGTTTCTGCGACAATAGCCGGCTGACCATCTTCCGGTTCTTCCACTTCATCCTCTTCCACGGCGAGGACATTGTATTGAGCCGGGATCAGCGCTTCGCCGTTGGTCCGCTGGTTATGATGATTGGTCAGACGCCGTTTATAACGACGCAGCCGTTTTTCCATGCGTTCCACTGCGGCGTCAAACGCAGCATAAATGTCTGTCTCTTCAGCATGGGTCATCAAATCCATGCCGTGTCCGAGATGCACATGACAGTCCGCCCTGAATAAATGCGCGTCTTTCGAGAATGTCACGGTCCCCTCAATGGGGTGGTTGAAGTATTTATTGACGGCGCCTTCCAAATGGCTTTCCACATGGGTTCGAAGAGCATCGCCAATATCAATTTGTTTCCCGGTAACAACTATTCTCATGTTCAACTCAGATCCTTCTCAGACAGCTTAACCGAAGTAAGCCTCGTGCATTTATCAGTACAAGGCCGCGGAAGTTAGAGGCAAGTTGACACTTTGTCAAGGTTTCCCTCAATTCCCGCGGAAAGACCCCGGTTTGCGCCCGGACGGTCTTTCATAATCACACCCTGCTGGGACAAAAAACGCTGTCTGGTTAATTTTTTGTCCCGCTGGTTTCGGCAAACGCGCCGGCCGGATACGTCAGACTCAGCCGCCAGGCCGGGGACAGGCCGAACCTACAGGGTAGAATTCTTGATGCGGCGTCTCTGAATCGATGACGGAATATTCATGGCTTCCCGGTATTTTGCGACAGTTCTGCGTGCGATATCAATACCTTCGGCCTGAAGAAGTTCGACCAGCTTGTCGTCGGACAATATCTTTTTGGGGTCTTCGTTATCAATCAGAGACTTGATACTGTATTTTACAGATTCAGCAGAATGGGCATCTCCCTCCTTGGTGGCGGAAATGGCGGTGGTGAAGAAATACTTCATTTCAAAGATCCCCCTGTTGGTGGCAATATATTTATTGGCCGTCACCCGGCTGACCGTGCTTTCATGCATGTCGATCGCTTCGGCGATGGTTTTCAGGTTCAGGGGTTTCAGGTATTTGATTCCTTTTTCAAAAAACTCCTTTTGCAGGCGAACCAGTTCTCTGGAAACTTTCAGAATTGTTCTGGCGCGCTGGTCCAGGGCTTTGACCAACCAATTGGCCGAAGCCATGCAATCAGCGAGATATTCCCGATCCTCTTTGTTTTTGGTCTGTTCCCGGATTTTGGCGTGATACACATTGTTCAGGAGGACCTTGGGCAGGGTTTCATTATTGAGTTCGACATACCATTCCCCCTTGGGATCTTTGCGGATAAAAACATCGGGGATGACTGTCTGGACAATAGCGCCGTCAAAAATAAGTCCGGGTTTGGGATTCAGGGACTGGATTTCTTCTATCATTTCCTTCAGGTCCTCATTATCCACCCTGCAGAGTCGCTTCAGCGTATTGTAGTCCCTTTTGGCCAGGATATCCAGATTATCAAGAAGGGTTTCCATGGCAGGATCCAGCCGGTTACGTTCGCGTTGCTGTATTTTCAGGCATTCCGACAGGTTGCGGGCAAAAACGCCTGAAGGGTCAAATGTTTGACCGATGAGCAGCACTCTTTCAATTTCTGCCGTACTGCATCCGAAACGCTCGGCAAGGGTCTCCAGATCCTCCAGGAGATAACCGGCCTCGTCCAGCATGCCGATCATATATTGCAGAATCAGCTTATCCTCAGGAGGCAGCGGCATCATGTTTAGCTGCTCCTCCAGATGTTCGGCCAGGGTTTCACTTCTTTCCAGCCGCTGGTCGAGCGGGAAGTCCGATTCTTCAAACCCGCCATTTGATCCTTTCAACGGGCGACTGCCGTTCAGGCTCAGGGAATCGGACAGGCTGCCCAGGCCATCGGTGGTCGTGTCATTGTTGAAAACATTTTCATAATCGGTATCAAGCGGACTGTCCGTCTGATCCGAACGGGTGACATCCTGGGAAAGATATTCATCAGACCCTGTTGGTTTTTCACTGCGGTCATTTTCCGGCTTTGGGGGGGACTGGTTGTCCTGATCCGCCCCCGGGTTATTTTGTTCGGCGGAAGAATCTGCCACGTCCAGGAACGGATTTTTTTCCACTTCCTGAAGCACAAAGTCCGTTAATTCCATGTTGGAGTATTGCAACAAGCGAATGGCCTGTTGCAATTGCGGTGTCATGACCAGTGTCTGAGTCTGTTTTAATTCCAGACGTGGCGTTAAAGCCATAACATTCTACCCCATTTTACAGACTGAATCTGTCACCCAAATATACACGACGGACGTCTTCATTAGCGACAATTTCCTGTGGCGTGCCAGACATGAGAACCTGTCCATCATGAATGATATAGGCTCTGTCGATGATATCAAGCGTTTCCCGGACGTTGTGATCCGTAATCAGCACGCCGATGCCGCGGTCCTTCAGATGGGACACCAGATCCCGGATATCGGCAATGGCGATGGGATCAATCCCTGCAAAAGGTTCATCCAGCAGCATGAAGCTGGGGCGCGTCGCCAGCGCCCGGGCAATCTCCACCCGGCGCCGTTCTCCCCCGGACAGGGCCAGGGCCGGAGATTGGCTGATATGGGTAATGGAAAACTCATGCAGCAGATCTTCCAGCATTTCGGCCCGCCGGTTGGGGTTGGGTTCGGAAATTTCCAGAACGGACCAGATATTTTCCTCCACCGTCATGCCCCGAAAAATAGATGCCTCCTGTGGCAGGTAGCCGATTCCCAGCCGCGCCCGGCGATACATGGGCAGCCGCGTAATGTCATGACCGTCAAGGAGAATTCGCCCGGAATCGGGTTCGATCAGGCCGGTAATGGTGTAAAAACAGGTGGTTTTCCCGGCACCGTTCGGGCCCAGAAGGCCGACAACTTCGCCCCGGTGTACTTCCAGGTTAATGCCCCGCAATACGGTTTTCTTGCGATATTTTTTTTGAATACAATCCACGACCAGCCCCGTATCGGTGGAAGATACCTCCACGGGTTTTTCTCCCCCGGCCGTTGCCTGCACCTGCGGGCTGATGGCCGACGGATCGGAGTCTGCCATTCGGGCAGCTTCCTTCTCGGACGTTATTTGTGCGTTTTTATGATCCATGTCCTAATATTTAGCCCATAGAAGATTAAGAAACTATTTTTATGAGCCCTGACAGATATAAATAAATATATGTCTCGGGCGTGGAAAATCAAAGGGCAAAGCCGGTTTTGTCTATTTTTTGTCCGGGATGGTAAACTGTCCCTTGACCCGGTTTTCACCGGTTTCTCCTGTAACGGCTCCTTCAATGCTGATGGTGCCGGTGTCAATATTCAGTTGCAGGCGTTTGCCTTGCAACACGCCGTCTTCCCGTTTAAGCACCACCTTGCCGCCAAGTGTGATGATCCGTTCCGAAAGGTCATAAACGCCCCAGGTGCTGGTGATTTCCTCTGTGGGGGATTTCAGCACCACGTTGCCCGAAGAATCCAGGCGGGTGATGGCGGAAGACAGTTCCCCGTTTTCCTGGGGCTCATAAAAAACGGTGATCCTGTCAGAGGTCATGGTCATGTCGCCCTGAGTCACCATCACATTGCCAGCAAAGACGGCAATGTTTTCCTTTTGCCGGACTTCCAGCTTATCGGCGCTGATATCGACAGGCATTTTGACGTCATGATCCTTGAGCGCCGAGACCTCGGCGTGGGCCGGTACAACAGCACCAGGCAAAACCATCAGACCGAAATACAGAACAGCCATCAGAAGATGGCGGGGGAAAAACAAAGCCGGTTTCATTCTCTTTCTTCTTTGGTTGGTTGCGCAAGATCCAGGGGACTGCGAGGATTTATATGCATTTTCACATTGCCGGACAAGCGGACAATTTCTTCGTCCACATCCACCTCAAAACGGGTGGCGCTGAATTTGCCGAAGGGGGCGGTGCCGGAAACCCCCTTATCACCGGTGGCCAGTTTTTCATTAATCAGGAAGGCGGATTCGGTTGCCGTCAGTTTATACCCGGTATCCGTTGTGATTTTGACATCCCCATCCAGAATCATTTTTTGCGCGTCGGCCTGGAAAATACCGCTGGAGGCTTTCACCTGCATATTTTCCCCGCCTTTCAGTTTCAGTTCCGCCAACAGGTTTTTCAGATGATAATCCATCTGACCATGGCTTTCCCGATAGGCGCTTTCGGCGGCAATTCTGACCGGATTGCCATAGCGGTCAATGCCCACATATTGCGGTTTGATCAGTTTGGCCGTTTCATCGCGTTTCTCCAGCCGGTCAACGGCCAGCGTGAAACTGCCTTCCTTCTGGCTAAGCAGCGGCCACAAAACCAGGGCAGCCAGCACCAGGCCCGTAAAGACGGGTACGGTTTTTTTCAGCAGCGTCACAAGCCTGACTTCCTTCTGGCTGTCTTTATAAGACAGGGACTTGGGCGACAGGTTTCTGAAATGATCCTGATCGTTCTGGTCAAGGTTGTGGGTAGGGCTGCCCGTCACGGTATCTCTCTCCAGAGTGTTACTACGGCATGGTTGCTCAAGATAATTGCTCCGGCGTTATGGCTGGTGCGGCATGTTATCAACTTATCGACATTCTACCCATAAGCGGGGATCGTGCAAAGGCCAATCCCCAAAGATCAATCCCAAAAGATCAATCTCCAGAAGGGGAGCTCGCTGAAGGGCAAGCTCCAGATCAGTCTGCCTGCCGTTCGTCCCCCCCGTTTCTGTCCGTTTCGGGGCCGGTCTTCAGCTATGGGCGAAAATATCGGTGTCGTCCCACCCCGCAAGATCCAGTTCCGCCCGGGTGTTGAGAAAATCAAAACAGGCCTGGGCCATGTGTTTGCGGCCGGTCCGGTCCAGCATGATGTTGAGCCGGTCCATCAGCCGGTGCAGATAAAGCACGTCCGCGGCGGCGTATTCCTGCTGTGCGTGGCTTAATTCATCGGCACCCCAGTCGGAACTCTGCTGTTGTTTGGAAAGGTCCACCTGCAAAAGCTCCTTGCACAAATCTTTCAGGCCGTGGCGGTCGGTATAGGTGCGCACCAGTCTGGAGGCGATCTTTGTGCAATAAAGTGGCGCCACCTCAATGTCTAAATGGTGTTTGAGTACCGCCACATCGAAGCGGGCATAATGGAAAATCTTGAGGATTTTGGGATTTTCCAACAGGGCCTTGAGGTGTGGCGCCTGGTGCTGACCTTGGGCGATCTGGACCAGATGGGCCTGGCCGTCGCCGCCGGAAATCTGCACCAGACACAACCGGTCCCTGTGCGGCTTCAGCCCCAGCGTCTCCGTATCCACGGCGACGGGGCCGTCAAATTTCAGATCCTCGGGTAGGTCGCCCTTATACAATTTTATACTCATCAGATGTCCATGCCAAGATCGTCGTTGCAGTTGTTTTTGTTATAGTACCACAGAACCTGTCCAGGCAACCGCAAAGTCTTGCAGACGGCGGGAGTAAAAAAAATGGCCGTGACATGTATCGCCAGGATGAATATATATGATGACTATATATTTGGAAATTATATACAATTTTTTTCTTGTGAATGGGGCGGAGAAGTTCTCGCCAGAATGCATGGGCTTCTGGGCCGAGATCGACCGGGCCCTGAGCGTCGCGACCTCGGGGGCGACGGCTCGGCTTATCGGTATATTGAGGGCCCGTTCAAGCCAAAGCCATTGACCACTGGGATTATTTTCCAGAAAAACATATTGACCGTCTGGGATAACAATAAAGTCATAAGCACCATAACTCAAGTTATAGAGTTTTTGGAACTTTCGAATCTTTTCTTTGATTTCCTGCGGTAATTCATATGGTTGATACATATTTAGGGCTTGATTGCGACGCCAATCAACTTGTGTGTCCCTGTGCCTTTGGGAATCAATTTGGTCAACCCCCGATTTTAGGTCCAGTTGCAATCTCGTGATGTTCTTCCATCGTTCTGCTTCGTTGTATGCTTAATGCGCTTGGCCATGAGCCATATTCCGCTACGCTCCATACGGCTCATGGCTGACGACGGCCTGCGGTGCCGGCGGACGGTAGCCAAGCGAGCTGTGCGGCTGGGCATGCTACCTTGAATATAACTGGGAGCTAGAGCTAGATTATCTGGATTAGTAGAATGATAGGTAAGGAAATTATGACACCTTGGCTATTTCGATTTTGATTGTCACCAAAGGACAACCGGTCTTCATAAATCAGGTTTCAAATAAGTGATCAACAATGGCACAGTCAGGCGTGGCTCCTCCTCTGCATTGAGATGCCATGATCTCCAATGACTTTTTCATTTTCTTCAGGTCTGCTATCTTGTGAGCGATGAGATCAATATTTGTCAACGCGAGCTCTTTAATATCATTGCAGGTATAGGTTCCATCAACCATTTCCAGAAGTCCCGCAACTTCATTGTTGGTAAATCCCAACTCCCGTGATCTGCGGATAAATTTAAGTCGCTTCAGATGCTCTAACGAATAACACCGATATCCCGCAGCAGAGCGCGGTGGGTCAGGCATAAGACCGATTTTCTCATAAAATCGGATTGTTTCCAGATTTACACCAGCCTCTTTCGCAAGTTTACCTCTCGTATATTCACGTTTTTGAGATGTAGTCACTTTTTTGCTTTACCCTGTAATTAATACAGGGTGTAGGCTACATTAAATTCAGACGTAATGCAAATAGTATTTTGCCCGGATACATAGGCAAGAATGACGTTAGCAATCAAAGAAAGACAACAGTAATGAGTGATATTAGACGACCAATAGACAAGAGCAAAAACTGGAGCGCCAGCCTTGGTGCTATTGGAGCAATATTGGCCTCGTCCTGTTGTATTTTGCCGTTTATTTTCCTGATGCTGGGTATTAGTGGTTCATGGATTGGCAACCTTACAGTTATGGAGCCTTATAAGGATTATTTTGCAGTGGTTGCACTTGGGTTTTTAGGGATCGGTTTTTGGCAGGTTTATTTCAAACCGAAGAAACAATGTGATGAGGGGTATTGCGCAACACCAAAGTCTGAGCGTGTCATTAAAGCTGTTCTATGGATATCAATAGTGCTGGTTCTACTGGCGCTGACGGTTGATTTCTGGGCACCAGTCCTAGGTGAATATATTTAAATGCAAACAAGGAGTATGAAGGTGAAACGATTGATCAGAACCTGTGCAGTCGCTGCTGTACTCGGCGTAGCGATGCCGGTTACCGCTGTCATTGCGGATGATGTCAGCACGATAGCACAGCAGGTCACTGAAAAAAAAGTGACTTTCACTATTGAAAAAATGACCTGCGCCATGTGTCCTATCACTGTGCGCAAAGCGATGGAGAAGGTTGAGGGCGTGCTGTCTGTGGTAACAGATTATGACACAAGAACAGCGGTTGTGGTTTTTGACCCGGCAAAGGCAAACGTTGAAGACATTGCCAAGGCTTCTGAAAATGCGGGCTACCCTGCTATTCTTGTTGATAGCCAGGGCTCCTAAGTATGGTATTGGACAAACCAGAAAGCAGTTGCTGTGTATCAGGCAGTAGTAAAGCCAAAATAAGGATTATGGTCATTGGTGCTGGATCGGCCGGGTTTTCAGCCGCTATTACAGCGGCGGAAGCTGGTGCTGATGTAACACTTGTTGGTGAAGGCACCATTGGTGGCACGTGCGTGAATGTTGGTTGTGTGCCGTCTAAAACCATGATCCGGGCTGTGGAAATACTGTATCAGGCGCCCCATGCCGCACGGTTTCACGGCATCACATCCTCGGCCAGCGTGCTCGACTGGCAGGCCGTTGTTGCGCACAAGCAGCAGCTTGTGGAAGATCTGCGTCAAGCTAAATATAGTGATGTGCTGTCCGCGTATCCGAATATTCGTTATATGGAAGGTCGGGCACAGCTTGGCAAAGACGGCGTTATGGTGGACGGCAAGCTTCATACGCCTGACAAGATTATCATTGCCACGGGGTCTTCAAACAGGGTGCCTTCGATCCTCGGCATTGAAACGATTGATTACCTTGACAGCACGTCTGCTCTCGGGCTTGAGACGCTTCCTGGTTCCATGATCATCATTGGTGGGGGTGTTATCGGGTGTGAGCTGGGGCAGATGTTTGCCCGTGCTGGCGTGAAAGTTACTTTATGCTGTCGAAGTCGTTTGCTGCCAGACATGGAACCAGAGATCAGCAAAGCTTTGCAAACTTATCTGGAATCTGAAGGTATCACTGTATGCGCGGGCATCGGCTATCAATCAGTTAAACAACACGGGGATGGTGTCAGGCTTCATTGCAAGAATGAAGGCAAGGCGCGTATGTTGGAAGCAGACAGAATTTTGCTTGCCGCCGGACGCAAGCCAAATACGGCTGGCCTTGGACTTGAAGAGGCAGGCGTTTTGCTTACAAAAAACGGCGGGATTGAAGTTGATGCTTTTATGCGTTCCAGCAACCCGGATATTTATGCCGCTGGTGATGTCACGGGTAAGGATATGTTTGTTTATATGGCGGCTTATGGTGCAAAGCTTGCCGCCCAAAATGCCGTAGGTGGTGATGCACAGTCTTACAATAATGCTACCATGCCTTCGGTTGTTTTTACCGATCCGCAAGTCAGCAGTGTTGGTCTGACAGAATCTCAGGCAAGTGAGCAAGGCTATAGTGTAAAAACAAGCGTTATCACGCTTGATCATGTTCCGCGTTATCTGGCAGCACGGGATACACGCGGTTTAATCAAACTTGTGGCTGATAAAGACACCGACAAACTGTTGGGGGCACATGTATTGGCACCCGAAGGCGGTGAGTTAATCCAGACCGCTGCAATCGCCCTTAAAGCTAGTATGACCGCAACAGAACTGGGGCAGACCATATTCCCATATCTTACGGGTGTTGAAGGTCTCAAACTGGCCGCGCAAACCTTTGATAAGGATGTTAACACGCTGTCCTGCTGTGCAGGATAAATAATAGAAAGCCAAACAATGGCAACTACAGACTTAAAATTGGAAGAAAGCGGGGCGCTGAAAAAGCCGGGGCCAGTAGGTAGGGGTGTCAGATTAGTGTTTGGATTGTTGTGTCTTTATTATGTATACGGTCTCATCACTGCATGGGGCCATATCCTGACGCCTGCGGGCGCTATTATTCCGCTTATCTGGAACGGTATTTTGCCGGGCCTTTTTCTCGTGAGTTATGTCATCAATATCGGTTTTTCCCGTGCTTGGAAAAAATGGCCTGCGATTGCAAGTGTGGTAATTATGCTGGGAGTAGCCGGCACAGGATATATACTGACGGGTTCGATAGAGACTTCCCTGTTGGCGCATACTGTCCATGCATGGGAGGTATATGTTTTCAGCCATTTGGGGTTGGCATTTATGTTTGCCGCTATGCTCGGCACCCCGGGCTGCGAGATGCGTGCTTTTCATCATCTTTTTTCTTTAATTACTAGAATACCGACCAAAGAGCATCATTGTCCTGTTGGCCCGCTCACACCTATTGATAAATGGGAAGCGCAACAAAAATGGATGAGATAGCTTGAGTAAGCCTTTATGTTTATACCCGAGACACGACAAGTTCATAGCGTGTGCTGCTCCCGCGACCGGTATATGAAGCGACGCCGCGAACTGGAGCGAAGTCGAGAGCTTGACTTTTCAAGATAACATACTGTCTTTATATGGCTTTTAGTGCTGCTCATTATCAAACCACCGATTTTTATTTTACGCCGTCGCATATTTAAGTCTTGACAGAATCTCAGATATATCTATATATCTAGAGATATGGATAAATTAGCTGTCATAAATACCCTTAATGCTTTGGCTCAGGAAAGCCGTCTGGATATTTTTCGCCTATTGGTCGAAAAAGGGCCTACCGGATATCCCGTTGGGATTATAGGCGAAAAGTTGGGCTTACCTCATGCCACCCTGTCTTTTCATTTGGATAAGCTGCGCCAGGCAGGGTTGATTGTGAGTGAGAAACAAGGAAGGACTACAATTTATCAGGCAAATTATGATGTTCTTGTGGGCGCGATTAAATATCTCACTGAAAATTGCTGTAAAGAAAGCGACATGGATTGCCGCATTGAAATAAAACAAAAAAAGGAATGTTGCTGATGAAGCGTTTACACATACATATGGGCGTAGAAAACCTGGAAAAAAGCATCCGTTTTTATACAGCGTTTTTTGGTGCTGAACCTATTAAGACAAAAGAAAATTATGCAAAATGGATGCTTGATGACCCTTCTGTAAACTTTGCCATATCAACGCGCGTAAGTAAGAAGGGGGTGGACCACTTAGGTATTCAGGTAGACTCAGCTCAAGAATTAGCCACTATTCGAGAGCAAATGTCTGCTGCGAACATTTTAACCCACAGCGATGGCGAAACAATCTGCTGTTATGCCAAATCAGAAAAATCATGGGTGAACGACCCTAATGGCATTGCCTGGGAAGCTTACCATACCATGGATGATGCACAGATATATTCAGATGAGATCCAAGAGAAACAAAGCGCTTGCTGTGTACCTGAAACAAAAGGACTTCCAGACTGTTGCGAACCTTCTGAAAAAACAGTGGGTTGTTGCAGTTGATGAAAAATGTACTTGTACTGTGCACCGGGAATTCCTGCCGCAGCATTATGGCTGAGGCTTTGATTAACCAACTCGCTCAGGGGCGCTATCACGCGGTCAGCGCTGGCAGTAAGCCAGAAGGGTATGTGCATCCTAAATCCATTGAAACTCTAAAACGCCACGGTGTTCAAGCGGGTGAGGCACGCAGCAAGTCATGGGATGAATTTCAAGGCATGAATTTTGATCTGGTGATTACGGTTTGTGATGCCGCTGCTGAAAGCTGCCCAGTGTTTCTTGGCAAGCATAAAAAACTACATTGGAGTACGCCAGACCCTGCCGCTGTCACCGGTAATGAGGAAGAAATTAACACCGCCTTTGACGAGGCGTTTAACTTACTTAAAGCCAAAATAGAAAGTGAATTGCTATGAGTGGCCAAACTTCTCCTATGGGTATTTTCGAACGCTACCTCTCTCTTTGGGTGGGGCTTTGCATTGTTGTTGGCGTTGGGTTTGGCTTGCTTGTACCCAGTGTGTTCCGGGTTATAGCCAATTTTGAATACGCTCAGGTTAATCTGGTGGTCGCTGTATTTATCTGGGTGATGATTTACCCGATGATGGTCAATGTGGATTTCAAGAGCCTGAAGGATGTAGGTAAGAAACCTAAGGGCCTATGCATTACGCTGGTCGTCAACTGGCTAATAAAGCCTTTTACCATGGCCGCGTTGGGGGTTTTGTTTTTCGAATATATCTTTGCCGGTCTGGTCGCACCGCAAGACGCTAAAGAATATATCGCAGGGATGATTCTGTTAGGTGTTGCGCCTTGTACTGCTATGGTATTTGTTTGGAGCCAGCTTGTGCGCGGGGACGCCAACTATACTCTGGTGCAGGTTTCGATCAATGACATCATTATGGTCTTTGCCTTTGCGCCGTTGGTGGCGTTGTTACTGGGCATCACGGATGTTGTTGTCCCGTGGGAGACACTTTTGCTATCGGTAGTGCTTTATGTGATTATTCCATTGGCGGCGGGCTACATCACCCGAAAGAATTTAGAAAACAAGCATACTCAAGAAAAAATTGATCACTTTACGGCACGAATAAAGCCTTTTTCTATAATGGGTTTACTGGCGACCGTTATATTGTTGTTTGGGTTTCAGGCTGGAACAATTATTGAAAAGCCAATGGTTATTGGCCTCATTGCCATCCCGCTATTGATTCAGAGTTATGGTATATTTGCCGTTGCTTATGGCTGGTCTTACCTGTGGCGCGTGCCCTTCAGTACCGCCGCACCCGCAGCATTGATTGGGACATCAAATTTCTTTGAGCTTGCAGTGGCGGTGGCAATTAGCCTTTTCGGACTGCATTCTGGTGCGGCCTTGGCAACGGTTGTTGGGGTCCTGGTTGAAGTGCCAGTGATGCTTTCACTAGTTGCTTTTGCCAATAGAACCAAAGACTATTTTAGAACAGCGTAAATCCCTTCCATACCATTCAGCCCTGTAGCCTGGCTTTGGAGATGCAGATTTTCCTGAGAAGTTTTAGTCCGACCTTGGGATATAACTTTATGAGAATGTGGGAAAGATGCCGGTACATGAGGGGACGCTGAAAGGGGACGGGCGCCGGTCTGAAAAACATTTTCTAATCGTCCAGAGGTTCAGGCAGCCCTTCCCGGCGATGAAGGATCGGGCAACCTGATAACGGTCCACACTATAATATTTACAGGGGCTGGAGCAGTGCATACTCTGGATTTTGATGTCTATGGAGCGCAAGATTTGGGTATGGCATAAGCTTAATTATTTTGGCCGGGTGGTGCGACGTCCTCCATCTCTTGTAAGACTGTTTGAGTATTATTTATGCAAGAATATTCGAGATATCTTCGGCCTTAGAAAAGTTTTGTGCGCGCCCGTTTCCAGAAATGCCTATCATATTGTGAAAATGATCATGGAAGTGCGTAAGGAATTATATCTATAATAATCCATGGGGGCTTAGGGGGGAATGGTGGGGGGGCTTATGGGGGAATGGTGCCCAGAAGAGGACTCGAACCTCCACGTCCATACGGACACTAGCACCTGAAGCTAGCGCGTCTACCAATTCCGCCATCTGGGCAACGGTTGGTGTGAGCGGTTTGTTACGCTCAGATGAACGTATTGTCAAGGTGTTATGTTAAAAAAATAAAATAGACTGGACGACAGGCGGCAATAATGTCTAAAAGACGGAGTAGATTTCAGCAGGTTAACGGATAGTTCTGGAGAAAAACATGGCGATGGAAAAGGACGCACGCCTGGTGACCATATTCGGCGGATCGGGATTCGTGGGGCGGACCCTGGTGCAGCATCTTGCCAAGGCCGGCTATCGGGTTCGTGTTGCGGTACGTCATCCCAATTCGGCGCTGTTTCTGAAACCGCTTGGTGAAGTGGGTCAGATTCAGGTATGCCAGGCCAATATCCGACATGAAGAATCGGTGCGGGCGGCGGTGCAGGGCTCTTATGCCGTGGTCAATCTGGTGGGTATCCTTTATGAAAGCGGCCGGCAGAAATTCAATACGGTGCAGGCGTTGGGGGCCGGGCTGATTGCCAAAAACGCAGCGGCCTCAGGGGTCCGGAAGCTGGTGCATATTTCCGCCATCGGCGCGGATGCCGAGTCCCCGTCCGCCTATGCCAAAAGCAAGGCCAAGGGTGAGGAAGCCGTGCGCCACTATTTCCCGTCGGCGACCATTTTTCGCCCCAGCATTATTTTTGGCGCCGATGACAGCTTTTTTAACCGCTTTGGCGCGCTGGCCAAGTGTTTGCCCTTCATGCCGGTGATTTGTGGCGATACAAAATTCCAGCCGGTTTATGTGGGCGATGTGGCGGATGCTATCCTGAAGGTGATCGACACGCCCGGATTTGAGGGCCGGACATTTGAACTCGGCGGGCCACGAGTCTACAGCTTCCGCGAGCTGTTGAAACTCATCCTCAAGGAAACCCGCAACGATATTCCGATGATCGAGATTCCGCTGCCGTTGGCTCGGCTACAGGCGTTTTTCCTGGGGCTTTTGCCAAAACCGATGCTGACCCTGGATCAGCTCAGGCAGCTTGAAAAGGACAATGTGGTTCGTGAGGGAGCGGACGGGTTGAGAGAGCTTGGCCTCACCCCGACTCCAGTGGAATCGGTGATCCCGTCCTATATGATTCACTACCGGCCCAAGGGACAGTTTGAGGTGGAGGCTTAAGGCCGCGGCTTTTCAGGTGTTCAGGCTTCGTAACCGTCCGGGTTCTGGCTTTGCCAGCGCCAGGCATCACGCACCATGTCCTCTAGGCTTTTTTCCGCTTTCCAGCCCAGTTCTTTCCGGGCGAGGGAGGGATCGGCGAAACATTCGGCAATGTCGCCCGGGCGGCGATCGGTGATTTCATAGGGGATGGGGATGTCGTTGACTCGTTCAAAGGTTTTTACCAGTTCCAGAACGCTGTAACCGGTGCCGGTGCCGAGATTATAGGTGACGAGTCCCGGGCCCGTGGCCAGTTTCTCCAGTGCCTTGAGATGCCCTTTGGCAAGATCGACCACATGAATAAAGTCCCTGATCCCGGTGCCATCCCGGGTGGGGTAATCATTGCCGAATACGGCCAGATGCGGCCGCTTGCCGATGGCCACCTGGGTGATATGGGGCATGAGATTGTTGGGAATGTCCCGCGGGTCTTCGCCGAGGCGGCCGCTTTCATGGGCGCCAATGGGATTGAAATACCGCAGCCGGGCAATATTCCAGGACGGGTCGGCCCGGTGACAGTCCGCGAGAATCTGTTCAACCATCAGTTTCGACGTGCCATAGGGGTTTGTGGTGCCGCCGGTGGGAAAGTCTTCGCGGATGGGCACGCTGCGAGGCGCGCCATAGACCGTGGCCGAGGAACTGAAAACCAGGTTTTTTACCCCATGATCCCGCAGGGCCTGACACAGGGTGATGGTGCCGCCCACATTGTTTTCGTAATAATCCAGCGGTTTTGTAACGGATTCGCCCACCGCCTTCAGGCCAGCGAAATGGATTACCGCGTCAAACTGTTCGGCGGCCAGCAGCTCATCGAGCCCTTCGCGGTCACGAATGTCAAGATAATGAAACTGAAGGTTGTTTTTTCCGGTGATGGCGCGAACCCGGTGCAGGGATTCCTCCGAAGCGTTGCAGAGATTGTCAATGACCGTCACGTCATATCCGGCCTCAAGCAGTTCAAGCACCGTGTGGCTGCCGATATACCCTGCGCCGCCGGTCACCAGTATGTTCATGGTCATAATTATATCTGTATGTATATCTTGTCTTTGTCTGGTCCTGTATCGTCAGTAGAACCTATAAAGCCTAAAGATTACGGAGTAATTAATCCAGCGCTTTGTTGGGGCCATCTTGGCCACGCGGGGATTTTCCTGTATCGGGCAGGGCGCGGGCTCCTGAGCTTTGCCGGTTAGGTCAGTTTTGGGTTGGCCAGAGCCGTCTTCTGGGCTACAAGGTTACGGATTTGATCAGAAGGTAATTCTTGGGGCTTGGATTATAAATGCGTTTACAACGATATCTGGCAGGTTTGGGACTTGGTGTTGCTTTTACGGTGTCGGTTGCGGCGGCGGCGCCGTTTGCGGAAGTGGGGGATCAGCAGCTTCGTAATGATGTGGAGCTTCTTGCGCGGTATGGGCTGATTTCCGGCCCGGTGGGCACGTGGCCGCTGTCCTGGAAACACATCACCCGGGATTTTCACAAGGCGGATGGTCAGGATTTGCCCCCCCATGTAATTATGGCGTTGCGCCGGGTTGAGCGCAAGGTGCCGGGGGAATGGCGCGTGGGACTTAAGGTGATGGCGACCACGGAGCCCGAGATCGTGCGCGGCTTTGATGAGACGGCCCGTAATGACCTGGATACGTCGGCCACCCTGCAATATAACGGGACGAGCACCACAGCGAAGCTTAATGTGGGCTATCGCAATGGTAACGGCACCGATGATTATAATTTTGATGGCAGCTATCTGGCCCAGGAACTGGGCAACTGGCAGGTTTATGCCGGCGCCATTGACCGGTGGTGGGGCCCGGGGCGCGAGGGCACGCTTTTGCTCAGCAACAATGCGCGGCCGATGCCGTCGGTAGGCATCATGCGCATGGAGCCGGAAGCTTTTGAAAGCAAGTGGCTGAGCTGGATGGGGCCGTGGCAGCTGCGGGCTTTTGTGGCGCAGATGGAGGAAGACCGGCATGTTCCTGATGCGCTGATTGCGGGGCTGCGTCTGACCTTTGAACCGGTGAAGAATTTCGAGGTGGGCCTGGCGCGGACCATTCAGTTGTGCGGGGAGGGCCGGCCGTGTGATCTGGAAACCTGGGCGCGGGCGCTGATTGCGGGGGGGGATCTGGACAATACCGGCACCGCCAGAGAACCCGGCAACCAGTTGGCCAGTGTGGACATGGCCTACAGCTTTGGCATCGGCAAAGAAACGACGCTGAAGATTTATGGTGAGGCCACGGCAGAGGATGAAGCCGGGCAGCTGTTCCTGCCGAAACGGTTCGCTCGCCTTTTGGGAGCGAGTGCTTATGGTCCGTGGGGCGATGGCGGGGCTCAGTGGAGGCTAACCGCGGAATACGCTGATACTACCTCTACCGAATACTGGCTGTTTGGGGATCGACGAAATAATCTGATATACGAACATCACATCTATCGTTCGGGATATCGGTTCAAAGGCCGGTCCCTGGGACATAGCATTGATGGGGATGGGCGTTTAATATCCGTAATCGCTAACTTTATGGCCACAAAGAACTGGGGGGTCACAATAAAATATCACAATGTCTTATTAAACCGAACTGGTGACTCTAGAAAAGTTTCTAGTAAGTCACGGGAAAAAATAAATATAACGGAGGCTAATTTTATAACAAAAACCCGTCTAGGAGAAATCAGGTTTGACTTTAGGTTTCATGATGACCGCCCTAACACCCCTTTTATTAATAAAAGAGAATTTACTGCTAACTTAGGATGGTTTCTCTACTTCTAACATTGTGTATTCCATATATTCTTTACAAAATTATATATGGGTGAAGTGTTAAAGGTTGTTGTTATCTTAATGTGGGTGATTTTAATAGATGGGTCCGATATAAGGTCGCTATGATTTTTCCCAGAATAAAAAATAATGGGGTTACAATATGAACGAGCGTACTGACCAATATTCTTTGAATGTACCAGATAGAGAAGGTGAAATAGATGTCTATCTGCTTTGGCAGATTATCTGGAAAGGTAAATTGTTAATTTTAACGATAACCTTGATAATCACCATTGCAGCAGTAGCTATTGCTTTATATCTAAAAGATATGTACAAGGCAGATGTTCTTCTTGCTCCCATTACGCAACAGCAAAACCAACTTTCAACACTATCTAATCAATTTAAAGGCCTTGCAAGTTTAGCGGGTGCAAATCTTAGTTCTGTTGAGGGTGATAAAGTAACTTTAGCTACAGAAATAATTAAGTCACGCAAATTTATTACGGAGTATATTAAGGCACACGATATTTTGATTCCCCTTTTTGCTGTGGATGGCTGGGATCGTGAAAAAGATAAACTTATATATGATGATGATATATATGATTCTGAGAAACAGAAGTGGACGAGAAAGGTAAGAGCTCCCAAAAAGCCTATACCGAGTGATTGGGAGGCCTACCTTGAATTCCAAGAAATACTCTCTGTGTCGCGTGATGAAGATACAGGCTTTGTTCGAATCTCTATTGAATTCTATTCCCCAAATGTTGCTAAACAATGGGTGGATTGGTTAGTTGAAGATATTAATAGAGTAATGCGAGAAAAAGATATTAAAGAAGCCACACAAAGCATTGCTTATCTTGAGAACCAGCTAGAAAAAACTCAAGTTGCTGAAATAAAGAATATTTTTTTCAAGTTAATTGAGAATGAAATGCGTAAGGTTTTATTAGCTGAAACCAAAACCGAGTATATTTTTGAAGTCATTGATCCTGCAGTTGCTCCGTTAGAGAAGTCGAGGCCTAAGCGCGTTTTGATTGTTATAATGGGATTTTTATTAGGAAGTTTCTTAGGCATATTTTGGGTATTGGTTAAATATAGTTTGGGTCAGAGCCATGGGGGTGTGTCAGATACTGAAGTGAAGAGTTAATGCCTAGTACTATATGGGGACTCTAATCGCGTAAAAACACTATTGAAACATTACAGTAAAATTCTGAATATGCCTCATTAGAATTGATGGAGAACAGAAAACCAAGTAAAGCAATAGCCTGAAACCGTTTATTTGATACAGAAATATTTTTCTAGAGGCACCTGGTGGTTGTTATAAATTATGAAAGTATTGCATATTGGTAATCTCGAGAAATTTACTATTCCTTTCTGGGGCTTCCTTGAAAAAAACTTTCCTATAAAAGATCATATATTTCTTTATAGAGAAGCAAATTCCGAGCCAAGGCCAAAAAACAGCATAAATATGGAAACAGGGAATATTGTTGTCTGGGCAGGAAAATTCATAAAACTTGCTAATAGATCTGAAAAGGTCATCCTGCATGGATTATCTGATCCTTTAGTTGTTATATTATTACTGTTCCAGCCTTGGCTGCTTAAAAAATGTTATTGGGTTATTTGGGGGAGGGATCTTTATTTTTATCAGGACCGAAAAAAAGGTCTCAAATACTTTCTTTACGACAGAGTGAGGTCCATAGTGATAAAAAGGATCGGGCATATTATAACATATATTAGAGGTGATTATGAGTTAGCCCAAAGGTGGTATGGTGCCCAAGCAAAACATCATGAATGTTTTATGTATTTGAGTAATCTTTATAGAGAACATATTGCTTTAAAACCAAAAAGCGACGCTACTACTCGAATTCTGATTGGGAATTCTGCAAGCCCGACTAATAATCATTTCGCTATTTTTGAAAAGCTCGAGCCTTATAAACAACAAAATATCGAAATTTATTGTCCTCTTTCCTATGGTTGTAAAAAAACAGCGAAGAATGTTGCTGAAGAAGGCAAAAAGCGTTTTGGTGAAAAATTTATACCAATATTTGAGTTTATGCCTCTAGACAAGTATTTGGAGTTTTTAGGGGAAATGGATATTGCTGTATTCGCTCATACGCGTCAACAGGGAATGGGTAATAGCATTACCCTTATAGGCTTGGGTAAAAAAGTGTATATGCGAAATGATGTAGTGCAATGGAAATTATTTGAAGATATTGGCGTGAAAGTGTTTGATTTTGAAAATTTTGATATCTGCCCAGCAGATCAAGAAGCCTTGGTTCAGAATAAAGAGAAGGTTAAGGAATATTTTTCTGAGGAAAACCTTAAAAGGCAATATCAAACTATTTTTTAAGTCCGTATAGTAAAAGTATATGGAAAATTCTAAAAAATATTCGAGGGTGTTATTGATTTTTAGATTCTTTTGGGAGCGCCGGTAGGTTCTCTTGTATTTTTTATAGTCACTGAGAAGATGAAAAATCTTATTATAAATTAAATTTTCTTGTGTAGTATAACAGTAAAAATGGGGCAGTTTGTCAAATATTCTTTAATTTTATTGCTAAATATGAACAGGAATACATAATGCCTTTTTTGTCTGATAAAGAAGTGAGAAAACTGGGTTTTAAAAAAATAGGCGTAAATGTAAAAATTAGTGACAGAGCGTCCATCCATGATGCGTTCCAGATTGAAATAGGCGATAATTCGCGCATAGATGATTATTGTGTAATTTCAGGAAAAGTCAAAATAGGAAGAAATGTTCACATTGCGGTTTTTTGTAACCTTGCTGGCGGAACAGAAGGGATTGTAATGGAGGATTTTTCTGGTTTGGCTTATGGATGTCATGTTTTTTCGCAAAGTGATGATTATAGTGGGCGGACAATGACTAATCCAACTATTCCAACTGAATTTAAAAAAGAGATTAAGGGCGCAGTATATATTGGTCGTCATTGCATCTTAGGGACTAATTCAATAGTTTTCCCTGGAGTTACACTAGCGGAAGGTACAGCTGTTGGGGCTTCGGCAGTGGTAACAAAGTCAACGGATCCATGGCATATTTACATCGGAAATCCTGCAAAAAAGATAAAAAAGCGTAGAAAAGATTTGTTAGAGTTAGAGAAAAAATATTTAACAAAATTATCACATCCTAAATAACGTCTAACGTTAATATTTAGTATTTCTCTGACAGGCTTATTTCTCATATCAGGGGCATAGCCTTGGTATGAGTGTGGTGGCTTAAGTTTAACAAAGGTTCCACCTTAATCAGGCTGCTGATGTGTCCAAACATTGGGGACTGCTTCTGTGTTTGTTTGGGTTTTGTTGGGGGTGAGGTCTGCTATAAGAAGAGTGTTGTGAATTGTGGTTCCTTGTTACTTTACTTGAATAGTATGATAAATAAAAAATAGGATCAGTTGATCGAAATGTTCAGAAGATTAAAAACATGACATATTCTATCCCGTTCAACAAGCCTCCATATACTGGCAATGAGGAGCAGTACCTCTTGAATGCTGTAAGAAGTGAGAAAATCTCAGGGGATGGTTTTTATGGCCGAAAATGTCAAGCTTGGTTCGAGAAGTTTCTGGGGTGTCCTAAGGCCTTATTAACTCCGTCATGCACGCATGCTTTAGAGATGGCAGCATTTTTGATTGGTATTCAGCCAGGTGATGAAGTAATTATGCCCAGCTATACTTTTGTTAGTACAGCAAATGCATTTGTATTGCGTGGCGCTAAAATCGTCTTTGTCGATATACGCCCGGATACCATGAATATTGACGAATCTCTTGTGGAGCAAGCTATTACCTCTAAAACCCGTGCGATTGTTCCGGTTCATTATGCTGGTGTTGGTTGTGATATGGACGCCATTATGGACATTGCGGACCGCTATGGTTTGTTCGTAGTTGAGGATGCTGCACAGGCTATGATGTCTCGCTATAAAAACAGACATCTCGGAACAATCGGGCATATTGGGGCTTATAGTTTTCATGAAACAAAAAACTATACAAGTGGTGGAGAAGGAGGGCTGCTGATTATAAATGATAAGCAATTTTCTGAGCGAGCCGAGATCATACGTGAAAAAGGGACGAACCGTAGTCAGTTTTTTCGAGGAATGGTGGACAAATACAGCTGGGTTGATATAGGAAGCAGCTATTTGCCGAGTGAGTTACAAGCTGCTTACTTATGGGGGCAGCTTGAAAAAGCAGAGGAAATTAATACCAGCAGATTGCAAATTTGGCAGCGTTATTATGAGGCGTTTAACTATCTCGAAGATAGAAAGCTTTTAGCCTTGCCTAACATTCCTCAGGGCTGTGTCCATAATGCTCACATGTTTTATCTTAAGACAAAAGATCTATCAGAGCGAAACGCTTTGATAGAACATCTTAAAAAAGATAAAATAATGGCGGTATTTCATTATATTCCTCTCCATAGTGCCGCGGCAGGCAAGAAAT
This sequence comes from Luteithermobacter gelatinilyticus, assembly GCF_005849285.1. NCBI lineage: Bacteria > Pseudomonadati > Pseudomonadota > Alphaproteobacteria > Emcibacterales > Emcibacteraceae > Luteithermobacter > Luteithermobacter gelatinilyticus. The sequence continues at coordinate 2,358,600 of NZ_CP040517.1, read as the reverse complement.
TTTCTAGATTTAATGGTGTTGATAAATACACTACCTTAGAGAGTGAACGATTGCTCAGACTACCAATGTATTTTGGTATGACGGAGGGGGAAGTGGGTAGAGTAATTACTTCTGTCAACGCTTTTTATGAGATTTGAAATGATCAGTGCAAATCATTCAAATAGAAGGCACAGCAATTGGCTAATATACAATATTAATGATAGATTCCTAGAGAGATACTCTGCATATTATCAAGGTGTTTTACATGACTTGGGGTGCGGAGAAGCGCCATATAAAGACTATTTCCTTAAATATGTGGATCAATATATCGCTGTAGATTGGGCAGAAAGTATGCACAAAGCTGATTTCGATATTGTAGCTGACCTTAACCAGGTTCTGCCAATTGTTTCAGAAACAGCAGATACTGTTGTCTCGTTATCAGTTATGGAACATTTATGTGAGCCTCAAGTCATGTTGAACGAAGCGTTTAGGATTCTAAAACCTGGGGGTGCAATAATACTTCAAGTTCCATGGCAGTGGAAAATTCATGAAGAGCCCTATGATTTTTTTCGATATACACCTTACGGACTAAAATATATGTTTGAAAAGGCTGGGTTTAGTAGTGTATGCGTGGAACCGCAGGTCGGATTTCGATGTGTGTGATGAAAATGACTTATTTTAGCGGGCGGTTTATTCCTCGTTCCGGCCCTTTTCGGTGGTTGTTTGGGGGGCTTCTTTTGCCGTTTTGGTATTTAGGGCAATTTCTGGCACCTTATTTAGATAAGCTGGATAAAAACTGGGCCTTAGAAACAACCGGATATTTTGTGACGGCTAAGAAGGTATGATATGAGCTTGAAAGTGCAAGGGCTTTCTGCGCTCAAGTGGACCAGTTTGGCATCTATATGTAATGGGGGCTTACAAGTTGCTCAGCTTGCTATTCTGGCTAGGCTACTTTCTCAAAATGATTTTGGCCTTATTGCAATCATTACGGTTATTCTTGGCTTTGGCACGATTTTCGTGGAAGCAGGTTTAAATAATGCGGTAATTCATAGACAAAATGCTACGAAAGAAGAGCTGGCCAATGTATATACGGTGAACCTTATCCTTGGTTTAGTTGTGTACGTCTGTGTGGTGGTTTTAGCTTATCCGATTGCTTCCTATTATAATGACCAGCGCCTCGTAGAGTATATACATATTATGGCGTTTATTTTTATTATTCTTCCTTGGGGCATGCTGTATTCAGCGCAATTCCAGCGTGACTTGCAATTCAATTTTCTGGCGAAGATAGATATATTGACGGTCATTGTTGGGGCGGTCTTTTCTATTCTGCTAGCTTACAATGGGTTTGGTGTGCTGGCCTTAGTTTATTCACAAATTCTAATGGCCCTGCTTCGTACATTTATTCTCTTATATTATGGTAGTAAGCTCTTCGGTTTTAAAATAGCCTTCTCTTGGAACAGAGCGAAATACTTTTTAAAGTTCGGCGCGTTTAAAATTGGGGAAAATGCGGTTAATTATTTCAATTTGCAAATTGATATTATGGTGATTGGGAAAATATTAGGTCCGGAATCCTTAGGTGTTTATTTTATGGCTAAACAATTAGTATTGCGCCCTATACAACTTATTAATCCAGTAATTACCAAAATAACATTACCCTTATTTGCAAAAGTCCAATGTGATCATCAAAGATTGAAATATGGGTTTTTACAAACCATACATGCATTGTCTTTTATTCATTGCGCGATTTATTTCTTAATGGCCGGGTTTGCCTATGAGATAGTTTGGATATTTTTGGGGCGTGGATGGGAAGAGGGGGTGTTGTTAATGATGATCCTATCTTTCTATGGTATTCAGCGGGCAATTAACAACCCAGTTGGGAGCCTTTTGATGGCAAAAGGTAAGGTAGATGTAAGTTTCTATTGGAATGCTATATTGTTAGTTATCACTGTTTCTGTCGTATTGTTTTTTTCTGGCTGGGGAAATCAAGGTGTAGCTTGGGGATTGGTCGGGATGATGTTGATGCTGCAAATTCCTGGGTGGTATTTTCTTGTTTTCAAATTATGCGGTGCTGGATTTTGGGAATATTTTGGTAAAATTACTGAACTTGTTCTTTGGGCCCTTGGGTGTTTTGGGGGACTTCTTTTGGTTGAACCCCTTGGGGTCAAAATCGTTATAGCTCTTCTTGGAGGGGCGACATATATATATGTTAATAGGCAACTTTGGCTAGGGCTAATGGCTAAAACATAAAATAGCTCACAATCCATTTTAGTTTCCGGAACATTAAATTATCTGGGCAATTATTGTTTTAAGACACATTAGGGATCCTAAATGAAAGTTTTGTTGGCCTTTGGCGATTGCTTCTCGTAAGGATCTTACGTGTCAAATGAAACACTTTATTCAGAATTTTGAAAATTTGGAACGTTATAAAAAAGCTGCAAGAGCTCATGCTATTGAAAATCTTGATTGGTTCAAGAATAGCAAGGTGATTCCAGATCTGGTTAGAAGTTGCAAATTTAGAGCCGCGAATGAAGATTTAATCAGGAAAGCTTTTGTTTATGACGATCGTACACTTCCTATGTTTTCCAAATTTAAATTGATATATAGGCTGGCGTATAAGTTTTTGAAAAAATGAAGTCTTATTAATTTACTTTGTGTGATAGCAAGTATTAGGAATACTATTCTGGCCTGATGCAATTGTCTGGTAAAATCGATGCATGTTTTGAGAATGTTTTGGGTCTGTTTTAGCCCGTTTGTAAAGCGGTTGTTTTTTTTTGAGCCTCTAATTTACCAGCTTGTGTCTTTTTCTTCTGTCATATCCTGTGTTGGTTTGCGCATATCACTTTATTCATTATTTGCATCAATAATGATACTGATTTATATCAGTGTTATTAATGTTGATCTTTTGTTTGTAACCATTCCAATAATAGCATTAATACTCTTTATTCCTGTGTTTAAAGAGATGACGTTTAATGTCATCCTCGCAAAATTCTTTCCCTTTTTTCTCTTGATATCATTATATGCCATTTACCAAAATTTGTTTGGTTATACACAAGTTGAGTTGAACTGGATTAAGTCGGGTTTGGGACAAGTCAGTGAAGTGGGTTATTTTATTCGAGATGACATTAGACCAATCTCCTTTTTAGCGGGGACACCGGAGCTTACTATATTTTTCTGCTTATATTTCCTTTATTTCTATCGGCGAAAGAGTTTTTTGGGGTGCATTTTCTGTTTGTCTATGATGTTTGTTAGCGGATCGAGAGGTGTAATTGTAGCCTTTTGGGTAGCTTCTTTCTTAATGTACTTCAAGGCTCGCTTCTGGCATCGTGGTTCATATGAAGTGTTGGCTTTAGTATCATTAGTTATAAATGCTGGTGTCTATTTCTTATTAACCATAGTTGGACCAGCAGTCGCTCTCCTCTTTCCAGAGAAAAGACTTTTTGTCTTTGGTACATTCAATGCGAGGATTGAAACACTTTTAGCATTTTATGAAAACAACAAAAATGTGAATTTTATGCTTCCCACAGCGTCCGCGGAAATTGTTTATGATAATTCGTACCTCAGTATAGTCTCCATGTTTACTATATTTGGGTTACCAATTTTTCTTTATTACTGCTTAAAAGCGTCCAAAGATCAAAAATCTTTTTTCGCAATTTCGTTATTTCTTGGTTACGCATTCTATGCAGATGTAATTTATTCATATTACGCAATGTTTCTAATATTTGTTTGTGCATTTTCTAGAAACTATTCTGCCCGGGTATATTAGTATGAAGATTCTGATATTTTCCAATTACTCAGGATATTTTGGATCTGAAAAGTCGTTAGAAGATATATTTGCGGCTTTAAAAGATAATAATTGTGTAAAAACTTATATGAACCCGAGTGTCGAAATTCCATCTTGGTACCGTATAAAAAACAACGTTCGTTGTGTGGATATGAATGTTCTATCCAAGGGAAGGATGCGTCTATCTTTAAATACTGTATGGAAGATCAGCCAAATTCTAAGAAATGAGAAACCAGATAAGGTCATTGTAAATATATCGTTGATGCCTGAGGTTATGTTTGCGTGCCGTATTATGGGAATTAAACTGTATGTGTTTGTTAGGGAGAGCTTATCAGACTATCCAAAATTGTATTGGCTATATAGAAAGTTTCTAATTTGGGTTTCTGAAAAATTGATCACTAATTCAAAATATACGAGTATGATGCTGAACGGTAGGGACAAGGTTAGCCTTCTATATAATCGAATTGACCCACCAGAAGGGTTTTCTTTGGAAACAGCATTGGCTAAAACCCGCTACGATTATGATTTAACGTTTGTGGGGCGTTTAAGTGAACGCAAGGGTGTGCTCAGCTTTTTGAGCGCTCTGAATGTTTTAGATTCAAAATTAGAGCGCACAATCAAAGTGGCTTTTGTAGGGAACGTAAAAAGAGGTGAAGAATATATTTTATCACGTATTTTTCAGGCTCAAGCTGATTTTAAAAGAGTTAAAATTACTCTGTTTGAATTTCAAAATGATCCTTATCCGCTTATTCAAGCTTCGAGGGCCCTGGTTGCCCCTTCTTTGTTGCCCGAAACATTTGGACGTATTTTGATTGAAGGTTGTTGTGTCGGAACGCCTGTGGTTTCAAGCGATTCCGGGGCTTATTCTGAAATAAACCCATTGCAGCAGCTAGTATTTAATAGAAATTCGGAAAGTGACTTTGTGAACAAACTGGAATATATATTAAAATTATCTACAGCTGAGCTAAAAATATTAAAGAAAAAGGCTATAATCTCTGCTCGGAAATACCAATTTGAAAATTTTAAAAAAACGTTAGTGAGTGTAATATTAAATGATTAGTATAATTACAGTTTCTCACGGGCACGAGTCGGATATAAAAAAATTAGTATTTTCGCTTTCTGAATATATGGAGTGTTGTTTTGAGTTTATTTTAATAGATAATTTAAATTCTACCTTTGATTTTGAAGGCCTTTGTCAAAAATGTGGCTTGGAAAAATTCTCAATTATTAGAAATATTTCTCCTATGTCATTTTCATATAATAATAATATTGGAGTCAGTCTTGCTTCCAACGAGACGATTGTGCTGCTAAATCCGGATATAACCCTGTTTGATACTTCATTATCTGATTATTTGTCTGAAAATATTATAAATGACGGCTTATATTATCCTAAACTGATATATCCAGATGGTTCTCCCCAAATTCATGGGAAGCAAAAGCCAAATATCTTAGACCAAATTGTAACTTTTTTTGCGTCTGTATTCGGTCTTAAACGTGAATCACCTGAGGGAAGTTATTGGTATTTTGCAGCGGCACTGATCTGCAATAAAACTTTCTTCTACAAACTTGGTGGGTTTGATTTAGGGTTTCCAATGTATGCTGAAGATGCAGAGTTATGTGATCGTGCTAGGGCTTTGGGATATCCGGTCGAAGAAATTTCACGTGTTAAGTTAATGCACGGTTTGGGAGGGGAGTCAAAAAATAAATATATTTTGAAAGCAATATACTCAGGATTATATTTTCATTACAAATCTTATAAAAATAAAAGACTTAACAAAGGATAACGTATAAAAAATTTCGCACATTTTCTTGAGGGTTAGTGGTCCTTGGCTGTTAGGTTGATTTCAGCAACGGTTTCAACATCGGGTGTACAGAGACCGTAATTACCTGACAAAAGCCGCCTAAAATGAAAACCCAGAAGCGGCATCTGTCAGGTAATTACGGTCTCTGTACACTAATCAGCCGCTCTTGCTTCGCTTTACTTAATCGGCTCTTACGCATGTCCCTATCAATAACCTTAATCAGTTATTTAGGACAGCCCCTTATTTTTTTATTCACGATAACTGCCGTCTAGAATTTCTTGCCACCATTTTTCATTATTCAGATACCACTCTAATGTACTGAAAAACCCTGCTTCAAAAGTGTGCACAGGCTTATAGCCCAATTCTTTTTCAATCTTGGAGGCATTGATGGCATATCGACGATCATGACCCGGGCGGTCTTTTACATAAACCTTAAGCTCCTGACTGGGCTTCCCTTTGCTGCAGGGCGCGTCAGGAAAACGCTTTCTTAAAGTTTCATCCTTTTCAAAGGCCTCATCAATCGCGTTACAAAGCGTATCCACGACAAATAAATTCGTCAGTTCTGAGTTCCCGCCAATATTATACACCTCTCCAGGCTTTCCTTTATCAAGAATCAGTTCAATTCCTCGGCAATGATCCTCCACATGCAACCAGTCCCGGATTTGTTGACCATCCCCATAAATGGTTAAGGGTCTTCCATGCAGCACATTCAGGATAAATAAAGGGATCAGTTTCTCAGGGAACTGATAGGGACCATAATTGTTGGAACAATTGCTGATTGTCGTGTTTAAACCATAAGTATGGTGATAAGCTCTGACCAAATGATCTGAGGCCGCCTTACTTGCGGAATAAGGTGAATTCGGTGCATAGGGCGTTGTTTCTGAAAAAGCGGGATCATCAGGCGAAAGCGTTCCATATACCTCATCCGTTGACACATGATGGAAACGATGATCTTTTTTGCCCTTCTCATCAAGCCAAACTTTTTTAGCCGCCTTCAAAAGGCTGTGCGTGCCGACAATATTTGTCTGCAAGAAGACGTCAGGGCCCTCTATCGACCTATCCACATGAGATTCAGCCGCAAAATGCACAATTGTGTCTATATCGTTCTCAATTAAAATATTTTCAACAAGGGCCGTATCGCAGATATCCCCATGAATAAAGGAAAAATTTTCGTCAGCCTGAATAGCATCAAGGTTCTTTTTGTTCCCTGCATAGGTTAGAGCATCCAAGACAATGATATTGTCTTCAGGTCTCCTCTTCCTCATGTAATGAACAAAGTTTGATCCAATAAAACCTGCACCACCAGTTACCAAAAAATTAACCATAACTATTTCTCGTTCAATTCTGACAACATTAGTCTTAAATTTTCACGCCAATGAACAGCCTTTACATCAAATATCTCCCAACTCAACATTTTATCAAGTACACTGAAATTGGGCCTTTTAGCCGGTGTTGGATAGGCTGTCGAGGGCACAGGACTGATCAAGATGTCTCGTGTTAACATGTTTTTTGTTTTGGCCTCTTCGAATATGGCAATCGCAAAATCATACCAACTAGCAACACCAGCGTCACTCCAGTGCAAAGTACCTGAAAAATTATTTCTTTTAGCAATTTCCCACAGGAATCTTGCTAGCCCTTTGGCCCAAGTGGGACCTCCAATTTGATCCGCAACAACCGACAATTTTTCCCTTTCTTTCATGAGTCTCAGCATGGTTTTCACAAAATTATGCCCATACGAAGAATAAACCCATGACGTCCGCACTATAACATGGCGGCCTGGCATGACCTCCCGTAATATATTTTCTCCCGCTAGTTTGCTTGCCCCATACACATTCAAGGGATCGGGCAAGGCCTCTACGGTATAAGGTTCGGATCGTTGCCCGTTAAATACAAAGTCAGTTGAAATATGGAGTAACTTGGCGCCAATTATGTTTGCCGCTACAGCCAAGTTCCTTACCCCATCCTGATTGATTGCAAAAGCTTGTTCTTTTTCTTTCTCAGCTTTATCAACAGCAGTATAGGCAGCAGCATTGATAATCACATCGGGACAGAAATCTTTTACCCATTGGACAACGGATTTACTATCCGTAATATCCAGATCTTGTCGGGCGCATGATTTTATATCTATGTTCTGGGGCGCTGTATCAGCCAGCTCTCGGCCAAGCTGACCACGGGCGCCTGTTATCATAACCTTCATGAAAATGTTTCTGCCTTATGAAAAGGAACTCCTGCTTTGTCTTTTTCCGACAATATAGGGGGGGCCTCATCGACCAAGGGCCACTCGATAGCCAAATCAGGGTCATTCCACAGAAGACACCTTTCATGTTCTGGCGCATAGAAATCTGTACATTTATAAACAAATTCTGCTTCATCACTCATGACATAAAATCCATGCGCAAAACCCTCTGGTATCCAGAACATCCTTTTGTTCTCAGCAGAAAGTGTTACAGCAACCCATTGCCCAAATGTCTCGGAATGCTGACGCATATCAACGGCAACGTCAAAAACTTCCCCCCGAATTACACGAACCAACTTTCCCTGAGATTGTCTTATCTGATAATGCAAACCTCTCAAAATTCCTTGTCTGGATTGACTATGATTGTCTTGAACAAAATTTGCATCTATGCCATTTTTTTTAAAAATATCTGCTCGCCAAGTCTCCATAAAGAAACCGCGATGGTCCCCATAAACGTTCGGTTCAATAATCACCAGATCAGGAATTTTTGTATTAATAAACTTCACCGGCAAACCTCAATTTTGCAGAATTTTCAAAAGATAGGCTCCATACCCACTCTTTTCCAGAGATTTGCCTAGGAGATATAATTCTTCACGACCAATATAGCCCTTGCGATAAGCGACTTCTTCTGGACAACAAATCTTCAGCCCCTGGCGTTTTTCAATAATCTGAACGAATTGTCCAGCTTCTAACAAAGAATCATGGGTCCCAGTATCCAGCCAGGCACAACCTCTTTGGAGTATTTCTACGCTTAACGTTCCCTCTTCCAAATAAATCTTATTAATATCAGTGATTTCTAACTCCCCTCGTGCGGAGGGCTGAAGAGTCTTGGCGTAACTTACGACATTATTATCGTAAAAATAGAGTCCAGTGACGGCGTAGTTGGATTTGGGGTGTGTGGGTTTTTCAACGATTTCTATAGCCCTGCCATTATCGTCAAATGAGACAACCCCGTATCGTTCCGGGTCGTCAACGTGATACCCATATACAATTGCGCCTTCATGTCTGTTTGCGGCTTTTACCAAAGAATCTTCTAGCGCATGGCCAAAAAAGATATTGTCCCCCAAAATCAAGGCCACTGGTTCATCACCAATAAAATCTTCGCCAATTAAAAAAGCCTGAGCAAGACCCCCAGGTTCAGGTTGAACAGCGTAGGCTAATGAAATACCCCATTGTGAGCCATCCCCTAGAAGCTTTTGATATGCAGCTTGGTCTTCGGGTGTCGTAATGACGAGAATATCCGTAATGCCCGCCAGCATTAATGTACATAGGGGATAATAAACCATAGGCTTATCATACACAGGCATCAATTGTTTGCTGACAGGGATTGTCAAAGGGTGCAACCGTGTTCCAGACCCCCCAGCCAGAATAATTCCTTTCTTCCTTGTCATATAAGTTTTCCAATTGTTAGATTCTGTTCACAGTCTTAGAGCACCTATATCTATTTTTATATGGACTAGCAAGCCATACACGGTATTTTAACACTTTCCTTGAAAATGCCATGACCTTTCAAGCTAATTTCTACAGAAAATACGTCTTACTCAGAGCGCGGAGCTTGTTCGAAAATGTCACTTATTTACCCTCTTCGGCAAAATCTTTTATCCGACCTCAAAAATGACTTCAGGGTTTGGTCTTCGTCTGAAAGGCTGATCGCCAAGGCACAACAAAAGATTGCTGAAATTAACGACAAGCTTGGTCGTGGGGGCCATCCACTCTTTGAACTGCCTGGCACCACATGCGATTTACAAGAAATATACAGAATATCTGAACAAATTAAACAAGATACAAAAACTGTAATTATATTGGGGACAGGTGGTTCCAGTCTTGGTGCCCGGGCTCTTCTCCCTTTACGAAATATTGCCCATAAAACATCCCCCGTGGTCAAGACTCTGCCGAATTTGGCAGGCGGTGATTATGAAGAATTTCTTGACGATCTAAACTATAGCAGAACAAAGTTTCTCGTGATTTCCAAATCAGGTGAGACAACAGAAGTTATTGCCCAAGTTCTGATCGCCATTCAGAAAGTAAAAAACAGACTTTCAGAAAACGATATAAAGAACAGCTTTATCTTTCTGGTTCAACCGGGAGACAATACTTTAAGACGACTTGCACAAAGATATAACATTGAAACTTTGACTCATGACCCCAATCTAGGGGGGCGTTTTTCAGTCCTCTCTAACGTCGGTCTTCTGCCTGCAGCAATTGCTGGTTTGAATATAAAAGAAATACGTGAAGGTGCAAAATGCGTGTTAGATTACACGCTTTCTGGCCTTCCCCCCGAACATATACCCGCGATCATGGGGGCCGCATTTGTGGTCAGTGCTGATGCTAATCATAATAAATCCATCAATGTAATTATGCCTTATATCAACCGGTTGGCCCGATTTAACGACTGGTATGTACAGCTCTGGGCAGAAAGCTTGGGAAAACAAGGGCGTGGAACGACGCCTCTTCCCGCCTTGGGCCCCAGAGATCAACACAGCTTGTTGCAAATGTTCCTTGATGGCAAAAAAGATAAATCCTTTACCTTCATCACTCTGAACCGAAAAAAAACCGGATCCTATATAAATCCTGACGTTTTTAACTCACAGGAAATAGACCATCTACAACATAAAAATTTGGACTCCATCACAAACGCCTTTTTTCAAGGGACATTAAAAAGCTTGACAGATTCGAAGATACCGTGTCGTGAAATAAAAATTGAAGAAATGAATGAGTTTTACATGGGAGCACTGATGATGCACTTCATGTTGGAAACCATATTTGCTGCCTCAATGCTAGGTGTTAACCCCTTTGATCAGCCCATGGTTGAAAAAGGCAAGGGGTACGCCAAAGAAATATTAACTCAGCTACATGTGCAGTCTCATAAGGTTGTCCGTATTGAGTCCTACCGGCCACAAGATTAATATTGTGGCCAGTCCGCTGTGCAGTCTCATAAGGTTGTCCGTATTGAGTCCTAACCAGCTGAAGGGTGTTCAGTCTGGACACTCTTTACTCACCTGCTGGTTTTATTAAATTGAGATTGTGGCGAGCTACCTTACCTTTCTTGGTCTTCTGATCGTTGGGTGTTTGCAAAGCAAAATTTAATAATCAGAAGATGCATAGCTCAACCTTATCCGGGTGTATCCGGATAAGGTTGAGCCATCACTATCAGGTAATAAAGCCGTCTTAGTAGCTAACATTTAGGAATGAACGGACCGTGTAATTCTGGAGCGGGTGAAGGGAATCGAACCCTCGTCTAAAGCTTGGGAAGCTTTCGTTCTACCATTGAACTACACCCGCCGATCCAAAGCCCCCATTTTCTAACCTGTTTGCCTTTTTCGTGCAATCCGAAATTTTGTCTTTGCGGATAATTTTTTCGTGCGGATCAAACGCGTCCCCATTCCCCCGTATTCCGGACTTTGCAATTTTCCGGCTTTGGGGTACTCTTTCCGAAAAGGGGAAAGGGGCCCATTCTGGGGGCGGCCTTCTGGCATTGACAAGGACCGGAAAATACATGTTTAACGACAAGTCTGTACTGATTACCGGCGGGACCGGTTCTTTCGGGAAGAAATACACCAGAACCATTTTGCAACGCTACCGCCCGCGCCGGGTGATCATCCTGTCCCGCGACGAACTCAAGCAATATGAAATGCAGCAGGAGTTCAACGATCCTGCCATGCGGTATTTCATCGGCGATGTCCGCGACGGCGAACGCATGATGCAGGCCATGCGGGATGTGGATTTTGTGATCCATGCGGCGGCGCTCAAACAGGTACCGGCGGCCGAATATAACCCGATGGAATGCATCAAGACCAATGTGCACGGGGCGGAAAATGTGATCAAGGCCGCCATCGCCAATAATGTGGAAAAGGTGATCGCGTTGTCCACCGACAAGGCGGCCAACCCCATCAATCTGTATGGGGCGACCAAACTGGCGTCCGATAAGCTGTTTGTTGCCGCCAATAACATGGTGGGCAAGGCCCGCACCCGCTTTTCTGCCGTGCGCTACGGCAATGTGGTGGGCTCACGCGGATCCGTGGTGCCCTATTTCAAAAAATTGGCGGCCGAAGGCCATGACCATATCCCCATCACCCATGAAAGGATGACGCGGTTCTGGATCTCCCTGCAGCAGGGGGTGGATTTTGTGTTGAAAAATTTCGAACGCATGCAGGGCGGGGAAATCTTCGTGCCCAAGATTCCGTCCGTGCGCATCACCGATGTGGCCGAAGCCTATGCTCCAGGCATTCCCACAAAAATTGTCGGCATCCGTCCGGGGGAAAAACTGCATGAAATCATGTGTCCGGCCGATGACAGCCACCTTACCCTGGAGTTTGAGGATCATTATGTGATCACCCCGACAATAAAATTCTACAGCCGCGAAAATGATTATAGTCGCAATGCGCTGGGCGAGACCGGCACACCGGTCCCGCAGGGGTATGAATATCATTCCGGCAACAATCCGCATTTTCTCAGTGTGGCGGAAATCCGGGCGTTTGACCAACAGGCCGCCCTATGACCGCCTCCATGACAGTTTTGCCCATGATCCCCTATGGCCGCCAGGACATTACGGCAGAAGATATCGCCCGGGTGGGGGAGATTCTCAACTCCGATTTCCTGACCCAAGGGCCGGCCGTGCCCGCCTTTGAAAAGGCGATGACGGAACAATGTGGTACACGACATGCCATGGCTGTGAACAGCGCCACCTCCGCGCTGCATCTGGCGTGCCGGGCGCTCGGGGTGGGAGCGGGGGACGTGGTCTGGACTTCGCCGATTACCTTTGTGGCAACCGCCAATGTGGCGCGAATGTGCGGGGCAGAGGTGGATTTTGTGGATATCGACCCGGACACGGCCAATATGTCTGTTCCGGCCCTGGCCGAAAAGCTGTCCCGCACCGCAAAGATGGGCGGTCGTCTGCCCAAGGTGGTGATGCCGGTGCATTTCGGGGGGCAGTCCTGCGATATGGCGGCCTTGGCGACGCTCGCGCAGGAGTATGAGTTCGCCGTGATCGAGGATGCCTCCCATGCAGTGGGCGGGCGCTACCGGGACCGGCCAGTGGGGGCCTGCGCCTATTCGGACATTACCGTGTTCAGCTTCCATCCGGTAAAAATCATCACCACCGGCGAGGGCGGCATGGCGTTGACCAATCGGGACGATCTTGCCGAAAAGATGACCCTGCTACGCAGTCATGGCGTTACCCGCGACCCGGCACAGATGACGGGAAAAAGCGATGGCCCATGGTATTATGAACAGGTGGACCTTGGCTATAATTACCGTATGACTGATGTGCAGGCGGCGCTGGGGTTGAGCCAGCTTGCGCGGCTGGAAGACTATGTCCGCCGTCGGCACGTGCTTGCCGCCCGCTATGACGTGGCATTCAGGGACCTTCCTCTCGCCCCGCTACGCCAGGACAGCGATGTTTATTCCGCCTATCATCTTTATGTGGTGCGGCTGGATCTGGATCAAATCGGCAAAAGCCGCCGCGCGGTCTTCGAGAGGCTCAAAGAACGCGGCATCGGGGTCAATGTGCATTATATTCCGGTGCATACCCAGCCCTATTACCGCGCCCTGGGGTTTGAACAAGGGGATTTTCCTTTGGCCGAGGCGTATTACGCCCGCGCCATCACATTGCCGCTGTATCCGGCGCTCACGGAAGAGGCGCAGGATAAGGTGATCCGGAGTGTGAAGGACGCAATATCATGACCATCTGCATTATTCCGGCACGTGGCGGCAGTAAACGTATCCCGCGCAAGAACATCCGCCCCTTTGCGGGCCGGCCCATGATCGAACATTCTATTCGGGCGGCGGAACTGAGCGGCTGTTTCGACCGGGTCATTGTATCCACCGATGATGAGGAAATCGCGGCTGTTGCCCGGGCGGCGGGGGCGGAGGCGCCATTTTTGCGTCCGGCGGACCTGGCCGATGATCATGCCACCACCCAGGCGGTAATGGCCCATGCGCTGGACTGGCTGGCGGAGAGGGAGGAACTGCCGGAATTTGTATGCTGCATTTATGCGACGGCCCCGTTTTTAAGGCCGGAAGACTTACGGGACGGGCTGGATAAACTGAAAAACAGCGATGCGCTTTATGCCTTTTCGGTGACCAGCTATGCCTTCCCCATCCAGCGGGCCGTCAAGATCACCAAACGGGGCCGGGTCGAAGCGTTCACGCCGGAATATAACACCACCCGTTCACAGGATCTGGAAGAGGCCTTTCACGATGCGGGGCAGTTTTATTGGGGCAAAACCACGGCATTTCGGGAAGGAAAACCTGTTTTTGCGCCCCATTCCCTGCCGATCATTTTGCCGCGTCATCGGGTACAGGATATTGATACGGAAGAAGACTGGACCCGGGCGGAACTGATGTATCGGGTGATGACCACACCGGAGGGACACGGGTGAACCATATTGTTTTCCGCACCGACAGTAGTATTGATATCGGCGCGGGGCATGTGATGCGCTGTCTCACGCTGGCCGGTGCTTTGCGGGACCGGGAGGTGCGGTCTTCATTCCTGTGCCGTGAACGTGAAGGGCATCTGGGCGGTCTGATCCAGGATAAGGGGTACCCGGTACGGCTGGTGCAGGACGAGAATAAAGAAAGCATCATATCGGCTTTAAAACAGCTTGAAGCGGACACCGGCGCCGCGGTCACGGGCCTGATGGTGGATCATTACGAATTGGATGCCGAGTGGGAGCGGCCTTTTTATGAGCATTTGCCTTTTGTCGGCGTGATTGATGACCTGAACGATCGTCCCCATTTTTGCCATTTCCTTCTGGATCAGACATTCGGCAAAGAGGCCACGGCCTATCGGGAACTGGTGCCGGAAGGCGGCACGGTATATGCGGGCAGCCGGTATGCCCTGCTGCGCCCGGAATTTGCGGCCTTGAGAGAGAGCAGTCTGAACCGGCGCGCGGATCTGAAGAAGGTCCGGCATATTCTTGTCACGCTGGGCGGCATGGACCGGGACAATGTCACACTTGTGGTGTTGAAGGCGCTGGAGAAAATCCCTTTGCCGGAAACCCATGAGGTGACGGTGGTAATGGGGGCGTCGGCGCCACATCGGGATATGCTGGCGGCCTATCTTGAACGCAGTGCCCTCAAGGCCCGATTGCGGGTCGGGGTGGAGAATATGGCGGAACTGATGGCAATGGCGGATTTCTGCATTGGGGCTACGGGCAGCACGGCCTGGGAAAGGTGCTGTCTGGGCCTGCCCACGCTGCAACTGGTGGTGGCGGAAAATCAGAAAACAGCCTCAGAAAATCTGGCCCGGTTTGGGGCAGCCATTAACGGGGGTGAGGCGGCGACCCTGACCGTGGCCGGGCTGGCGGAAAAGCTGCGGCCGCTTCTGCGCGACATGTCGGGACTGCACAGGATTTCCGCAACGGCGGCCCGTGTCTGCGACGGCAGGGGAGCAGAGCGCGTCGCACAAAAAATCAGGGAGTTTCTTCCATAACCCGGGCAGGCTATAGTGGGTAAGACGACAAACAGGCGAAATAAAATGACGGGACAGGCTTTTCTCAAGACAGTGACCATTGACGGCCGGAAGATCGGCCCTGGCCATCCTCCTTACATTATTGCCGAACTGTCCGCCAATCATAACGGAGACCTGGGGCGGGCCATGGCAATCATGGAGGCGGCCAAAGAGGCCGGGGCCCATGCAGTCAAATTGCAGACTTATCGGCCCGATACCATCACTCTGGATTGTGATACGGAAGAGTTTCGGATTCGCGGCGGGCTGTGGGACGGCAGAACCCTGTATGAGCTTTATACGGACGCGCATATGCCTTGGGACTGGCACACCCCCCTGTTTGACAAGGCCCGGGACCTGGGCATCACCATTTTCAGTTCTCCCTTTGACGAGACCGCGGTGGATCTTCTGGAAGATCTGGGGACGCCAGCCTATAAGATCGCCTCTTTCGAAGCCATTGATCTGCCGCTGATCCGGCGGGTGGCGCAGACGGGCAAACCGCTGATTATCTCTACCGGTCTGGCCAGTGAAACGGAAATTGCCGAAGCCATTGCCGCGGCGGCGGAAGGGGGGTGTGAAGAACTGGTGCTGCTGCATTGCATCAGCGGCTATCCGGCTCCGGCCGCCGATTATAATCTGAACGCTATTTTACGGTTGCGTCAGACCTTTGAGGTGCCGGTGGGTCTGTCAGATCATACCATTGACAATGTAACCGCCATAGCGGCGGTGGCCTTGGGGGCCTGTGTAATCGAAAAACACGTGACGCTGGACCGTGATGGCGGCGGACCGGATGATAGTTTCTCTCTGGAGCCAGACGCCCTGAAGGCCCTGTGCCGCGACAGTTTCACCGCCTGGCAGGCTTTGGGTCATGGCCGGTTTGAGCGGGCTGAAAGTGAAAAGGGCAATATCAAATTCCGCCGTTCGCTTTATGTGGTCAGGGATGTGAAGGCAGGGGAGAGGGTTACGCCGGAAAATGTCCGCAGCATCCGCCCCGGTTTCGGTCTTGCGCCCAAGGAACTGGACCGGGTGATGGGGCAGCGTTTTGTTCGGGATGTGAGCAGGGGAACCCCGCTGCGGCATGATGTGTTAACGCATGAAGAATAAGGGGGCGCTGGATGGCTTTGAATTTGAATTATGCGGATTATGTCCTGCGTCCTGTCGAGGAAAGCGACAAAGAGCGGATTTTGGACTGGCGTAACCGGGATCATGTGCGCCGTCATATGTATACAAACCATATCATTTCAACGAAAGAACATGAGCGCTGGTTTGCAGGAATGATGGCGGCGCCGGACAAGGAATATCATATTTTTCTGTATCAGGGGCGCCCGATGGGCGTGGTGGGGTTTTATGACATACAGGTAACGCACAGGCGGGCCGATTGGGCCTTTTATCTCGGGGAGAGCGACGCCCCGAAAGGGTGCGGACCGGTCATGGAATTTCTGGCGCTGAATCATGCCTTTGACCGGCTGAGGCTGAATAAGCTCTGCTGTGAGGTATTGACCAGCAATGTCGGGGTGATCCGGCTTCATGAACGGTTTGGTTTCATCCAGGAGGGTTTGCGAAAGGAGCATTATGTCATTGACGGTGAACCACGCGATATGGTGGAACTGGCGTTATTCGAGGCAGTATGGCGAGAGGAACGGGACAGGCATCAGAGAAATTTATTCGCCGGAGGATGAAGGGTCCATTAAAGTGGCGGTGCAATACATGAACCCTGTGGATCGCCGCCCCCCCCAAAAAAAAATTTGGGGCGGGTTCGCAATGATGCCTCTCCTATGCCCGTCATTGCCGCGCAGGCGGCAATCCAGCCCTTCACCAAAGACGTTCCGCCCGGCTTGTCCGGGAGGACTCTTAGAATAAAGACTCTGGTAGACTAAAGACTCTGGGCTCCCGCTTGCGCGGGAGCGACGGACGGGGGAAAACATGACAGATGACACGGTCATCAATCCGCAAAACTCAAATCTCAAAAAAAAGAGGGAAGAGCTCGAAGGCCCTTCCCCAAACGCAGTTGCCCAATGATTCAGAATCAATAATTCAGAGTTTTACTTCAAACCGGATATAGGCGGAGCGGCCCGGTTCATTAACCTGGACGGCAGCCCCCGTATCCAGATTTTCCCGATTCAGATGATCGGCATAAGTCTTGTCAAAAAGGTTGGAAATTCCGGCTTTCAGCGTCACATTCTTCTGTATGGCGTAGCGACCGAATAGATCGACGGTGACATAGCCCGGGGTTTCACCCGTATCCCGACCGCTGCCGGTCATGGGATTATCGTCAATCCGGGTCTGTTTGGTGGCCGCCCGCAGACGCCCGCCCAGTTGCCAATCAGCCTGTTCATAAGTCAGTGTCATTTGTCCCTGCAACGGCGGAATCTGCGGTAGGGGAATGTCTAGATCTTCATTCTGGCCATAACTCCAGGCGGCATCGGCGCTCACATGCCAGTGCTTGCTCAGTTTGGCGTGACCCTCGATTTCCAGCCCCATCAGTTCCGCATCAATATTACGATAGATGGTCGCGCCGTCGCTGACCAGGATGCCGGCCTGAGCGCGGGCGTGATCGCGGAAAATATAATCATCCACCTTGTCGTAATAGGCGGAAATCAATAGCTGCCAATCCGTTTTGCGGATGCCGTATCCAAGGTCAATCTGATAGTGTTTTTCCGGTTCCAGAAAGGGGTTGCCGACCCAGCTCATATTCATGGCGGGCGCATTGCCCATGTCGCTGGCGATGCTGCGTTCGGTGGCGCTGGCGGTGCGGACGCTGCGGCTTAGGCCCAGGAAAAAAGTGCTGTCGTCGGTGGCGTCATATTCCAGGCGCACAAGACCGCCCAGGTTATGTTCCGTCTGGTCTTCGGCCGCGTGGCCGTAATATTTGATGTATAGGTCATTGGGCGCGCGCCTCATGCTCATGGTGGTGACCTCATCAGCCTTGTCGAGGGAGGCATCCACAATATCAAGCCGCAGCCCTGTTTTAAGACGCATCCGGTCCGCCATGGGCGCGACATTCTCGGCAAAAAAACCGATCTGGCGCACCGTGGTGTCCGGCAGCAGGACGGACTGGACAAAATTCAGCATGTCCGGGGTCATGTCATTGCCAAGGCGCTGGCCGTCATGGTTGGCGTTTTGCAGATCAACCCCCAGATCCAGTTCCGACTGGCCGAGGACAAGGTTGGCAACGATCTTGCCGCCCGTGGTTTTGGCCTGCGACGGCGAGGCGCGGAACATCATTGTCCGGTCGCGCAAAGAGAAGTTATCCATCAGGTGATCCACGTCGGAGTAATAGGCGCTGGCCTCCAGGGCCTTGAGGCTGCCACCGCCGGCCAGTTCATGACGCAGTTTGCCGCGGAGGGTATAGCTTTCGGAAGAGGGGCTGTCCATGCCCGCGCCGGGAAACAGCACGTCCTCAAGTTTTTCATAATCGAGTCCCAGGCTGGCTTCGGTTGTTTCGTTTTTGAAACCGGCCTCGATGGCGCCGCCATACTGGGTAAAAGAGGAGCGCACTTCATCACCGTTGCCGTCTTCATAATTGCCGGCATCCCGGAAGTGCCCTGTGGCGCGCACATAGCCCTTGCCCATCTTGCCGGCCAGGTCGGCGGCGGTGAAGACATTGTCGCCGTTGCTTTCATAGCCTGCCGCCAGGCCGGCCTTGAAAGTCTCGCCGGTGTCGAATTCGGGCGGCTGATGTTCAAAGATCACGGTACCACCGCTGCCGCCGGGCCCATGTTGCACGGACTGATAGCCGCGCTGCACAATCACCCGGTCGGTGGTCAGAATATCCGCATAGGAGGACGGCGGGTCCATCCGGTTCGGGCATCCATTGTAAATATAGGCGCCGTTATTGATGATGTTGAGCTGGTTGGCCGTCTGCCCGCGGATGACGGGGTCTATGCCGTGTCCGCCCATACGGCTGCCGGTGACCCCGGGCAGCGTGCGCAGAAAATCGCCGCCATCGGCGGGGGATATCAGGCCGGAATCCTTGGGGATCGCAATATACAGGGTGGGGGTGTCGGTCATTTGGCCGGTGACCGTGACTTCCTCCATCATGGTGTGCTGTTTTCCCCCCTCGGTGATCACGGTGGTCTGGGCTGTGGCCATAAAAGGCATCAGGGCCAGGCAGGAGGCGAGCGAGGCCGCTTGTGTGGTGGTGAACTTTGTATAAGAACTCATTACTTTGTTTTTCCTCGAAATGGTCTTTGAAACACGCGAACGCTACCCTTCCTCTTGGGAAGATGGCTGGTGCATTTGGGTTTGAGAAATATGGACTTAGAGGAAAAAGATTGGGGGGGCGCGGGCCGGGGGGACAGCAACCAAGGCGACCGGCAAAGGCGTGGCGTCGGATATGGGATATGAAGGCGCGGTGACAGGGGCGGGGGCGAGAGGCACGTGTGCCATCGCCGGCGGTGTCAGATCCGTTTTGTTGAACGGCAGGCAGAAGACGCAGAATACGGTGGAGGCGATATCATGATCCACCGGGTTGCCGTTTTCATCAAGCGTGACGGATTTCAGGCCGTAAGGGGAACACAAATAGAAAGTGCCGCCTGTGGCCAGGGTCGATGAACCGTCAATCTGGCTGAGCGGCGCAGCTCGGGCCGCCGAAACCGTCATGACGATGTTGAAGAATATCGACAGGAACAGCATCAGGCTGACGGCCCGGTTAAGGCGGGGCATCAGGCCGCTGAGCAGGCTTTTCTGTCGAATAATCTGTGACATGAGTGAAGGTTTCTCCCCCGGCTTTTCCAATGATGTAAACCAATTTTTCCCCGCCCGCCACAAAAAAAATCAGGCGGCGGCTTTGTAAGCATGTTTGTCTGTTTCGGGAGGCATCTGTATAGGGGCATCTTTGTATAATTGTCAGAAACCTATATCTCTATATGCCAAGCCATGTGGTGAGGGGGAGAAGAAGATAGGCCGCCAAGAAGCTCACGCCCCAAATCAGCAAAGATAACCAAAACAAGCGAATGTTCCATTTTCGCGTGGTCAGGCAGGCCCGGGCCTGTACGGGATCAGCCGGACAGCGCCAGCCGGGCCGGTAAAGGGCCCAGCCGGCCAAAGCCAGGATAGCGGCCGTCAGGATAAAAACCCAGGCCTTATGAAGCCCTAAAAAGGTGAGTATAGGCAGTGTTGCATAAAGGGTTGCGGCGACGGCACCCAGGCCCAGGCTGACGAGAAGAATGGGGATGACGCAGCAGACCAGCGTTGCGGTGGAAGTGAACAGAACAAGCCATCCCCATTGTTTTGGCTTTCTGATATTATCCATGACAACACCCCCGTTTTGCCTGAACGGGCGGGCAGGGCACTGTTCCATAGGAACAGAACACGCAACAGTCGCCGGTCTTCGGCTTGATCAAGCCGCCGCATTTCGAGCAGTCATAAAAATACCAGCAGGCATTGAGCGGCATGGTTTCTTCCCGGGAGAAGCCGCATAAGGGGCACGTGATAATGGAGTGTCGTCTTACAGAGGCTGGCATTGTTCAGCTCTTTCCATACCCCGGTAGGTAAATCCTTTTTCCCTGAAGAGCGCCGTAAGCTGCTCGTCCGTAAAGGCAACCTTTCGGGCATCGGCGCATACCGTAATCGTGCCCGCCTTCAAGTCTGATCTGATATCCTTGACGCCCTCGATCTTTTTAAGGGCTTTCGCCGAGCTTGCCACGCAGAAAGGGCAGGTGATTCCGTCGATATGCAGGATATATTGCACCTCTTCCGCCAGCGCTGTCTCTGTTCCTAGTGCCAAAAAAACCAATAACCATAAATATCTTTTCATGATCTTTGCCCCGTCCTTTAGAAATTGATCCTGAAGCCCGCGCGCAAGACATAGTCCTGTTTCAGGTTTGCACCATTTAAGTTCTGGAGTACGGGAAGCTGCACAGTTGCCTCGGCAATACAGCGTGTTGCCGCATATTGTAGGCCAGGAGAGATAAACAGTTTTGTCCCGCCCGAATTGGGATCAGGCAGATTTGCAGTGCGGTTTTTGCCTTCATGAACCAGACTGGCTTCCAGCACGCCATAAAGAAAACCCGTTATTTCGCCGTCTCCGATTTCCTGCGGATAAAGTCTGTATTGAACTGAAACGTCTGTCCTGAAAACATCACCGGTCTCAATGCCGCCGGCTTTGCGGTTCTCTTGCCAGGAGACCTGAGCATCCAGGTTAAAATCCACCGTGGCATAGGTGCCGATAAGACCAAAAACAATATCCCAGCTTCCCGAACCAGCCTGGAGAGCAGGGGGCAGTAGCCCCCGCTCATCTCGTTCCTGATGTTCTCCGGTCGGCAGTTCAAGCCCAGCAAAGGGGGCAAAGCGGAAGGTGCCGCCCCGGAAATCCCGCCGGTAAATGGTATATCGGCTAAACAGGCGCATGTCCCCAAGGCCCGTGGCCTGTCGTTCAAGCCCCGGCATGCTCAATTTGTTTCGGAGGACGGGCAACACGGCGAAGAGGGCCAGATCTGGAGTGACGCCATAGGCCGCCACCGACAGGAAGGTCAGCCGTGTCATCTCGCGTCCGCCCTCCTTTGCACGGCCATAGATGAGCTGTTCACGAAAAATGATTTCGCCCTTGCTGATCGGCAGAGCTGTGTTGAAGGTGATCGGCGCCGCCGCGGCTTTGTCGGCTGCAAGCAGCACAAATATAAACATCAGATTTAGCCCATACTGTCGCAGTTTATTGCTCCTTTCCTTCTAACGTTTTTACAATAGAGCAGGCCTCCAGCCCGGACTCATCTCCCCGGCAGGCGTGGACAAGGGCGTCCAGTTCTTTTTTCATTTCCTGGAGGCTTTGTATTTTGTGGATGATTTCAGCGCGTTTTTGTTCGGCGCGTGCTTTGACCTGTTTGCAGGTTGTCTCAGGGGTCTTTTTCAGGGCAAGCAGGTCGCGAATCTCCCGGAGTGAAAAGCCAAGCTGTTTGGCCCGCGTGATAAAGCGCAATGTTTCTGCCGCCGTGTCGTCGAATTCACGGTATCCGGATTTGCATACAGAAACCGGGAAGATCAATCCGGCCTTCTCATAGTAGCGGATCGTATCAATGCTAATCCCTGTTTTTTTCGCCAGATCGCCTATGAACATGGTTGCCTCTTGTGATCGGTATCAGAATCCGATGTCTGATCTCAATTCTGGACTCTGAAGTATACTCCAGAGTCAAGGCAAGATTAGGGGGGTGTCATCACATGTTAGTGAGACCAGGACAGGGGTATCATGATAACGCTGTCGGGAGGGCGAGGATCAGGGGAGCAGGGCGATGGTATGCCGGGCGATCATCACTTCCTCATTGGTCGGGATGACCCAGACTTCGACCGGGCTGTCGGGGGTGCTGATCAGCGCGGCATTTTGGGCATTCTTCCCCTCATCAAGGCGAATATCGAGCCAGGCGGCAAGCGCACAGACCTGGCGGCGGATTTCCGGGGAATTTTCTCCGATGCCGGCGGTAAAAACCAGTGCGTCCAGCCCGCCCAAAGCGGCCGTAAGCGAGCCGATTTCCCGGTTTATGCGGTAAGCGAAATAGTCGAGCGCCCGCCGGGTATCGGGGCTGTCCTTCCGTAACAGGTCCCGTACGTCATCGCTCACGCCTGACAGGCCGTAAAGCCCTGATTTATGGTATAAAAGGTCCTTGAGTTCGGCCACGGAGAGCCCCTCTTCTTCCAGAAGGTAAAGCAGAATGCCGGGATCCACAGTGCCGGAACGAAATCCCATGGGCAATCCCGCCAGTGCCGTAAATCCCATACTTGTGGCGATGCTTTTGCCGTCTTTCAGGGCACACATGCTGACCCCATGCCCCATATGGGCGACGATACATCGTCCATATATGCGCCCGTCTTTGCGTAATTGCGGCAACCGCCCGGCGATATATTCATAAGACAGGCCGTGAAAACCGTAATTGCGCACCCCCTTGTTCCGGATGTCCCGGGGCAAGGGCACAAGCGTGGCCATGTCGGGCATGCTGCTGTGAAAGGCGGTATCGAAACAGGCTATCTGGGGCAGGGTCGGCAGCATTTCCTGGATCAGGCGGATGGCCCGCAGATTGTGGGGCTGATGTTGGGGCGCAAGCCGGATAAATGTGGAAAGATCCCTTAAAACATCATCGGTGATGAGCACGGGAGCGGTATATGTGCTGCCGCCGTGCACAACCCTGTGGCCGACGGCCAGAAGATTGATCTGCCCGTCTTTCAGTAATCGTTCCAAAACGGTTTGAGCGCCGGTTTCATGATCGCAGGAGGCGGGCAAGGAGCGTTCCAGCAGAACCTTTTCCTGGGCGTCGGTAAGTCGGATTTGCGGATGCGGGCCTCTGAGCCCCGACAGATGAAAGCGGCTGATGAGCTCAAGGGGCGCGTGCCGATCTTCCGACAAACCATACAAGGCGGCCTTGATGCTGGAAGATCCGGCGTTGAAGACGAGAATGGCGTTCTGGCGGGGCGTCATAGGGGAGATCCCGTTTTTTCCCGATGGCTGACAAGAAGCTGTGCGACGGCGCAGGAACACAGACGGGAGTGGGCGCTGTCGGCGCGGCTGGTGAGAATGATGGGCACTTTGGCCCCCAGCACGATGCCGGCGGCCTCGGCCCCGGCGAGATATTCAAGTTGCTTGGCCAGCATGTTGCCGGCTTCAAGGTCCGGCACGATCAACACATCCGCATCGCCGGCCACTTCGGATTTGATTCCCTTGGTCCTGGCGGCGCTGAGGGAGATGGCATTGTCAAAGGCCAACGGTCCGTCAAGGATGCCGCCCGTGATCTGGTTTCGGTCCGACATTTTGCATAAAGCTGCCGCGTCAACGGTAGAGGTAATCTTGGGGTTGATGGTTTCAACCGCTGACAGAATGGCCACTTTGGGGGTTTCGATCCCCAGGGCCTGTGCAAGGTCGATGGTATTTTGCACGATGTCTTTCTTGACGGTCAGGTCCGGATAAATATTGATGGCGGCGTCGGAAATAAACAACAGCTTGTGATAGCGTGGTACATCCATGACAAAAATATGGCTGAGCCGGCGTTCGGTCCTGAGTCCTTTTTCCTTGTGCAGTACGGCGGAAATCAGTTCGTCCGTATGCAAGGCCCCTTTCATCAGTGCCACCGCCCGGCCTTCCCGCACAAGCTCAACCGCCCGTTCCGCCGCTGCGTGAGAGTGAGGCACGTTGATCAGGTCATACCCCGAAATGTCCTGGTGTATTGCTTCCGCCGCGGCCTTGATTTTGGCTTCCGGTCCCACCAGAAGGGGAATCAGCATGCCTTCCCGCGCTGCATCCAGCGCCCCCTGAAGCGAAGGGGCGTCTACCGGATGCACAATTGCCGTAACCCGGGGCGGAATGGTGTGGGTGCGGGCGATGATCTCCGTATAACGGCCGTCCGCGGGTTTTGTTGGGGAGGGGAAAATATCTGTCATGATGATATCTTGTCATTGCCGGGAGAAAAATCATTGAGTTGGATCAAGCAAAAAGAAGTCTCTCACCTTTTTGTGACCTTTTCATGATAAGGCGATCATAAGGCAGATGACTTTCACGACAAGTTGATTCATCCCCGGCTGGCAAGTTGATAAAATACGGGTATAAGATGCGGGAATGAGCAAAGGGCTTGGAACAACTAAAGGGTAACGAGGACAGTATGGATGCCATAATCCCACAAAAGAAAAAATTTTCCGATCCCCATGTAACTACCACTGGCGCGCCGCGGGCGCGGGTAGACCTTAAAAAACTAGAAGTTCTGTGGTTCAATACAGGTACATTATGTAACCTGGAATGTGGTCATTGTTACATTGAGTCTTCACCGACCAATGACCGCTTGTCCTATATTTCGGCAGAGGAGGTGCGGGACTATCTTGAGGAAGTCCACCGCGAGGGCTGGCCGGTTCGTGACATTGGCTTCACCGGCGGCGAACCGTTCATGAACCCGGATATTATGGAAATGCTGGAAGACTGTTTGCAGCGCGAATTCAGGGTTCTGGTGCTGACCAACGCCATGAAACCGATGCAGCACAAGACTGTGGGGCTTTTGGCCTTGAAGAAAAAATACGGTCCGGCGCTGCGTCTCAGGGTGTCTGTGGATCATTATGATCCGGCTGTGCATGAACGGGAACGAGGGACGGGAAGCTGGGCGCCCATGGTACGCGGGCTTCAATGGTTGGCCGAAAACGGGTTTAATTTTAGTGTTGCGGGCCGTACTTTTGCCCATGAGTCGGAAGCCCGGCTGCGGATCGGCTATCAGCACCTGTTTGACCAACTGGGAATTTCCCTGACAGCTTCGGACCCGACAGAGCTGGTTCTGTTTCCGGAAATGGATGAGACGGCTGATGTTCCCGAAATTACCACGGCATGCTGGGAGATTCTCAATGTGGCGCCGGAAGATATGATGTGTGCCACATCGCGCATGGTGGTCAAACGCCGGGGAGCGGCGCGTCCAGTGCTCATGCCCTGCACACTTTTGGCGTATGACAAGGCTTTCGAGATGGGCGAATGCCTGGGGGATATGAAAAAAACCGTGGCGCTCAACCATCCGCATTGTGCCCGCTTCTGTGTTCTGGGCGGGGCATCTTGTAGCGGCTGAGACACGACCTGCCCGGATTTTTACAGGCTTGTCTTGACGCTGCCGCATTTACCCGATACCAAGTTTGAATTGAGACTTAAGGAAGGTTGACCGGAGGAGAGCTGGTCGAAAAACTCTTCGAGAAACCCTTTGAAAAACCCTTTGAGAAACTCTGGGATTATAGGTCATGAAAAGGCATACCGGGCAGGATAAAGAGGCAACGTCAAGTTGGCGGCTGGAAACGCGGCTGGTGCGGGGGGGAACCTGGCGCAGCGAAATGGGGGAGACCAGCGAAGCCATGTTCATGACCTCCGGGTATGCCTATGACTGCGCCGAGGATGCCGCCGCGCGTTTTGCCGGAGAACAAGACGGTTATACCTATTCCCGTCTGCGGAATCCCACAGCTGCCATGTTCGAGGACCGTATGGCGCTAATCGAGGGGGCGGAAGTGGCTCGCGCTACAGCCACTGGTATGGCCGCGGTGACGGCTGCCTTGTTGGCCATTCTCAAGGCCGGCGATCATGTGGTGTCCAGCCGGGCGCTGTTCGGGTCGTGTCGTTATGTGGTGGAAACCCTTCTGCCTCGTTTTGGCGTGGAGGTGACGCTGGTGGATGGCAGGGATGTCGAAGCCTGGAAGGCGGCCATGCGGCCGGAGACGGCGGCGGTGTTCCTGGAAACACCGGCCAATCCGACACTGGATGTGGTGGACCTTCAGTTTGTTTGTGACCTGGCCCATGATCATGGGGCGCTGGTGGTGGTGGACAATGTTTTTGCCACGCCGGTGTTGCAGAAACCCATGGCTTATGGTGCTGATATTGTGGTGTATTCCGCCACTAAACATATTGATGGGCAGGGACGATGTTTGGGCGGCTGTATCCTGTCTTCCGAACAGCTTCTTGAAGAACAGCTTCTGCCGTTCTTGCGCAACACGGGCCCCAATATCAGCCCGTTTAATGCCTGGGTGATGCTCAAGGGGCTTGAGACCCTGGAGTTGCGGATTCATCGCATGTGCGACAATGCGGCGCGTCTTGCCGATATGCTGGCCGATATGAAGGGGTTCGTGCGGGTCAGTTATCCGGGGCGTAAGGATTTTGCCCAACATGAGCTGGCCATGAAACAGATGAGCCGCGGCGGGACGATTTTATGCGTTGAAGTGCCTGGCGGGCGGGAACAGGCGTTCAAATTTCTGAACAGTCTGAAAATTATTGATATCTCCAATAATATCGGGGATGCCAAAAGTTTGATGACCCATCCGGCGAGCACCACCCATGCCAGTGTGGCGGAAGAAGCGCGCCTGCAAATGGGGATCACCGAAGGCATGTTGCGTCTGTCCGTCGGATTGGAACATGTAGAGGATTTGATGGAAGACCTGCTGCAGGCTGCGGCCCAAGCAGGCATTGCGGAGTAAACCAGATGGATGACACCGGCAACACCTACAGGGCCGTGACCCGGCAGATCAGCGTGTCGGTCCAGCCCTTTTATCTGGAAGATGAGTCCAATCCGGAAGAAAACAGGTATTTCTGGGGCTATCAGATTCAGATCGAAAATCTTGGCGCGGAAACAGTGCAGCTGGAAAGCCGTCACTGGGTCATCACTGACGCGTTGGGGCAGGTTCATGAAGTGCGCGGAGAAGGCGTGGTCGGGGAACAGCCAGTGCTGGGTCCCGGTGAGGTGTTTGAATATACCAGCGGGGCGCCCCTGAAAACGCCGTCGGGGATCATGGTGGGCAGTTTCCAGATGCGCAAAAAGGACGGGACTCATTTCAATGTGGAGGTGCCGGCCTTCTCCCTGGACAGTCCCCACAGCAATCTGATGATCAACTGATCCGCGCCCGGTTAAGGGGGTGGTAACACCAGGACACGCAATATTCAGGGTTTCAGGGTAAGAAGGAGTAAATTAGTGACGTCACATAAGGAACAGGGCTTTCGCAAGCCTTCCCGGGCCGAAGCGGAAGAAGCCGTGCGCACCTTACTGAGATGGGCCGGGGATGACCCGTCCCGCGAAGGATTGAAAGATACGCCCCGTCGGGTGGTGGAGGCCTATCAGGAATTTTTCCGGGGCTATGAGGAAGACCCGCGTGATATTCTGTCCCGCACCTTTGAGGAAGTGGCAGGGTATGACGAAATGGTGGTGTTGCGGGATATCCCCTTCGAATCCCATTGTGAACATCATATGGCGCCGATTATCGGCAAGGCCCATGTGGGCTATCTGCCCCGGAACAAGGTGGTTGGCATCAGCAAGTTGGCGCGGGTAGTGCAAACCTACGCCAAGCGGCTTCAGGTGCAGGAAAAAATGACGGCTCAGATCGCAGATTGCATACAAGATGTCTTGGAGCCCTATGGGGTTGGTGTTATCATCCAGGCGGCTCATCAATGTATGACCACACGCGGGGTGCATAAACACGGGGTGTCCATGGTGACCAGCCGTATGGTCGGGGCTTTTCGCGAGGATGAAAAAACCCGCAAGGAATTCCTCTCTGTCGTGGGGCAGTTTTCGCCCTATGGCGGGTAAAGAGTAGAGGGGCTTCAGGCCCGGGTTGACAAGGGAGGGGCCGGCTTGATTGATTTCAGGCCTATTTTGCAAATCAACGGTCTGTTTCTGTTGATCCTCGGTGTAGGGATGTTGTTCCCGGCTCTGGTGGATGCAGCCGTCGGCAATCCCGACTGGCAGGTTTTTGCGGTTACTTCCGGACTGGTGTTGTTTCTGGGCAGCCTGCTTTTTCTCAGCAACAGCACCAAACAGAAAGGGTTGAGTATTCAGCAGGCTTTTCTGCTGACAGTGGTGACCTGGATTATCCTGCCGGCCTGTGGGGCCTTACCCTTCATTTATTCCGAACTGTCCTTAAGCTTCACGGATGCATTTTTTGAGGCCATGTCGGGCATTACCACCACCGGCTCGACGGTCATTACGGGACTCGACGGGGCGCCACCGGGCTTGTTGCTGTGGCGCAGCATTCTGCAATGGTTTGGCGGTGTGGGCATTGTGGTCATGGGGGTGGCGATCTTGCCCTATCTGCAGGTGGGGGGGATGCAGCTTTTTAAGGTGGAGGCCTTTGACACCATGGGCAGCGAAATTCCCCGGGCCACCCAGTTATCCATGGTGCTGTCCATTCTTTATATCGCCATCACTCTGTTTTGCGGTATCAGCTTGTGGCTTGCAGGCATGACGCCTTTTGAGGCCGTCTGTCATGCCTTTACCACGGTGGCCACCGGCGGATTTTCCACCTCGGACGGGTCCGTGGGGTATTTCGACAGCATGCTGATTGATTATCTGATTTCCTTTTTTATGGTGGTGGGCAGTCTGCCGTTTCTTTTGTATTTGCAGATGATCCGGGGGGAGACGGGCATATTGTTCCAGGACTCCCAGGTGCGTATGTTGCTGGCGCTGTTTGCTGTACTGATTATTTCCCTGTCGCTATGGCTTTGGCTGGACGGCAGATATGATATGGCGCAGGCGCTCAGATACACTACTTTCAATGTGATTTCGGTGATTACCGGAACGGGCTTTTCGACCACCGACTATACCTTGTGGGGACCAGTGGCCACGCCGTTGTTCTTTTTTATCATGTTTATCGGTGGATGTACCGGGTCCACCTCCTGCGGTATCAAGGTCTTTCGGTTCCAGGTTTTTTTCGCCAGCACAGTGACTTCGCTGAAGCGTATGTTACGGCCCAACGGCATTTATATACCGAAATTCAACGGCAAACCTATTTCCTCCGAAGTGGCCGGCTCTGTTGCCTCATATCTGTTTATCTTTATTGTCAGTTTTGTGGTGTTGACCTTTGGCGTCACCTTGACGGGCGTGAATTTTACGACCGCGGCTTCCGGCGTGGGGACGGCGCTGGCTAATGTGGGCCCGGGGGTGGGGGCCCTGATCGGGCCGGCGGGCAATTTTCAGAATCTGCCGGATGTGGCGAAATGGTTTCTGACCTTCGCCATGCTGATCGGCCGCCTTGAACTGTTTGCCGTCATGGTACTGTTCATGCCGCAATTCTGGCGAAACTGATGAAAGAGAGACCCATTGTATCTAGGAACAGATTGTATCTGGGAACAAGTCTGTTATGTATATCAGGCAGTCAACAACTTCCCAAACAGGGGCTGAAACCAATATGGACAAATATACCTCCTGTGAGCTTCTTGCCCGGCTTGTTGCCTTTGATACCACAAGCTGGAAGTCCAATCTGGATCTGATCCGTTTTGTGCAACGCTATCTGGCTGGATATGGCGTCCCTTCGCGACTCTTGTTCAATGAAGCGCAAAATAAAGCCAATCTGTTTGCCACACTCGGCCCGGCGGATCAGGGGGGGATCATCCTGTCGGGTCATACCGATGTGGTGCCGGTAACGGGGCAGGATTGGACAACCCCGCCTTTTGAACTGACCAAACGGGGCGGGCGTCTTTATGGGCGCGGCAGCAGCGATATGAAAGGGTTTATTGCCTGCTGTCTTGCGGCCGTCCCGGATTTCCTGCGGCGGGGACTGAAAGAGCCTGTTCACCTGGCCTTTTCCTATGATGAGGAGGTGGGGTGCACCGGAGTGAGCAGTCTTTTGGATATGATCCGGGATATGTCCCCGCGGCCTCGGGCCTGTATTGTCGGTGAACCCACCGACATGAAGGTGGTCAACGCCCATAAGGGCATCAGATATATGAAAACCCGTATCCAGGGCCGGGAAGCTCATTCCAGCACGGATCGGGGACTCAACAGCATCTATTATGCCGCGGAACTGATTTCATATCTCAACCGCCTAAGGGAAGAGATGAAAACCCGTCCAGCCCCATCTGAAGGATTCGATCCGCCCTATACCACCGTGCAGGTGGGCACTATTCGCGGGGGGGAAGCCGCCAACATTACCCCGGCCCATTGTGAATTCGAATGGGAATATCGTCCCGTCCCGGGGAGCGACCCGGACGAAATTCTGACCCGCTTCCAGGAATTTGTGGAAGATGAAATTCTGCCGAAAATGAGGGCGGAAGGCGGTACTCCGGAAGCGGTTCAGACCGAACAGATCGCTAATGTTCTGCCGCTGTTGCCGGAAACAGGGTCGCCGGCGGAAAGTCTGGTGCTGGCGCTGGCGGAACAGAACAGCGTATCGGCGGTTTCTTATGGCACCGAAGCGGGGGCCTTCCAGAAAACCGCCGCGGTGCCGACCGTGGTCTGCGGCCCAGGCAGTATCTTGCAGGCACACCGGCCGGATGAATATATTGACCAGGCCCAACTCGACGCCTGTGATGCGTTTTTGAAACGCCTTCAGGACGTGGTTTGTGAGAAAAGTTCAGATTAAGAACAGGAAAAGTGTATGTCTGTCATTACCGCCATCAGAACAAGGCGCAGCAATCCCTTTGTGCAAGAGCGTGACGTTTCAAAGGAACTGATTGAACGGATCCTCGATGCCGCGGTCTGTACGCCGGTACATTACAACACGAACCCCTGGCGGTTTCTGGTGATCCGGGGAGAGGGGCGGGCGCGCCTGGGCAGCTATATGGCGCAATGTTTTGCGGCGGAACAGGATAATCCCGACAGCCCCGAGGTCCGGCAGAAAATGGAAACCCTGGCGGCTAAACCATTTCGTGCGCCGGTAATCATCGTGGTGGCGGCCGCCCGCTCCGACCATCCCAAGGCGCTGATGGCGGAAAATGTAGCGTCGGCTTCGGTTGCCTGCCAGAATATCCTACTGGCGGCAGAGGAATTGGGGCTGGGCTGTATCTGGCGCACCGGATCCTTTGCCTATAATGACCGGATGCGTCATCTTCTGGGGTTTGAAGAAGGGACGCAGATCGTGGGGTTCATGTATCTGGGGCATCCGGTCCGTCCGCTGCCGCCGGCTGAACGGCCGCCGGGGGAAAGCTTTACCCGATGGCTGGAGGACTAGAGTGAATTGTGCATAGGTTGACCCATTCTGCCGGTCAGGTCTGGTTCAGGAGCCAGGGGTTTGGCGCAGGCCATACTGGCGGTACGGCCCAGCCAAACCCCGCCGGAACTGGACCAGATCGGCCCGGCCCTTCGGGTTGGCGGCTTGGGGCCGCTCACCTTGTCAGACGCCTGGCCCGATGCCCCGCATCGCCCGGCGCCGTCTTCCGCGTGAAGCGGGCCGCAATCCGCCAACAGAATTGAGCCAACCTATTCACAATTCACTCTAGAGTAAATTGTGCATAGGGTGGCGCAATTTACTCTGGCCTCGATCTCATTCCCATTCACTTCACTCTAATTGATCAGCTTGTTCAGCTCGAACTGATGGCTGGTTTTGCAGAACTCACAATCCATGGTGATGATACCGTTCTGGGCCATATGTTCCAGGTCTTCGCGGCTGAAATTACTGAGGACCTGACGCAGTTTGTCCTCGGAACAGCGACAGCCGTTGCGCACACCGACCGGCTCATAGACCCTCACTCCGCCCTCATGATACAGCCGGAACAGGATTTCCTGCAGTGAGAGGTCGGGATTGAGCATTTCCGCCTCAGTCAGGCTGGCGAGAAGCGTTGAGGCATTGCGCCAATCTTCATCCAGCTTTTCCTGTTCCAGTTCCCTGTGACGGTCCTGTTCGCTGCTGCGGGCCAGATGCTGAATGATGATGGCTGCGCCGCGCCATTGGCCGCTGGCCTCCTTGCGGCAGACGACTTTGACATGAGAGCGCAATTGTTCGGAGGTCTGGAAATATTCTTCGGCGGCTTCAGCCAGGCTCTCCCCCTTAAGATGGACAATTCCCTGATACCGGTCCATATACCGTCCCTGATCCAGGGTGATGGCCATATATCCCCCACCCAACAGTCGTATGGGAGCGTTCCGTTCCTCCTGTGAAGCCTGGGCGACGGCGTCGGCGTCATATTGGGCATACCCCCGGATCACGCCGCCATCCGTTGTTCCGTCGGTGGCAAAATCGCTAACCAGGAAACGGATAGCCCCTTCCGTTTTGATCTGAATGGTCAGGATGCCGTCATATTTCATCATACTGCCGAGAAGGGTGGACAGCAGCATAACCTCCCCCAGAAGAGTGCTGACCGGCTCGGCATAGGCATGGGTTTTCAATACCTGGTCAAGGGTGTGATCCAGCCGGACAATGCGTCCTTTGATGTCCCGGTTTTCCAGGCTGAAGGGCAGGCATATATCGCGGTAAGAAAGAGTGATCTGGTCCGTCATGGTCACAGCAGCTTTCAATCCTATTTGCCAAAACACCACATCAGGATGCTCTTTTGAATATGCAGCCGGTTTTCTGCCTCGTCCCAGATCACCGATTGGGGGCCATCAATCACTTCGTCAGTGACTTCCTCACCGCGATGGGCCGGCAGGCAATGCATGAAGATGGCCTCCTTGCGGGCCTCACGCATGAGCTGTTTGTTGACCTGATAGGGGGCGAGGATTTTAAGGCGCTGTTCTGCATCTGTATCGCCCATGGACACCCAGGTATCGGTGATCACGCAGTCGCTGTTCCGGACCGCTTCCTGCGGGTCATGGGTGAGTGTCACCCTGCCGCCCTTGTCCCGGGCCCAGTCCAGGACATGGGCAGGAGGCATGAATTCTTTCGGGCAGGCCAGCGCCAGTTCACAGTCAAACAGAACGGCGGCGTGGATCCACG
The DNA here is from genome assembly GCF_005849285.1 of Luteithermobacter gelatinilyticus. Classification (NCBI taxonomy): domain Bacteria; kingdom Pseudomonadati; phylum Pseudomonadota; class Alphaproteobacteria; order Emcibacterales; family Emcibacteraceae; genus Luteithermobacter; species Luteithermobacter gelatinilyticus. The sequence continues at coordinate 2,325,289 of NZ_CP040517.1, read as the reverse complement.
AGGTGGCCACATTATTGCCGTCTCCGGACCAGGCGATCTTGCGCCCCCCGATGGCGCCCAGATGTTCCTCAAAAGTGAGAATATCGGCCATGACCTGACAGGGGTGGGAAAAATTCGTCAACGCATTAATCACCGGGACACGGGCATGTTCGGCCATTTCCAGCAGCGCCTCATGGCTGTTGGCCCGGAGCATGATGGCGTCCACAAACCCCGAGAGCACCTGCGCCGTGTCAGAAACGGTTTCTCCACGGCCCAATTGCATGTCCTGGCCCTGCAGAATCACGGCAGATCCTCCCAACTGATGTATTGCCATTTCAAAGGAGACCCGGGTCCGGGTGGAAGGTTTTTCAAAAATCATGGCCAGGCTTTTATCCGCCAGCGGCCGGTCGGGGTGCACAAACCCCTTTCCGCTTCCTGTGACGGCCTGTTTCAGGGCTTTGCCCTTGTCAATGATTTCCCGGGCTTCCTCAGGGGTTAAGGAGGCCAGGTCCAGGAAATGCCGTTGGGGGGGATTCAGTTTGAATGTACCCATTTTAGTCCTCTGTTTCCGTCGCCTGCCGGGCGGCGGCCAGTGCCTTGTTCAGGGTCTGACAGGTTTTCTCCAGTTTTGCCAGGGCTTCTTCAATATGCTCCTCGGTAATAATCAGCGGCGGCAACAGCCGGACGGTATTGTCTGCGGCGCCGATTACCATCAATTTGTTGTTAAGCGCCTCGGCCACGAAATCCGGAACCGGCACCTTCAGTTTCAAGCCAAGCATCAGGCCCATGCCCCGCACCAGCTCAATGACATCGGGATAGGTGGCGCCAAGCTTGACCAGGGATTTTCTCAGTTCATAGGACATGCTGTCAACATGCTCCAGAAACCCTTCCGCCAGCAGCACGTCAAGCACCGCATTTCCCACCGCCATGGCCAGCGGATTGCCGCCATAGGTGGAGCCATGGCTCCCGGCCGTCATACATTGCGCCACATGATCCCGGGCCAGACACGCGCCCAGCGGGAAACCGCCGCCAATGCCCTTGGCCGTGGCCAGAATATCGGGGGTTACATCGCTCCATTGATGGGCGAACAACTTGCCGGTCCGGCCCATACCGCACTGGACTTCGTCAAAGATCAGCAGCAGACCATGTTTGTCGGCAATATCGCGCAGTTTTTGAAGGTTTTCGGGGCTGACCGGGCGAATGCCGCCTTCGCCCTGAACCGGTTCAATCAGAATGGCGGCGGTTTCTTCGGTCACGGCCTTTTCCACCTTGTTCATATCCTTGTAGAACGGCAGATGGTCAAAACCGTCAAGTAAGGGACCAAATCCCTTGACCAGTTTTTCCGAACCTGCGGCCGAGATCGTGGCAATGGTCCGGCCGTGAAAACAGCCTTCAAAGGTGATGATACGGTTGCGGTCCGCTTCGCCTTTGTCATAAAAATATTTACGCGTCATTTTAATGGCGCATTCCAGAGCTTCGGCCCCTGAGTTGGTAAAAAACATGCTGTCGGCGAAGCTTTCCGTCACCAGACGTTCCGCCAGGCGCTCCTGGCCTTCAATACGGTAGAGATTGGAGGTATGCCAGATCTTGCTAGCCTGGTCGGTGAGCGCAGCCACCAACGCCGGATGACAGTAACCCAGATTGTTCACGCCAATACCGCTGCCGAAATCGAGATAGCGGTTGCCCTCCCGGTCATAGGCATAGACGCCTTCACCGCGGACAAAAGCGACATTTGCACGGGCATAGGTCGGCAGGACAGGCGGAACAAGGCTTTCTTCCGTGTTATCGTTTTTGCTGTTTTTAATCATTACCTTAATCTCGATTTATCAATGTCGTTGGGGCCGCGGAAACCGGATGCCGGAACCGCGAAATATCCCTGGAACTCCAGGGCCTGTCAATAGAAACTATTGTGTTCGGCCGGTTGTCCCCAGAAATACGGAGACATAACGCGGAGACTTAACGCGAAAATTCAATGCGGAAATTCAGGGGCGCAGATTATACCCGGATTTCAGCATACGGTATGTGACAATCCAAAGAAACAGATTCAAGCCTGCCAAGTACAACATGCCAATCAGCGGATCTGCATCCGCCCGTCCGATCATGCCGTAACGGAAACCATCAATCATATAGAAAAAGGGATTGATATGGCTGAGATCATGCCAGATCCCCGGCAACCGGTCGATGGAATAAAACGTACCGGACAGAAAGGATAGCGGCACGATAATAAAATTGTTGATGGCTGCGGACTGTTCAAATTTTTCCGCCCAGATGCCGGCAATAATACCCAGCAGTGACAACAACATGGCGGTGCCGATCCCAAAATACAGCATGGCCCAGACATGGCTGAACGGCAGACGTACAAACAGGAACATGGCCAGCGTGAGGATCACCCCCACCAGCAGACCCCGGGTCACACCGCCCAACATATAGGCGACGGCAATCTCCCCCGGGCCCAGCGGCGCGAGCAGGATGTCCACAATGTTTCCCTGCATCTTGGCGGACATCAGGGAAGACGAGGGATTGGCAAAGGCATTTTGCAGCACCGACATGATAATCAGCCCCGGGGCGAGAAACAGCGGATAGGAAATATCCCCGCTGACCCGGGTGCCGCCGCCCAAGGCCAGGGTGAAAATGGTCATAAACAGAAATGTGGTCACCACAGGCGCCAGAACCGTCTGTCCCAGAACCTTGCAAAAGCGCCAGACTTCTTTCCCATAAAGGGTCCACACCCCGTACCAGTTGACGGTGCCGATTTTTATGCTGCCAAAGGCGGGAAGCTGTTGGTCACTCATGTCCTGTTTGCCTTAAAGTTATTCCTCGGGCGTATCGAAGGCTTCTTGTACAGGAGAATCGCCAATGGAACAAGCCCGGGGCAGTGGGGGAGGGGAAGAATACTGCGATCTTGACCTTTTTGTGACAGAGCATTAGACAAGGCCCTTCATGTTGCCTATATAATCAGTATATATTTAAGCGTTGGTGACGCTGCTTCTTGATAGTCTGAATGAAGGAAATATCTCATGGCCTGGACAGATGAACGGGTTGAAAAGTTAAGAGAACTTTGGGACAAGGGCTTAAGCGCCAGTCAGATTGCCAAAGAACTGGGTGAAGGGGTGACACGCAATGCGGTGATCGGCAAGGCGCATCGCATGGGGCTCGCCTCGCGGCCGTCTCCGGTGAAAACCGACCCGGCCAAAAAAGTCAAAAAGGCTGTCGAGAAGAAAAAACCGTCCAGGAAAGCCGCCGGGGGCAAGGTCTCTCTTCTGGAGCTGACGGACCGAATGTGTAAATGGCCCATTGGCCATCCTGGAGAGCCGGATTTCCATTTTTGCGGCAAACCTTCCCGGCCTGGTTTTCCCTATTGTCAGGAACATTGCGCCGAAGCCTATCAGGTGCAGCAGCCCCGCCGCGACCGGCGTACCAACCGCGGCCGGATCAGTGCTTCTCCCATTCGCTGATGCTCTCTTGAAATATCGCTCTCTCCTTTCTGAAGTCTATTCCCCGTAAGGAAGGAGAGAGCGCCTATCCTCGACAGGTTGTGCCTGTTTGTATTTTTTCTGCCTTTTCCCCTTTTTATGATGTTTCATATTTTCTTGCGGAACATTATTTGCTACCGTTCCGGTGCTTGAAAAATATGAACAAGAAAACGCACGCAACAATACGGGGATAGATATGCACTATCACAAAAAAACTGCCTTCTGGCTGATGAGCGCCGGAATGGCTTTTTCTTTATGCTTCGGGGCGGTTCAGGCCCAGGAAACGGCGGACCCGGCCAAAGAACAGGCGCCGCTCGTCCGCATCAACAAGGATCCTTATCCAAGCACTTATAAACCGTTTCCTTCCCAGATGACGGCCATTGTCGGCGCGACCATTCTGGATGGGACGGGCCGGCAGATCGAAGGGGGTACGATTCTGATGGACGAGGGCAAGATTGTGGCAGTAGGCCACGATCTGGATATCCCTGTGGGCGCTAAGGTGATTGATGCCCAGGGCAAATGGGTGACCCCAGGTATTATTGACGTGCATTCCCATCTCGGGGTTTATCCGGCGCCGGATGTGAAGTCTACGGCTGACGGCAATGAAGCCACCAGCCCGGTGACGGCAAAGGTGTGGGCAGAACATTCTGTCTGGCCGCAGGATACGGGATTTTCCCGGGCGCTGGCCGGCGGGATTACCACCCTTCAGATTTTGCCCGGTTCGGCCAATCTGATTGGCGGTCGGGGTGTGACGCTGAAAAATGTGCCGGCGCGCACGGTGGAGGCGATGAAGTTTCCCGGTGCGCCTTACGGCCTGAAAATGGCCTGCGGCGAGAATCCGAAACGGGTTTACGGTAACAAAGGCGGTCCTAGCACCCGCATGGCCAATATGGCCGGCTATCGCGAAGCCTGGATCAAGGCCAAGGAATACAAGGCGAAATGGGATAAATATTACGCCGATTATGACGCCGGCAAAAATCCCACTCCACCGGCCCGGGACCTGGAAATGGAAACCCTTGTCGGGGTTTTGGAAGGAGAGGTTCTGATTCATAACCATTGCTACCGGGCCGATGAAATGGTCTCCATGATTAATATGGCCAAGGAATTTGGTTACAAGATCTCCACCTTCCACCATGCGGTGGAAAGTTACAAGATTGCCGATATTTTGGCCGAAGAAGGCATTTGTTCGGCCATGTGGGCCGACTGGTGGGGGTTCAAGCTCGAAGCCTTTGACGGCATTAACGAAAATATTCCCATGGTCGCCAAGGCCGGGGCCTGTGCCATTGTGCATTCGGATTCCGACATTGGTATTCAGCGGCTCAATCAGGAACTGGCAAAGGCCTGGGCTGATGGGCGCAAGGCCGGAATCGAATTTACCAAGGCGGAAGCCTTCACCTGGCTGACATCAAAGCCGGCCGAAGCCTTGGGTATTGCCGATCAGACAGGCACCCTTGAGAGCGGCAAGATGGCCGATGTGGTGGTGTGGTCTGGGGATCCGTTCAGCACCTATAGTGTGGCCGAGAAGGTCTATATCGACGGGGCGCTGATGTATGACCGGCATAATCCCGACCTTTATCCACAGAGCGATTTTGAATTGGGCCAGAACCGGAAAGGAGACCACCAATGAAACAGCCGGCACTGAAACAGATTGTTAGAAAAGCCGCCCTCGGCGCAGCCCTTCTTCTTTCCGCCGTTTCGGGGCAGGCGCTGGCGGAAACCATTGCCATTACCGGCGGCAAGGTCATGACCCTGGGCAAGCAGGGCACGCTGGAAGAGGCCACAATCCTGATTGAAGACGGGAAAATCCGTGATGTGGGTCCCAATGTGAGCATTCCTAACGGGGTAAAAGTTATCTATGCGGGTGGAAAAGTGGTCACCCCCGGTTTCATGAATTCCCATTCGCGATTGGGCATTACCGAAATCTCCCTGTCGGAGGATTCCAATTCCCACAGTGCCAGGGAAGAACCCTTCAGCGCGGCCTTTGAGGTGCGCTATGGCCTTAATCCGGAGTCTGTGGTGATTGACGCCAACCGCGTCGAGGGGCTGACTCGTGCCGTTTCCGCCCCATCCGGTTCTGGAAGGCTTTTTTCCGGGGGAGGCATGATTCTGGCCCTTGGTGATGGGGATAGGGTCACGGCCGGGCCTGGGCCGCTGTTTGCTAATCTTCTCGACGGAGGCAATCATGCGGTGGCCTGGACCAAACTGCGTCTGATCCTGGACCAGGTCAAGGAGTATGAGGATCGCCGTTCCGACGTGATGAAGGGGCGGTGGCGGCAGGAGTATCTGCTGCCGCTTGAAGACATGGACGCCCTGATTCCGGTGGTCAGGGGGGAACGGAAACTGGTGCTTGCTCTTGAGCGGGCCGCAGACATTCGTGAAGCCATTCGCCTGAAGAAGGATTATGATCTGGATTTGATCCTTATGGATGTGCCTGAAGCTTGGAAAGTGGCCGACGAACTGGCGGAAGCGGGGATTCCGGTCGTCATAGATGCGGTGGCGAACCTGCCGTATCAGTTCCCGTCCATCGGCGCCAGCTTAAGCAATGCGGCCCGTCTGGAGCAAGCCGGCGTTCTGTTTGCCATTTCCTCACTGGGCGAAACGCACCGGGCATATCTCCTGGGACAGCTTGCTGGCAATGCGGTCGCACACGGGCTCAGCTATGAAGCGGCGTTGAAAGCCATTACCGTGAATCCGGCAAAAATCTTCGGTATCGCGGACCGCTACGGCACTCTGGAAAAGGGCAAGGACGCGGATATCGTGGTCTGGGACGGGGATCCGCTGGAGGTCGCCACCAACCCGGAACATGTGCTGGTCAAAGGTGTGGAATATCCGCTCATTTCCCGGCGGACTTTGCTGAGGGACCGGTATATGAAACTGGATCGGGATCTGCCGCCGGCCTATTATTGATAACCCCATCTTACCGGGCGGCGGGATTGCGCCGCCCGTTTTTTATCGGTTGCAAGGCCGTCATTTTCTGCGAATAAGCAGTGATCAGGTTAATCGGGGATGCACATGATACGGAAAATTATTGCCAGGGTCGTGATCGTGATAGCGTTCAGCGGGGCGAGCTGGACTGCCCACGCGGAAACCATTGCGGAATTTACAAAGGGGATGACAGCCCGCGAGGGCTTTTTTACCTTTTTTGTGGATGAAAATCAGAGCAGAATTTATCTGCAGGTGGATCGCCTGGATGATCCCTTTATTTATCAGGTAGGGTTGCCGCAGGGGCTGGGGTCCAATGATATCGGTCTTGATCGCGGCCAGATCGGGGCCACGCGACTGGTGAAGTTCACACGATCCGGTAACAGGATCCTGCTTCAGGAAATTAATACCCGTTATAGAGCTCTAAGCGACAACCTGGAGGAAGTCAGGGCGGTTGAGGACGCCTTTGCCGCTTCCGTGTTATGGGGTTTTCCCATCCAGGCCACGGCAGACAAGACTTTCCTGGTGGACATCACCGATTTTCTGCTCAGTGACCAGCACGGCATTGCCCGGACCATCGCGGCCCGCGGACAGGGCCGTTTCAGTGTGGAGCCATCCCGTTCAGCGCTTTATCTGCCCCGGATCCGGAACTTTCCGCGCAACAGCGAATTTGAAGCCACGCTCACCCTGACCGGCGACAATCCCGGCCCTTATGTGCAAGATGTGGCGCCGCACAGCCATTTTCTCACCCTGCGCCAGCATATTTCTTTCGTCGCCCTGCCTGAACCGGGGTATGAACCGCGGGTGTTTGACCCACGCAGCGGTGCCATCTATCTGGAATATAAGGACTATGCAGCACCGCTGGGCGAAGACATGACCCGGCGGTTGATCATTCGTCACCGATTGAAGAAAAAACATCCTGAGCGGGCCGTCAGCGATCCGGTGGAACCGATTGTGTATTATCTGGATCCTGGTACGCCGGAACCCATTCGCAGTGCTCTGATCGAAGGCGGCAACTGGTGGGCGGAGGCGTTTGAAGCCGCAGGCTTTTCCAATGCCTTTCGGGTGGAAATGTTGCCTGAAGGGGCCGATCCGATGGATGTGCGCTATAATGTGATCAACTGGGTGCATCGCGCTACGCGGGGTTGGTCTTATGGGGCGAGCGTGGTGGACCCGCGCACTGGGGAAATCATCAAAGGGCATGTAACCTTAGGCTCCCTGCGTGTGCGCCAGGACCTGTTGATTGCCACGGCCCTGACCTCTCCTTATGCCACAAAGGACAGCACGATTGAGACGCAAAAAGATATGGCGCTGGCCCGAATTCGGCAGCTTTCGGCCCATGAAATCGGCCATACACTGGGATTTGCCCATAACTTTGCCGCCAGCCCCACAGACCGGGCTTCGGTCATGGATTACCCCCATCCCTGGGTCACCTTAAAAGAGGATGGCACCGTTGATCTTTCCGATGCTTATGATACGGGGATTGGGGAATGGGATAAGTTGGCCGTGGAATATGCCTATCGGGAATTTTCCGATAAGACGGCGGAAGAAGCCGACCTTGCCGCCATTCTGGAAAAACAGAAGGCGGAAGGTTTAAGGTTTATTTCCGATGAAGCCGCCCGCGGGATCGGCAATCTTCACGCCACCGCTCATCTGTGGGATAACGGGTCGGACATGGTGGCGGAACTGGCGCGCCTTTATCAGCTGCGCCGGGTGGCGCTTGACAACTTTTCCGCCGCGGCCATTCCGTTCGGGGCGCCGTTGTCGTCGCTGGAAGAGGTTCTGGTGCCGCTTTATTATCTGCCGCGTTATCAGATGGAAGCGGTGGGCAAGCTGATCGGGGGGCTGCAATATGACTATGCCCTGCGTATGGAGGAGGTGACGAACGCCTATGATCCGGTGCCTTCAGAACAGCAGGTAGCCGCCCTGGATCAGCTTCTTGCGGGGCTTGCGCCGGAAAACCTGATCCTGCCGGAACGGGTGATGCGGCTTCTGCCGCCCAAGGCGTATGGATATAATCTCAGCCGGGAAAGTTTCCCGCGTCGCACCGGACGCAGTTTTGATCCGCTGACCAGCGCCGAAGCCCTGGCGGGGCATGTGTTTGACATTCTTCTGGAAGAAAGTCGTCTGGCCCGGCTGGAAGAGCATAATTTGAGAGGACTGGTGGCATTGTCCCTTGGTACTTATTTTGAACGTCTTGCCCGCACCACCTATATGGCGGCGCGACAAGACGGGTTTGCCGGGGCGGTGCAGCGGCGGGTCAATCATGTGCTGTTTCACCGGATGATGACAGGGGCTGGCAGCACCACGGCCAGCGATTCCGTTCGGGCTGGGCTGCGCCAGCATTTGATGATCCTCAAAAACTGGCTGGAGAAACAGGCCAAGACGGTTCGGGAAAGCGGCTGGCGCGCTCATTACCGGTTCGAAGCCTCCCGCATTGAGGCCTTTCTGCAGGGACGGTTTGATCCCGCCGAAGAGAAAATTGCCGCTATGCCGCCGGGATCGCCGATCTGAGGAGAAAAACCGTGACAGAACATGCTATTCCGTCTTTGGAAGAGATCCGCCGGGCAGCGGCGCGGATCAGGGATGAGGCAGTGCGCACGCCCTTATTGCCTTCCGCGCCCTTGTCAGAGGATACTGGCGCCCGCGTTTTTCTGAAACCGGAAAACCTGCAACGGGTCGGGGCCTTTAAGTTTAGGGGGGCCTATAATCGGTTGGCGCAGCTGACCGCAGCGGAAAAGGCCCGTGGGGTGGTGGCGTTTTCTTCCGGAAACCATGCCCAGGGGGTGGCGGCAGCGGCCCGGATTCTGGGGATACAGGCGACCATTGTCATGCCCTCGGATGCACCGCAAATGAAGGTGGACAACACCCGCTCTTACGGGGCGCAGGTGGTGTTGTATGACCGGGAACGGGAAAGCCGCGAAGAAATTGCCGCGGATCTTGCCATGCGCAGCGGCGCGACTGTAGTGCCAGCCTTTGAGGACCCGCATATTATAGCGGGGCAGGGCACGGCAGCGCTGGAGAGTGTCGAGCAACTGCGCCGACAGACCCGCAATCCCGATGCCCGGTTTGACCTGTTTGCCTGTTCCGTGGGGGGCGGAGGCCTGATTTCCGGCTGCTCTATTGCCTTGCGGGCCTTGACCTCTGAGACAGAAATCTATGGGGTGGAGCCTGCCGGTTTTGATGATGTGGGCCGCTCACTGCAAAGCGGCCGACTGGAACGAAATGACCGCTTGTCGGGCTCGGTATGTGATGCTCTTCTGTCGCCATCGGCCGGTATGCTGACCTGGTCCATTATCCGGCGGAATGTCACCGGCATGAGGGCGGTTACGGATCAGGAGGCCCTTCGGGCCGTGAAATATGCCTGGGAAAAGCTGAAGCTGGTGGTGGAGCCGGGCGGGGCCGTGGCGTTGGCCGCGCTTCTTGGTGGTAAACTGGAGGTAGAGGGCAAAACAGTCTGTCTTCTTCTCAGTGGCGGTAATATTGACCGGCAGACATTGATCCGCGCCCTGGAAACCTAGAGTGAATTGATGACCGCGCCATTCACTCTAGGTTTTTATTCCGGAGAGCCTGCGCCATCGCGACCCCGCGTCAGCGGGTGTGGCGATCCATTCCCCGGTGCACTGGATTGCGTCGTCGTTGCCGCGCCTTGCGATGACGTTTCCATGTCATGTCTTGTTTGAGGATTTGATCATTTTGTTCGTTATGAATATAAGGTATGACTAAGCCATAACGAACAATCCATAACGAACAATATATTATAGAGGTAGAGAGCCACCATTATGACTGAAACAGTTTTGATTGTCGGCGCGGGGCACGGTTGTGCCCAGGCGGTTGCCAGCCTGCGCCAGGAAAAATTTGATGGAAAAATCATTGTCGTAGGGGATGAACCCTATATTCCCTATCAGCGTCCGCCACTGTCCAAGGATTTCCTGAAAGGGGAGCTGCCGTTGGAACGCCTCTATATCAAACCGGAAAAATTCTATGCTGATCGGGATGTGGAGCTGAAGCTGGGGCACCGTGTGACCAGCATCAACCCGGTTGCCAAAACCGCCAGCCTGGAGACGGATGAGATTCTTTCCTGGGATCATCTGATCCTTGCCACCGGGAGCAATGTCCGCCGGCTGAATGCGCCGGGACATGAATTGAAGGGCATTCATTATCTGCGCACCGTTGCCGATGTGCATGCCATTCAGGCGGATTTCGACGGCGCAGAAAATGTCGTCATCGTGGGGGGCGGCTATATCGGTCTGGAAATTGCGGCGGTGGCCCGGCAGAAAGGCAAGGCGGTGACGGTTCTGGAAATGGCAGACCGGATACTGAACCGGGTTGTGGCACCGGAAATGTCCGAATTTTACCATAGGGTTCACGAAGAAGAGGGTGTCAGGATCCTGTGTCATACCGGAGTCACGGCCTTTGATGGCCAGGATGGTCGCGTCAGCCGGGTGATTGCCGGCGACGGGCAGGAGTTTGCGGCGGATCTGGTGATCATTGGCATTGGCATTACCCCGGCCCAGGAACTTGCCGAGTCGGCAGAACTGGACCTGGATAACGGCATCAAGGTGGATGAATATTGCCGGACCAGCGCGCCGGATATTTATGCCATCGGTGATTGTACGTCGCACCCGAGCCCGCTTTACGGCCGGCGCATCCGTCTGGAAAGTGTGCCCAATGCCATGGGACAGGCGAAAGTCGCCGCCAAGGCCATTTGCGGTAAGCTGGAAGTATATGATGAAATCCCCTGGTTCTGGTCCGATCAGTATGACATGAAATTGCAGATCGCCGGCCTGTCCCAGGGCTATGACCAGATTGTCCTGCGGGGCGATCCGGACAGTCGCCATCTGGCGGCCTTTTATCTAAAAGACGGGGTGCTGATTGCGATGGACGGGGTCAACAGCCCAGGCGAGTTCATGGCCAGTAAAAAACTGATTGCACAGAAAGCCACGCCGGATCCGGAAAAACTGGCCGATAGCAGCGTATCTATGAAGGAATTCCTGTAGCCAAAGCTTTCGGAGGATTGTGTGAAGGGAGTGGAGGGGGCAAGGCCCTCGCAAGGGGCATGGCGGTCCACTGGCCTTCAGATGTTTCCGACAATCTCCCGCAGCCTGTCCACCAGAATTTCATAACGCAAATCCTCAAGGCCGAGTATGGTGACCCCCAGCGCCTCGGCCTTGCCGAAAATCTGCGGGAAGCGAGCTTTGTCCCCGGCAGCCTCGTCAATCAGGTCTGTGGTGATGATCAGAACAACCTTGTCGTCGCTGCTGCCGAAATGATCCGCCAGATTGTCTGCCTCATGCAGAAAATAGGTCAGTTTTTCCAGCTTGGCTTTCACATTGCTGTAGGCGTGAAAATCCGGTTTCAGGGCCTTGCAGGAAATAAACAGCAGGTGATTGCGCACCCGGGCCAGAACATCCACTTCATTGCGCCCCTCATACCCGGTTGTTTCCCATTCGATCACTTGGGAGAAAAGCGCATCATCCGCCCCCGCTTCCAGAGTTGCAAGCCAGGCCAGTTCTTCGAGCCAGCCGCCCCCCAGATAACGCCGGACACCGGCGTCATCGACGAGGCGGTAGCGGGCGCTTCCCCGGGGGCTTGCAACGATCATGTCCATATCCATCAGCCGCTCAATGACGTGTTGCACCTGCTCATCCCGGCCGGAGAGTTTGCGTTGGCCGCCATGAAACAGATAATCTTTGACATGGTTAAACGGGACAAAATTCCGCGACAGATATTTGGTCAGGTTTTGGCGCCGGACCGCAAGTTCGATATCACCGGTCTCCCGTTTTGACAGACGGGCTGATTTTTGTGCCAGAAGTTTGATGATTTTTTGCATGTTTTTCTTAAACCTTCTGTCCAGAGCTGCACAATTCACTCTATTCTTCTGACTCTGAAATTCGTATCATATTTGTAGCAGGCTATTCGAATTTCAGAGTCAACAAGAAGACTAGTTAATTATTTGACTCTAGTGTGGTTTCTGAATTTGAAGTTCCTAAGTCGTATGACATAATCAATAACAGGAACTTCAAATTCAGAAACCACACAAGGCCTGACGCCCCTTATATCGACGACTGCTTCTCTCTGAGAGGGGCTAAAAACTGGGTGGGGTGCAGGCGGTGACCACTTCACAGACTTCCTTGCCGGGGTTCTTGAACTTATGCGGTTTGCGGCTGTCAAAATAATAGGCGTCGCCGGGGCCTAGAATCTTGCGTTTGTCCCCCACCTGTACCTCCAGATGACCTTTGAGGACCAGTCCGCATTCCTCGCCATCGTGGCTGAGGGCAATCTTGCCTGTACTGGCGCCTGGTTGATATTTCTCGTGCAGAAACTGGATGGCCTTGCCCTGAAGATTCATGCCGATTTGCCGGAAGGAAACCTGGCCGTCTCCCAGTTCTACCAGATCATCGGCCGAGAAAAAGATCTGTTCTTCGCTTTCCAGTTCCATTTCGAAAAAGGCGCCAAGACTGATGGGGATACCGTCAAGAATACGTTTGAGGGCACCGACCGTGGGATTCAGCCGATTGGATTCGATTTGTGAGATTGTCGCATTGGCCACGCCGGAGCGTTTTGCCAGCTCCCGCTGTGACAATCCGCGGGCCATGCGCACGGCTTTCAGCCTTTCTCCGATCTCGAAACTCATCTTGTTTCTTTAAGGTTGTTTAGGATAGTAAACATTTTACGATGAATTTCGGCTTTTTCAAGGACTTATTGCCCTGAAAATAACGTCTTGTCGAGGGTGGTTTTCTTTACCTATAGTCAAAGGAAATGAAATAGTGTTTGGGATCATTAAAATGACTGGGAACAGAAACAATCTTGACGCCTATTGGATGCCGTTTACCGCCAACCGGGCCTTTAAGAAAGCTCCGCGCATCATTACGGCATCCGAAGGTATGTATTATACCGATGATCAAGGGCGGAAAATCCTGGATGGTTGTGCGGGACTGTGGTGTGTCAATGCTGGTCATGGTCGGCGCGAAATCAACGACGCCATCAAAAATCAGGTGGATGTGATGACCTATTCTCCGGCGTTTCAGGCCGGTCATCCGCTCGCTTTTGAATTTGCCGAACGGTTGAGCGATCTGTTTCCGGGCGATCTGAATAATGTCTTTTTCACCAATTCCGGCTCAGAATCCGTGGAAACGGCGCTGAAAGTCGCGCGCGCCTATTTCAAGGCCATGGGCCGGGCGGGCAAGGTCAAGCTGATCGGGCGCGAACGCGGCTATCACGGGGTTAATTTCGGGGGGCTTTCGGTGGGGGGCATTATGCCCAACCGAACGGCTTTTGCGCCGCTTCTGCCGGAAGTGGATCATTTGCCCCATACCCATGCCCTTGAGCGCAACGCCTTCAGCAAAGGGCAGCCGGATTATGGCCGGGAAAAGGCCGATGTGTTGTTGGACCTGATTGCCCTGCATGGGGCAGACACGATTGCGGCGGTGATCGTTGAACCCGTGGCGGGCTCTACGGGTGTTCTGGTACCGCCGAAGGGTTATTTGCAGCGCCTGCGGGAAATCTGCACCGCCCATGATATTCTGCTGATATTTGACGAGGTGATTACGGCCTTTGGGCGTGTGGGCGGGGGCTCAGCGGCAGAGGTTTTCGGTGTGCAGCCGGACATCATCACGACGGCCAAGGGACTGACCAATGGGGCGGTGCCTATGGGGGCGGTGATGATCAGCGACAAAATTCATGCGGCGCTGATGACGGGCCCTGAAAACATGATCGAACTGTTTCATGGCTATACCTATTCTGCGCATCCGCTGGCCTGTGCCGCCGGTTTGGCGACCCTGGACGTCTATATGGAGGATGGCCTTTTCAACCGGGCTCGGGACCTGGCGCCGATCTGGGAAAAGGCGGTACACAGCCTGTCCCGCCATGAAATCGTGAAGGATATTCGCAATTATGGCATCATGGCGGGCATCGAACTGGAGCCACGGGAAGGACAGCCGACAGCACGGGCGTTCGAAGCCTATCTGAAATGTTTTGAAAAGGGCCTGCTGATCCGCACGACGGCGGACATTATCGCCCTGTCCCCACCTTTGATTATCACGGAAACGGAAATTGAACGCCTGGCCAATATCCTGGATGAGGTATTGGCGATGGTCTAGAGAATCCCGCGAGGGGTGATCCGGCAAAGGCGCCGGATGTTTAGTGCCTCAACTGATCTGTCCGGCCCATCAGCCGGGCAGTTTTTTTGGATAAAATACAACATGTGGATCACCACGTACCTTTTCAAAATATATGGTCCAAAATTATATGGAAGAGGTCGCGATGATAGCACGGCCTCAACGTCATTGCCGCAGAGGCGGTAGTCCAACCCATAAACGCACTCCAGCCCATAAACAAGCAAAGAAGCCCCTCCCGGTTTCCGGAAGGGGCATGTTTTATTTTGGTCTGGCTTCCCGTCTTCGGAAGAAGAGGGGGCAGACGGACGAACGGGCTTATTTGCCAAACCGGTAGGTGAAATCAACCCCGAATGTCCGTGGGCGGGCAAAGCCGAAATTATGGGACGGGATCGGCAGTTCATTGAGGGATACGCCATCATAGTGGAAATCATCCAGCAGGTTTTCTGCATAAACGGAAACTTCCCACCCATTGGCGGATTCATATCCCACGCGCAGGTTCACCTCGGTCCAGCCGTCAATGGAAATGGTTTCGTCATTTTCCAGGCCGCCATAGACTTTGCTCTGATAGCGGAATTCGGCCGTGGCGAACAGTTCGTCCGAGCCCATCGGATAGTGGCCGTTGATCACCCCGGTCAGGGTCCATTCTGGGTTGTTGGTCAGCCGGTTGCCATCACAATCATCACAGATGGCATCGGCCCCTTCGACCGAGGTATCGGCCCAGGCAAAGCCCAGCAGCATGTCCACATTATCGCTGGCCAGGGCCCGCACGCTGGCCTCGATGCCGTAGCCGTCAACTTCCCCCACATTGGCGACCATCGTATTGAAGGTATCCTCGTCAAAGAAGCTGACCTGAAGGTCCTTGAATGTGTAATAATAGGTATTGACGGCAAGCTGTACTTTCCGGTCGGCCAAGTCCGCTTTCAGCCCTGCCTCATAGGACCATAGGGTTTCGGGGTCAAACGCCGCGGGTTTGGTGCCTTCGGGCACAACACCGTCTTCGTCGAGAACTTCAAAAATATCCGTGGCGCCATTCAGCGGGATATCAAGCGTGAAGGAGCCGAAGCCGCCCGCTTTATAGCCACGGGTGACACTGGCCCAGACATTCAGGTCATCAGTGACCGCATAGCGGGCGACGAAACGGGGGGTGAAGTCATCCCAGCTTTCTGAGCCGCTCACATAACCGTCCGTAATATAGCCGAAGGCAAAGAACGGCCCGAGCTGGCTTTCCACTTCATGCACGCGCAGGGAGAAATCCTTTTTGTCATAGGTGTAACGCAGGTCGAAGCTCAGTTCCAGTTTTTCGGTTACGGCATAGGTCAGATCCGCATAGGCCGCCCATCCGGTATATTCACCAATAATGTCGTTGCTTTCCACAAGCCCGTCCGGGTTGGGAATGAACTCATCAAATCCGAAATCGCCGTCCGGATCGGTCACGGCGGTGGTGCAATCGGTTTCATAAAACGCCTGGCACATGATTTCTTCGTCGGCGATCTGGGTAAACAGGGTTTTGATGTTTTCCTTATAGGCGGAAACCCCCACATACCAGGTCAGGCGTCCCGTATCCGGGGAGAGGAGGCGGAATTCCTGGCTGTAATAATCGCCTTCCTGATCCTGAAGATAATGGTTGGAGGTAAACGGCGCGCCGTCGAAATCCTCGGCATAACGATAATCATAATCCCGATATCCGGAAATGGATGTAAATGTAAGATCTCCCCATTTCCAGTCCAGCAGGGCTGTCAGGCTCAGGATATTGCCTTCGTCAATGTCTTCAAGAAAGTCTGAATCGGAATCCTCCCGGCTACCGCGCAGGGTGACCCCGAAAAAATCCAGCGTGCCATCACTGGCATCAATGGCCCGGTAAATGGTCCCGGACTGCCGACGGTCTTCGGCTTCGGCGATCAGGGTAAAGGACAGGTCTTCGCTTTCGTATCCGATGGAAACGCGGGCGGCCTTTTTATCCTGAAACTGCTGCTTGTCGGCCTCGGGGGCGAACTGGTTGGTGACATGGCCGTCTTCTTCCAGCGAATATCCGGCCATACGGATCGCCCAGTTCTGATTCAGGGGCACATTCAGCGCCGCATCCAGTTCGATGTGGCCGCGTTCGGCGATGCCGGCATGGACATAGCCTTCAACCCCTTCTGTGGTGGGTTTTTGGGTAATGATGCTGATGGCGCCGGAACTGGCGTTGCGGCCAAACAGGAATCCCTGTGGCCCCCGCAGGGCCTCAGCCCGCTCAATATCAAAAAAGCTGGTGATGGCGGAACCCGTGCGACCCTGATAGATGCCATCCTTGAAAATGCCGATAGAGGGGTCAACGGCGGACCCGAAGCTGTTGGTGGAAATGCCGCGAATATTAATGGCATCCACAAAGCTGTCCTTGGTTTGTCCGGAAAAACCCGGGGTGAAGGTGATCATATCCTTCACATCATCCAGTTTGGTTCTTTCGATAAAATTGGCATCATAAGCGGAAATGGCAATCGGAACGTCCTGAATGGATTGATCCCGTTTCTGCGCCGACACGATGATTTCCTCGATCACGGCAGTGCTTTCCTCGGCAGCCATGGCGGCGGGGGCCAGAGCGACGAAACTACAGGCCATGACTGGTACAGCCAGTCGTCTGGTCCAGGGAACGCTTGTATCATACATGAGTTTTCCTCCTCCTTTTTTAGGTATTCTCTCGCAACTATATAATTTCCAACAGGGGCCGGGTAAATTAATTTTCAGATCCTGTCGCGCAACGCATAATACATCATGCCCAACGCCAACAACGGGGTGCGCAGCATGCGGCCGCCGGGGAAGCTGTATGTGGGCAGATCAGCCATGACGTCAAACCGCTCACGGGTGCCGTTGATGGCTTCGGCGATGAGTTTGCCGCCCAGATGGGCCAGCGCCACGCCGTGACCGGAATAACCCTGGGCGTAATAGATGTGTTTCCCGAGCCGGCCAAAATGAGGCAGACGGTTTAAGGTGATGGCCAGCGTGCCGCCCCAGGCATAGTCTATTTTGACGTCCTCTAGGTTCGGATAAATCTGGAGCATGTATTTGCGCACAAACGAAGCGATGTCTTCCGGGAAGCGGGATGAATAATTCTCCCCACCGCCGAACAGCAGCCGGTGATCCGGGCTCATGCGGAAATAATTGATCACAAATTTGGAATCGGCGACCGCCACATCGTCACGGTTGATGGTGCGGGCGCGGGCCTCACCCAGCGGTTCCGTGGCAACGATGAAATTGTTGATGGGCATGATCTTGCCTGCAAGCTCCGGTACCAGTTCCCCCAGATAGCCATTGCAGGCTACAACCATCTCGGTGGCGGTGACATGCCCCTGCGGGGTTGTGAGGTGAATTTTACCTTGGGCTTCGGTATAATCCGTGACCGGGCTGCCTTCGTGAAGCTCTGCGCCTTCGGCAGCACAGGCGCGCGCCACGCCGAGAGCCAGATTCAACGGATGCAGATGCGCCGCCCCCAAATCCAGTACTCCCCCATGATAGGTGCGCATGCCAAGCATTTCGGCCACCTCATCAGCGTCCATGACGCGAGTTTTATCATAACCATAAACCTTGTTGAGATGTTCAGCCTCCCGGACATATTCTGGATAATAGCGGGCTTTGTGCGCCGTATGCAGCACACCGGACTTAAGATCACAATCTATGTTGTATTTGGCGACCAGATCTCGGACCAGCTGTTTGGATTCTTCGGCCAGGTTCCATAGCACCTTGGCCCGTTCCATGCCGACAATTTTTTCCAGACTGATCTGGTCCACGCGCTGACCGGATCCCACCTGACCGCCATTACGGCCCGAGGCGCCCCAGCCGATTTTATGGGCTTCCAGCAGGATCACGCGATACCCCTTCTGGCGCAGGTGAAGCGCCGCGGATAGCCCCGTAAATCCCCCGCCGATGACACAGACGTCACAGTCCTTGCCTTCGGTAAGGGGCGGGTAGGCATCCTGATATTTTAGGGTGGCGTGGTAATAGGAAGGCGCGTGCCGACGGTCCTGTGACAAAATAAACTTGGCGCGCTGGCTCATACAAATCTCTCCTGGCTGATGCCATAAATACACATTTCCTGTCTCTGGTCATGAGGAACGAGACAACGATAAAGGAGGGGTAAGTTTTGTGCCAAATATGTTTTGTTATGATGCGTTTTTATTCTTTTGCAAAACATTTTGTGATCACAAAAGGGGTTTGTCAAGGCGTAATTTACGGACTCATCATTTACAGGGCTTCAGAGTCGCGGGAAATGCCAGGAAGTCTTCAGGAAAAACGGGGGTTATTCCGGCCGGGCCTTGTGCCCCAGGAGTTCCTGTCCGATGCTGTCCATGCCATCATAGATGTCCAGCCGGATGGCTTCTCTGAGCGCGGTTTCGTCGCGATTTTTCAAGGCGTCCAGGGTGTTGTGGTGCTGGTCGACAATTGTGGAAGTGCCCATGCGTCCAACAACGGTGCGCATGAAAGGGCCGAATTGCAGCCACAGACTTTCCACCAGGCGCATCAGGATGGGGGCGCGAGCGGCGTGATACAGGGTAAAATGGAATTCCCAGTTTTTCAGGCTGTAGTTGTCGGCATCTCCCCGCGCCAGCGCCTCGTCCACTTCGGCGTCAATGTCCTTGAGTTGCTGGATCAGGGATTTGTCAGTATGGTCAAGGGCGCGTGCCGCCAGTTCCGGTTCCAGCAGGGTGCGGGCCTTGACGATCTCGCTGAAACGTTCCTCGGTCATGCGCGAGACCGCTACCCGCCGCGTGTTCTGCATTTCTAGGGCGCCGACGGCCACCAGACGACGCACGGCTTCCCGTACGGGCATGGGGCTGACATTCATGTCTTCGGCCAACCCGCGTATGGTCAGGGTTTTACCGGGTTTCAGGCGTCCCGTGATGATTCGGTGATACAGCGAGTCATAAACGGTTTCATAGGTGATCTGGCGATCCGGGGGGGCTGTATCCTCCGGGCGGGCGGAAGCGGATTGGGGTTTAGCAGTGGGGCTTCTTGTTGACAAGGTCGGCGGTTCCCTGTTCTGTTAAGGCCATAACTTCTTTAAGGGCTTATCATTATTTATGCGGGGGGTGAAGTGAATTTTATAGAGTTTCTGCTTGCCTTCGAAAAATATGATCACAAATATTGTTTTATATTTTTAGGGAATGTAGTGAAGTTATTTTTAGCTCTAAAGGTATATTATACATAACTATATATAAATAAATAACAATTGAGAAAAATCTTTTTGGGGAAAAGATTCCTGAGAACTTATTGTTATAATTTGTGATCATATTTATGGATTGATGTAAGGCAAAAGGGATGTTAGGCTGCGCGCTGGTGGGATAAGCCGGAATGCGGGTCAAGAGGCTGAGCCCGATAAGGGCCCGAAATGTGAGGAAAATATCGTGAAACTGCTGATTATTGAGGGGAATACGGCTGAGGCGCGACGTCAGGCGGAAGCCGCAGGGCTGCCGAGTCAGAGTGAGCTTTATGTCTCTGTACTGAAAAGTCTGCGGCCGGATGTGGCCTGTGACATCATTTGTCCGGCTGATGGGGCTGCCCCGTTGCCTGCCGGCATGGCTCTGGAAGATTATGATGGGCTGGTTTGGACGGGGTCGTCTCTGAATATTTATGACGGCACGCCGGAAATCATGCGTCAGGTGGACCTGATGCGAGAATGCCTTTCCCGTCCTGTTATGATGTTTGGCAGTTGCTGGGGGTTGCAGGTGGCGACGGTGGCCGCTGGCGGCGT
Organism: Luteithermobacter gelatinilyticus; assembly: GCF_005849285.1. Classification (NCBI taxonomy): domain Bacteria; kingdom Pseudomonadati; phylum Pseudomonadota; class Alphaproteobacteria; order Emcibacterales; family Emcibacteraceae; genus Luteithermobacter; species Luteithermobacter gelatinilyticus. The sequence continues at coordinate 2,305,070 of NZ_CP040517.1, read as the reverse complement.
AGTTCAAGCCAACGCCAAGGGGCGTGAAATCGGCATCGCCCGCAATATCCGTCTGACGGAGGCCGGCCGGGTTCATGCGTTATATCAGTATAAAGGTGGAGCCTTTGATTCTGTGGCTATTCACAAGGATCATGTCACGCGCCTGCCGGACGGGGCCGTGGTCCTGGCGGAAAATGAGATGAGTGCGGTGCAGGCAATGGAGTTGCGGCGGGGGAGCGCGGTGTTCTGGGGGGTGCAGTATCATCCCGAGTTTGACATTCCTTATATTGCGGGCCTGATGTGGCGGTATCGGGACGTGATGGTGGCGGAAGGCTTTTGTCGTGATGAGGAGGATGTGGAGCAGCTGACGGCGGATCTGCTGGCGGCAATCCGGCCCGATCGCAAGGATTTGCAATGGCGTTATGGCCTGGGGGCGGATGTTCTGGACCCGGCCTGCCGGCTCAGGGAAATTTCCAACTGGCTGGACAGCCTGGAAGTCCGTGAGTAATGAAATGATCTGGAGGGAGGGAGAGAAGTCATGAGATATGTCAAAACTGTATGGGGGCAGGCAGGACGCATGATCCGCGGGATCGGTCTGATGCTGACGTTTGGGCTATTGGTGGGCTGTGAGGCGGAAAAACCAGCGCCAGATCTGGAAAAAGCGGATCTGGTGTTCACCAATGGTCGCGTTTATACCCTGGATGAAACCCGGCCCTGGGCCGAGGCGGTGGCCATCAAGGACGACAGGATCCTTTATGTGGGGAGTATGGAGGAAAGCCGGGCCTATATGGGGGAGGCAACCCAGGTCCGGGATCTGGGCGGTAAGGTGATGATGCCGGGGTTCATTGATACCCACAGTCACCCCATTGATGGTGGTGGTTTTGTGAAGGCGTTGGCGCTGGATCCGTTTGCCTCTGTGGACGCCTGGCTTGAAGCCATTAAGGACTATGCGGCGACACATCCGGACATGCCGATTGTATTTGGATATGGTTATCTGGCGACTGCCTTTGGGGAAGGTGGCCCGACACGCCAGATGCTGGATGAGATTGTATCGGACCGCCCGGTGCTGATCATGGATGAAGGATTCCATACTGCCTGGGGTAACAGCCGCACACTGGAAAAGCTGGGTATTGGCAAGGAGACGCCGGATCCGGTGCCTGGGTTTAGTATGTACAAACGGGATGAAAATGGTCACCCCACCGGCTGGTTTCTGGAAGGCACAGCGGGGATGGCGATGGAAGATCTTAATATCATGAATGAAGAGCGGGTGAGTGAAGGGGCAGCAGAAGTGTTCCGCATTATGAATGCCTATGGGGTGACTTCGGCCTTTGACGCCGGATCGCTTGATGTGGGGGAGATGCTGCCCGATATTCTTGCCAGCCTGCAGAAGAGCGGGGCGATGACGGTACGGCTGGTGGGATCGCTGATGGTCAATCATCCGGACAAGATGGAGGGGGCGCTGGATCAGCTCGCAGCGTTGGAAGAAAAAACCAAATCCGATCTTGTGGAATTCCGGGTTCTGAAAATCATGGATGACGGTACCATAGAAGGCCGCACGGCGGGCATGTTTGAAGAATATCAAAACGATCCCGGCAATAAAGGCGCCACCGTGTTCACGGTGGATCAACTGGTTAGTCTGATGAATGCAGCGGTGGCGCGGGGATATGATGTTCATGTTCATGCCCTGGGAGAACGGGCCATTTCTGAAACGCTGGATGCCATTGAAATTGTTAAAAGAGACGCCCCCGCCGACAGCCCAAGTCGGTTTACCATCTGCCATGTGCAGGTGATTGTAGACAAGGATCTGGAACGTTTTGCCCGGCTCGGCGTCATTGCCCAAAGCACCCCCCTATGGGCCAGTTATGATGATATGGGCCGGCAGTTTGTCAGCGATGATCAGTTTCAGCGATATTTTCGGTATAACAGTCTGAAACAGGCCGGGGTGCGTCTGACCTTCGGCAGCGATTATCCGGCGTCCGGGGCCGGCACGCTGGGCATGTCACCCCTCTATAATATGGAAATTGGCCATACCCGTCAGTATGCCGGGACGCCCGATGCGCCGATTCAACCCCGGGAAAGTGAACGCCTGGATATTGCTTCGCTGATCCGGGGGTATACGCTGGATGCAGCTTATCAGCTTCATCTGGAAGATCAGATCGGGTCGATCGAAGTGGGGAAAAAGGCGGACCTGGTGGTGCTGGGACAGAATCCCTTTGACGTGAATGCCTATGACATTCACCGTATTCCAGTACTGCTGACCATGATGGGTGGCAAGGTGGTTTACGAAAAACCGGAGCAGAATAAGAAATACAAGTGATCACAAATGGCTTTAGTCGGGGGCAAAATGGTGAAAAGGTTTAGCGTCCCCCAAGGTCTTCTGTCTCCCCAGGGCCTTCTATATGTCTAGGGTCATGGCAATTAGTTTGAGATAAATAGGTGTGTTTGCGAATTGATGATTGTGTCATCGCGCCCCCTGAAAAGGGGGTGGTAATCTATAGTTTTGATCCATAACCTGTTGTCTTGAAAGGAAAGAGGTAAAGAAAGGTGAAGTGCTTCCCGCCCCGGAGAAATTTGGTGCTATTGGCACTGACAAGTCCATCTCCATAGAATTCAGTCCAGAATACAAGAGTCGGAGGGGAGCGTGTTTTCCACGTTTCGGAGTGTCTTTTCTTTGTCCAAAGATTTATTTACATTTTGTGATCACATTTTTCTGGAAAGTTCCCTGGAAATCGGGCATACTCGGTAAACAATTGAGTTTTGCGTCTTTGAAGCGGAGAAACGTGATAGGGTTGATCTTCTTCAGCAAGCTCTAAAAAAACATAACAGGTGAGTCATGAGTGACGAAAAACAGTTGCAGGAAATCGAAAAATGGCTGGTGGAACGGGACGTCGATGATCTGGAGGTGATGATTTGCGATCATGCCGGAATAAGTCGCGGCAAATCCATGCCGCGGGACAAGTTTCTGGATGGCATACGCTCCCGTTCTCACCGGGTACCGGACAGCCTGTTTGCCATGACGGTGGATGGGGACTTTATCCGCAACGATCATCTGACGGCGCTGGAAAAGGATCTGATCATGGTGCCGGATTTCAGCACTCTGGTGATGGTGCCCTGGCAGACATCGCCCACGGCGTCGGTGATTTGTGACGTGGTGCATGAAAATGGCACGCCGGCCAGCTACTCTCCCCGGCAGGTGCTGCGCCGGGTATTGGAACTTTATGCGGATAATGGATGGAAGCCCATTGTCGCGCCGGAGTTTGAATTTTACCTTCTGGCCAAGCAAGATGTGGCGGAAAGCCCGCCTCTGCCGCCGCGCGGGCGCTCTGGCAAGGTGGACCGTTCCCAGGAAGCCTATTCCATTGATGCCGTGGATGAGTTTGGGGACCTGTTTGACAAGATTTATGATTATTGTGAAATTCAAAATGTCCAGGTGGATACTTTGATCCATGAAGCAGGGCCAGGCCAGTTCGAGTTCAACGTCCTGCATGGAGAGGCGCTGAATGTTGCCGATCAATCCTTTTATTTCAAACGCATCGTCAAACAATGCGCCATTCGCTACGATCTGTTTGCCAGTTTTATGGCGAAACCCTATCCGGAAGATTACGGCAGCGCCATGCATATTCACCAAAGCGTGGTGGATATGAAAACGGGAGAAAACATTTTTGCCGATGAGGCCGGCAAGGATACGCCTCTGTTCCTGTATCATATTGGCGGCATGCAGAAATATCTGCCGGCCGTGATGCCCATATTGGCGCCTTATGTAAATTCTTACCTTCGTATCGGAAGTGGCTGGAGTGCGCCGACCAATACCCACTGGGGCCGGGAAAACCGGTCGGTGGGCCTGCGAGTGCCTTTTGGCGGCCGGGCGGCGCGCCGGGTTGAAAACCGTATTGCGGGATCGGACGTGAATATATATCTGGCCCTGGCCGCAACGCTGTTGTGTGGTTATCTGGGCATGGTCGAAAAAATCGACCCAAGTCCGTCCATGGATGAGCCGGCCTATGATCTGGACAGCAACAAATTGCCGGATCATATTCTGTCGGCGCTGGCGGAATTTGAGAGCTGTCAGCCAATCAGGGATCTTTTGGGAGATGCGTTTGTGGATGTATATGCGGACATCAAACGCCAGGAATATGACGCTAATGTAGGCGTTTTGTCCCCTTGGGACAGTAAATATCTGCTGTTTAACGTTTAGGGGAGACCTTAATTTTTACAACCGTCAGGCACCGGAACGATGAGAGGTAAGCCTGCCTTGGGCGGGCTTCCCAGGGTGAGACTGTTTCCCGGACCAGACTGTTTTCCGGACAGAATGTTTTTGGGCCTGAAGAGGAAAGATATAAAGATATGGAGCAATATCATGACAACGCGTGAGTATTGGGTGGAAAAGGCGGCCGGACTGAACTTTCGCCGTCAGGCATTTATCAATGGGCGTTTTGTGGATGCCCTGTCCGGCAAAAAGTTCGAAAATATCAATCCGGCCACGGCCAAGGTGTTGACGCAGGTGGCGGAATGTGACGAGGCCGACGTCAACGAGGCGGTCAAAGCCGCTCGGGCGGCTTTCGAGGCGGGGCACTGGGCAAGCATGCACCCGGCCAAACGCGGCCGCATCCTGATGAAACTGGCGGATCTGGTTCGGGAGAACCGGGAAGAGCTGGCCCTTCTTGAAACGTTGGATATGGGTAAGCCCATTTCCGACGCCATGGCCATTGATATTCCGGGCTGCGCGCGGTGTTTGCACTGGTACGGCGAAGCCGCCGACAAGCTGATGGACGAAATTGCCCCTACGGATCCATCCGCGCTGGCGATGGTGACCCGTGAACCTTTGGGCGTAATCGGCATTGTGGTGCCTTGGAACTTTCCATTGCTGATGGCCTGCTGGAAGATCGGCCCGGCGCTCGCGGCCGGCAACAGCATCGTGATCAAACCGGCGGAACAGTCCCCGCTGTCTGTGTTGCGGCTGGCGGAATTGGCGCAGGAGGCGGGCGTGCCGGACGGCGTGTTCAATGTGGTGCCGGGCTTTGGGGAAACGGCCGGCCGCGCCCTTGGCCTGCATATGGATGTGGACATGATTGCCTTTACCGGCTCCACTGAAGTGGGCAAATATTTTATGCAATATGCCGGTCAGTCCAACCTGAAACGGGTGTCCCTGGAATGCGGCGGCAAGTCCCCGCATATTGTCATGGGTGACTGTCCCGACCTGGATGCGGCGGCCTCTGCGGCGGCGGGGGCGATCTTTTTCAATCAGGGAGAGGTCTGTACCGCTGGATCGCGGTTGCTTCTGGATAGGGCCATCAAAGACGAATTTATGGACAAATTGATGACGGCCGCCGGAAAACAGGTGGTAGGTGATCCGCTGGATCCTGCCACAACTCTGGGCGCCCTGGTCGAGGAGAAACACCTTGAGCGGGTTTTGGGCTATATCGACAGGGCCCGGGAGGAAGGTGCGGAGTTGAAACTGGGCGGCACGCGCCCGGCGGACAGGGAAGGGTATTTTGTGGATCCTACCATTTTTGACAATGTCACCCCGGACATGACCGTGGCGCGCGAAGAAATTTTTGGTCCGGTGCTGTCCGTTATGACTTTCGAAGGGGAAGAAGAGGCTGTGAGAATCGCCAATGATACCATCTATGGTTTGGCGGCGGGGATCTGGTGCCGGGATATTTCCCGGGCGCATCGCATGGCCCGCGCTGTGCGGGCGGGGACGGTTTGGGTCAATTGCTGGGACCCGACGGGGGACATGACCATCCCCTTTGGCGGCTTCAAGCAGTCCGGTTTTGGCCGGGATAAGTCTTTGCATGCTCTGGAAAAATATACGGACCTGAAAACCACCTGGGTGCAGTTGTCCTGAACTATAAGGTTGTGAGGTAAATGTGATGAACATGATGATACGCAATACAACGGCGGAATGGCAGAAACTGGACCGGGAGCATCACCTGCACCCCTTTACCGACCCCAAGGCGCTGAACAGTAAAGGCACCCGGGTAATTACCCACGGCGAAGGGGTCTATATCTATGATTCCGAAGGCAACAAAATTCTGGATGGCATGGCCGGACTGTGGTGTGTCAATGTGGGATATGGCCGCAGCGAGCTTATCGAGGCGGTGCATGAGCAGATGAAGGAGCTGCCGTATTACAACAGCTTTTTCCAGACTTCCCACCCCCCGCAGATTGAACTGGCGACCCTCTTGGCAGAGGTCACACCGGACGGGTTTAATCATTTCTTTTTTGCGGGATCCGGTTCCGAAGCCAATGATACGATTGTGCGCCTCGCCCGACATTACTGGGCTGTAAAAGGACAACCCGGCAAACGGACCTTCATCAGCCGGCTGAACGCCTATCATGGCAGCACCCTTGTAGGCACCAGCCTGGGTGGTATGAAATACATGCACAATATGGGCGGCGAGGGGGGGTCCCTTCTGCCGGGCTTTGAACATATTGGCCAGCCTTACTGGTATGCCGAAGGTGGCGGGATGAGCCCGGAGGAGTTCGGCCTCCAGCGGGCGCGGGAGCTGGAAGACAAGATTCTGGAACTTGGCGCGGAAAATGTTGCGGCCTTTATTGGTGAGCCCATTCAGGGGGCGGGTGGCGTGATCGTACCCCCAGACAGCTACTGGCCGGAAATTCAGCGCATCTGCCGCAAATACGACATTTTGCTGGTGGCTGATGAAGTGATTTGCGGTTTTGGCCGCACCGGCAACTGGTTCGGGTCGGAAACCTTTGACATCAAACCCGATCTGATGACCATGGCCAAGGGCATGTCGTCGGGTTATATCCCGATTTCCGCCGTCGGAATCCATGACCGCGTGGCCGAGGTGCTGATTGAAGGCGGGGACATCAATCATGGGTATACCTATTCTGGGCATCCGGCTGCTTGTGCGGCGGCGTTGGCCAGCATCCGCTATACGCAGGAGCATGACCTGGTGCACCAGGTGCGCGAGGAAACGGGCCCTTATTTTCAGGCGGCGCTTCACCACCTGGCAGAGACACACCCGATTGTGGGCGAAGCCCGCGGGCGGGGGCTGATGGGGGCTTTGCAACTGGTCAAGGACAAGGAAAGCCGAACCATTTTCAGCGGCGAGGAAGACGCCGGGACCGTGTGCCGGGATTATTGTTTCCGCAATAATCTGATCATGCGGGCGGTGGATCAGAGCATGATTGCCAGTCCGCCGTTGGTGATTACCAAAAGCGAGATTGACGAACTGATCGAAAAGGCGCGTTTGTGCCTGGATCTCACGGCAAAGGATTTCGGGTTGATGTGAGGATAAGGGGAGGAAAGGCAACTTTCCTCCCCTTATCTTTCCTCCCCTTATCTTTCAGGCCCTTATCTTTCAGGCCCTTTGTCTTTGCAGGGAAAGCGGATAAAAGGAAAAAGCAGAGAAAGCGGATAAGGCCGTCCTTAAAATCATATGCTGGGGTGATAAGATTGAAAAAACAAGGGAGTGCAGATGAACGTCATGTCTGAGCCGTCTGTCCTGAAAGCCAGATTGTATATGTTGTTCAAATATGCCATCTATCTTTCCTTGCTGGGCAATGTTTATTTTTTCTTTAGGGAAGACCTGGAAACGTCCCGGCATCTGTTTGGGGAGGAAGTCGGGCTGGGACAGCTGATCAGCGCTTTTGCACAATTTATAGATACCTTTTTCTGGTTTGTGCTGCTGATGATGTTTGAGCTGGAAACCTTTGTGATCCCGGATCGAGTGCTGAAAAAGGCGGTGGTAAAGGGCAGCCTGATGGCTGTACGGTTCCTGTGTTACGGGTTTATTGTCTATGCCTTTTACGGCTATATCACCAAATTGTTGATGAGCCTGAATGTCACGCCTCTGGGAAGCGTGGAGCCGTGTAGCCTGGTACATGCAGGTTATTCGATCCTGTTGAATATGGACGATTATCTGCCGCTGACAATGGAGACCTGCCGGCAACTGACGGCCCCGTTCTACCAGGTGGGGGACCAGCTGGTGATTACCGATCATGCCAAACTCATGGACACTCGGGGCCTTGCGGTGGTCGATGTGCTGAATGCCGGGGCCTGGATTGGTGTTGTGGTGATCTTGGAAGTGGATGTCTGGCTACAGCTGAAGGGCATGTATGAGGGAATGGTGCTGAGAGTCAGCACCATTTTCAAGGTTGTGGTCTATGGTATCCTGTTGATGGCGGCAATCTACTGGGGTTTTCTCGGGGATTTCCTGGATTTCTGGGATGCTTTCCTGTGGATCATGGCGTTCGTCTTTATCGAAATGAATCTGTTCAAATGGCACGAACATACCTCCCATCCTGAAACGGTTTCGACCTAATTCGAAAGGAGGTTGGGGCCTCAGAATTTTCAAAACCTACCGATTTTAGTAGGGTGCCTTCGCGGCACCCTGTTTTTTGTGACCTACCGGAATAACCACCAAACCTACCGGTGAGCGGCATTGAGAACAGGACGGTTTTCTTCCAAAAAAAAGAAACGGCAACAAAAAAAGTCATCAGAAGGGAAAACCGTTTTATGCGTATCGGCGTAGATGTAGGAGGCACAAACACGGATGCGGTGCTGATTGACGGCAAGGACGTCAAGGCCTGGACCAAAATGTCCACCACCCCGGATGTAGGCAGCGGCATCAAGATGGCCATTCGTCAGGTGCTCAGTGAGTCCGGGGTTGATCCGCAAAGTTTGAGCGGCGTGATGATCGGCACCACCCATTTCACCAATGCCTTTGTGGAACGGCGCGGCCTTCTGCCGGTCGGGGTGCTGCGGATCGGTCTGCCGGCCGGGCGGGCGCTGCCGCCGATGATTGACTGGCCGGCGGATATTGCCGAAGCGGTTGGCGGCCATGTGCATTTTGTGGGCGGTGGGTATCAGTTTGACGGCCGCATGTATGCGCCGCTGGATGAGGCGGCCGTCGCGGCTGCGGCCCGAAATTTTAAAAGCAAAGGCATCCAGACCGTGGCCGTGACCGGGGTGTTTTCGTCGGTCAAAAGTGACATGGAGGAACGGGCGGCGGAAATCTTGCAGGAGGAAATGGGGGAGGTGAACCTGACCCTGTCGCACACCATCGGTCGGCTGGGCATATTGGAGCGGGAAAATGCCGCCATCATGAATGCGTCGCTGGCGGACATGGCGCGCCATGTGGTCGGCGCGTTCCAGACCGCGCTTAAGGACCTGAATATTACGGCGCCCTTTTATATCAGCCAGAATGACGGCACCCTGATGAGCGCTGAATTTGTGGAAAAATATCCTGTCCTGACCTTTGCCTCGGGCCCCACCAACAGCATGCGCGGGGCGGCCTTCCTGTCGGGACTGGAAGACGCCATTGTGGCGGACATCGGCGGCACGACCACCGATATCGGGGTGCTGAATAAGGGGTTCCCCCGGGAATCTTCGGTCACCGTGGATATTGGCGGGGTGCGGACCAATTTCCGTATGCCGGATATTCTGGCACTGGGCCTGGGCGGCGGCAGCCTGGTGCAGAATAAAAACGGACAGGTGATCATCGGTCCCCGCTCGGTGGGCTATCGTCTGACAGAACAAGCGATGGTTTTCGGAGGGGGAACCCTGACCACCAGCGACATCGCCGTTGCGGCGGGCTATGCGGAAATGGGCGACAAAACCCGCGTGGCGGACCTTTCCCCGGCTTTGGTCGAAACTGCTGTGCAGAAAATCCATGACATGATTGCCGAGGGGCTGGATCGCATGAAAACCAGTGGCGATCCCGTGCCCTTGATCCTGGTGGGTGGGGGCGCGGTTCTGGTCGATCGGGACATTGCCGGAGCCAGTGAGGTGATCATCCCCGATTATGCCGGGGTCGCCAATGCCATCGGCGCTTCCATTGCCCAGATTGGCGGCGAGATCGACAAGGTCTTCAGCTATGAAGAGGTGGGCCGGGAGACCGCTCTTGCGCAAGCCAAGGCAGAGGCCACCCGGCAGGCGGTGGCCGCCGGAGCCGAAGAAAACAGTGTCACCATTCTGGATGTGGAGGAGGTTCCGTTGGCCTATGTACCAGGCGGGGCGGTCAGGGTACGGGTGAAAGCCGCGGGTGATCTGTCCCTGATCGGCGGGTCTGCACAGGACAGCGAGAAGCAGGGAGTATGATCATGAAAATTCATCTGGAAGATCTGGAAGATATTGCCACGGGGGCCGCGTTTCTGGGTGCTGGCGGCGGCGGCGATCCGTTAATTGGAAAACTTCTGGCCCAAAATGCCATCTGGGAATTCGGAGCGCCTGAGATTCTGCCGGTGGAAGAATTGGACGACGATATGGCGGTATCCACGGCTGCCATGCTGGGCTCGCCGCCGGTGATCCTGGAAAAAGGGGCTTGCGGCGATGACATTGATCTGGCCATCCGCAAGCTTGATGAATATCTGGGCCGCAAGACCGAGGCCATCTTGCCCGCGGAAATGGGTGGGATCAATTCCATGCTGCCGATCATGGCTGCGGCCCGGCTGGGGCTGCCGATCATTGATGCGGACGGCATGGGCCGGGCCTTCCCGGAACTGGACATGGTGACCTTTAACATTTACGGCATTTCCGCCACGCCAATGGTGATGACCGACGAACATCTGAATGCGGTCATCCTGGAGACGGGAAGTTGTAAAAAGGCGGAGGAATTTGCGCGCGTCATTGCCACACAGATGGGCGCCAGCGCCATGACCTCGCCTTATCCCATGACCGGCGCGGATGTCAAACGTGCCGCGGTGCGGGGCACGCTCAGCCTGGCGCTGGGCATCGGTCGCGCCATCCGGGAAGGCCGCACGGGGGGCGATCCTGTCGAATATCTTCTAACCTATCTCAGAAGCACCCCCTATTACAACAAATGCAAGGTGATTTTTGACGGCAAGGTGGTGGATATGCGCCGGGAGATTACCCGGGGCTGGTCCATTGGCCATTGTCTGCTGGAAGCACTGGACGGGTCCGGGCGGCAATTGGAAGTGATTTTCCAGAATGAGCATCTGGTGGCCCGGGAAGAGGGGGTGACCAAGGCGATTGTGCCGGATCTGATCTGTACCGTGGACCGGGAAACCGCGGAACCGGTGCCGGCGGAACAATTGCGGTTCGGCCAGCGGCTCAAGGTGTTGGGGGTTTCCGCGGCGCCGATCATGCGTACGCCGGAATCACTGGCGGTCATGGGGCCGCGGGCTTTTGGCCTTGATGAGGATTTTGTTCCCATCGAACGACTATGACTTATGAAAATGCGACTTTGTCAAAACGATAATTTCAGGATAAGCAAGGGAGAAACAAAATGAAAAAACCTTTCAGACAGGGTGTGCTGACCACTGCGGCACTGGCTTTATGGCTGCCCTCGAGTCCGGTAATGGCCGAAGAAGGACTAGCCGGGGAAAATGAAGAAAGCATCGTGCTGGACGAAATCGTCGTGACCTCTCGGAAACGGGAAGAAAGCCTTCAGGACGTGCCGGATTCCGTGACCGCCTTCAACGCCGTGGCCATTGAAAATGCCGGCATTGACGACGTGCAGGATTTTGTGGATCTCACCCCCAATATCATCATGCGGGAAACCTTCCGGGCCGGGGTGACTTTTATCACCATTCGCGGCATTACCACCGGACAGCAGGGGTGGGCGCCGGTGACCTATGTGGTAGACGGGGTGCAGGCCGGCTCGCTGGATGCCATTAACCAGGGGGCGCTTACCGATATTGAGCGTATCGAGGTGCTGAAAGGCCCCCAAGGTGCACTTTATGGTGCAGGCGCCATTGCCGGGGCCATCAATGTGGTGACCAAAAAACCCACCAACGACATGGAATATGCCGGCAAGGCGTCCTTTGGCAATGGCAACGACCTGAAACTGTCGGCGGCGGTGTCCGGGCCGATGGTGCAGGATAAGCTGTTGTTCCGGCTGAATGGCTATTACCGTAATACGGATGGCATCCTGGAGTCCACCGATGGAGAGGGACTGGATTTTGAGGAACAGGCGACCATCCGTGGCCGTCTGATCGCGGATTTCGAAAATCTTGTGTTTGATCTGCGGGCGTCTTATTCCGATATCGAAGCCGGGGCCGCGACCCAGGAACTGGTGACCAGCGCTGACCTGATTGACGCGTTTGACACGCCTGCTGCGCCGGGGCCGGCCCGGGGCATCATCGGCAAAGAAAACCGTCAGTTTGTGGAACTGTCTGCCAAGATCGACTGGGACACGGACTATGGTACTTTTACTTCCGTTACCGGGTATAGCGATATCGACCAGGACCTGTTCGGCAGTGTGTCCTGGCAGAAACCACCGGCCATCAGCCTGCTGGGTCCGGTGGGCGGACCGGCTGATCCGTTCACAGACGCGTTTCAGGATCTGGCTGACAATATCGAAACCTTCACCCAGGATGTGCGTTTTACCTCACGTTCGGACGGGCGGTTCCGGTGGCTGGTGGGGGCATCTTATCTGGATCGGGAAGTGGTCAACTTTTTGAGCATCGGCGGTTTGTTGAGCGGTCTGGAAAAGGTTGAGGAAAATATGCTGCGTCTGGTGGAACAGGCGGATCTGCGCAAGGACAGCATGTGGGGCATTTACGGCCAGGCCAACTATGACATTACCGACCGTCTGGAGCTGACCCTGGCGTTGCGTTATGACGAAAACGACTATGAAACCACCCAGTTCACGGGGCTGGATCTGGAAACCGTGGTGCCGACACCGGACGGCGTTGAGACCCAGACAGCCAATGACAGCAAATGGCAGCCCAAGGTGCAGCTCTCCTATGACTGGTCAGACAATTTCATGACCTATGTGACCTATGCCGAAGGGTTCCGGTCGGGATTCTTCAACACCGGCAACCTGACGGCGCCCGAAAGCACCCAGAATTATGAGATTGGGTTCAAGTCAACCTTGGCGGGGGGGCGGATGCGCCTCAACGGGGCGGCGTTCCATATTGATTATTCCGACCAGCAACTGACTTCTGTCATTGGTGAGGCGCCGTTCCGGCTGACCACCAATATTCCGGAATCCAATATTGACGGGCTGGAACTGGAAATGACCGCGCTGGTGACCGAGGCGTTGGAGGTCTCCGGCGGACTTGGCGTCACGGATGCGAAAACCGTAGAAGGGGATAAAAGTCCGGCCACCCCGGAATATACCCTGAATCTGTCGGTAAGTTACACCCAGCCGATCACCGATGTTTGGGAAGCTTATGCCCGTGTGGACTACCGTCATCAGGGCACCTTCCTGATTGTGGACGGCACCGGTACGGCCTTTGAAGTGGGCGAAAAGGATTATGTCAATGCCCGGCTGATGTTCCGCAACGACACCTGGTCCATTGGCGGCTTTGTGAATAATCTGTTTGACGAACGCCAGGCTAATGACTTCGGGTTTATCGGCATCGGATTTGTCCGGTCCAACAATCTGCCGCGTTCTTACGGCATTGAAGCCTCAGTGCGTTTCTGACCATACCAGGAAGGCCCGGCGTCTTGTGCGGCGCCGGGCATGAAAGTCCATGACAGACAGTTTTTCCGCCGACAGCAACTATACCCACAGCCGGGTTCCCGAAAATCAGACGGTGCAGGGCTGGCACATTGCCCTGGTTTTGACGGGGATCACCATCACCTTGCCCGCTTTTCTGGTGGGGGCGGAAATCATGACGGCGCTGGGCACTGTCAACGGCATGATCGCGATTTTCATTGGGGGCAGTATTCTGGGCGCTCTGGGCGTGATCAATATGTCACTGGCGGCGCGCCTGAGGATGAGCACTTACCAGATTCTCGCTTTTGCTTTTGGCGACCTGGGCAGCCGGATGGTCAGTGGTTTTATTGCGTTTACATTGCTGGGGTGGTTTGGGGTGACAGCCTCCCTGTTTGGCAGGGCTCTGGCCCCCGCGATTAAGGAGATTTTTGATCTGTCACTGTCTCCTGCTGTCCTCAGTCTGGCAGGCAGTGCCTTGATGACGGTAATCACCATCTTTGGCTTTCGGGCCATGGATCTGCTGAGCCGCCTGACGGTGCCTTTTATGTTATTTATCCTGGGACTTGGTCTGTACAATGTGTTGTCAGCGGCTGGTGAAATGCCGATGATGGCGCTGGATGGGCGGCCTTCGGCGCAGATTTCCGGTCTCGGGGCCGGGATTTCTTTGATGGTCGGCTCCTTCATGGTGGGACTCACGGTGGTACCGGATGTGGCGCGTTTTCTGCGCCGCCGGCGGGACGCCGTGCCGGCTTCGCTGCTCAGTTATGTGCTGGCGGCGCCGCTTATTCTGATCGGGGCGGGATTGCCGGCCCTGATCTCCGGGGACAGTGACCTGATCACCCTGATGTATAAGAGCGGTCTTGGCCTGCCGGCACTGTTTGTGATGGTGTTTGCCACCCTCACCACCAATATCAGCAATCTGTATTCCTCATCGCTAGGGATGGCCCAGTTGTTTCCGCGGGCCGCATCCTGGAAAATTACGGTTGGTGCCGGGGCTATCGGCGGCCTTATGGCGGTAGCGGGTATCATGGAGCATCTGGTGTCTTTTCTGGTGTTTCTCAGTGTGGCGGTTCCCCCCATTGCCGGGATCTATGTGACGGACTTTATGATGAACGCTGCCCCCCACAAGAAAACACCGCTCCCTGGCATTTCCCTTCGGGCCATGCTGGTCTGGGTACTGGCGGTGGGACTGGCTTATGCTGGCTCTCTCACTGGCCTGTCACCCACCGGCATTGCTGCCTGCGATTCCGTGATAGTGGCCGTTCTCGCCTATGTGGTCGGACATAAATGGTTTAAAGCAAAGATTGCCGGCGCGCTTCATTGACCGCCTGAAGGCGGTTTTGAGCCCGGAGCTTGCCATAGAGGTTTTTCAGGTGGAACCGGACCGTATTCTCCGAAACGCCCAACTGGCGGGCAATCACCTTGTCGGGATGCCCTTCCGCCAGAAGTACGAGCACCTGTTTTTCCCGTTTGCTCAGGGATATTGAGATATCGGAGATCTCCTGAGGTTCCAGAAGATCCAAAAGATAGGCAGCATGATCTTTTTCCTGTGCGTCGGAGTGTGCAATATAGGCCGTAAGAAGATCCCGAACCAAAACCGCTTCGTCCAGAAATACCCGGACAAGCCGGTGAGTGCGCAATGTGGCAAACAGCGCCCGGCATTGTTCAAAAGCTTTTGCCATCGCCCCGGTTTTGTACAATGCCACAGCCAGAAAAATGTCAAATTTCAGGGCGGCATAAGGATAACCGCAGCGATGAAACCTGTCCCGGAAAGCCGGGAGTTCACGCAATACGTCATCATAGCGTTCTTCGCTCAGCAACAACCGGCCGATGGCCTGAACCACGTGGCAGGTTTCCCGAATGGAGGTATTGCTTTGTGTATAATCTTCGAGCGACAATCCTGCCTTTTGTAGCGTCCTGCGGGCTTTGGCGGGGTTCCCGGCCAGGGTCAGAAGATGAACTTTCTGGCTGATTACCAGCCTGTTTAACAGAGTGAGACGCTCCCTTTGGATATAATCCTGAGCCTGGTCCAGAAGGGTGAGAGCCGGTTCCAGGCCTTCTTTCAGGAAGGTGATATTAGCGGCAGTAATATACCCGGCGGCATATATTTCGTACCAGGCTTCGTGTTTCTCCAGCCGGCGCACCACATCAGTTAGCAGGCGGTGGCTGGCGGGGATGTCATTCTGTTCATACAGGCATTCAGCCATCAGGATATTGGCGATCAGTTTCATTTCCGGATCGTCAATAAAGTGACGCCGGGCCATATCCTGGGCTCTGTGATAATGAGTCATGGCCTGGTCCGGTTGGCCGGCGGCCATGGCGGCGACGCCGAGATGAAAATAAATATAAGCTTCCCCAAAAATGGATTTAACCTGACGGAACAGGGCAATGGCTTTGCGTCCGGTTTTTTCCACTTCGGCGAAATGTCCTTTTTGCAGATGCTGAACGCACAGAAAGGTATGCGCGAATCCAAGCTGGGCCTGATCATCCTGTTGGATGTGGCCCGTGGGTTCCATGAGGATCCGGCAGATCTGATCGTCCAGCGGCATGCCTTCATAAACCGCCAGTGTGGCCGCAATCAGCGCCAGATCATAATCCAGCTGCGGGTCATGCAACCGTTCGAATTCCGCCGCAGCCCGAACATGATGATAGATATCGCGACCGACATTGATCTGCCCGCTCTTCAGGTAAATCAGCGCCCGGACCAGTTGCAGGCGGGGGCGGCTGTTGACCACATGATCGGGCAGGAGTTCATGGGCCCGGCGCAGGCGGGTCATTCCTTCCCGATTCCAGAGCAGAATTCCCCCGGCACGTTCCAGAATGCGTCCTGCCCTTTGCGCATCATGTGCGGCAAGAGCGTGGCGCATGGCACGGATCAGATGGCCTTGCGCCACCTCAAAATCGGCCATGCGGGTGTGAAGCTCATGTTTGCGTTCTGCGTGATAAACCGACAATTTCGCCATCAGGAAATCCCGCAGCAGAGGATGCAGGCGAAAACTGGGGTCTTCCGTCTCCAGTGGCACAATAAAGGTTTCCTGTTCGCCGAGTTCGTCAAGAAAACGGGCGCTGTCCTGGCGGTTGCGGATATAATCGGCCGTTTTGGCGTCGATTCTGTCCAGAATGGAAACGTCCAGCAGGAAGTCCCGGGTTTCTTCCTCCAGCCCGCTGAAAAATTGTTCGGAAAAATAGTCGTCTGTCATTTCACTGCTGTGACAGAATTTTTCCATTACGGCCTCATAGTCGCGGTTCTGATGCAGGGTATGGCGCAGAACCTGAAGTGCCACGGGCCAGCCCTCGCTGCGTTCGGTGATACGCTGCAAATGCTGGCGTGAAAATCCTTTCGGCAGAAATTCCTGAATTTCGAAAAGGGTAAATTTCAGATCCCTGGCGTCAATTTCATTGAGCTGCCCCTGAAGCCGGAGATGATTCAGCGACAATGCAGGGTGTCCCCGGCACAGCACCACCAGATGCAAATTTTCCGGCATATAGGCGATAAAGGGATCAATCAGTTCCCGGCAGATGCGCGACGACAGTTTTTCAAAATCGTCGAGTATAAGCACGGCCCGGCGGGATGAGGCAGTGAGCATGGAACAGATCAGGCCGATTACTTGCCGGGGGGATTGAGATATATTGAAACCATCGGGGGCTAAGGCATCCAATTCCTCTGAAAATCCCCCTGTATGGAAGGCGTAGGCAAGATAGGTTACAAAAATTCCGAACTCATTGTCATCGTTATCCAGTGTGAGCCAGGGCACCAGAATCTCCCGCTCCTGCAGTTCCTTGCGCCAGGAGGCCGCTAGGGTGCTTTTGCCGTATCCGGCAGGAGCTGAAATGACAGTTATTTTCCGCTCCAGTCCTTCGCTTAGACGCCGCAGCAGCTCCTTGCGCGGCAAAAGGGAGATCAGTTGTTTTTGCGGCAACAGTTTGGAACGTAATAACCATCTGGGAAAACGGGAGTGTTGGGCGTTTGAAGAACTCATGAAACACGATGCCTGTTTTTCGCTGCTCACTTATTCCGAAGATACGTTACGGATCATGGATTTCCCGGGAAGTATAACCCGGGAAGTATAACCCGGGAAGTATAACCCGGGAAGTATAACAATGTGAGTTGCCCAGTAACACAAGAATATCACCTGAATGCGTTCGGGGCATAAAACAGGGCCACAAATGGGGCATAAAACAGGAAGGGGGGCCGGTAGACGACCTCCTTCCTTTAAATCTGTCCAGCGCAATGAGAGAAGAGTTAATGGCGCAGGCTGAACAGGCTGATATGACGGGCGAGGTGGGTCAGGCTGTTTTGCAGTTTGGAGAATTTCTGAATCTGGGAGAAATTCTGCAAAGTAATGTTGTAGGTGATGGTCTGACGGATTGACATGCCGTTTTGCGTATTTGTCAAAACGGTAGTATGTCCCTGACCATTCTGGTGAATAATTTCCGTGGTGGGCACGGGGGCGTGCGGGACCGGGGACTCCTGTTCCTGGGATGCCGTGGGGGCTGGTACGGCGGCGGCTGCTGTTACGGCCGGAGAAGGCGTAGTTGCAGGTTGCGGCGGGGTAACTTCCGATGACATCGGGACAGGGGATGTTGGGGATTGTTCGGACTGAGCGGCTGCCGACGCGTGTACGGGCGTCGTGGTCGGACCGGAAGATGTATTCTGTACCGTCACTTTTATCCCTGTTTCCTCTGCCGCAGGCGGTGCAGAAGAAGTCGGGGACGAAGCTGCGACAGGTGCCTGAGCCGCCCCAGATGATGGCGCTACTCCAGATGATGGTGCCGACGATAATGTCAGAACCGGAGAGCCTCCCTGATCTGGTGAGGATGTATTGGCCGCAACGGATGGGGCGGTGGCCTGTTCGGAGGCGGACATATTGTTATCATAACTGTTGCTTTCCTCCACGGCCAGATTGAGGGCTGCAACTGTTGCGGCGGCCGCGGAAACAACTTTAACCTTTTCCTGCTGGGCGTCCGCAACGGTTTCACTAACGGCTGCTTTGATGTTTTGGGAAAGGTCCTGAGCCAGCGTTTTGACATCGCTGCCCAGATGAACCAGGCCATCCGGGGACGTATAGGAATAAGAGGTGGAGACTTCCACAAAGCCGTCTATGGTTGTTGTGACCGTGACCCCCACATCAATGTCAAAACCACCGGCGGAAAACCCGCCGCGTTGTCTGGCCAAATCATCATCTTCTAGGGGAGCAAGGTCTGCAAAAAGCTCTTGGGGGCTCCCTCCGGCAGCTTGGGCGGCTTCAAGCCAGATCAACCCATCTTCCTGAACACGGGGTAGGGAACCGGTTGAGAAAGCCAGAAGAGAGATGGACAGCAGAAGCCTGCGCGCTATTTTTTTCGGCAAGCTTGAGGTGGGAGCATGGATAGCGTCGCCGGGTATGACGGGACAGGTAACGCATGATGCGGTTTTCTGAGGCATGGTTACACCTAGAAGCTGTTAAGTGTTCCTGTTAAATGCACGGAAAAGCCGGCCAGGCTATGACGGCTCAGTGCGCTGCCAAAGGGGGCTTGGGCGCGGACTTTCCAATCCTTTTCCATGTTGAAATGGGTCTGGCCTTGCCGGATGTTGCTGCGTAAGACAAAAATGATACCGTTCCAGTTCTGGATAAATTCTTCCCGGTCCATGATGCGCACCCCTAGCGCCGGATCACCGACCAGAATTTCATTCTTGGAAATCCCCTTAATGATGACAAAATGTTTGTAGCCATCGGTGTTAATCAACACAATGGCGGGAATGCCGGCTTTTTCCAGCCGGTTAATGTCCACCCGAAAGCCGTCGGAATTAAAGCCAATGCTGGCCAGATATTTTTTCATATCCAGAAGAGAAAACCCGAATTTCTGGATGCGTTCCTGATCGCCTTTTTCAAACATGGTCTTGAAAACGTCAATCTCGGAAACCGGATGGTTATAGTGAAATGTGAGCAGAGACGCTAGAGCGGCTGATCCGCAGCTAAAGTCAAACTGCTGTTTGATAACGGTCTTGAAACGGGCTTCCTTGAGGCTGACAACTTTTATTTTGGCCGGTCCGCCAAGATGTGTAGGTAGATAAACCGTTCCCGCCTGGGCGCTTGCGGAAACTAGAGCAAAGATAAAGCCGGTGCAAAATGCGAGCAGAGTTTTGCCAGCTATGATTTTATCAGACATGGTTTTCTTGTACAACGCGGGCATGGGGTGTCTCGTATTCCGTTTAAGTTTTGTTGTCTTCGTTGTCTTCCTTCGCAGGAATAAGCTCTTGAGTTTGCCGGGCGTCATGTTTGGAAGCTTTCTTGTTGAAGCTTTCTCGGGGAAAGCATTATCCGGCGCCCCATTGATATCTTACCCATTGATATCTTACCCGTTCTGGCGGAATCATGTCGGGCGTCAGGAGGTACGGCTTCAGTCAATTCCGCCATTTCCACCTGTTATTTTATTTCACGAAGATATTGATCAGCATGTTACTCTGAAAATTCACATTGTTTCCGGTGTTGAACATCAGGGAGTTAATACCGCCCACATCATTCAGGTTCAGATCCTTGATCTGTCCGGTGGTTACCGTGCCGTCGACGCTATTACCGAGTAACGCGGCATTGTTGGTGGCGAGATTAACCCCGACATCCCCCAGATTGATTTCAGTCCCGCCATTATGTTGTGACATCTCGGCGGCAGACAGGGTTGTCCAGCCCGCAAAATTCTCGTCAAAACTACCGTCAGGGAGAACTTCAGTTTCTGAAGAAAGGACAGAAGATGCCATCTGTGATGGGGGCAAAGAGAGTGAATGTTTCGAGCTATCCTGAGCATATCCCGTCTGGGCAAGACCGCCGGTCATAAAGCCGAATATGACGCACAAGGCCGTGACCCTGCGTAAGTCAACCGTAAGCAAGTCAGGCATGTACAACATTTTCCTTGTCCCTTATCAGGTTGTTACCGGGAAGTGGGACATGCCAGCGGAATAAAACCGCTGACATGTTAGTATTGGATGAGTGCGGCAGTCTTTTAAGTGCCAGACAACGCTTAGTTGGTTGTTCCGCCACCACCAGCCATGTCCACCTTGGCGCTGATGGAAATGTTGTTGGTCTGGGACGCAATACCAGTGTTCTGGTTGATTTGCGTGATGCCGCGGGCATTGGAGATGCTGGTATCCCGGATATCCCCGGTGGTAACCGTCACCCGGCCCCGCCGTGCGGTGTCATAGACAAAATAGTTACCGGAGACTGAGCTTGACAGGGATGACAGGTTTACGGCCACGTCGCCCATGGTCAGGTCAAGATCGAAACCATCATCATCGCTGTTGTCGGTATAGCTTTTATCAATCATACCGTCATTGTCGATCCAGTCATCGTCGCTATTATCATCGGTGACTTCGGTGTAGCTTTTGTCGATGGTGCCGTCATTGTCGAGCCAGTCATCATCGCTATTGTCGTCGCTGTTGCCGATATTGACCGGGGCATCCACATCTATGCCGTCGTCATCGCTGTTGTCGTCGGTATTGCCGATATTAACCGGCGCATCCACATCGACGCCATCGTCATCGCTGTTGTCGTCACTGGAATAGCTGTTGTCGATGGTGCCGTCATTATCGTAACCGTCGTCATCACTATTGTCGTCGCTATTGCCGATATTGACCGGGGCATCCACGTCTATGCCGTCGTCATCGCTATTGTCGTCGGTGACTTCGGTATAGCTGTTGTCGATGGTACCGTCATTATCGTAACCGTCGTCATCGCTATTGTCGTCGGTGGTGGAATAGTCATTGGCAACATTATCCAGCGCAAGATCCAGATCCAGCCCGTCAGAGTCTGAGGTGTTCCCCCCATCCCCGGCCTGCGATCCGTCATCGGATGCATTGCTGCCGGCGGTCTGACCACCCGCGTTGGATGCGTTACCGCCCGCGGCCACATTTTCCCCGCCTGTTGTTGAGGCCTGGGAAGATTCATCGGCGTCGGCGTTCTGTTCCGGCTGGGCATATGTAATATTGGCCAAGCCTATGATACAGGCAATGG
The DNA here is from genome assembly GCF_005849285.1 of Luteithermobacter gelatinilyticus. Classification (NCBI taxonomy): domain Bacteria; kingdom Pseudomonadati; phylum Pseudomonadota; class Alphaproteobacteria; order Emcibacterales; family Emcibacteraceae; genus Luteithermobacter; species Luteithermobacter gelatinilyticus. The sequence goes on along the minus strand of NZ_CP040517.1, from coordinate 2,283,730 downwards.
CAGAGACGCTGCCCAATAGTTTTAGTCTGTTCATATCGTCCTCCACTTCAATGGTGAATGAAATCTGGCTCGGCAGTAAATACGGAGCCCTCTTGCTCGTGACAGGACTGTCGTGCCCATCGCCTTCTCTGTTGCAATGAGCGTGCCATAGCGGATTATTTTGTTTATCTTATTGAATATAAAAGAAGAAAAAGATTTTTTCTGAAGGTTGAAGATGGGGGAGGAAGTCAGAGGAAGATTATGGTTAGCAAACTGTATACGTACGGCGACTTTTCAGGGAATAGACGCAGAATCCTGACACGGAGAATGATGTCAGGCGAGCGGGAAAAGGAAGAATGAGAACTATTGTCTGAGAACAACTTTGTAGCCCCATGATATCTATGAAATTTTTATAATATCTGTACTTTAGGGTAATATTATATAAATATAGTTTCTGCGGTTTTGCTGGCTAAAACTGTAACCTTTCGGTTACAATTCTTATTCTTGGCCTCCTCAGGAAATATGGAAAGAAAAATTTTGCGGGTACAGACAAAAAGTTCCCGGCCAGAAGGCCGGGACTTAGGGTGAATTGTGCATAGGTTGGCTCAATTCACTTTAGAAGGGTGGTTAATATTTTTCATTCAAACAGCATGACGGAGAAGGGCATTCTGAGTGTGAATTCCACATCCGGGGAATCATCTGTCACGCCCACGGCCACATTCATGCTGAGCCCTGTGCGTTCCCCGAGGCCCAGCGCCAGCCCGAACAGCAGTGACCCCACCTGAAAATCACGGGATTGGGTAAAACGGCCATTGATTTCCGTCTCGGTACCAAAAATATAGTTATGCTGATAACCGAAGCTCATGGACAGGGTTTCATTCAAGGCAAAACCAATGCCGAAATTCCCGGTCACGGCATCCCCGGGGTCGACATGGCTGATAAAGATATCTTCGTTCTGAAAATTGACGTCCCGCCCAATATTCCAGATATATCCGAAATTGGTGAAGAACACCGCCGGATCCGTCTGATAAATCATGGTCAGGCTGGGCTCCACGCTCCAGAAACCGGACCCGGTGGCCAATTCGGTTTCCAGCCCGTCTTCGTCCCGGTCCACCTCGAACGGCCCTTCACCGGTCCTGGATTTGGCGCGGATATTGGCAACAAAATAGGGCCAGTTTTCCTGGCCGTCATTCAGCTGATACTGGATTCCGAATTCGATATCGCCCAATCCCTCTCCGCTCAGATCCTGCAAGGTGGTGGAGCTGCCGTCATTATCGTTTTGTTCGCTGACTATGGTGGATTCCACTCGGTCATCCCGGTAGATGAAAGGAACCTTTGTCGAAACCTCCATCCGGTTGGTCAGGCCGTAACGGAACCCCAATTGTCCGGAAATATAATTGCGGCGGGTTTCCGTGGCTTCAATCACGCCGATCAGGACGGAATCCACAAATTCAACGCCTTGAAAGAAAAATCTGTTGCTTGAGGTATGAGAGGCCGTCAGGGTGGGTTCAATGGTCAGCTGTCCTTTGGGGGTGAGTACCCCGCCCACATCGGCAATTACGGTGATCTCCTGTTGGGGGCGCTGTTCCTCGCTGGGGCGGGTGGCGGCATCTTCCGGGACAGAGGTTTCCGGCGCAGAGGCTGTCTGCACAGCTTTGGTCCGTATCAGCCGTGCCGGCGGGGGAGAGGCGATCGTCCCCGACGGGTAAGGGGCCGCGTTTGTTTCCTGGCCGGTGAGGCGGTCGAGCCGTTGTTTCTGGATGGCAATCTCTAGGCGCTGGCGTTCCAGTTCACGCGCCTGCCGGTCGATTTGCTGGGCCTGTGTTTCGAGGATTTTGAGCAGGGTTTCGAGATCCGGCGTGGAGGTTTCCTGAGCCGTCACATTCTGGGTTAAGCTGCCCGCCATCAGGCCGGACAGAAATAACAGGGACTTATAATCAGACATTGGTGTGCTCCCCTTTCATTTTTGTAAAGTCAAGTCCAAGGCGTTTGATAAGACGATAAAGGGCGGCTCGCGAAATGCTCAGGTCCTCTGCGGCTTTGGAGACATTAAAGCAGTTGCGGATAAGGGTGGTGCGGATAAAGCGGCGATCAAAATCCGCCCGGGCCTGGGTTAGGGGAATGCTGGTTTCACGGGCTTCTCTCAAGGAAAAATGCAAGGCCAGGTCTTCCGGGTGAATGAGCCGTCCCCGGGTCAGAATGGTGGCGCGACGCACGGCACTGATCAATTCCCGGACATTACCGGGCCAGGGATATTTATTCATGAGTTCGTAACTGGCCTGTGAAAACATCAGCCGGGGTTTGCCATACCGGGTTTTAAACTTTTCAAGATATGTCTCGGCGAGCAGACGGATGTCCTCCTCGCGCTTGCGCAGCGCGGGTAGAATGATGGAAATAACATTCAGGCGATAATAAAGATCTTTGCGGAACCGGCCGTTTTGAATGGCTTCCTGCAGATTGACATTGGTGGCGGCAATAATGCGGGTATTGATGTTATGACTCTTCAAACCACCGACCCGCTCAAAAGTGGAGTTTTGCAGGAAACGCAAAAAACGGGTTTGCAGGTCGGCGGGCATGTCCCCAATTTCGTCCAGAAAAAGTGTGCCATTATCCGCCAGTTCCACTTTGCCCGTTTTGCGGCGCAACGCCCCCGTAAAGGCGCCGATTTCATGCCCGAAAAGTTCCGATTCAATCAGCGAAACGGGAAGAGCCGCACAATTAATGGCGACAAATTCCCCCTCCCGAAAAGGGGAATGATCGTGAATGGTCCGGGCGACGAGCTCCTTGCCAGTGCCGCTCTCGCCGGTGATCAGAATCGGGGTATTGACCTGACTCACCCGGTTAATGGTGTGATAGACACGTTTCATGACCTCGGAGACGCCAAGCAGATGACCGAAACCGTTGCGGTTGTGAAGTGAGGGCGGACAGGTGTTTTTCTCCAGCGAGACCAGCCCCTGGATATGGCCCAGACAATAAAGCAGTCTTGTCCGGTCTACCGGCAAGGTATGAAAGTCATAGATCAAGCCCTGACGGATCAGGTTCCCTAATTTACTCTGTTTTGATAAATTGCGCGAGGTGAGCGCGATCAGGCGCAAATGCGGCCAGCGGGCCATAAGCTGGGCAAGCTGTTGTTCGGAACAGGGGAAGGCGTCTCCATTGGAATGGGTGTCAATGAGGACTGCAATACAAGTGTTTTGGTCCAGGTGACGGCACATATCCTGGAATTTGCTAAAGACGGCCACAAGGTAGTTGTGCTGGTCAAACCAGGAGGCAAGATTTTTTAAATCCTTCTCGCCCCGCGCGGAAAAAAGGACAAGCCGGTTTGGCAGCGATGTTTCCCTGTCGCTGTTCTCTTTTGTGTGTGTATGTTCTGCCGTTTCTGGATTGCTGTGCGTAAACTCCAGATACATCATCCCGTTGCCCCCTCGTGAGTGGTGACGGATAGAAAAGTATAGAAAAGTAGAGATGCCCTCTTTTTAGAGTGAATTGTGATCAAATTGCCTCAATTCACCCCAACGCGCTAACTGATACTAGAAATGGAACTCTGGAAACTTCGGGACGCTACTCGCAAGATTCGGTGGTATACAAAACTGTGTGTGGAAGGGCCGGACGGCCGCAGTCATTGCCGTAGTCATTACGGCTATTTGTATGATTTTATATTAGAATATATTATATATATTCAGATTTTTTTCAATGAATATTGTATGACAATTGCAAGAATCTGGAAGATCGTCCTGTTCTTGACGAAACATAATTTCCCGGAGACGGGTCTTACCGGAGCAAGGCAAGTGCCTTGATCTGGGCATATACAGACAGTCCCGGCTCCAGCCCCAGTGCTGCACAGGAATATTCCGTCAGGTGAGCCAGCAGGGGCTGGTCGTCGATCATCAGGCGGATGAGTCTCTGCCCGTCCCCGCGGGCAGGGCTGATGGCGACGATCCTGGCCGGTAATACGTTCAGGATGCTGGTGCGTCCCGGGGGGTCCAGGCATAAACTGACATCCCGTGCATAGACCCTGAGGCGGAGACCTTGCCCTTCCTTCGCCTCCACACGGGGCAGCCGAATTTCATGGCGACCTAAAGCCACCAGGGTCAGATGGTGGGCATTCCGAGGGGTAATGACGCGGCCCTGCAATACGCTAAAGGCGTCTTCCTGTTGGGCTAGCGGCGCCTCCAGCGCCGTGAGGATATCGTTCAGCGGACCCTGTGCCGAAATACGTCCTCTTTCCATCACCAGAAGATGGTCGGCCAGTCGCGCCAGTTCCTCGGCCGCATGACTGACATACAATACCGGGATGGACAGAATGTCGTGCAGCCGTTCCAGATAAGGCAGAATGTCCGCCTTGCTGCTCATGTCGAGTGCGGCCAGAGGTTCATCCATCAGCAGCAGCCGAGGGCCGCTGAGCAGGGCCCGGGCCAAGGCCACCCGCTGACGCTCTCCGCCGGACAGGGTATGGGGGGGGCGGCCCAAAAACGGCTCCAGGCCCAACAGCCTGATCACCTCATTGCGATTGAGGTTGCGGCGGGCGGGGTGAGCGCGTTTTAAGGCATAGTCCAGATTGCCCTGTACGCTGAGATGGGGAAACAGACTGGCTTCCTGGAACACATATCCCACTGCCCTCTGATGCGGGGGCAGGCATTGCTTCGGGGATTGCCAGAGCTGGCCGTTGACGCTGATCTGGCCCTGAGCGTTTGTCTCAAGTCCGGCCAGGGCGCGCAGAAGGGTGGTTTTCCCTGCTCCGGACACGCCATACAGCGCGGTGATGCCGTGGCCGGGGGCAGAAAAATTTACGTTCAGTCGAAAAGTGCCGCGGGTGAGGGTGAGGGACACATCAAGGCTCATTGCGGCATCACTCCAAAACGGCGGTTTAGCGCATAAAGACCGAGCAGCAGTGTAAAAGACAACGCCAGAAGCCCTGCGGACAGCCAGTGCGCATGGGTATATTCAAGGGCTTCTACATGATCATAAATGGCGATGGACAGTACCTGGGTCTTGCCCGGAATATTGCCGCCGATCATCAGTACCACGCCGAATTCGCCCAAAGTGTGCGCAAAGCCCAACACGGCGGCGGTGAGATAACCGGGGCGGGCTAACGGCAGGGCAACACTGAAAAACCGATCCACAGGCCCTGCGCCCAACGTTGCCGCAACCTCCAAAGGGCGTTGCCCCATGGCGGTAAAGGCGTGCTGCAAGGGCTGGACCACAAAGGGCAGGGAATAAAACACCGAACCAATGACAAGACCGCTGAAAGTAAAACTGAGGGCGTGAATGCCTATGAGATCAAACACCGCCGCCAGGGGGCCTTGCGGACCCAGGGCAATCAGCAGATAAAACCCCAACACGGTGGGGGGCAGAACAAGAGGCAGGGCAATGACCGCTTCGATCAGAAATTTATGGCGCCAGCGACTGTGCGCCAGCCACCAGGCCAGCGGTGTTCCCAGCAATAACAGGATCAAGGTGGTCAGGCCGGCCAGTTTCAGGGTCAGCCCCAGCGCAGTGAGGTCTTCGGCAGATAACATCAGTCTGTCTCCTTCCCCGGCTTGTTCAGGGGCCGCGCCTGTCTGTCGTAACCATACGCCCGAATAATTTCTTGTGCACTTTCCCCTTTGATAAAGGCAAAGAAGTCCCGAGCCGCGGGCCTGTCATTGAGCAGGACGGCCTGTTGGTCGATGGGCATATGAAGATGTTCGGGCACCAGCCAATATGACCCTGAAAGGGGCAGTGTGAGTGTGACGATCTGGGCATAGGCTACAAATCCCAGTTCAGCTGCTCCGGTTTTGACAAACTGAAACGCCTGTCCGATATTTTCCCCGCGGATAAGACGGGGCATGAGTTTGTTCCAGAGCCCCATACGCATTAGCGTCTCCTTAGCGGCCCGACCGTAGGGGGCGAGTTTGGGATTAGCCAGGGCCAGATGGGCAAACTTTCCCTTGGCAAGGATGTCTCCCCGATCATCCACAAAACCGGGGGTCGCACTCCAGAGCGCCAAGCGGCCGCGGGCATAGGTAAATCGCGATCCAGGCACGGTGAGGCCGTGTTCTTCAAGCTTTTGGGGCCGCGTGCTGTCGGCGGCGAAAAAAGCGTCAAACGGTGCGCCGTTCAGGATCTGGGCGTAATGTTTGCCGGTGGAGCCGAATGCCAGAACCACCTTGTGCCCCGACCGTTCCTCATAGGTTTTTGCAATATCCCGCATGGCGGCAGCAAAATTGGAAGCAACGGCCACGGTAATCTCTTCGGTTCGGGCATGTGTTCCACTTCCCCACAGCATGAGACAGGCCCACAGCATGAGACAGGTCATTATCCCCAGGGCCATTCTGAACATCCTGTTGGATAATCTTCTGGATAAGTTGCTGGAATATTCAGGGATGACCGAATTGTGATGACTCATTTTTACGTCTTACCTGATTTTGAGGCCCTGATTTTGAGGCATGATCCCCGGGCAATCTTGCCGATCCGTTCCCTGTTCTGGGTAAAAATCCTGTCCGTTTTTGAAGTGACTATATAGGGATTGACGGCGGGCGGCAAGACGGTGTGCCCAGAGACATATAGCCCGAGACATATAGCCCGAGACAAGTGTCCCAAGACAAATGTGGTGAAATGATGCCATTTTGGTTTATGATAAAATATACAATATAATATGTCTGGCAGATGCACGGAATGGATTGGTAAGGAGGAGGCATGGATTTCAGCGCGTTGGCTTGGGTTGGCTGGATTGCTTTTTTATGTGTGGCCTGGCCTTACGCCACACATGCACGGCACCCTCAGTTAAAACCTGTGGAAGCCTATCTGATTTTTGTGACGGTTTTTATTGTACTTGAGGCGGGTGCCCTGCTGTTTGTGTCCCTGCTTTTTTGGACATCATCAGAGTCCCAGAGCCTGTTGGAGACGATTTGGGCCGGCATAGTTGCGGGTCTGATCATGGTGGTGCCGGCTTTTTTAGGAGCGCGTTACATGATCCGCCGTCCCCCCAGGCGCAAAGAGGAACCACCGGAGTGATCGTGGGGCCGAAACACCATAACACAGAAAGGATCCGTGTCGCCCATACCAATGCCGTCAGGAAGGGGAGACGTGATGCAGCGTGAGTCTTCTGTGGACCTGCTGGTGGCCGGGGGCGGAATTAACGGTGTCGGTATTGCCCGCGATGCGTCGGGGCGCGGTCTTTCGGTGATGCTGGTGGAGCAGGACGATCTTGGCGCGTATACCTCGTCGGCCAGTACCAAGCTTATTCACGGCGGACTCAGGTATCTGGAGCAGGGGCAGTTTCGACTGGTGCGAGAAGCTCTTCAGGAACGCGAACGGCTCTGGCGGCTGGCGCCACATATCATCCGTCCCCTGACGTTCATATTGCCACATCAGCGGGGCATGCGCCCGGCCTGGCTCATCCGTTTGGGGCTTTTCCTGTATGATTACTTGGGCGGTCGCGGATCTTTTCCGCCCTCGCGCAGCATTAAATTCAGGGGGTCGCCTTACGGGGCCGGGCTGAAACCAGATCTTCGGCGCGGATTTTTATATACTGACTGTCAAGTACAGGACAGCCGGCTTGTCATTCTGAATGCGTTGGATGCGGCGGAACGGGGAGCCATAATTAGGACCTTCACCCGGCTGGTGAAAGCGGTGCCGCGGGGGAAATTCTGGCAGGTTGAGCTGAAGGATGAGGACAGTGGCGCCGACCGGCGTGTTCTGGCCCGGGCCCTGGTCAATGCCACTGGGCCTTGGGTTGCCCACCTGTTAAAGGACTGTATGGGGGACAATCGCCCCCGAACCATCCGCTTGGTCAAGGGCAGTCATATTGTGGTACCACGGCTTTATGACGGAGATTATGCCTATATCCTTCAGACCCCGGACCGCCGGGTGGTGTTTGTCCTCCCCTTTGAAAAGACCTTCAGCCTGGTTGGCACTACGGATGTTCTGTGGCAGGAAGCGCCTGGCCCGGCCCGGATTTCGCCCGAGGAAATCCGGTATTTGTGTGACAGCGTCAATGGTTATTTTCGCCATGCCATTACACCCGGGGATGTCATCTGGAGCTATGCCGGAATCCGCCCGCTTTATGATGAAGATCCTGACCATGGCGTCGAAAATCCGTCAGTGATCACCCGGGATTATGTCTTGGATCTGGAAGGAGAGGCCGCGCATGAGGGCGGGGCAGCTCGCCCTGTGCTGCTGAATGTCTATGGGGGCAAGATTACCACGTATCGCAAACTGGCCGAAGCGGCGGTGAACCGCCTTGCGCCTCATTTGGGCTGTGACGTGCCCTCCTGGACGGCAACCAGTCCCCTGCCTGGAGGGGACATGCCGGATGCGGATTTTGACGCATTCTTTGCAGATTTTCGTCGCCGGCGTCCTTTTGTGCCACTGGTGCTGGCCGAACGTTTGTGCCGGGCCTATGGCACACGGGTGGAAGAAGTGCTGGGTGAAGCCGTCTCGTTGGAGGATCTGGGGGAGAATTTTGGCGGTGGACTTTATCAGGCAGAAGTGGATTATCTGGTGCTCAAAGAATGGGCGCGTCGACCGGAAGATATTCTGTATCGGCGCAGCAAGCTCGGCCTGCATGTCCCGCCGGAGACGCTGCAGCGGCTCAGCCGTTATATGGTCGCGCTCCGTCAAAGCGGCGCTCTTGGCCGGTATGAAACCCTACTGAGGAGCGAACAATGACGGCAAAACGCCATATTCTCGCCCTGGACCAGGGCACCACCAGCAGCCGGGCCATCGTGTTTGATCTGACAGGGCAGGTTGTCAGTCAGGCGCAACGGGAATTTCCGCAATATTACCCCAAAGCAGGATGGGTCGAACATGATGCGGAGGAAATCTGGAGAAACGTTCTGGAGACAGCGCGGGAAGCCCTTGAAATGGTTCCAGGCGGGGTGCGGGCCATCAGCGCCATTGGCATTGCCAATCAGCGCGAGACCGTGGTCCTATGGGAACGCAAAACTGGAAAACCTGTGTATCGGGCCATTGTCTGGCAGGACCGGCGCACCAGCGATGTGTGCGGGCGTCTGAAAGAGGCGGGGGTCGAAGACATGGTGCGGGCCCGGACGGGACTTTTGTTGGATCCATATTTTTCCGCTACAAAAATTGCCTGGCTGCTGGACCATGTGTCCGGCGCCAGGGAAAAGGCCGAAAATGGGGCGCTGGCGGTAGGTACCATCGACAGCTTTCTGCTCTGGCGGCTGACCGGCGGCACGGTTCACGCCACTGATGTCACCAACGCATCCCGCACATTGCTTTATGACATTCACCGGCAATGCTGGGACGAGGAGTTGTTACGGCTGTTTCGCATTCCCGCTGCCCTTTTGCCCGAGGTTTGTGACAATGCCCATGCGTTTGGCGAAACCGATTCCGCGGTGCTGGGGCGCGCTGTTCCCGTGACCGGCATGGCGGGGGATCAGCAGGCGGCGTTGATTGGCCAGGCCTGCTTTGCGCCGGGCATGATTAAGGCAACTTATGGCACGGGCTGTTTCATGCTGATGAATACCGGGGAAAAGGCGCTCTCCTCTTCCGCGCGGCTTCTGACCACACCGGCGTATCGCCTGGGCGGGCAGATGAATTATGCTCTGGAAGGGGCAATCTTCAGCGCCGGGGCGGCCGTGAAATGGTTGCGGGATGGCTTGCGGCTCATTGACGAGGCCGCCCAGACGGAGGGCTTGGCCGGATCCCTGTCCGATCATCACGGGGTTTATATGGTACCGGCATTTGTTGGTCTGGGGGCGCCGTGGTGGGATCCCGAAGCCCGGGGCCTGATCTGCGGCTTGACTCTGGAGACAACACCAGCGCATCTGGCCCGCGCTGCGTTGGAATCGGTGGCGTATCAAAGTCATGATCTGATGACCGCCATGCGTCGGGACGGGGCGGCGGCCCCCACGGCCCTGCGCATTGATGGCGGGATGTCGGTTAACAACTGGTTCTGTGCTTTTGTGGCCGATATTCTGGATCTGCCGGTCGAAGTGCCCCGGCATCACGAAACCACGGCATTGGGTGCGGCCTATCTGGCGGGACTGGCGGCAGGGGAATGGTCCGGCGTACAGGAAATCTCCCGGTGCTGGACCGCTCGCAAGCAATATCAGCCCCGTATGGAGCCAGAGATGCGGCAGGCGTTGCTTGCCGGATGGCGTCAGGCCGTGGTGCGTACCCTTTCTGTTACGCCGTGACAAATTCCTCTTTGTGAAAACCCTGAAGATAGAGCAGGGCAGTGAGGTCGCCATAACGGATGACCACGTCAGCGGCTGCGGCTGCAGCTGGCTTGGGATGATAGGCGACGCCCAGCCCGGCTTCTTGGATCATCGGAATGTCATTGGCGCCGTCGCCGACGGCCAGAGTCTGGCGGGGCGTGAGAGCGGAGGACTGCCGAAATTCGATCAGGGAGTTGAGCTTCGTGGAGCTGTCCACGATGGGGGGGACCACCTCGCCGGACAGTTTGCCATTGGAAATGCCCAGCACATTGCCCCGGTTCACCTGAAAGCCGGTGGCTTCTGCCACCCGGTGGGTGAAAAAGGTAAACCCGCCGGACACCAGAATGGTCATGGCGCCCGTCTTGTTCATGGTCTGCACCATTTCCACAGCGCCAGGAGTGAGGCGGACCCGTTCATGAAAGACCCGGTCCAGTACGGCGATGTCTATGCCTTTGAGCAGGCTGACCCGTTCTTTCAATGCTGCTGCGAAATCCAGTTCGCCGCGCATGGCGGCCTCGGTTATGGCGGCCACTTTTTCCTTCAGACCCGCAAAATCCGCCAGTTCGTCAATGCATTCCACCTGAATGATGGTGCTGTCCATATCTGCGATCAGCAGCTGTTTGCGACGCTCTGCCTGAGGCTGGATGGCGTAATCCAGGGCTTCAGCCTGAAGAAGCGGTGTCAGTGTTTCCCGGGCGGTGTCCAAGGAGCCGGAAAAGGGTAGGTCCATCGCTTCCCCCGCCGCCAGCCAGATCGGCGCGGCCGGCCTCAGGCCGGCGTCATGCAGGGCATCGTAATATTTGTCTGCCACGGTGGTATCCAGTGTGGCTGTTTCCGGATTACAGATCAGGGTCAGAACATTCGTCATGGCGCAGGGTTTTTAAATCCGTTACAACAAAAAGAGATCAGTGGCCTTATCGGTACACCAAGTCGGTCAGGAAGGCTATGAAAATTTTGAGGGTTTTGTGGGGAAACCAGTTCCCGGCGCAAGTGGAACAAGTGAAAAAAGATGAATACGGAAAGCAGAAAAGAAATCATTCTTCTGGCGGGGCCGACGGCCAGCGGCAAATCGGCACTGGCCTTGCGGTGGGCCAGTGAAAAGGACGGTGAGATCGTCAACGCGGACAGCATGCAGGTTTATGCGGAATTGCGGGACCTGACGGCGCGTCCATCGGAAGAGGAGGAATGCCAGGTGCCGCATCATCTTTATGGCGTGCTGGGCGGCAATGATGCCTGTTCTGCCGAAACCTGGCGGGAAATGGCGCTGAATGTTCTTGGGGATATTTGGGCCAGGGGCGGGGTGCCAATTGTGGTCGGGGGGACGGGACTGTATTTTCGGGCCTTGCTTCAGGGGCTGTCTCCGATCCCATCCGTAGCGCCGGAGATTCGGCAGGCCGTGCGGCAGGAGGTGGCGTCGGAGGGGGCCGAAGCCGCCCATATACGCCTGAAGGCGCTTGATCCTGACTGGGCTGCAAAAATTGCCCCGACCGACCGGCAGCGGATCGCACGGGGGCTGGAGGTTGCCCTGTCCACAGGACGGCCCTTAAGCTGGTGGCAACGTCAGCCGGGTCAGGGGGGGCTTGAAGAGCGGGAGGACCTGGCCTTGGAAAAACATGTACTGATGCCGGACCGGGAGTGGCTTTATGCTCGGTGTGATGCGCGTTTTGAGAAAATGGTGCGTGAGGGGCGGGCGCTTGAGGAGGTGCGTTCCCTCATGGCCAGGGGATACAGCCCGGATCAGCCGGTAATGAAATCACTGGGGGTGTCGCAACTGGCGGCTTATCTTGAAGGCCGTCTGCCTCTGGAGGAGGCCATTCAGCAGGCGCAGACAGCGACCCGGCAATATGCCAAGCGGCAAATGACCTGGTTCCGCAATCAATGCAGGGATTGGATCCATCACCAAGGACCGGATTTTTCGCCAGTGAAATAAAAATTACACATTTTTCGATCATTATGTATTAATATTACAAGAAAACCACTTGACCGAGAAATTATATGTCTATATTTTTCCGGCTTCTCCCGCAGGTGCGAGGGGATGTTGCAGTGCAGCCAAAACCGAAAACCGTACGGGGTCGTTGAGACAACCGGTCTGGCGACGAACAAAACCGGCCCCATAGGCGGGGAAAAGGTGCCGGACGTTGGTCTGAGGCAGCATGAAAGGAATTAAAAGGCGGTTTGAAATATTTTTCTGAAAAAGCTTAAAAAGCAGAATTTTATATATTAAAACCTGTGAGTAACAAAATAAGTGAAAGGTAGACAAATGTCTTCGAACAAGATCAGTGGCGCGGAAATCGTTCTCAGATCCTTGCAGGATTTGGGGGTGGAGGTGATCTTCGGATATCCGGGCGGTGCCGTGCTCCCGATCTATGACGAGATTTTCAAGCAGGACAAAATCAAACATGTTCTGGTGCGACACGAGCAGGCCGCCGTCCATGCCGCGGAAGGATATGCCCGTTCCACCGGCAAACCGGGGGTCGTTCTCGTCACCTCCGGCCCCGGAGCCACCAATGCGGTGACCGGGCTGACGGACGCCATGATGGATTCCATTCCCGTAATCTGTCTTACGGGTCAGGTTCCTGTGCATCTGATCGGATCGGATGCGTTTCAGGAAGCCGACACGGTCGGCATTACCCGGCACTGTACCAAACATAATTATCTGGTGAAGGATGTGGATGAACTGTCCCGGGTCATTCATGAGGCCTTTTTTGTGGCCGGTTCCGGCCGGCCGGGTCCGGTTGTGGTGGACATTCCGAAGGACGTTCAGATCGACAAAAGCGATGTAATCCATAGCGGGCGGGTAGAGCATCGCAGTTACCGGCCCCAGGTTAAGGGGGATCTGGAACGTATTGAAGAAGCGGTCAAGATGATCGCCGCCGCCAAAAGACCCATTTTCTATACCGGAGGGGGGCTGATTAATTCCGGTCCCGCGGCCTGTCAATTACTGCGCCAGTTTGTCCAGTTGACCGGGGCGCCGATTACTTCGACGCTGATGGGGCTTGGGGCGTATCCGGCTTCGGATAAACAGTTTCTGGGAATGCTGGGCATGCATGGCACCTATGAGGCCAATATGGCGATGCATGATTGCGACGTGATGGTGTGCATTGGCGCCCGGTTTGATGACCGGGTGACCGGCCGGCTGGATGCCTTTGCGCCGAAATCCAAAAAAATTCATGTGGATATCGACCGGTCCTCCATTAATAAGAATGTGCATGTGGATGTGCCCATTGTCGGGGATGCGGCCCATGTTCTGGAAAGCATGATCAAGATCTGGAAAAGCGGCGTTCATCGCCTGGATGACACCGGTCTCAAGGAATGGTGGGCCACGATTGAGTCCTGGCGGGCGCGCAACTGTTTGAAATACAAAATGCGCGACGATGAGATCATGCCGCAATATGCGCTGGAACGGCTTTATGCCCTGACCAAGGACAAAAATCCCTATATCACCACCGAAGTGGGGCAACATCAGATGTGGGCCGCACAGTATTTCGGTTTTGATGACCCCAATCACTGGATGACATCCGGCGGGCTTGGCACGATGGGGTACGGTTTTCCCGCAGCCATCGGGGTGCAGATGGCGCATCCCGATGCCTTGGTCATCGACATTGCCGGCGAAGCCTCCATCCAGATGAATATTCAGGAGATGGCCACCGCCATGCAATATGACCTGCCGGTGAAGCTGTTTATTCTGAACAATGAATATATGGGCATGGTCCGCCAGTGGCAGCAATTGAACCACGGCAGCCGTTACAGCCACAGCTATTCCGAATCCCTGCCTGATTTTGTGAAACTGGCGGAGGCTTACGGGGCGCACGGTATTGTCTGCGACAAGCCGGGGGATCTGGACGACGCCATTCAGGAAATGCTGGACGTGAACAAGCCGGTGATTTTTGACTGTCGGGTCTCGAAACTGGCCAACTGTTTCCCGATGGTGCCATCCGGAGCAGCCCATAATGAAATGATCCTTCCTGATGACGAAGAGTTTGAGGAATATGAAGGGGGCGCGGCATTAGTCTGAGGGCCTGCCGCTTGCCCGCGAGGAAGCGGTCGGGAGCGGGAGAAAAGGAATAGAGCTGCTGCGATACAACAGGAAAGACAGAAATATGACACCAAAACAACTGGAAGAGATCGCCCGTCACACGATTAGTGTTATTGTGGATAACGAGGCCGGGGTGCTGGCCCGGGTGATCGGGCTGTTTTCAGGACGGGGCTATAATATTGAACATCTCACCGTGGCCCCCGTGGATCTGGAAGGCGCGGAATCCCGCATTACCATTGTTACCGCCGGCACGCCCATGGTCATTGAACAGATCAAGGCGCAACTGGAGCGGCTGGTGCCGGTGCATCGGGTCGGTGATCTGACCCTGGACGGGCCGTCCGTGGAACGGGAGCTGGCCTTGATCAAGGTGCGCTGTGAAGGGACAGAACGGGATGAAGCCCAGCGCATCGCCGACGCCTTCCGCGCCCGCGTCGTAGACAGCACCCGCGACAGCTTTATTTTTGAGATCACCGGGAAAACGGAAAAAATCAAGGCATTTATTGAATTAATGGGGGAATTCGGACTTGTGGAACTGGTGCGGACCGGTGTTGCGGCGCTCACCCGCGGCCGGGACCCTCTTTAGGTATTGCAGAAAAGATATTGCAGAGACTTTGTCAGATATTTTTAGCACAGAAAGGAAAAAACCATGCGCGTGTATTATGATCGCGATGCAGACGTAAACCTGATCAAGACCAAGAATGTGGCGATCATTGGCTATGGCTCCCAGGGACACGCCCATGCCGCCAATCTGCGGGACAGCGGAGTGGAAAAAATTGTTGTGGGCCTCAGAGAAGGTTCTGCCTCCCGCAAGAAGGCCGAGGCGGCCGGCTTTAAATGCCAAACCCCGGCCGAAGCCGCCAAATGGGCCGATGTGGTCATGGTGCTGGTGCCGGACGAACTGCAGGCCGATCTCTATAAGGATGACCTCCGGGATAATCTGAAACAGGGCGCGGCGCTGCTGTTTGCCCATGGCCTGAATATTCATTTCAAGTTGATCGAGCCGCGCCCGGACCTGGATGTGTTCATGATTGCGCCCAAAGGGCCCGGCCATACGGTGCGCTCAGAATATCTGCGCGGCGGCGGGGTGCCAACCCTGATCGCGGTCTATCAGGACGCCTCCGGCAACAGCCTGGATCTGGGGCTGTCTTATGCATCAGCCATCGGTGGGGGGCGTGCCGGGATTATCGAAACTACCTTCAAGGAGGAATGCGAAACCGACCTGTTCGGTGAACAGGCCGTACTTTGCGGTGGCGCGACAGCGCTCGTACAGGCCGGGTTTGAAACCCTGGTGGAGGCCGGTTATGCGCCGGAAATGGCCTATTTTGAATGCCTGCACGAACTGAAGCTGATTGTGGACCTGATGTATGAAGGCGGCATTGCCAACATGCGTTATTCCATTTCCAACACGGCCGAATACGGCGATTATGTCACCGGCCCGCGCATCATCACTGAGGAAACCAAGAAGGAAATGAAACGCGTGCTTGCTGACATTCAGGAAGGCCGCTTTGTTAATGACTTCATGCTGGACAATAAAGTGGGGCAGGTGAAACTGAAAGCGGCCCGGGCCAAGGGTGCGGCCCATCCCATTGAGGAAGTGGGCGAGCGCCTGCGCGGCATGATGCCCTGGCTGAAGGAAAACAAGCTGGTCGACAAGGACAAGAATTAAAAAATTTTTGTCACAAAACGTGGGAAGGCCTCCGGTTATGCCGGGGGCTTTTTTTCGCCATTGAAAAAACTTATTCCGGCTGGCACCATCTTTGAAACCGACCAGAACCAGATGCCCTGTATTTGCCGGATAAACGTGCTCTTGTTTTATTCGCGGGCGGAGAGATGGGTAAATCAGACGGAAAGAGACGCATAATCCTTATTTTTGTGGTTCACAAACCGTATTTTATTGGGTAAAACAGAGGTCGACTCTGATGAAATGAAGACAGATGATACGAAGCACGCGCCACATTGACGAACTGATGTCTGCCGGAAAAGACGGTTCCGGGCGTGCGCCTTTTTTGTCTTCCGCACTTCTTCTATCTCTTCTGCTAAGCCTCGGTCGACTTAGTCGCCCCTGAGCGCCTTTATCCTGTGACAAGCTGTGTACCCAGCAGGCGTTTAGGGGAGCCAACCACCCGACGTTCGCAAGCTGTCTTTTGCGCGACGACATGATATACTTCGTTAAGATTTGAAGAAGGTTTGAAACCGATGACTGACAAAAACCGCGTGATTATTTTTGATACCACCCTGCGTGACGGCGAGCAGTCGCCGGGCGCCTCCATGACCCTTGAAGAAAAAATCCGTGTGGCCGATGCGCTGGAAGAACTGGGTGTGGATGTTATTGAAGCCGGCTTTGCCATTGCCAGCAATGGGGATTTCGAAGCCGTGAATGAAATCGCCAAGCGCCTGAAAAACACCAGTGTCTGTTCCCTGGCCCGGGCGTCTCGCAAGGATATTGACCGCGCTTGGGAAGCGTTGAGGCCGGCGGTGCGTCCGCGCATCCATACTTTTATCTCCACCAGTCCGCTGCATATGCGGGCGAAACTGCAAATGACGCCGGAAGAGGTGCTGGAGGCCATCGCTGACAGCGTGTCTTATGCCCGTAATCTGTGCGAGGATGTGGAATGGTCCTGTGAGGACGGCACCCGCACCGAACCCGACTTCCTGTATAAAGCCGTGGAAATCGCCATCAAGGCGGGGGCCACCACCATCAATGTGCCGGACACGGTGGGGTATACGACGCCTGAGGAATACAAGGTGATGATTCAGAACATCATCAAAAATGTACCCAATTCGGACAAGGCTATTTTTTCCACTCACTGCCACAATGACTTGGGGCTCGCGGTGGCCAATTCCATTGCCGCTGTGCAGGGCGGGGCGCGACAGATCGAATGCACCATCAACGGTATTGGCGAACGGGCTGGTAATGCGGCACTGGAAGAGATCGTTATGGCTTTTCGCACCCGCAACGACATGCTGCCCTATACAACGGGAGTAGTGACAGAAAATATCACCCGAACCTCTCACCTAGTGTCCAGCGTGACGGGGCTTGCGGTTCAGAACAACAAAGCCATTGTGGGCGCCAACGCTTTTGCCCATGAAAGCGGCATTCACCAGGATGGCATGTTGAAGGATGCCGGCACCTATGAAATCATGACCCCGGAATCCGTGGGACTCAAGAAATCCTCTTTGGTGATGGGCAAACATTCCGGCCGTCACGCCTTCCGGGAAAAGCTCAAGGACCTGGGGTATGAGCTGGCGGACAATGAATTCATGCGCGCCTTTACTGAATTCAAGGATCTGGCCGACCGTAAAAAAACGGTCTATGATGAGGATATTATTTCCATCGTAGACGATAATCTGCGCGACAATGACCGCATGAAGATTACCGGCTGGAAATTCGTCTGCGAAAAAGGCAAGGCCAACAGTGCTGAACTGGAACTGGAAATTGATGGTGAGACCAAAACCGTGTTCAGCGAGGGCAACGGGCCGGTGGACGCCGCCTTCAAGGCATTGCGCAGCCTGGTGGGCGGAGAACCCCACCTGCAGCTGTATCAGGTACATGCGGTGACCCGTGGTACTGATGCGCAGGCTGAGGTGACCGTTCGGTTGGAGGAGGACGGCAAGACGGTCAACGGTCATGCCGCCCATACGGATACCCTGGTGGCTTCCGCCAAGGCATATGTCAATGCGCTGAACAAGCTTCTGGTAAAACGGGAAAAAACCGCGCCGGAGGAAATGTCGGCGTAAGCGAACATATCGTTTGCCTTGTTTTTTTCAGATGGTTCCATCATTGCGGGCGGAAGTGCCGCAATCCATGGTTGTCGCCTGTGGATCGCCGTCCTATCCAGGCTCCTCTTAATGGGGAGCCGCCTTTCGGGCCGTCATTGCCGCAGACAGTGCCAATGAGCAGACCAAGGGCCTGACTTTTTATTTTTTAGGGGGGGTGCCCAGATTTTGTCATGAAATTGCGGCACGAAAAACCTTATCTTAAGAGATAGACTTTATAAGTGATTCCGTTATAGTTAACCGGCCCGAGCCGGAAGTGTTAACACTTCAGCGCGCGGGCTCATTCTGCGCATCGTATTGGGATAGGCTAGACTTGTATGTTTGAAAAAATTCTGGGGATGTTTTCCTCCGACATGGCGATTGATCTGGGAACCGCCAACACTCTTGTATATGTAAAAGGCCGGGGCATTGTGCTCAACGAGCCTTCTGTCGTGGCGCTGAAAAATATGGGCGGCGTAAAAGAAGTTCTTGCCGTTGGTGAAGAGGCGAAAATGATGCTGGGTCGCACCCCCGGCAATATCGAAGCCATCCGGCCACTCAGGGACGGGGTGATCGCTGATTTCGAGGTGGCCGAGGCCATGATCAAGGACTTTATCCGCAAGGTGCATAATCGCAGCATGATGGCCAGCCCGCAGATCGTGATCTGTGTGCCGTCCGGCTCTACTCCGGTGGAACGCAAGGCGATCCGCGACAGTGCCCTTGAGGCCGGGGCCCGGCGGGTGTTTCTGATCGAGGAGCCCATGGCGGCTGCCATCGGAGCCGGGCTGCCGGTTACCGAACCCACCGGATCCATGATTGTGGACATCGGTGGTGGCACCAGCGAGGTGGCGGTTCTTTCCTTGGGCGGTATTGTGTATGCGTCTTCGGTCCGGGTAGGGGGCGACAAGATGGATGAAGCCATCATCGCCTATATCCGCCGTAACCATAACCTACTGGTGGGGGAAAGCACGGCGGAACGGATCAAAAAGGAAATCGGCACGGCGGCGCCGCCGGAGGACGGCGTGGGTGAAACCATGGAAATCAAGGGCCGTGACCTGATGAACGGCGTGCCCAAGGAAATCGTGATTGACCAGTTGCAGATTTCCGAGGCTCTGGCCGAACCGGTTGGCGCCATTGTGGAGGGCGTGAAACATGCTTTGGAACAGACTCCTCCGGAACTGGCGGCGGATATTGTGGAAAAGGGAATTGTGCTCACCGGCGGCGGTGCGTTGCTGAGAGACCTGGACAAGGTCCTGCGCAAGGCCACGGGGCTTTCCGTGTTTGTGGCGGATGAACCGCTGACCTGTGTGGCCTTGGGCACGGGGCGTTCGCTGGAGGATGAAATTCTCAAACATGTGTTGAGCGATTCCTATTAAGCCGCTCCTGTTAAGCCGCTCCGGGGGGCGGCACGGCACGTCATTTGTTTGTTGTGTTTCTTGGGGCATTACGCCGCGCAAGAGGATCGCGCTCAAGAAGATCGTAATGGTCAAAATGGCGGAATGTAGTTGATATTTATACAAGTCTGGGCAGAAATCATGAACCGGCGGTGGAAGGCCGGCCTATTCAAAGGTAAGGGATCAGAAACAGTATGAAGGGGTTTGGACAACGTTTTTCAGCCATCTTCTTCATCATGCTTTCTGTAGCTCTGCTGCTGATTGGGCGAAATCATCATGAAATACTGGACCGGGGCCGTGCAGTGGTTTTTGATGGGTTTGCCGTCGTGCTGGAGACTCTGTCCAAGCCACTCGAAGCGGCGGATAATCTGGTGCGCTGGACGCAGGAAATTGCGCTGGTCTATTCCGAAAACAAACGGCTTCGCGAAGAAAATATCCGGCTGCGCCAGGAACATATCACCGCGTCGCAGATGGCCATTGACAATCAGCGTTTGAAAAAGCTGCTTAATATCCGGGAGGGGAGCGTGCGCCCCATTGCTACCTCGCGGGTGGTTGCTGACAGCGGCAGTCCGTTTTTCAAAAGTGTTCTGATCAATGCCGGTGCCCGGGATGGCCTTAAAAAAGGCATGGCCGTGGTCAATGAGGAAGGCATTGTCGGGCGCACCATCAATGTGGGGCCCGGGACGTCCCGGGTGTTGCTGGTGACGGATCTGAACAGCCGAGTACCGGTGAAAATTGCATCAAGTGGAATCAATATGATTTTGGAAGGGGACAATTCGGGTCTGCCGCGGTTGAACTTTTTGCCCCTGGAAGCACAAGTAATGGTGGGGGATGTTGTATTGACCAGCGGGTTTGGTAAGGTGTTCCCGCCCGATCTGCCGGTTGGACAGGTGGTTGAGGTCAGCGAAACGGAGGGTATCCGGGTTAAGCTCAGCGCCAATATGGATCGTTTGAATTATGTCTCCGTTCTGGCGTATGATATTGCGGAAACGCCGCCCGGTCCATCGCGTGACAGAAACGGCACAAAGGCGGGAACGAAGGCGGTTGTGCCGCCGCAAGATAAGGAAACGGGACAGAACTGATGGCCATCGCAGATCAAAACAAAACCGGTGTTGGCTTGCGGGGGATTTTACCCGTTGGCACGGTTCTGCTTTTGGCCATTGTGATGGTGCTGCCGTATAAAATTCCCTATTTTGTCAATCTGATGCCGTTTCTGACTCTGATTGCGGTCTATTACTGGACTGTGGTGCGTCCGGAATTGTTGCCAGTAAGCGCGGTTTTCCTGGTCGGGCTGGTGCAGGATATTTTATCCGGCGGACCGCTGGGGATGATGGCGTTGCTGCTGTTGTTGGTGCGGCAATTCGTGCTTTTGCAGGGACGTAATTTCCTGGAACGGGATTTTTTGTTTAATTGGCTGATTTTTATGCTGATTTCTCTGGCCTTTGGGGCTGTAAGCTGGGCCTTGGCGTCACTATATTACAAGGCTGTTCTGAATTTCTGGAATGCGCTGGGGCAAAGCCTGCTGACCATCGCGCTGTTTCCGGTGATTACCTGGGTGCTGGGCGGGGTACGCAAAAGGCTGAAAGGCGGGTAATGGAACCGGCATGACCTTTTCTGATGAAGTGAAATACAAAACCTATACCCGTCGTGCGACAATTGTTGCCGGCGGCATGATGGTTTTGTCCTCGGCGCTGGTGGGGCGCATGTATTATCTTCAGGTGGTCAGCCGGGATCAGTATGAATTGTTGGCGGATGAGAATCGTATCAGCCTCAGGCTTCTGGCGCCGGAGCGGGGAAAAATACTGGACCGTTATGGCCGTCCGTTGGCGCTCAACCGTTCCGATTATCGCATTAACCTCATTCCGGAACAGGCAGATGACGTGCGCCAGACTCTCAACACCCTGGCCCGTTATATCCCCCTTACGGAACGGGATTATAGCCGTATTCTCAAAGCGGTAAAACGTCAGCGGTCGTTTTTGCCAGTGGCGGTGGCAGAAAACCTTGATTGGGAAACCTTTGCCAATGTGAATATCAATATTCCCGATCTGCCGGGTATTCAGCCGGATGTGGGCACCACACGGTATTATCCGGAAAAGGAAAATTTCGCTCACCTTGTGGGATATGTGGGATCGGTCAGTGAGACGGATCTGGGCCAGGGGGAGGACCCGTTACTGGAACTGCCGGGGTTCAAGATCGGCAAAAACGGCATTGAGCGCGAACTGGAGCATCTGCTGCGCGGCCAGGCCGGCAACAGCCGCGTGGAGGTGAATGCCCTAGGCCGGGTGATCCGGGAATTGTCGCGTCAGGACAGTCAGCCGGGCACAGATATTCGTCTGACCATTGATCGGGACATCCAGAATTTTGCCGCCGGCCGGTTGCGGGATCAGAGCGCGGCTGCGGTGGTGATGGACATCCATAACGGCGATGTGCTGGCCTTGGCTTCGACCCCGGCCTTTGATCCCAATGATTTTAATCTGGGCATCAGTCAAAAGAAATGGAATGAACTGGTCAATGACCAGCGCAAACCTTTGATTAACAAGCCTGTGACTGGACAATATCCGCCGGGCTCCACTTTCAAAATGATTGTAGCCTTGGCCGCCCTGGAAGACGGGGTGGTGAGGGAAGAGGAAAAAATTTTCTGTAACGGGAAATATCAGCTTGGCAATCACACATTTCATTGTTGGCGGCGGCAGGGGCATGGCCATATGAATCTGGTGGATGCGATTGCCAGATCCTGTGATGTGTATTTCTTTGATGTTGCGCGCCGTGTGGGAATCGAAAAAATTCGCCGAATGGCCCTGCGCTTCGGTCTTGGTGAACGATATGGTCTTACCGTGCCCGGCGAAGCCCGTGGACTTATTCCCAGTGAAGGCTGGAAACTGGCTACCCAGGGGGTGCGCTGGCAGGGCGGGGACACGGTCAATGCGGGAATTGGCCAGGGATATGTGTTAGCAACGCCGTTACAGCTGGCGGTGATGACCGCGCGCCTTGCCAATGGCGGGCGGGCAGTGGTTCCCCGCCTGCTCAGTGGTGCAAAAGATGACATACTGGCCCCGGCGGAAAAACTTGGTGTCTCCCCCTATCACCTTAAACTGGTACAAAAGGGCATGGAAGACGTCATGAACGATCCGCGGGGCACGGCCTTCAGGTCGCGCATCCGGGACAAGAACATGATGATTGCAGGAAAGACCGGGACGTCGCAGGTGCGTCGCATCAGCAAGGCGGAACGGGAAAGCGGCATCCGCAAGAATGAGGAAAAGCCCTGGATTGAACGGGATCATGCCATTTTTGTAGGATATGGTCCTCTTGACCATCCGCGTTATGCCGTTTCCGTTCTGGTGGAGCATGGCGGGGGCGGCGCCAGCGGTGCTGCGCCGGTGGCCCGTGATATATTGGAATTTGTGATGCAGCAGGACCGGGAAAGAAAGCAGGAGCTTGGAAAGGAGCGTCGGGCCTGATGACCATACTCAGCCCCGGCCACAACCGTGGCAGCAGACCCTTGTTTCAGAAGATTTCTGAAATCAACTGGCTGATTGTGCTGGTGGTCGTGATGATCACCGGTGTGGGCATTGCCTTGCTGTATTCCGTAGCTGGGGGGAGTTTTGATCCCTGGGCCAAAAAACAGCTGATCCGTTTTGCGCTGGGACTGGGGATGATGTTGGTGATCGCGCTGGTAGATATCCGGATCTGGATGTTTCTGGCCTATCCGTTGTATTTTCTGTCTCTGGCCCTGCTGGTGATTGTCGAAATCAAGGGACACACGGGTATGGGCGCGACGCGCTGGCTTAATCTGGGATTCATGAATCTGCAACCTTCGGAATTTATGAAAATTACCCTTATTCTGGCACTGGCGCGGTATTTTCACTGCCTGCCGCCCGAGGATACGGGCCGCTATAAAAGCCTGATCTGGCCGCTGTTGCTGATTGCCATGCCGGCGTTTTTTGTCGTGCGGCAGCCGGATCTTGGCACCACCTTGCTGATCGCCTTTGGCGGGATTGCAGTGTTGTTTGCTGCAGGAATGCGCATGTGGCTGTTTGTGGCCGGGATTATTACCATGATTCCGGCTGCTTTCGGGGCTTGGTCCTTTTTGAAACCTTATCAAAAGGAACGGGTGCTCACCTTTTTGGATCCTGAACGGGATCCCTTAGGGGCTGGATATCATATCATTCAGTCCAAGATTGCGTTCGGATCCGGTGGTCTTTATGGCAAGGGGTATATGCAGGGCACCCAGAGTCAGTTGAACTTTTTGCCTGAAAAACAGACTGATTTCATTTTTACGGTATTGGCGGAGGAGTTCGGATTGGTCGGGGGGCTGACACTTCTTCTTCTGTATCTTGTTTTGCTGGGATACGCCATATTGGTCAGTATGAGCGTGCGCAGTCATTTCAGCCGACTTCTGGCACTGGGCATGGCGGTAACACTGTTTTTATATATGTTTATCAATATCGCCATGGTCATGGGCCTGTTGCCGGTGGTGGGCGTGCCGTTGCCGCTCGTGTCCTATGGCGGGTCGGCCATGTTGACTGTGCTGGTGGGACTCGGGTTTGTCATGTGTGTGGCAATCCACAAAAATACAATGATTTCCCGCGGCGGCGCCTTTGCCTGAGGGGATACGGGGGTTGGCCTTTCGGGCGTAGGCGCTGACACGCCATGTTTCCAAATTTTGGGGGATGGTGATCCATCTTTACAGCAAAATGGATTGCGTCTCCGCTATTGCGCCTCGCAATAACGTTGAGGCTGTGCCGTCATCGTGAGCCCCGAAGCCCTCTTCCGTCGCTCCCGCGCAGGCGGGAGCCCAGAGTCCTTAAGAGTCTTTACAAGAGTTCTTTCTCAAGAGTCCTTATCTAAGTGTCCTTTCACACAAAGCCCTCCCGGACAAGCTGGGCGGGAACGTCTTTGGGGATGAGCTGGATTGCCGCTTTCGCGGCAATGACGCAGAAAAAGCGGCAAGAACAATGAAGGGGAAACGTCATCGTGAACCCGCGCCATATATCTTGGGAAAGGGGGGCGGCGATCCAGAGGGGGCGGATGGCCCCTCTTCTGATATCTCCTGTATAATAGTATAATAATTGTGGTGCTGGCAGCTCTGCTTATCACCTCGTACCGGAGGAAAGGCGACGAATTTCCTCATACCGGAAACAGTCTGTCACATGATCGTTGACCATGCCTACGGCCTGCATGAATGCATAGCAGATTGTCGGGCCGCAAAAGCCGAATCCCCGCTCTTTCAGGGCTTTGCTCATGGCCCGGGATTCCGCGGTCTCAGCAGGAATCTGATGATCTTCGCGCCATTCGTTCTGGCGTGGCTTGCCATCTGTGAAGCTCCAGAGTAAATCGGCAAAACCGCCCTCCTGTTTCTCTTCGATGGCGAGATAGGCGCGCGCATTTTTAATGGTCGCCATGATTTTCTGTCTGTTGCGGATAATGCCCGGATCCTGCATCAGCCGCTCAATGTCCTTTTCGTCATAAGCGGCAATAATCCGGGGGTCGAAACCGTCAAAGGCCCGGATAAAATGATCTCGTCGTCTGAGGATGGTGATCCAGCTCAGACCGGCCTGGAATCCGTCGAGAATCAGTTTTTCAAACAATGCCCGGGACTCATAGACGGGAACACCCCATTCTTCGTCATGATAGGCGCAATAAAGGGGGTCTTCACCCGGCCAGCAGCATCTGTGTATTGTCGTCATGTTCATTCTTCCTCAAGGTGGCGCCACCAGTCCGGGCGTTGGGGGATCACATGGCTGTCGCCGCAGCGATAGGCGGTTCCAAATTCAAGTGCATCCAGGCGCATCCAGGCGATGGCCTTGTCCCCCCGGCCACTGCGCAGAGAGCCGACTTCCCGTCCTGCTTTATTCAGGATAGGGGCTCCCGGTTCGGGGAGCGGTCCGTCGATATGCACTGGGACAAGTTTCCGGCGGAGATTACCGCGATATTTGGTGCGGGCGGTGAGTTCCTGACCCACATAACATCCCTTGCTGAAGGAAACGCCGTTCAGCGCCTCCAGATTGCCTTCCAGGATCAGCATCTTGTCCACCACAAAGTCCCGTGCCCCGTCCGGCAAGCCAAGAGCAAGCCTTTTTATATCATAGTCGGTCGGGTTCTGGGGCGTATATCCTTCGGGCAGGGTTTCCACAATGGCCCGGTATCCCATCTTCTGATGACGCGGGTCCGCAAAGCATAGAGGGATGTCCTTGTCCGCCTGGTCCAGGGCGATGACGGTCAGCTCTTCTGTGCGATCCCGGATGTCCACATCAGAGCGCAGTTTGTAAAGTATCAGTTTGCGCATAAGGTCTGCGGCCCGTGCCTTTTCACAATCCACATAAAGAATGTCACCCGCCTCAACAATAAAAAAATCAAAAAGATATTTGCCCTGGGGGGTGAGCAGGGCGGCATAGATTGCTTTGCCGCCATTGACCTTTTCAATGTCGTTGGTGATCAGTCCCTGCATGAATGTATATCGGTCCGGTCCGCTAAGGGTGAGCACGGCGCGGTCATTCAGAATTGTATAAGCCTTTGTCATCGTTGAAATGTTGCCCTGTCAGTATCTTGTTCAGATGAACGCCAATTCTTTCACTGGCCCGGCCGTCGCCATACGGATTTGGCGCACGGCTTATTCTTATATAATGGTCAGGGTTCTGAATTAACAAGGCAAGTTCCGTAAAAATTCCATTCGGTCCGGTCCCCGCAAGGCGCAAACAACCGGCCTGAACTCCTTCTTGACGTTCAGTTTTATCCCTGAGCACCACCACCGGCACATTAAGCGCCGGGGCTTCTTCCTGAATACCTCCGGAGTCAGTGAGAATGGCGAACGCCTTCTGCATCAACCCCACAAACCGGCCATAAGCCACAGGGGGCAGCAGTCTGACGTTTTCCGGTCCCTGAAACAGGGCATGAACCGCGGATTTGACAGCGGGATTAGGATGAACGGGCATAATAAAATCATAATCTGTCCAGGCTTCGGCGAATTTTCGCAGCGCATTGAGAATACGCCGCAGGGGGTAACCGTGACTTTCCCGGCGATGCAGAGTGATCAGGAAATAGGGACGGGGGGGCGCCGGGTCCGGATTTTGGGGATCTTTCTGTCGCTGCCCCAGAGTTTGGAGCAGCATATCAATTCCGGTGTTGCCGGTGACAAACAGATGCGCGGGATGCCGGCCTTCATTCAGCAGATTCTGCCTGTTGCGCTCGGTGGGACAAAAATGCCAGCTGGCCAGTGTGCTGATGGTCTGACGGTTGATTTCTTCCGGAAAGGGGGCATTGACGTCATAGGTTCTTAAGCCCGCTTCCACATGGGCAACCGGGATAGACAGCCGGGTGGCGACGACGGCGGCGGTCAGGGCGCTGGTGGTATCCCCCTGAACAATAACCAGATGAGGGGCATGTCTTTTTATGGCATGGGGAAGCTGGCGGAAAAGCCGCCGGTTTAATTCCTCCAGGGATCTGTGCACCGTTTCCCCCTGGAGCATGACATCCGGCTGTATCCCAAATTCCGCCAGGAACGGCTGCAGCAGATCCTGATGTTGTCCCGTCAGACACAACACAGGACGAATAATCCGGTTCTGGTGCAAAAGACGATAGAGCGGCACCAGTTTAATCAGTTCCGGCCGGGAGCCGGCGCATAGCATCACTCGGTATTTTTCCCCCATTTTTCCCTCGCGCTTTTTCAGTATCCTTTTGCGTTACAGAAAAACACGCTGCCCCAAGAAGTTCTTGTTGTTGCGGGCCAAGAATAGTATTCACTTTTATACGGGTATTTGTGAGCCCGGGGAGTGTAACAACTGTAGCAGCAGTGATAAAAACACCCTATAGTTGCATATATATTGCAGAATGCCAATCAAATAAAAGCAAACAGAAAGGACATTCCAGTGACCCTAGACCTTTTGATCCGCAATGCCGTCTGTGTGTCCCATAACGGGGTGGAACTTGCCGATATTGCCGTGCGCGACGGAATCATCGTGGCGTTGGGGCATTTGGGCCATGCGGAGGCAGCCGAAGTGATCAATGCTAATGGCCTGCACCTGTTTCCCGGGGTTATTGACACACAGGTTCATTTCCGCGAGCCCGGTGCGGAACAGAAGGAAGATCTGGAATCCGGCAGTCGCGCTGCGGTCATGGGGGGCGTGACGACGGTGTTTGAAATGCCCAATACCAAGCCCGCTACGTCCACCATCAAGGCGCTAAAGGACAAAATACAACGTGCTACGGGGCGCATGTGGTGTGATTTTGCCTTTTATGTGGGGGCTACGGCCGGCAATGTGTCGCGCCTTGCCAATCTGGAAAGGCAGCCGGGCTGTGCCGGGATCAAGATTTTCATGGGGTCGTCCACCGGCGATCTCTTGGTTGCGGAGGATGAGGTGCTGGAAAAAGTTCTGGCCAATGGCACGCGGCGGATTGCGATCCATGCGGAAGACGAAGGCCGGTTGATTGAGCGCAAGGCGCTGGCCGAAACGGGGGGCGTGGCCCAGCATCCGGTCTGGCGGGATGAACAAACGGCGATCCTGGCCACCGAACGTATTTTGCGTATCGCCCGCAAAACCGGCCGGCGTATCCATGTGCTGCATGTGACGACGGAGGATGAAATGGCCATCCTCGCCGCCTATAAGGATATTGCCACTGTGGAGGTGACGCCACAGCATCTGACCCTGTCCGCCCCGGACTGTTATGAGGAACTGGGCTCCTATGCCCAGATGAATCCGCCGATCCGTGATGAACGCCATCGTCAGGGGTTGTGGAAGGCGCTGGCCGTGGGCATTGTGGATGTGATCGGTTCCGATCACGCGCCCCATGAAAAGGAAATGAAAGCCAAGGATTATCCGGCGAGCCCGTCCGGCATGCCGGGGGTGCAGACCTTGGTGCCACTGATGATTGACCATGTGAACAAGGGCAACTTGTCGCTGGAGCGGTTTATGGATTTGACCAGTGCCGGCCCGGCCCGGGTGTTCAATATTGCTGGCAAGGGCCGCCTGGCGGTGGGCTATGATGCCGACTTCACCCTGATTGATCTGAAGAAAAAATGGGTTATCGAAGAAGACTGGCTGCAGAGCAAATGCGGCTGGAGTCCCTTCACAGGGCGTCAGATCGTGGGCAAACCGGTGGGGACTTTCGTGCGCGGCAACAAGGTGGTCTGGGAAGGTGCGCTCGCGGAAACCCCTGTGGGACAGCCGGTGCGTTTCCAGGAAACCCTGGGGCATGAGTGAGGGGCGTGGCGATCCATAGGCTTTATGGCCATAGGCTTTATGGCCATAGGCTTTATGGATCTGGCTCAGATTTGGATTTAGAGTGAATTGTGAATAGGTTGGCCCAATTCACTCTAATGAGTCTATAACCCAGGATTTTTCCGGAAAATAACCGACAGGTTATTGGCGGGCATGGCAACGGTTCTGACAAATTCAAGACCGTTCTTTGCGGCCATCTGCCGGACGTGGCCAAGATCTCGCACCCCCCATTCCGGATTCTGGTTTTTCAGCCAACGATCGAATTCCGCATTGCTGGGGGCGGTATGGTTGCCATCAAGGCGATAGGGGCCATAAAGATACAGGATTCCTTCGGGCGGCAGAAGGCGTCCGGCACCTTCCATCAGCGCGACACAGGCGGCCCACGGGGAAATATGGATCATATTGATACAGACAATTGACGTAATTGGTTCCGGCGGAGGAGTGATTTCCACTGGCCAGGGGGTTTTGCAGACATCCAGATCCAGCGGCGGCAGAATATTCTTGAGCTGCACTTCCCACCACCAGTCCCGAATGCTGGTCCGGGCTTCGGGGTCGGGGTCGGTGGGTTGCCAGAGCAACGGGGGCAGATGTTCGGTAAAATAAACGGCATGCTGCCCCGTGCCGCTGGCGATCTCCAGCACGGTTCCATAGCGGGGCAGCGTGTCTTTCAGAACCTCCAGGATGGGGCCCTTGTTGCGTTCCGCTGCCGGGGATGTTTGTTTCCTGGTCATCAGTTCGCTATAGCAGCGAGTTCTTGCAAAACGGTTAAGCCATTACGTCGGCAGGCAGTTTTTTTGCCGGGCGGTCTTCGGGTGGCTGAAAGTATTCCGCGCCGTCCGGCAGGCTTTCCAAATAGACGGACTGGCTCGGGAAGGCAAAGCTGCTGCCGTTCTTCTCAACAATATCCTTGACGGCATAAGCCAGCTCTTCCTTGATCTTCAGCCACTCGCCCCAATTTGTGGTCCGGGTGAAACAGTATAACATAAAATCAATGGAACTGTCGTTGAAGCTGTCCACATTGACAAAGGTGGAGACCTCGTCAGGGGAGGCAAAATCGTCACTTTCCAGGATATATTTTTCGATTCCGTCCCGAATGGCCCTGAGCTGGTCGATGGTCGTATCATAGACCACACCGATTTTCCAGTAGATCCGCCGATGAGTCATGCGGCTGAAATTGGTCACGGCGCTGTCCGCCAGCTTGGAGTTGGGGACATAGACCGGCGCCTTGTCAAAACGGCGTATGGTGGTGGTTCGAAAGCCGATATGTTCCACGGTGCCTTCCACCACCCCGTCGATCCGGATCCAGTCGCCTGGGTTAAAACGCCGCTCGCCGATCACAAACAGTCCGGCTATCAGGTTTTTGAACAAATCCTGCGCCCCCAGCGCCACCGCCACACCGAACAGGCCCAGCCCGGCGATCAGCGGGGCGACCTCAATGCCCCAGATTTCCAGGATGGACGCCCCGCCAAGAAAAATCACCAGCAGCTTGAGGGCCTTGACCATCCATTCAATCATGCTGATGGTGAAAATGTCCTGAAGCTTGCGAATGGCGAAGCTCAACGGACCAACCATTTTAAACAGGGCCCAGAAAATGGTGAAAATCACCAGCGAACGGTTCAGGTTATAGGCGGCAGTCTCCATGATGCCGTTTAGTGTGAGCACTTCAGTCGCCAGAAAAACCCCGATGACCACCGGGATGAACCGCAGCGGGTTTCCGAGGGCGTCGATAATCTCGTCGTCCATGTCGCTTTTGGTTCTTTGGGCAAGGCTTTTCAGACGATTGATGACAAAACGGCTGAACAGTCCCCTGAACATAAAAAACAGGGACAGAACCAGCAGCGCGAGAATTATTTTGCCGATGTCGACGCCATAGACCCCGTGGGTCCAGACGTCTTTGACCAGGGTGATGAAATCTTTAAGGCTGTCTTCGTTCATGGCTGTGATTCTGTATTGGAAGATTGTGAAGATACTGTGGCCGGGCGCGCCTGCCTGTTGAGGAGCCCCAAGTAAACAAGCAGGTAAAATAGAAAAGCAATGCGCGGATTGTCAATGATGCTGCCGAAAAAGCCGACGGTGAGGGTGCCGAGGATCGCGGCAAACAGAATGGGGGCCAGGGAGTCGCCGGCTTTTGTGGCTGTATATTGACGCCGCAGGGCAACCCCGGTCAGAAGCAGGAAAGCGCCAAGGCCAAATAGCCCCTGCTCAAAATAATAATGCAGGAAAATATTTTTGGTGTGCCAGTCGTCATGGGAAAAATCACGTACCATGATCCAGCGATCCGCACCTTGGGAAAAATCCCCGTTGGCAATCAGATTGGTGCCAAAGGCATCCAGCAGTTGGATATCCGTGATCCGAGCGATGCTGCCGGTGCGGCCGTAATGCAGTTGCAATGTGGTCGGCCAGTAGAAAAGGCCGCTTTGCCCGAGATGGCGGGAATTGAAGGTGGTCTCCACTTCGACCCAGTCTTCGCCGCCAGGGGATTTCAGCTGTCGCGATATACATTGCGGGGTGTAGCGCTCGCTGAAAATAATATGTTTGGGGCAAAATTTGAATGTCACGCCTGAGGGGCGGTCCGTTTTGAGGCGGGCTCTGAGAAGGTAATCCGTGTGCGGCTTGAGGGGGACCTTCTGGATGATATTGAAATCGCCGGCCCCCAACGCCAGATAGCTGGTCTGGGCAGTTTTGTGGAAACTGTAATGGACTTTGCTGTTATCTTCCAGGTGATAATAAAAATAGTGCAGGGGATAAGAGCCGGTCCCCATGCCCAGAAGGGTGCTTTTGATCCCCTTATCCATAAAATCGAGGGCTTTCAGCCACTGACCGGTTCTGTGGGCAAGGTCTTCCGAGGAGGCGGAAAAACGGGCGCTCATACGGTATCCCGAAACAGACGGAATAACCGCCAGCCAAAAAATGGCGCCCATCAGGACCACCGTGACGCTGTTGGCCACGGTGCGCCGGCGGGCCGTCCTCGGGGTCAGGCCGTAGGTGATCAGCGCCAAGAAACTGCAGGACAGCACGGCTGTGACGAGGGAGAAGAGACGGCTGTTGCTGGACCAGCGGCTTTCCATAAAACCGTCATAGCTGACATAAATCATCAAAAGCGTGCCGCAAACCAGCAGGATCACGTCAAGATATTGCGGATGTTTTTTAAACAGCTGGGCCGTCAGCAACGCCCCGGCAAGGGTGAGGATGGCGGCCAGCATGACCTGATATCCTCCATACTGAAAAAGCCCGTACATATACAGGGTGCCGCCGACAAAACCCAAGGCGGCAAGGACCATGCTGCGCACGGAAATGGTTTTGGCATGATGTTGCAGGACAAGATAGGATAGGGCCAACACGCTGAGCACCACAAAAAAGCCCATATACAGCCCGCGGGAAAAGCTGACCATAATGGCGTAGCTGCCCAGACTGAGACAGATCAGGGAAAATAACCGGTCCCGAAATGTGCCGTGGGCAAAAAAGGCGGCAAAGCCAAAGGGAATGACCATGACCAGATAACCGTCAAGGGCCGTTCCGCCCACATGCATGCTGGAAAATAGGCCGGTGATGCGATAACTGCCGGAAAAGTCGAGCAGGGTTCTGAGCACTGTATAGATATTGCGATCCTGTACCAGGCTGTGGAACACCCCCCGTTCCCACAACACGCCAATGCCCATCAGCACAAGGCCACAGAGAATGCCGGTTATCAGATACTGGCGGCTTTTGTCCGGTTCATGGCGATAGGCCCGTTTTAAAAAGGGCCAGAACAACCAGATCCATATCACCCCCTTGATCACCCGAAGACCATTATAGGGGCTTTTGTAACTGCTGAAACTGTTGGGGTCTGTTCCCGCGCCATACGGAAAATAAATCAGTAAACTGGTCAGTGCGGAAATCATCAGCACTGAAGCCAGCACATCCTCCCTGCCGATGGTCAGGGAAGGGGCGGGACGGATCATATGTCGAGCATGCAGCGCGGCAAGGCAGAACAGGACAAGGATGTCAAATTCCGTCACGAAGATCCGCCCGGAATAAAGTCCAAGGTCATAAACCGGTAACAGGGCAGGCAGAAAAAACAACCAGGCCTTATCATTGCGCAGCAGAACCAGGAAACAGATCAGGGAGAGCGCGAACACAACGGTTCTGGCATAGGGGAAATCCCAGGCCAGATATCCCCCGGCCAGCAGAAAAACCGTGGTCGCGCCCCCATGCAGTATTTTTTTTGTCACCATCATTCCCCCTCTGTTTTTATTATCAGCAACATAGGCCGTCTTTCATAGGCGTTTTCCCCCTGATTTCAATCTGGCCTCGGCCTGATCTTTCTCTGCATGATCTTTCTCTGCCTGATCTTCCAGGGGAGATGTCCACCCCCGTGCCTGCGGCGGGATGTTCCTTTGATGATGGAGATCCCCTCATTTAAAAATATCCCTGATCATGGTCTTGAATGCTCGGAAATATCGCCCCAGACCACTGTTTTCCTCAGCGAACGGCTTCAGGCCCACCAGTTCGTTGTTTCTGAATTCCGGGCGGATGTCGCTGTGATTGCGCAATAAAATTCTGCCGGGGCCTTCCGCCTGCGCCAGGGTGTTGCTGATGGTAAGGGTGTGCAGATCGTCCGGCAGACCTTCGGACCCAAAACTGATCAGCGCGTTGTTTTCACTTTCAACACCCTTTTTCAAAACACAATTGTCAATGGTGACCCGGCCGCCATTGGGCAAGTCGATGAGGTAGCTTGATGCTTTCTGGCTATCCTCAATGGTGGTATGTCGGATCAGGGTGTCCCGGGCGCGGCTTTTGACGTTATGGCCGATCCAGGCGTTATAAACATGGCTGCCGCGAAGCTCAAATCGGGAAATCTGGCCGACATAGATATTGTGACCGATCCGCCGCCCTGCCTGGCTCAGATGATTGGAATGGATCGTGCTGTTGATAATCGACAGGCTTGTCCCGGCATGATTGGCGGTCATGATGCCCATCTGGTTGTGATGGATGATGCTGTTCTCGATTTGCAAATGCCCGCCCTCATGACGAATGGCGGCGCCGTTCAGGTGGGGGACCCGGGCACCGGACAGATCAAGGTTGCGCAGAATGATATTGTCGCCCCGGATTACCCAGATTGCCTTGCCGTTGGGAATATGAGCCGGCGCAATGAGACGCGGCCGGCCTGTGGCCCCGCTGCCAAGGCCGATGATCCGCAGGTCATTTTGCTGGATAACCGCGGTTTCTCCTTCATAAAGGCCTTCTTCAATGAGAATGGTATCGCCACTTTGGGCGTTATTGAGGGCATCCCGAACCGTCTGATATTGATGCCCCGCCCCAACATAGAGGTGAGCGGCCATACCCTGTTCTTTGGGCCACAGGAAAATAACCAGCAGGGCCCATGCGAGGAAGGGGAGCTTTTGGCGGGATCTATGCATTTCCTATCCTTACTGTTCCTGCTCTGTCTTTATCCGTCGGCCCGCCTTATGGCCGATAAAGGGTTTTGTTCTGGTTTTTCAGGACGCGACAAAGTATTATCAGAATAACGGGTTATCGGAAAAAGTAACAGGGTATCGGGGCCGTGTCTGTAATTTTTTTATGTTAAGGGGAGCTGTATGGGTGAGGAAACGTACCAGACCGACATGATTATCATCGGTGCCGGTCCTGTGGGGCTGTTTGCTGTTTTTGAAGCAGGACTTTTGGGCATGAAATGCCATCTTATCGACAATCTGGACCGGCCGGGAGGGCAGTGTACTGAACTTTACCCGGAAAAACCCATTTACGACATCCCTTCTCGTCCCAAGGTGACCGGTCAGGAACTGGTGGATAATCTGATTGAACAATGCCGTCCTTTTGAGCCGCGTTTTCACCTCTCGCAGCAGGCCGGCGCCCTGCGGCAACTGTCCAGCGGTCACTGGCGGATCGAGACAACGCGAGACGTGGCGATCGAGGCGCCGGTTGTGGTGGTGGCCGCCGGGGCCGGCAGTTTTGTGCCCAAGAAACCACCCTATCCCGATCTGGAGCTGTTTGAGGAAAAATCCGTCCGCTATGCCGTGAAAAACATGGATAATTACCGGGACAAGAAATTGGTGATTGTCGGCGGCGGAGATTCGGCTTTGGACTGGGTGATGAATCTGTATCCCCTGGCCCGCCGGATTACACTGGTCCATCGCCGTGAGGCTTTCAGAGGCGCACCGGATTCCGCCGCGCGGGTTCTCCGGATGGCGGAAGAAGGAAAAATAGATCACCATGTGGGGGAAATCACCGGGCTTTTTGGCAAGAACGGGCAGCTTGAGGCCGTGCATATTCACAAAAAAAACGGGGAAGAAGTGCTGGAGGAGTGCGACATCCTGATGCCGTTCCTGGGGCTGAAAATCAGCCTGGGCGCCATTGCGGAATGGGGGTTGAACCTGACCCGGAACCATGTGGATGTGGACCCTGCCACCTTTGCCACCTCGACGCCGGGAATCTACGCCATCGGGGATGTCTGTAATTATCCCGGTAAGCTGAAACTTATTTTGACCGGATTTTATGAAGCGGCTGTTATGGCGCGGGCGGCCTTCAAATATGCTTATCCCGACCGCAAGATCGCCGGCGGTTATACCACAACCAGTTCTGTTTTGCAGGACCGGCTGGGGGTAAAATAATTCGGGTCGTGAGGATATTCATCCTGGATTAAGCCGGGGCTGGGTATGAGTATAATATGATGGGTAACGGACGGAGGATCATCGGGGGCGTGTTGGCTCTGCTGCTGGTGATGGCGGCGGGGACGGGTGAAGTTGCGGCGCAACATCGCAAAGCTAACCCCAAAAAACCACCACCGGTCATGCAGCAATTAAGGCCCTCATACAAAAAACCCATGCCACAATTTTACCGGCATGACAATGTACAGCAGGCCCTGAGGAACGGGGAAATCGTGTCGCTCAGGGTGATCCGCCGTACGGTGCAGAAGTCCTATCCGGGACGCATTGTTGATGTACAGCTTCTGGAAAGTGGTCGCCGGAGTATGCCTTATACCTATATGGTCAAGGTGCTGACCCCAGAGGGGCAGGTTCTAAATGTGACGTTAAATGCCAAAACCGCCCGGATTCTCAGCGTCCGGGGGCCAAAAGGACGGGGAAAATAAGACTAATGCGTATTCTGCTTGTCGAAGATGACCGGGATCTGGCCCGTCAGATGAAATTTCTGCTGGAAGAAAGCGGCTATGCCGTGGACGTCTCCCATGACGGGGAAGAAGGCCATTTTCTCGGTGAAACCGAAAGTTATGATGCTATTATCCTGGATCTTGGCCTGCCGGTTATGGACGGATTGAGCGTGCTGAAAAAATGGCGTCAGGCGGGGATTGCGGTGCCGGTACTGATCCTCACGGCCCGGGATGAATGGTCCGATAAGGTGTCGGGACTTGATGCCGGGGCGGATGACTATGTGACCAAACCGTTCAAGATGGAAGAGGTGTTGGCGCGGGTGAGGGCGCTGATCCGCCGGTCCGCCGGTCAGGCCTCGCCCGAAATTGTCTGCGGTCCTGTGGTGCTTAATACCAATAGCAGCCGGGTGACGGTGGAAGGCATGCCGGTTCGGCTTACGGCACAGGAATACAAGCTGTTGGCCTATATGATGCATCATCCCGGCAAGGTCATTTCCCGGACCGAACTGACCGAACACATCTATGATCAGGATTTTGACCGGGATTCCAACACCATTGAGGTTTTTGTGACCCGGGTACGTAAAAAACTTGGCGTCAATATCATTAAAACCATACGGGGCATGGGTTATCAGCTGATCAATCCCGAAGAAGAAAGCCCGGAATAGGGGCAGGGCTGAAATGAAGTTTTGACGCCATCCCATCAAACCATCCCGTAAAAAAGGAAGATAACCACGACGGATGATTGTGCCCAGGACCCGCCCCAAAAACAAATCCATTTGGTTTCGGTTGCTGACAGTATCCGTGATCTGGACGGTATTTGTGCTGCTGGTGGGCGGTTATATCCTGTCCCTTACATTCCGGGGGATTATCGAAAAAAATCTGGATGATCGGCTGGCCGGCTTTCTGGATAATCTTGTCGGCATCAGCCATGCAGAATTTCAGGAAGATGTCAGCTTCTATCGTGCCCTGTCTGATCCACGTTTTGAACAACCCTATTCCGGATGGTATTGGCAGATTTCCGCCCGCGGGTATACCCCGTTCCGGTCACGTTCCCTGTGGGATCAAAGTTTAAACCCGGATCTGGAAACCCCCCGGCCGCGACCGATATATTATGATGCGATCGGTCCTGAGGACCAGTTGATCCGGGTGATCGAACAGGATATTTCCATGCCCGGCACTGAGGTCACGTTTCGCTACAGCGTTGCCATCGACAAATCCGAAATTGAGGCGCAGGCAAAGGATTTTAACCGGATTCTGATCTGGTCTCTGGGGATTCTCGGGGCCGGGTTGATTCTGGCATCGGTTTTCCAGCTGGTTTATGGCCTGCAACCGCTGCGTCGGATTCAAACCCTGTTGGCCCAAATTCGCAGCGGCGCGCAAAAACGTCTGCCTGACAACCTGCCGTCCGAAATCCAGCCCATGGCTGATGAACTGAATGCGCTTCTGGAACATCATGAAGAGGTCATTGCCCGCTCCCGCACCCAGGTGGGCAATTTGGCCCATGCATTGAAAACACCGCTGGCGGTGTTGATGAATGAGGCGGAACTGCAAAAAGATGTGGGCCTTGCAGGGCTGGTGACGCGTCAGGCGGAACTCATGCGGCGTCAGATTGACCATTATCTCCGACGGGCCCGGGTGGCCGCCAGCATCAAGGTGATTGGCAGCCGCACCGAGGTCGCCCCGGTGGTTCGGGATATCGCCCGGGCCATGTCGATCATCTATAAAAACCGGCGGATTAACGTCACCATTCAGGGAGACGAAAAACGGCTTCTGTTCCGGGGGGAAAAACAGGATCTTGAGGAAATCGTCGGCAATCTTGTGGAAAACGCCGCCAAATGGGCTCAGGAACAGATTGAGGTGACGGTGTGTCGTAAGGGAGACAGGATCTTGCTTCAGGTTGCGGACGATGGACCGGGTATCAGCCGTTCCGAACGCGAGGCGGTGTTTGCCCGCGGGGAAAAATTGGATGAGAACAAGCCTGGAGCCGGGCTTGGCCTCTCGATTGTCCGGGATCTGGTGGATTTGTATGATGGGTCAATTACCCTGGGAGATCACTTTTCCGTGAAGGAAAAGTCCGGAAACCGGGGGCTTCTGGTGAAAATTTCCCTGGCGGCGGCTTTTTCCTGAAACCTGAATTTATTGTTCATGCACGGTTCAGTTTATATGGACTACCTTAAACGCATAAGACGTGATGCTAAGGCGTTAATAAGACGTGCCGCAAGGGAGAGATGAATGAAAAAAGTTGCCGTCATCGCGGTTTTGGCTTCGACCCTGGGGCTGGCTGGATGTGAAACCGGCTCCAAGCAGGGGTTTGGCACCGTTCTTGGGGCCATCAGTGGCGCGGCCATCGGCAACGCCATTGCCGGAGACAGCGACGGGCCGGGGAAAGGGTTCGCCATTGCGGCCGGCGCCATCGCTGGGGCTGCCATTGGCAATAATATCGGCAAGTCTCTTGATGAGGCGGACCGGATCAAAATGGCACAAAGCCGGCAGGTCGCTCTGGAAAGGTTTCCTTCCGGCGAGACGGTAACCTGGCACAATCCGGATACGGGAAATTCCGGCACATTTGTGCCCCAGCCGGCGTATCAGAATGAAGATGGCCGGTATTGCCGGGAGTACCAGCAGACTGTCACCATCGGCGGCAGGACCGAACAGGCCTATGGGAAAGCCTGCCGCCAGCCGGACGGAAGCTGGGAAATCGTTTAAACAGGACGGTAAGGCAAATTTTGCAACGGATGCCAAAAGTTTTTGTCAAGGAGTTACAGAACGAGTTCAGGAGTTTTTCGAGTTAAGCGGTCCCGGGATTAATATGTAGCAAAATCCCCTCCCCCACATCTTGTGCATGTTGCACCCCCGGGGCCGCTTAAACCTTTTCCTTTTCCCGTTTCTTTATTTTTCCAGGCAAATCACGCTGAGCGCCAGCATCAGCCAGCCTGCCATCAGGAAAATACCCCCCACAGGAATCAGAATGCTTAATGCATAAGGTTCCTGAAAGGCGTGAAGATAAAGATTGCCGCTAAACAGCATGATGCCCAGCAGGAACATCAGGGCTGCGAGCTTCAGAAGATCAAAGGGAAAAGGCCGGGTTTTGCTCGGCGGGCTCGTCGGGGAGGCCAGCCGCTCCCGCCCTAATCCCATGGTGCAGCAGCCGAGAAGGGCAAGCGTGTGCCACATATGATACTGGCTTGCCATATCAAAACGGGACGGTCCTTTTTCTGTCTGCATGAGGGGGGTCAGGGCATGACTTCCGGCGGCACCCAGCAATACGGCAAGAAAGCCGCTCGTTGCGGTGATAATCAAAAGAAACCGCCAGAACGTCATTCATCCCTCCCCAGGGAATGTGAGAGTGAATTTAAACTTAATTTACGCGGATCAGTTCCACCGTGAAGATCAGGTCTTCATTGGGACCAATGACATTTCCCGCCCCGTGGGGGCCATAGGCCAGATCGGAGGGGATGAAGAATTTGTATTTTGCCCCCTCTCTCATCAATTGCAAACCTTCAGTCCATCCGGGAATCACTCGGTTCAGCGGGAAGCTGAGCGGAGCACCGCGATCATAGGAACTGTCGAATTTGGTGCCGTCGGTCAGTGTGCCTTCATAATTGACGGTTACGGTATCGGTGGCTTTGGGTTTTTTGCCTGTGCCTTCCAGAAGCACAATATATTGCAGGCCGGACTCGGTTACGATGACGCCGGGTTTGTCTTTGTTCAGTTCCAGGAAACTTTTGTTTTCACTCACGTTTTCTTCCTTGTTTTGGTCCGTGGAATCACTGTTTTCAGCTGTTTTGTCCTGATCCGAACACGCTACGAGAAATGTTCCCAGCAAAAACGCCAGTAGAATTTTACCGCGTCGGGAAGGGAAAAGGGTAAGCTGTTTCAGCATTCCAAAGCTCCAGTGTTCTAGATTTAAAGGGTCTAGTTTATTCGTATAACTTAAAACCTCCGGGGCTCCAAGCCCGTATATTTATGAAGCCCGTATATTTATGGCGGTAAGTTTGGGGCAGAATTTTGTGGAAAGTGGGGCAGGGGGCCTGTTTTATATGCATAGCGTTGTAAAATGCCGCACATCGCAGCTCATGTAACGGTTACAGACGGGCGTAAGCCATTGATTTGCCGTATTCATGCCATTATCTGAAAAGATAACTTAAAGAAACAAGGAGGCAGTCATTTTTGCCGCGAAATGTAACAGTTATATTGTTGTTGTGTAACAGTTGTGTGATATAACCGTGGCAAATTGATGATTGCCTATCTACTTGGATTCAGAGGCGCTTTTCTTCCTCACTCATCCGGTAAGACGAACATCAGAAAGAATTACATAAAGATAAGGTGACAAAAATGTCTAAAATCAAAATTGCCATTGCGGGTATTGGTAACTGTGCGAGTTCCCTGATTCAGGGCATTTATTATTATACCCCAGAACGGGTGTCCGATGGCAAGGTTCCGGGTTTGATGCATTGGGAAGTGGGCGGATTCCGTCCCTGCGATATTGAGGTTGTTGCCGCTTTTGACGTGGACAAACGCAAAGTGGGGCAGGACGTCAATGACGCCATCTTCGCCAAACCCAATTGTACAACGGTGTTCTGCGGCGACCTGCCGAAAAGTGGCACCACCGTCAAAATGGGCAAAATTCTGGACGGTGTGTCCGAACATATGGCCAATTATGATGAAGACCGGACTTTTGTGATTGCCGATGTGCCCGAAGGCACCAAAGAAAGCATCGTACAGGAACTGAAAGACAGCGGTGCTGAAATTCTGCTCAACTATATGCCGGTAGGGTCCGAGGAAGCCGCGAAATTCTATGCCGAATGTGCGCTGGAAGCTGGTGTTGGTTTTATCAACAACATGCCGGTTTTTATCGCTTCCAATCCGGAGTGGGCCGAGAAATTCAAGGCAAAGAACCTGCCGATTATCGGTGATGACATCAAGGCGCAGCTGGGCGCCACGATCACACACCGGACGCTGACCGACCTGTTTGCCAAGCGCGGGGTGATCCTGGAGCGGACCTATCAGCTGAATACTGGCGGGAACACCGACTTTCTAAACATGAAAAACCAGTCCCGCCTGGCGTCCAAGAAGGAAAGCAAGACCGAAGCGGTCCAGGCTGTGGCCGGGGCGCGGCTGGCGGATGAAAACATTCATGTGGGGCCGAGCGATTATATCCCCTGGCAGAATGACAACAAAGTCTGCTTCCTGCGTATGGAAGGCGACCTGTTCGGGGGTGTGCCCATGAATCTGGAACTGAGACTTTCTGTTGAGGACAGCCCCAACTCCGCCGGCGTGGCCATCGACATGATTCGCTGCTGTAAGCTGGCGCTGGATCGTGGGGAAGGTGGCATCCTGGAAGCGCCATCCGCCTATTTCTGTAAACATCCGCCGGTTCAGTATACCGATGATCAGGCTTATGAAATGACCGAAAAGTTCATCGCGGACCGGGTTATGGCGAGTGCGGCCGAGTGAAACTGCTGATCGTTGCTGCCGGTCAGGGCAGCCGACTTCGTGAAAAGGGGGAGAGCAAGCCGCTCATCGAGTTGCTGGGCACTCCCCTTATTGAACG
Source organism: Luteithermobacter gelatinilyticus (assembly GCF_005849285.1). NCBI lineage: Bacteria > Pseudomonadati > Pseudomonadota > Alphaproteobacteria > Emcibacterales > Emcibacteraceae > Luteithermobacter > Luteithermobacter gelatinilyticus. Next base: position 2,242,525 of record NZ_CP040517.1, on the reverse strand, counting down.
GGTTATTACCAATGCCGTCAAGGGAGGCGTTGACGATATCTATGTTGTAACAGGGTATCGTGGGACCAAGGTGCGCGCCTTCCTCGACCGGCTGGCTGAACGTGACAATCTCAAGATTACCCACATCATTAATGAAGAGTGGCAACGCCCCAACGGCCTGTCCGTCTATGCGGCAAAGGATGTGATTGAGGGGGATTTTATCCTCACCATGTGTGATCATCTCTTTGATCCGGAAATCCTGCGCGCGCTTGCGGCGACGGAACATGAGCCGGACACGGTGACCCTGTGTGTGGATTATAATATTCATAATCCGCTCATTGATCTGGAGGATGTGACGCGGGTCAAATGCACACCCCGCGGCATCGAACAGATTGGCAAGGTGATCCGGGACTATAATGCGTTTGATACGGGCATCTTTTATTGCACGCCGGCCATGTTCGAGGCCCTTGAACAAAGCGCCAGGGAAGGGGATGAAAGCATTTCCGGGGCCATGAATGTTCTGGGTCATCAGGGGCGGGCGCGCACCTTCGACATCGAAGGCCGTCTGTGGCTTGACGTGGATGACCCGATGGCTTTCGGTAAGGCTGTTGTGCTGGTCAACGAAGGCAAGCTGTAGGTCGTTTTGGTGCGTCTCTTCCGCCCGCAATGACGTTAAAAGCTAGGCCGTCATCGACCCCCCTGGAAGCCCCCCTTCCGTCGCTCCCGCGCAGGCGGGAGCCCAGAGCTTGCAGACCGCATTGTTGGCGAGGGGCTGGGGTGCCGCCTACGCGGCAATGACGTAGGAAAAGCGGCAATGACGGCGCAGGGGGAAACGTCATCACGAACCCGTGTCAGCGGGCGTGGTGATCCATTTCTCCGGTCCACTGGATTGCTTCGCCGCTATCGCGTCTGGCAATGACAATTCCATCTCGTCACAATTCACTTTGATATGGTTCATATACCGGGCTTCAGGTCCGGTATTGTTTGGCTTTTCGTTTGAAAGACGGGGGTATTGGATCTTCAGCGATGGTTGTCAAGGCCAACTTCGTCGGCATATTCCTTCAGTTTCAGATTATCCCCGATCAGCAGCTTCAGACCGTAAAGAGGCGCGTTTCGCCAGACAACGATACCGCCGGCTTCGCCGAAGTCTGGTATATGCAGGATCAGTTCCTGTTTCAGGGCCAGGTTTTCTTCGCTTTTCAAAAGCGCCCCTGCCGTTGATACATTACTCAACTGGCAGGGATATCTTTTCCCCTCCAGGGTCATTTCCGCCGCCCAGAATACGTCCAGGCGAGAATCTGCACGTTTTTTTTCCGGAAAATGGCTTTGATCCATGGGTGCTCTCTCTACATTTTTTTCCTGGTTGCAACCGAGGAGTGGATAATATCGGATTTTCCGGATCAAGGCAAAAAGGATTTTATCCTTGCCGACAATTGCCCTCCATCCCTTTGGTAATCAGGGCCAGGATCTGTTCGGTCAACGCAGTCATGTCCAGTGCCCCGTCTTCACGGTACCAGGCTGTAATGCCGTTAATGGCGTCAAACAGCAAAATGGCGTTGATGGTGGGATGGGCGTCCTGGCGGATGGAGCCGTCTTCAACCCCTTTGGCGATGATGCCGCGAACCCGTTGCTCGATGCCGCGGTGCATTTTCAGACTGGCTTCGCGGGCGGCGGGATCTTCGCGCTGACCGCGGTGACGCACGTGACAACGAATAATGTCATCGGTGATGATTTCGATATAACCGCGCACGAAATTATAAAGCTGCTCAAACCCGGTGCCGCCGCGTGCTTCCACCTCGTCCAAGAGGCCGTTAATGCGTTCGCTCGCGACATTTTCACATTTAACAAGAATGTCTTCCTTGTTCTTGATATAATAATACAGCGTCGGTTTTGTCACCTTCTGCATTTTGGCAATGTCATCCAGCGACGTCTTGTAATAGCCATTTTCCATGAAGGCCTTGGCGGCATGGCGTAATATGGCATCCAGCTTTTGCTGGCGTTTTTCTTCCCGTTTCATATAGTGTACCGACTGCCTTGTTTTTATTTCGTTTTTGCGATCATGATGCTTTGTAGCTGTATGTAACGTATCTTGCCAAGTTTGACCAGATCACCTAATATATGTTACCAGCCAGTAACGTATCATATTGTTCCGGCGAAAACAATGCCAGCTAAACCATGAGGAAAAATCATTATGACAGAGTCACAGACACATCAACAGGACAAGGACCCGGTAGTCATCGTCGGCATGAGCCGAACCCCCATGGGGGGCTTCCAGGGGGATTTTGCCGGCGTCCGTTCGCCTGAACTGGGCAGCGTGGCCATCAAGGGAGCGCTGGACCAAAGTGGTGTCAAACCGGAAGACATTGACGAAGTGCTTATGGGGTGTGTGTTGCCGGCGGGCCTGGGCCAGGCGCCGGCGCGTCAGGCGGCTGTGGGGGCCGGGTTGCCCTATGCGAGCGCTTGTACCACAGTGAATAAAATGTGCGGGTCCGCGATGGAAGCCGTGATGCTGGCCCATGATCATTTGCTGGCAGGCAGTGCCGATATTCTGGTGGCCGGCGGTATGGAGAGCATGACCAATGCCCCCTATATTCTGCCGAAAATGCGTGCTGGCGCCCGTATCGGCCATGAAAAAGTCTACGACCATATGTTTCTTGACGGGCTGGAAGACGCCTACGAACCCGGCCGCCTGATGGGGACTTTTGCGGAACAATGCGCGAGTCATTATCAGTTTACCCGCGAGGATCAGGACAATTACGCGATTACCTCGCTGACCCGGGCCAAAACAGCGATTGAAAAAGGCTGGTTCAAGGATGAAATCAGCCCGGTCACGGTCAAAAGCCGCAAGGGGGACGTGGTGGTAGATACGGATGAACAGCCGGGCAAGGCCAATCCTGAAAAAATCCCCACTCTACGCCCGGCCTTTGCCAAGGATGGCACGGTGACCGCCGCCAATTCCAGTTCCATTTCCGACGGGGCGGCGGCGCTTGTCATGATGCGCCGGTCCGAAGCGGAAAAACGGGGGCTTGCGCCGTTGGCCATTATCCGCGGTCACAGCACCCATGCCCAGGAACCGGCCTGGTTCACCACGGCGCCGATCGGGTCTATTAAAAAGCTGTATGAAAAAGTCGGCTGGAACGATGCGGATGTGGATTTGTATGAGATCAACGAGGCCTTCGCCGTGGTCGCCATGGCGGCGATGCGGGATTTGGGGCTTGACCATGACCGGGTGAATGTACATGGCGGAGCCTGTGCGTTGGGGCATCCCATCGGGGCTACCGGAGCACGGTTGATTGTCACGCTTATTTCCGCGCTGAAAACCCATGGGGGAACGCGCGGTATCGCCAGCCTCTGCATTGGCGGGGGCGAGGCCACAGCCGTGGCCGTGGAACTGTGTTGAGCGGTGACATCCTTCCATTTCTTGCACAGGCCTTTGTATAGGTTATATTAACGGTGAGGGCGTGTTGCCTTCACCGTTAAGCTGTAATAATCTTGGGGGATCATCCACGACCCGGAAGGCAGGGATTAAAATAAGTATGTCAGCGGCTTCCCCATTGTCGCCTGAGCAGGTCAAGGACCAGTTGGACCGTATCCTGAACAGCCGGCTCTTTGAAAACAAAAACCGACCGAAACGTTTTCTTACCTATGTGGTGGAGGAAACGCTTAAGGGGCGCGCGGAGCTTCTCAAGGGGTATACGCTGGGGATCGAAGTATTTGACAAGGATGAGGATTTCGATCCGCAAACCGACGCCATCGTGCGGGTGGAGGCGGGCCGCCTGCGCCGGCTTTTGGAGCATTATTATTTGGAAGAGGGCACGCATGATCCCATCCACATTTCCCTGCCCAAAGGAACCTATATCCCGGAAATCGAAAAACGCGCTCCGGCGGGTGTCAGTCCGGCACGCGATCCGCTGATTTCTGCCGCTGCTGCACCACCTACGGGGCCGGCCATTGCGGTTTTACCGTTTGACAATCTCAGTGGGGATCAGGAAACGGATCTGTTTTGTGATGGCATTTCCGAAGAAATCATCACCCAGCTGTCGTTAAGCCCGACCCTTTATGTAGTATCCCGAAAATCCACATTGCGTTACAAAGGCCAGCCGGTGGACATCCGCAAATTATGTGAAGAACTGGAAGTTCATTATGTGCTGGAAGGCAGTATTCGCCGCGCCGGCAGCACCGTGCGGGTAACAGCCCAGCTATTGGATGCCACCAATGATGCGGTGGTTTGGGCCAACAGCTATGACCGCCAGCTGACCCCGGATAACCTGATTTCTGTTCAGGATGAAATCGCTACCCAGGTGGCCGCCACCATAGGGGATACCTACGGCGCCATTATGCGCACCAGCGCCGTGGCCATGAAACGCAGCAGCACCGAATATCTGGAAGCTTATGAAAGCATGTTGCTGCTGCATGATTATCTGTTTGAACTGAGTCCTGAAACTCACCTGAAAGCCCGCCAGAGCCTGGAAAAAGCGATTGAAATAGATCCTAACTATCCCGATGCTTGGGCAGGCATGGCCTATATGGCCCTGGATGAATACCGTTTCAGTTTCAACGTGCAGCATGACAAGGGCGACCCGCTGGAACGGGCCCGCCAGTATGCGGAAAAAGCCATCGGCATGAGTTCCACCTACAGCATCGCTTGGTATGCGCTGACCATTATCCATTATCATGCGTGGGAGCTGGACAAGTTTGAAAATAATGTCCGTATGGGGCTCAGCATTGCCCCCAATAGTCCTGCACTGCTGGCGGACAGCGGGGTTTATCTGTGTCTATGTGGGGAAATGGAAAAAGGGCTGTCGCTGGTGCAAAAGGCGATGGCGCTTAATCCCCAACATCCCGGTTGGTGCCGCTTCGCCCTGTTTCATAACCATTTTGTACAGGGCGAATATGAAGAGGCCATGGATCACGTGCGGGTGGTGGATATGCCTGACTGGTTCTGGCCGCATGCCCTGCAAGCGATCAATTACGCCATGCTGGACAAACCCCAGGAAAGTGAACGTGCCGCCGATAATGTCTTGCGGTTGTATCCGGAGTTTCCTGACAAGGCCGAGCTGGAATGCCGGAAATGGTTTCGCCGGGAAGAAGATCTGCAAAAATATCTGGTGGGCCTAAAAAAAGCAGGGTTGTTGCGTTAATCTGAAAAGGGGCTGCCTGCCGCGTCAGCGCAGACTGTTCTACATAGTTTATAATAGTTTATAATATTTTATACGCCTCTATATTTTGTACGCAGGCATACGATAGGGGAAGGTCATGGCCTTCAAGGATTTCAGAAAAGATTTTCGTGCCCAGGCTCACAAATTTGTCGACTGGATGGCTGATTATCTGGAAAATATTGAAGCATATCCGGTCAAGGCGCCGGTGAAACCGGGAGAAATTGCCGCCAAACTGCCGTCGGCCGCCCCTGAAACGGGGGAAGCGATGGAAGATATTTTCAGGGACTTCCAGGACATCATTCTGCCGGGGATGACACATTGGCAACATCCCGGATTTATGGCTTATTTCCCGGCCAATGCCAGCCCGCCGTCTGTGCTGGCGGAAATGTTGACCGCGACGCTTGCAGCGCAATGTATGAGCTGGCAGACGTCGCCGGCGGCCACCGAACTTGAAACCCGTATGCTGGACTGGCTCAGACAAATCACCGGACTGCCCGATGGGTTTCACGGCAGCATTCAGGACACTGCATCGTCGGCCATGCTTTCCGCGTTTTTATGTGCCCGCGAACGCTTGCACAATTTCACCACCAATCATACGGGGCTCAGTGTGACCGGGCAGCATACCTGTTATGCCTCGGCAGAGGTGCACAGTTCGACGGATAAAGGCATTCGCATCGCGGGGCTTGGCAGCGGAAATCTGCGCAAGATTTCGGTGGATGAAACATTTGCCATGATCCCTGAGGAACTGGAACATGCCATTGAAAGCGATCTGAACGCCGGCTGCCTGCCCACCTGCGTGGTGGCGACATTGGGCAGCACGTCCGTTTCCGCCATTGATCCCTTGCGGCCCATCGGCGAAATCTGCCACAAATACGGGATTTGGTTGCATGTGGATGCCGCCTGGGCGGGAAGCGCTCTGGTGCTGCCGGAATATCGCTGGATGATTGATGGCATCGAATTTGTAGACAGTTTTGTTTTCAATCCTCATAAATGGCTTCTGACCCAGTTTGACTGTTCCGCCTTTTATGTGCGGGATCGGGAGACTCTGGTCCGTACTTTCGAAATCCTGCCAGAATATCTCAAGACCCGTGAAGGGGACCAAGTGATTAATTATCGCGACTGGGGGGTGCCGCTGGGGCGGCGGTTTCGGGCACTGAAACTGTGGTTTGTGCTGCGTGCCTATGGGGTCGAGGGGCTTCAGGCACATATTCGCCGGCATATAGACTTTTGTCAGCAGCTGGCCCAGAAGATGAAACAGGAAAAGGATTTTGAAATTGTCGCGCCGCATCCTTTGGCGCTGTTGTGTTTCCGGTATAATCCGGGCGGTCTGACCGACGAGGCGCTGGATCGTTTGAATGCCCAACTGCTGGAAGATATTAATGACAGCGGGCAGTTGTATCTGACACAGACCCGGGTTCAGGGGCGGTATGTTCTGCGTTTTGTGTCGGGGTCCCCCTATACGGAACAGCGTCATATCGACGACTCATGGCGACTTATTCAGGAAAAAGCCCGTTTTCTCTCAAAAATGTGAAATAAATTCTTGCCAGCACCCCTTTTCTTGTCCCATTTTAGCCCCATATATGCGGCCATAATGTTGGAAATTTTTTGCAACATAATTTTTTGCAACATAACAGGCATGATTGGGGCAAACAGGCGAGGAAAATATGGCGAATAAGGCAATCCTGATTACAGGGCAGGAATCCGAAACAGAGAGCACACTCGCGCGCAACCTGATCCCCGTTGGAGGGATTACGCTGTTGGAACGCCAGCTTAAGCTTCTCAAGCGATATGGCGTTGAGGAAGTGCATTTGATTACCGACTGGTTTGTGAGCGAGTTCGAAAAGGCCGTTCTGTCTTATCGTAACAAACCTGAAAAGGTTTTTATCCATCGTACCAAGGAAGCCCCGGTCAAACTGCTGGAAAGCAATCATGAGCTGGACAGATGGCTTCTGCTGGAAGAAGGGGTGCTGGTGGACGATCGGATTTTAGGAGCTGTGGCCGGTCATGAGTCGGGGTCTGTGATTGCGGTAATGGACCGGAACTATATGCCCGAAGAAAAAGCCAGTTACGGTATTCCGTTGTCCTTGCGGGGTGAAGAGACAATTTTTGCTTCGGTGGCGCTGATTTCAGGCCAGACCATGCAGACCCATGCGGACAAACTGAACAGTCTGGAAACGCTGAAAGACGCGTTGGAGCATATCGCTGTGTCCAATGACTGCGAAATTTTCAATATTTCCAGCCTCCCGCTGTATCTCGCCAACCGCCGTCGGGATGTGGAAATTCTCTGGTTGCCGATTTTAAACAAACGTGACGGGGAAAAAGGTACTGAGGCGTTGTTGCAAAATGCCCAGAAAGGAACCCTGGACTGGCCGGCCTGGTTTATTCATCGCCCCATAGAAAACTGGATTGTCAAAAACATCTGCAATCTGCCTATCACCCCAAACCAGGTTACGGTGGCGACCGGTATTCTGGGATTTTATATCATGTATCTGTTTGCCACGGGGCAGATGGGGATTGCCCTGGCCGGGGCTCTGGTCGTCGGGGTTCTGGACGGGGTTGACGGTAAACTGGCCCGTACCAAGTTGATGCAGACCAAGATCGGGGAAATCGAACATGTGGTGGACAAGGTTGTGGAGTATGGCTGGTATTTTGCTATTGGCGGCTATTTGTCCACGCTTTACGGCTTTGCGCCGTGGGTTTTTGCCGGGGCTTTGGTGCTGTTCCATCTGGCCGATGAAATTCAGGCCGAATTTTTCCGCCGCATGTCAGATCGGCAGATCTGTGATGCTGGGGCGTTTGATCGTAAGTTTCGTCTAATTGGCGGGCGACGCAATACCCAGATGTGGGCGCTCATCCCCTTTGGCCTGTTCGGGGCCTGGTATGCCGGGTTCATTTTTATTTGTGCTTACGGCATCATTACTTTCTTTGTTCATCAGATCAGAATCATATACCATGCGAAAAATCTGATGGAGGCGACCAGCGAGGAGTTTGTCAAAACCTTCCAAAAAACCAAGATTTTCTAATAATATAATCAGGTATCATGTCAGAAACAGTAAAACGCACCAGTGAGATAGAGGAGTTTACGAATCTTTATCTCATTCACCCCATCAGCAGTTGGCTGGTTCCCCGGCTGGCCAGTTTGCGGGTCAGCCCGAATGCGGTCTCTCTTAGTGGTATGTTTTCGGGGGTTCTGGCAGGGGTGGCCTATTCACAATATCAGAACACCGCTTTTGCCCTGGCCGGTTTTGCGTTCATGTTGATCTGGCATATCATGGACGGTGCGGACGGGCAGCTGGCGCGACTGACACAGACCCAGTCGGAATTCGGCAAGGTGATCGACGGGATTTGTGATTATGTCGTGTTCATTTCCGTTTATGTGGGGCTGGCTTTGGCCTTGTCCGCGGAACTGGGTCTTTGGGTCTGGATCGTGGTGCTGGGCGCCGGCGCATCCCACGCCATTCAATCGGGCGCTTATGAAGTTCAGCGTCAGGAATATGATTATTGGGGGCATGGCAAGGCTTCTGCGCGCCTGCCGGACCCTCACGACCTGAAAAAACCCACTAATGGGGGGGTGCAGGGACTCTCCTTCTGGCTCAATTGCGGGTATGTAAAAATGCAATATGCCTTTTCCGGGGTGACCTGTGAACAGCGGCGGCATATTCATGAAATTTTTCTCAAACATCCCGACCGACATGCCGAAATGCGCCGGCTGTATCGGGAAACGTTTGCCCGGTCGGTGAAAGTATGGTCTGTGATGTGCGCCAACTACCGCACTTTTGCCATATTTATTGCCTGTATTTTCAAAGAACCTTTATGGTATTTCTGGTTTGAAATTGCGGTCTTGAACCTTGTGCTTTTCGCGCTTGTCCAGAAACAGAAAAGATATAATACACTCTATACAAGCCGGCTGAGAGACGCACTTGCGGAGTAATTCCTGAATGAAGATATGTATTCTGAAGCGGCAGGCGGTGGCCTTATTGTTTCTGTTTTTTGCCTCGTCCCTCTCTGTTCAGTCCGGTTTCGCCGATGGGCTGAACACACAGTCGCGTCACCCCGACCGGCATAAACCGGAATTGCGAGATGCCCAGGAATACAAGGAATACTGGGATCAGTATTTTGTTTTTGAGGACGGCACACTGCTGACGACCCAGTTTTCCGTGCTCAACCTGCCGTTTAACAAACACCGGGGAATCGTGCTGGCAACGTTGGTGCGTCCGGATGGGGCCACGTATATTATTAAGAACGGCCGGGCATTTGGGGACTGGGTCTATGCGGAAGACAAATTCGACATCCGTTTCGGCGACGAAGTTGATCATTATATTCGCGGCGCCTATCCCGATTATCAGCTGAAACTGCATAATACGACGGCGGAAGTCGAGCTTGACCTGACGTCCCATCTTCCTGTGGCCTTGCCTTTGCTGCCGGAGAACAGCAAAAATCTTAAAGCTGACAAGATTCAGATGATGGCCTATGCTCCTTACTTTACGGCGACGGGGCGTTTCCGGATCGGACCGGAAGTGGGCGGCGAAGAACATGGCCCGTGGATTTCCCTGGGGCAGGGGGCAGGGTTTGGCATGCGCGTCTTGGTGAATGACAACCTGGATAAGCTAATGGATACTTGGCTCCGGGTGTTTTCTCTGGACAATGGGGCCGGCCCGGAATTGATCCTGTCTTCCATTACCTTGCCGAAAGGCGCGCAGGAAAATATGCTGTATTTGCGCGGGGCCCAGGATATCATTGACGGGTTCAGGGACATCAGGGTGACGCCCCTGGTTTATGGGGAAGATAAAGAACTTGGTCAATATCCCGTGAAACTTCACCTGTCCGCCAGGAATGGCGATAGTATGCTGGAAGGGACCCTGACTCTGACCAAAAAATTAGAACATTTCCGGCTGAACGACCATATGGGCAGCCTGGAACGCATGCTGGCAAAAGCATATCCCTCGCTGAACAGATATCGTTACATTGCCGAATATGATCTGGTATACAAAACCGGGGTGGGAACGAAAAAGGTAACCGGCAAGGCGCTGAGCGAGTTTGTCGATATCCTTTCCCCGACCGTGGAAAAAAAGAAAAGGGTCAGAAAAAAAAGATAAAGATAAGGGGATAAGGATAAATCATGACCCCGAGTGATAATCACGAACAGGCCTTGTCCGCAGCGATGGGCGGGGAGGCAGGGAAAGAGCCCGGCGAGGAAAAGGACAAAAAGGATATTGCCCGTGGCGCCGGGGCCAATTTTGCCGGGTTCCTGGTCCGGCTGGGGTCGCGTCTGCCATTTCTGTTTCTGGCTGTGGCCCTGTTCGGCAATGAACTTTATGGCCGTTACAATTATACCATTACCACCATTGAAATCGCCGCGGCGTTCGCCACGTTCGGACTGAAGCGCTCCTTATTTAAATTTATTCATGACCGGGCCTATGCCAAGCTGTATTGTCCGGAGCAGGTCATCCTTACGGCCCTGTGCTGGTCGTTGACTGTGGGGGGAATTCTGACGGCGCTGCTGATTTTTTCGGCGGATTTTCTGGCAGAGATTTTTGATTATCCGCAAATGGTAACCGGTCTCAAGACCCTGGCGCCCATTTTGTTGGTGATCACATCGGTTGATGTTCTGCTGTCGGGGACCCGGGCGACCCGCAAGATGCGTTATGAGGTCTGGTCCCGCAGCATTGTGGAGCCTTATGTCCTTTTGGGCAGCATGTTGCTGTTTTATGCGCTGGGCTATCATGAATACGGATTGCTCATGGCTTATGCCGTGGCGCTATTCTCGGCGCTGGCGGTGGCTTTGTGGGGGTTGTTTAATCTGTATTCTCTGAAAAGTTTCCTTTCTGCCCGCCCCTGTCCCCGCCTGATCCTGAAAATCGCCAATTTTTCCGCCCCGACCGCCTTTCATGACATGGCCCTGCTGATTTTCATGCGAATGGATATTTTCACCGTAAAATTCTTTTTTTCCGAAGCGGTGCTTGGTGTCTATACCATCGCCCAGCAATTTGCCACCAGCGTGGAAAAAATCTATCAGAGCTTTTATCCGATCCTTGCGCCGGTGATGTCCAGCAGCCTGGTGCGCCGGGATTATCCCCGGGTCGAGCGGCATATGGTTATGGTGTCGCGCTGGATTTTGATGGTGCAGTGTCTGATAGTGGTCTGGTCCGGTTTTTATGGCGAGGCGGTGATTGCCGCCGTGGCCAATGGCGATACGCAAACGGGCATTCTGGCCATGGGGGGAACCATTCTCCTGATGCTGATGATCGGGGAGACCATTAATGGCGGGTTTGGCACATCGGATCTGCCGCTGATTTATCGTAACCCACTGTATAATCCGGCGATTTCCCTGATGATGATCCCGCTTTATGTGCTTATGGCCTGGATTTTCACGCAATTATTTGGCATGGATGCAAGCGGTGTGGCGCTGGCGTTGATGTTGACCTATATGACCATGAATGCCATTCGGCTTTATCTCATCCGTCGCCTGTTCGGAATTCGGATGTTCAGCGCCAAACTGTTCAAAGTGCCGTTTGCGGCGCTGATCTGCAGCGGCATTTTTTATCAGGCCCTGAATTTCATTCCGCTGGATTTGATACATGGGTGGGGCGTTTTCCTGGGTATTCCTCTTTTGATTTTTCTGTATGGCGCAAGCCTTATTCTGATTGGCTTGGAACCGGAAGATAAGGAAAAATTGCGGGCCCGGCTGGGCGGCAAACGGGCGGCGCAGCAGGCCGGCTAGAGTGAATTGGGCTAACCTATGCACAATTCACACTAGGGGTCAGAGGTGGCCGCGTCAAAAAACTTGCGCGAAGGGGTAAATTTTGCTTCAACAGAACAACAGTTTGCCACCACCCACAGCAGAGGAGACGCCATATGAATGACAGGGACATGCCGGACCAGCAACAGCTTAAAGCCCAGCTGACGGCTTATCGGCAAAGTATCGACAATATTGATGCCGCCCTGGTTTATATGTTGGCGGAACGTTTCAAGATCACCAAAAAAGTCGGGGAATACAAAGCGAAATATAATCTGCCGCCCGCCGATAAGGAACGTGAAAAGCGCCAGATCGAACGGTTGCGCCGGCTTGCGGAAGAGGCGCATCTGGATCCTGATTTCTCCGAAAAATTCCTCAATTTTATCATCCGGGAAGTCATCCGCCATCATGAACAGATCCGCGAGGCGGAAGGAGAGTAGGGAGCGTCTTTATTGTCTCCCCTTCGTCACCGTCCTTGCCTCCCCTTCCTACGTCTTTGCCGCCCCTTCCTACGTCTTTGCCGAGAAGGCGGCAATCCAGCCCATAAATAAAACGTCCCGCCAATAAAAAACATGGTAGATGACGGGGGTGTTGTTCTGGAAAAAGCCTATTGCCCAAGCCCGAAGGGGTCATCAATGCTGGGGCTGGGGGTTGTGAACCAGCGCGGCCCGTCCTCGGTCATGTAAAAATGATCTTCGAGCCGGACCCCGAATTCCCCGGGGATACAGATCATGGGTTCGTTGGAAAAACACATGCCGGGGGCCAACGGGGTGTCATCGCTCAGGACCAGATAGGGCCATTCGTGGATATCCAGGCCGATGCCGTGGCCGGTCCGGTGCGGCAGGCCGGGTAGGTCATAGCCGGGACCGAATCCCTGCTGTTCCAGATAGGTGCGGGCGGCCCGGTCCACATCGCCACAGCGCACACCGATCTGTGCCGCTTCGAAGGCTGCTGCCTGCGCCGCTTTTTCGATATTCCACACCTCGCGCTGACGGTCGGTTGGCGGGCCATAGACATAGGTGCGGGTGATATCGGAATTATACCCATGCAACAGACATCCGGTGTCGATCAGTACCATATCGCCATCCCTGAGGATCTGGGGATCCTTAACCCCATGTGGGTAGGCGGTGGGTTCGCCAAACAGCACGATACAGAAGCTGGAGCCGCCGGGAGCCCCCACCTTTTTATGGGCTTCATGAATAAAGGCCGTCACTTCCGTGGTGGAAATGCCAGGGCGAAGGATACGGGCGGCGGCCTTGTGTACTTCCAGCGTCATGTTTTTGGCCCGCTGCATCAGAGCAATTTCGGCGGGGCTTTTGATCATCCGGCAGCCGGCGGTGACGGGGGTCGCATTGACAAAGTCACAGGCCGGGGCGGCTTGACGCAGACCATCAACAATAAAAAAGGGCGTCGCCTCGTCAAGACCGATGCGCCCGCCTTGAAGTCCCATGTTCTTGAGCCGACTGGCAAACAGGGCATAGGGGCTTTCATGTTCCTGCCAACCAGCGATTGGCCCGTCGATCACCATGAAGTCCTTGAGCGTGCCGATCTCAAAGACCGGCGCAATATAGGTAAGCGATCCGTCGGCCGTCAGGATTGCCCCGACCATGCGTTCGCTGGCATACCATTTGGTGCCGGTGAAATAGGTCATGTTGGTGCCGGCATTGAGATAAATGGCGTCCAGTCCCTGCCTTTTCATCAGGGTACGGGCTTTGTCCAGACGGGCCTGAAACTCTGCTATATCAATAGGCACAATATCCGCCGTCATGTCGGAAAGTTTGTCCAGTTCTGCTTCGATGGTGGAACCGCCTACGCCTATTGTCATGATGCCTGTCCTGTTTTTATGGTGGAATGATATTTTGTATAAAATATATATGGCAATATCAGCAGAAGGGGGCAAGACATAACGCAGATCAGAAATAATTTTGGTTTTTATTTCTGTAAAGAAACATACAGGCAGCATATTATTTTGCCAGGGGGCATAAAAATATCACAAATTTTTATCGCCCAGTTTAGGCCTCTTTTTAAAGCCTGCTCCCTTTTTAATTCGCAGGGAGGACGCTGTAGCTGCGTTCGGTGTTGAGCACCACTCTGGGGCTTACATGCCGCTCGAAGAATCCCGGATTCTTGTCCAGAATGGTGGCATAGACCTCAATGCCGAAATCTACCCAGTCGCGCATCAGGTCGCAATAGTGATAGGTGGGGTGCTGCGGATCTTCATACATGGCGTAGGATTCATGGTAACAGCCTCCGGAACACAGATTGCGGATACGGCAGGTATCACACCAGGTGCCATCCCGTTCCGCCCGGGCTTCCAGAAAGGCGCCCAGTTCCGGTTTGTTGATGCCGGTCTCCACATTGCCATAGGTGGGTACATCGGATCCGGTGAAGCGATGACACAGATTCAGTTCACCTTCATGGTCCACGGCCAGAAGCCCGATCCCTGCGCCGCAGGGCAGGGCCTTTTTAGTGCCCTCATACAGATCGGTCATCAATTGATGCATATTGGAAAAACCGTTATTGCGGTCTTCGAGGGCATGATCCAGATATTGACGGCCCAGTTGTTTCATATTGGCGAATACCTCCGCCAGTTCCGGGCCGTTCAGGTTGAAAATGGCGATCTCGCCGCTGGTCACCGGGGCAAAGCCCACCTCGGCGAAACCCAGGTCGTTTTTCAGGTGATGATGGATGCCGATCACGTCGGTAACCCCGGCCGTCAGGGTCACCCGTGCGCCCACCGGCCGCGCCGTATATCTGTTCAGCAACATTCTTGCCTTCTGCGCCACCACGTCATAGGTTCCTTTGCCGCCAACGGTCTTACGGTTCTTGTCATGAATGGCTTTGGGGCCATCCATGCTGATGGCGATGCCGAAGTTATGGGCGTTGAGGTAATCAACAATATCCTCGGTTAAAAGTGTGGCGTTGGTGGTGAGTGAAAAATCTACCTTCTTGCCCTCTTTTCGGGCCCGATCCTCTGCGTATTCCACGGCGCCGCGGATGAGGGGCATATTACTTAACGGTTCGCCTCCAAAAAACACCACATTGACGCGGTCACGGTTCTGGCCTTCCTTAAACAGCAGGTCAATGGATTTTTTGGCGGTGTCCAGATCCATGCGTTCGCCTCTGGCAGGCGTGGTGAGGTCTTCCTTGTAACAATAGCTACAGCCCAGGTTACAGCCGGTATTCACATTCAGGATGATGGTGCTGAGCGGGTAGTTTTCGATCTTGATGGCTGGATAATCAGGGCGGGACGCTCCTTTGCCGGAAATGATCTGCATGTCCTGAAAGTCGTTGAGCACGTCAAGAATCTGTTCCGGACTATAACGCCCGGCAAAACGGCCTTTGAGGTCCTCAAGCGTAACGTCCCCCTTTTCCCGAAACAGGTCGAGCACATCGCCGGTGACCTCATCCAGGTCAAACAGGGAAGAGGTGGGAATATGGAACAGAATCCTGCGGTTTCCGACCCGGACTTCATGGGCGTTATGCGACAGAAATTTCAGTCCCTGAGTTTTCTGATTTTCCGTGACCAACCCTGACATTTATTGCTCCTGACCCAGTTCCTTTTTCCTTGCCGTTCTTGGCATCGTCATGGCACACACCGCGATGCGATCCAGGCTATCCTGCATCTTACCGCTTATGGATCATCGCGCCCCTTTCGGGACTCGCGGTGACGGTGTTTTTTATGCCCGCATCCATAGACTCGCAGTCTACTATATCGTGACCATGGCACAAAGCTTGTCTCAAAGTGACATAAAATGTGTTTGCCGGAAATGTGTTGAGCGGTACAGGGGCGCTCGGGTGATCCCGCTGTTTATCACAACCTCAATCTGTGCTATGTCCCGATAAGATGAACAGGGACAGGAGGCACAGAACGCGTGGCGGAAGACAAGGTCATCATTGTGATGGGGGGTGGCCCGGCCGGGGTGATGACGGCGGTGGGGCTTGCAGATCTTGGGCATCATGTCACGCTGATTACCCGCATGCGGCCCTTTGATGCCTGGGAAGGGCTGTCTGAGCGGGGATATGAAACCCTGAAAGCCCACCGGCTGGACGCCGCACTGGACAGTGTGGGGCCGCGGGTGCCTAGGCAAGTCTCCTGGGGTGGCGCGCGGCGCCGTGTCAATCACGAATATATCCTGAACCGCCGTTTGTTTGATCAGGCGCTTCTGTGGGATGCGGCCCGGCGTCATGTGAATGTGGTGGAAGCCAGCGCGGGCGGGGTGTCTCTGAAAGACAAAAGTTGGCAGGTTTCTGCTGGGGGATATGTGTATGAGGCAGATTACCTGGTGGAAGCGCGCGGACGGGAGGCCGGTCAGGGCCAAAAATCGGGTCTTGCCCTGGGGTTGTCCCAAAATAGGGGGCGCGAGATCACTCTGCCGCTTTCGGCGCTATATCGGCCTTACGTCCTGCCGCGTCACGTTCGGCCGATGACGGCAGTGGCCAGTTTTGAACACGGTTGGGCCTGGTTTGTGTCGGGCGAAAAAAGCAAAGCTGTTTTGCAAATTTTTGTCGATAGCGAGCGGGGAGATCTGCCGCCCCGGGCACGGCTGGGGGAATATTTTACAGGCCTTGCCGAAGGCTTGAAGGCGATATGGCCGTTCCTGAAAGATGCCGAAGCCAGAGGAGAGGTTAAGGTGCGTCATGCCGCAAGCCGCATCAGTCGCCCACTGATTGGGCTGGGCAGCCTGCGGGTGGGGGATGCGGCCGTAGCGATGGATCCGTTGTCCGGTCACGGTATTTTCGAGGCGCTGGGGGGCGGACTTGCCGCTGTACCGGTGGTCAATACCTGGCTTCGCAAACCAGAAAACCGGGCGCTGGCGCAGGCGTATTATGAAAGCCGTATGGAACAATCCTTTGTCCGGCTGCTGGGCAGTCAACAGGAATTTTATCGTCAGGAACAGCGCTGGTCCAAGGGTCATTTCTGGAAAAAACGCCATGATCTGCCCCTCCGGGCAGCATCACATCCACCGCCATTGTCCGCGCCGGCACAGATCGAGACAAAACCGGTCGTGTGCAACGGGATCGTTGAGGCGGCGCAGGTGGTGGTGACCCCCGATCATCCGCGCGGGGTATGGCAGGTTGCTGGGGTGGAACTGGTGACGTTGCTGGACCTCTACCAACAGGGATGTCAGGATATTTCTACGCTCGCGCAACAGCTTGACCAGGCGCCGGAACATATCGGTACGGCGCTGAACTGGCTGGCGTATCGCAACTTGCTGGAGCTGTCATGACCCGTTTCCAGGACCTGAATGATCAGGATAAAAAACAGATTCGCCGCTGGGTGATGTCCTTTATCCGGCCGGAGGCAGGGCACTTATTGATGGTGATGCTGATGGCCGCCATCATGACCCTGTTTGCCCTCGCGCAGCCCTATTTTACCAAACTCCTGATTGATGAGGGCCTGATCGCCGGAAACCTTAACCGGGTGATTACCTTTGCCGGGCTAATTGTCCTGATGGCGGTGGTGGTGTTTGTGCTGGGCGGCATTAATCGTTGGCTTTATGTGGCGTTGTCGGGGCGTATCCTGTTTCGCCTGCGCGAAGATGTCTATGCCCATTTGTTGCGTCTGGCGCCGGATTTTTTTGCCCGATGGCGACGGGGGGATATTCTGAACCGGCTGGATGGCGATGTGGCCGAAGTGCAGCGGTTTGCCACCGACAGCCTGCTGGCAGTGGTCAATGGCCTGCTGGCCCTTTTGGGCAGTCTTCTGGTGATGTTGTATTTGAGTTGGAAACTGACATTGGTGGTGTTTGTGCTGTTGCCGGTGCAGGTCTGGTTCTTGAAACGTCTGAGGCCGCGGGTGGAACGACAGACCCGTGAGGTGCGCGAAAAATCTTCTGACATTGTCAGTTATCTCATGGAAAGCCTTATGGGCGTCAAGCTGATTCAGACCATGAGCGTGGAAGAGGCAGAACGACGTCGTCTGCACCAACTGAACAGCGGATATCTGGATCGCCTTCTCAAGTTGCAGATCCTTAATCACGTCACGTCCGGGGTGCCGGGGCTTTTGACCACAGTGGCGACGGCGGCGGTCTTTGTCGCTGGGGCTTATCTGCTGATTCAAGGTGAGGCGACAGTCGGCACCTTGGTGGCCTTTTCCGCCTATATGGCCCGGGCGACGGGGCCGGTGCAGACTTTTCTCGGTCTCTATGTGGGCTGGCAACGTATGATGGTAAGTCTCAAAAGGGTGAGAGAAGTTCGCGCCGAACCGGTGAAGGTGCGTGACCCGGAGGCGCCAGAGCATCTGGGGGAAACGGCCTTGGGAGAACTGCGGCTTGAAGGGGTCTCCTTTACCCATCCTGGCCGGGACGGGCAGGGGGTTAAAGATATCAATCTCGGCATTCGCCGTGGGGAAAAGGTGTTGATTACCGGACCGTCCGGGGCGGGGAAGACCACACTGATGGACCTGTTATGCCGGCATTATGTCCCGGATCAGGGCGCCATTTATCTGGATGGGGTGGACCTGCGCCGCCTGAAGGCGGAAGAAATCCGACAGTTGATCGGCCTGGTAAGCCAGGATGTGCAGTTGTTCAGGGGAACCATCGCCGACAATATTCGCTTTGGCCGGCGCGACGCCTCCCTGGAACAGGTGAAGGCGGCGGCCCGCCTGGCGCGTCTCGATACCTTCATCGACGAACTACCGGACGGGTATGACACGCTGGTTGGGGAAAAGGGCGCCATGTTGTCCGGTGGGCAGCAACAACGCCTGGCGCTGGCGCGGACGCTGCTGCGTCAGCCCAGAGTGGTTATTCTGGATGAGGCCACGTCCGCCATTGACCGGGACACGGAAGCCGATCTGCTTCGCGCCATCGAAGGTGCCATGCCGGGGGTGACCCTGATTGTCATCAGTCACCGACCCCTTGCCGCCTTCTGTCCGGACCGAACCTATATCATGGAGCGGGGAGGGCTACGGGAGAAACTCGTGGCGGAGGACGGGCATGGTTAAGGTCGGCCTGATCGACAGCGGCGTGGCCCCTGAACTGTCGTCCCGGGTCGTGGACAGCCGGGCTTTTATGCTCGATGAGGCGGGTCGGGTGGAGGATATGGCCGTACGTCCAGACCGTCTCGGGCATGGCACAGCCATCAGTCGGGTCATTGCGTTTCATGCGCCCGATGTGGAAATCCTGAGCGCCCAGGTATTTCACGGCCGCGCAGTCACGGCTCCGGTGGTGGTTGCTGCGGCGCTTGACTGGCTGGTCAGCCGTGGGGTTCAGGTCATCAATATGAGCTTTGGCCTGCGCCATGACCGGCAGGTTCTTTCGGAAGCCTGTGCCCGGGCGGTGGCGGCGGGGGTTGTGATCTGTGCCGCATCACCGGCGCGGGGTGCGGCAGTCTATCCGGCGGCATATGCGGGGGTGATCCGCACCACCGGGGATGCCCGCTGCGCTCCCCATGAATATTCCTATCTCAATTCGGCCCAGGCGGACTTTGGGGCCTGCCCCCGGGGAATTGTGCCTTCTGCGCCGGATACCCCTGAGGCTGCCGGGGCGAGTCTGGGCACCGCCCATATGACAGGGATCATCGCCGCCCGGCTGAAGGCGAACTGGAGGCGAGAGGACTGCCTTGAGGCGCTACAACAGACAGCAACATATTTCGGACCTGAACGAAAAGCTTGGCCTTCTGTCCGGGAAACGGCGCAGGATGACGGAACATATGAAAAATAATAGACCGGATATCCGGTCTAAGTTTTGATTTTTGTCCCGAATTCTGCCAAAGTAGGCGCAGGGGACTACGTAACATAACAAAAAAATTGAGAGACCAGATGGCAAGAACTCAGGCAGCGGATTATGATGACAGGCGGCGTAATATTCTGGAGCAGGCCGCCAATCTTTTTGCGGAAAAGGGCTATGCCCGAACCAGCATATCCGAACTTGCGGCAGCCTGCAATGCGTCAAAATCCTGGCTGTATCATTATTATCCGTCCAAGGAAGCGATCCTTTTTGATATCATGTCCTATCATGTGGAGGAGCTGCTGGACTGTGCCCGGAAATATCGGGACGCGCCGGGCCCCCTGGAAGAGCGTTTCCGGCAACTGGTACAGAATTTTATGTCGATTTACATCAATGCGGGCTCGCAGCATGTCATTCTGTTGAATGACATCGGTTGTTTGCCGGAAGATAAACAGCGGGAAATCCGTAAAATGCAGGATGATGTGGTGAATATTGTGCTGGAGCTTATTCAGGATATCAACCCCCGGCTCAAGGACACCCCTCACTACCGCAAGCCGGTGACCATGGCGTTTATGGGGATGATCAACTGGACCTATACCTGGTTTGATGAAAATGGCCCGCTGAGCGTGCGGCAGTTTGCCGATCTGGCTGTGGATCTTTTTTTGAACGGTTTAATGTCTGAAAAATTTGAACAACAGGTGTAACAATGAGTGAACAAGAATTATTGGTTAACAAAGATAACCCGGCCATCTGGATTCTGACCCTGAACCGTCCCGAGGCCCGCAATGCGCTGAGGACCTCGTTGCTGAAGGCCATTGCCGATACGCTGATCGATGCGGACAAGGACCCCGAACTGCGCTGTGTGATTGTCACGGGCGGCAAGGAAATTTTTGCGGCCGGGGCAGACCTTAATGAAATGAAAGACGCCACGGCGGTGGATGCGACCTATGATCCGCGGGTCGATTACTGGGAAATGATCCGCAGTTTCCGCAAACCTCTGATCGCGGCCGTGAATGGTTTTTGCCTGGGGGCGGGTAATGAACTGGCCATGCGGGCGGATATCATCATCGCTGGTGAGGATGCCCAGTTTGGCCAGCCGGAAATCAATGTGGGTATTATGCCGGGAGCGGGCGGCACGCAGATGTTGACCCGTATGGCCGGCAAGGCGGTGGCCATGAAAATTGCCATGACCGGGGAGTTTATTGATGCCCGGACCGCGTTTGCCTGCGGCCTGGTCAGCGAGGTGGTACCGTCCGATGAGGTTATGGCCCGGGCGGAAAAACTGGCCACCAAGATTAGCCGCAAGTCCCCACTGGCGCTCCGTTATATCAAGGAAAGCGTGCTTGCAGCCGAGGATATGCCGCTCAAAGACGCGCTGGCCTTTGAGCGTCGCGCCTTTTGTGTCCTGTTTTCCAGTGAGGACAAAAAAGAGGGCGTGAGCGCCTTTCTCGAAAAACGCCGCCCTGAATTCACCGGCCGGTAGGAGGAGCGCGGCGGTCCGCAGGCGGCAGGCATGGATTGTCCCGCCGGCGACCGTAATGACTGGTCACTCTAGAGTGAATTGTGCATAGATTGGCTCAATTCACTCTAGTGAACCTATTTCTTGCGCAGGTCCACAATCCGTTTGGCCTTACCTTCCGAGCGTTCAACGGCCCAGGGACTGTTGACATTGGTGATGACGGAGATGCCTATACGATTCTTGACATGTTTGGCCACCAGCTTGCCGGCGGCCTCGCGGTCTTCCAGGCTGATGGATGCATCGGCGGCTTCCATATTAACCGTAAGGATGTCCATCGGCCCCTTTTTGTCGATCACCAACTGGTAATGGGGGCTAAGCCGCGGATCTTCCAGGATGATTTCCTCGATCTGGCTGGGGAAGACGTTTACTCCGCGAATGATCATCATATCATCGCTGCGGCCGGTGATCTTGTCCATACGCCGCATGCTGCGGGCGGTGCCGGGCAAAAGCCGGGTGAGATCACGGGTCCGGTAGCGAATGATGGGCATGGCCTCCTTGGTCAGTGAAGTGAAAACCAGTTCGCCTTCCTCACCGTCGGGCAGCACTTCGCCGGTTTCCGGATTGATGATTTCCGGATAAAAATGATCTTCCCAGATGGTCGGGCCATCTTTGGTTTCCACACATTCATTGGCCACGCCCGGTCCCATCATTTCCGACAGGCCATAAATGTCCACGGCATCAATGTCGAAAATTTCCTCGATTTCATCCCGCATGGCCCGGGTCCAGGGCTCGGCACCGAAAATGCCGATCCTGAGAGAACTTTTCCGCGGGTCCAGCCCTTGACGGCGGAATTCATCGGCCAGCGCCAGCATGTAGCTGGGCGTGACCATGATGATGTCCGGCTTGAAATCGCCGATCAACTGGACCTGTTTCTCCGAACTGCCGCCGGACATGGGGATCACGGCGCAGCCCAGTTTTTCGGCCCCATAGTGAGCGCCGAGCCCGCCGGTAAACAGCCCGTAGCCATAGGCCACATGAACCTTGTCACTGGGTCGGCCGCCAGCCGCGTGGATGGAGCGGGCGACCAGTGTGGCCCAGGTGTCGATGTCTTTGCGGGTATAGCCAACCACGGTGGGTTTGCCGGTGGTGCCGCTGGAGGCGTGGATGCGCACCACTTGCTCCATGGGCACGGCAAACATATCGAAAGGATAGTTGTCCCTCAGCGTGTTTTTGGTGGTGAAGGGGAACTTGGCCAGGTCTGACAAGTCCTTAAGGTCATCCGGATGAATGCCTGCCTCGTCGAATGCCTTACGGTAATGGGCGACATTCTCATAGGCATGACGCACGGACCACTTCAGACGCTCAAGCTGAAGCGCACTGATTTCATCCCGGCTGGCAACTTCGATGGGCTCATAGGGGCCCAGGGTTTTGGCTTTGTCAGACATGATATACCCCTGTATTTTCCGATGGTTTGTTTCTTGTGGTGGCTCAGACTTTTTCGATAATCATGGCAATGCCCTGACCAACGCCGATACACATGGTACACAGGGCATAACGGCCTCCCCGGCGATGCAGTTCATACATGGCGGTGGTGACCAGCCTCGCCCCGCTCATTCCTAGCGGATGGCCCAAGGCAATGGCCCCGCCATTGGGGTTGACGTGTTCCGCATCGTCCGGCAGGCCCAGATCCCTGAGCACGGCTAGCCCTTGGGAGGCAAAGGCTTCATTAAGTTCGATCACGTCTATCTGGTCCAGGCTGAGGCCGGTCATTTCCAGAAGTTTTTTGCTGGCGGGGGCCGGTCCGAAACCCATGATACGGGGTTCGAGCCCCACGGTGGTCATGGCGACAACGCGGGCCTTCGGTGTGAGGCCATTGGCCGCTGCGGCTTTCTCGGATGCGAGGATCAGAGCACAGGCCCCGTCATTGACGCCGGAGGCGTTGCCGGCGGTAACAGTGCCGCCTTCGCGGAAAGGGGTCGGCAATTTGGCCAGTCCTTCAAGCGTGGTATTTGCGCGCGGATGTTCGTCCTTGTCCACAATGAGGGGATCACCTTTGCGTTGGGGAATGGTGACAGGCACGATTTCCTCAGCCAGTCGGCCGGATTCCTGAGCGGCAACGGCGCGCATTTGGGAATTATAGGCGAACTTGTCCTGGTCCTCGCGGCTGATGTTAAAATCCTCGGCCACGTTTTCGGCCGTCTCCGGCATGCTGTCGATGCCATATTGTTGTTTCATCAGTTTATTAACAAAACGCCAGCCAATGGTGGTGTCATAAATTTCTGCATTGCGGGAAAAGGCGGTTTCCGCTTTGGCCAGAACAAAGGGGGCGCGGGACATGCTTTCCACGCCGCCGGCAATCATCAAATCGGTCTCCCCGGCCTTGATGGCCCGGGCCGCAGTGCCCACGGCGTCCATGCCGGACCCGCACAGTCGGTTGATGGTGCTGCCGGGCACGGTCACGGGCAGACCGGCCAGCAGGGCGCACATGCGGGCCACATTGCGGTTGTCTTCGCCAGCGCCGTTGGCATTGCCGAAAATCACATCATCCACTTGTGACCAGTCCACATCGGGATTGCGTTCCATAAGCGCCTTCAAGGGAATGGTGCCCAGATCATCTGCCCGCACAGATGAAAGCGCGCCGCCATAGCGGCCGATGGGGGTGCGGATGGCGTCACAGATAAAAGCTTCGGTCATGTTAATTCTCCTTAAACTGCGCTTATTCGGAAGGGGGGAGGGCCTGTGCCTCAGGCAGAATGCTGTCTTTGGTGGAATGGGATTTGCCCCGGAATGTGGCAATCAGCCGGCCTTCCTGATTATGTATGTCAATGTCATATATGCCCTGACGACCGACGCCGCCCCGATACCGGGCTGTGGCCGTCAGCACATCGCCGGGATGGGCCGGGGCCAGATACTCGATGGAGCAGCCGGCGGCAACCGTGATGCGGTTGCCACTGTTGCAGGCATAAGCAAAGGCGCTGTCGGCAAGCGCAAAAATGGCACCGCCATGGGCAGAACCGTAAAAATTGGTCATGCGGTCGGTAACCGTCATGCGCATTTTTACATATCCTGCCGCCATTTCCAGCAGTTTCACGCCCAAAAGATCATCCAGGGTCTTGCGGGCTGATAACTCCCGGGCAATAGCCTCTACCAGATCCTTTTCGGCCGGGACAGCGCCAGTATCTACAGCGCCGGTATTTGAGGTGACGGGACCGCTCATACGATGTCCCTCTGGGCAATCACCGCCCGGCGCAGGAAGGGGGACAGACGATAGCGGTCTTCCCCGTAAAAGACTGCAAGACTGTCGATCACTTCGGCAATGTGGGAAAGTCCCACCTGCTGTGCCCAGGCCATGGGGCCTTTAGGATAGTTGACACCGTTTTCCATGGCGATGTCAACGGCTTCAGGCGTGGCGACGCCTTGATGAACGGCGTCTGCTCCTTCATTGGCGAGCATGGCCAGAGTGCGCATCACAATCAGACCCGGGCAGTCATCCACGATGCTGACTTGTTTGCCGAGCGCCTGGAAAAAACCGGCGGCGGCTTCATAGGCCGTATCGGTCAGCTGGTCGGCCTTGGCAATGGCAATGCGGCTCGCGGCTTTGTAATCCAATGCCAGGTCGAAGACTACAGTGGGTTCCTCGGTCAACACGGTCATTTCGGTCGCCGTGGCACCATTGGTCAGGACGACCAACAGGTCGCCAATGCGGAAGCCGGTTTCGGGACTGTCTTCTTCGTGCGTCAGTTTGATGCCGGCCTCCCGGGCCAGGTCGATAAGAGGATCGAGGATCGGGTTTTCACCCAGCACGGTGACTTTTTCGGGCGCGGGATAAGAAGGCGCGGTGTGCGGTTCGGCCTTTTTCGCCCCTTCGCGGTAATCATAATAGCCCTGACCGCTTTTCCGGCCCAGCCGGCCAGCGGCCACTTGTTCCTGCTGGATCAGGGAAGGTTTGAACCGCGGATCCTGGAAATAGGCGTTATAGACAGAGTTGGAGACCGCAAAATTTACATCATTGCCGATCAGATCCATCAGTTCAAACGGCCCCATGCGGAATCCTCCGGCTTCTTTGATGCAGGCATCGATGGTCGGGATGTCGGCACCGCCTTCCTGGAGAATACGCAGCGCTTCGCCATAGAAAGGCCGGGCCACCCGGTTGACAATAAATCCAGGCGTGGATTTGGCGTGGACGGCTTTTTTGCCCCAGGCCGTGGCAGTATCAAACACGGTTTCCGCCACCTTGGCGTCGGTCGCGAGACCATGGACCACTTCCACCAGTTTCATCAGCGGGGCAGGGTTGAAAAAATGCATGCCCACCAGATTTTCGGGGCGTTTCAGTGTAGCGCCGATTTCCGTAATGGAAATAGAGGACGTGTTGGAAGCGAGGATGGCGTCTTCAGCCAGAATATCCTCCAGTTCCCCGAATACCTTGCGTTTTATATCGAGATTTTCAACAATGGCCTCAATCACCAGTTTGGCTGGGGCCAGGTCTTGCAGCGTGTCGGCTTTTTTGATCCGGCCCAGTATGGCCGCCTTTTCGCCCGCCTCCAGTTTGCCTTTTTCCACGGAGCGGGCCAGGAATTTTTCGATCTGCGCCAGACCGCGTTCGATGGCCTCCTGCGACGTGTCGTAAATATAAACGTCATGGCCGGCAGTGGCCGCCACCTGAACAATGCCCGCACCCATGGTGCCGGCGCCGATTACAGCGATGGGGGAAGTCGTCGTCAAAGCAGTCATGGTCGAGTGAACCTCATTTTTCAACAGATTTATTTTAGATATAAAATAATAGTCTGCCCGAATATTTGTCGCACTGCAACAATTTCATGGACTTCTGGTTAGGCGGCAAAGCCGGTGCTGAGATGACCTATTCCCCCTTGAAGACCGGTTTGCGTTTTTCCAGAAAAGCAGCCACGCCTTCCTGATAGTCCTTAGTAAAACCGGCTTCTCGCTGCAAGTCACGTTCCAGGTCAAGCTGGGTGTCCAGATCGTTATCAAAGCTGGCGCGGATGGCTTTTTTGATGAGTGCCAGTCCCTTGGTGGGCTGGGTCGTGAAATGTCGGCCTAGCGCCAGAGCCTCATCCTTAAGCTTATCATCGTCCACCGCTTTCCAGATCATGCCCCAGCTTTCGGCTTGCTCTGCCGTAATAGCGTCCCCCAGCATCGCTAGCCCCATGGCGCGGGCCTGTCCTACGAGACGCGGCAGGGTATAGGTTCCGCCACTGTCCGGAATCAGGCCGATTTTGCAGAAGGCCTGAATGAATTTGGCGGATCGGGCGGCCAATACAATATCGCAAGCCAGGGCAATATTAGCGCCGGCGCCGGCAGCGACCCCATTCACGGCGCACAGGACCGGCATGGGCAGGGCCATCAGCCGGCGCAGAAGGGGATTGTAATTGGTTTCAATGGATTCGCCAAGATCCCGTGGGGTATCGCCCGGCGCCACGGAACGGTCCGACAGGTCCTGTCCGGCGCAAAAGCCACGGCCGTTGCCGGTCAGCAGCAGACAGCGCACAGTGCCGTCCTGTTCCACCCTGGTGAGGGCATCACGAACTTCTTCGTGCATCTGGGTATTGAAACTGTTGAGAGAGTCCGGCCGGTTGAGAGTCAAAACGGCCAGGCCGTCGGAGATCCCGAATTCAATGGTGTCATAAGTCATGAGGAGGGCCACCCTGTTTTGTCACTTGAATGCTTGGATTGGTCGTCCTGATAGTATAGCCTAAAATGACGGCCTGTTTCAGGTTTGGAATTTTTATTTTCTTGAATTGACCAACCGTTCGGTTTATTAATTTACATATTTAATGATATCGGTCAATAAAAAAGATATGCGGCCCGGGCCGAGAGCGCAGGCGCACGGTATTAAGGATCAGATCGGGACGATCGGACCGATCACAGGCTCTAGTTACATGCTCAGGAGATAAGAATATGTCAGCTTCACCCCTTTTCGAAAAACACAAGGACACCCTGGAAAAAGCCATTGCGGCCAGCCGCAGCCGGGAATACTGGACGGCCTATCCGGAAATGCCGAGCCCGAAAGTGTATGGCGAAGATGCCAACAAGAACGGGGAAGTCGCCTTTAAGGGATATCTTAACAAGGCTTTCGACCTTGACCTGCCCGGGGCATCCGGTACGGTTGGTGGGGAAAAATCACCTTACGGTTTTGATCTGGGCGTGACCTATCCCAAGGTGGATGTGGATCAGCTTGTCAGCGCGGTTGAGGCAGCGCGTAAAGACTGGGGCCGGGCTGATGTGGACACCCGCGCCGGAATCTGTCTGGAAATTCTGGATCGTGTCAATAAACGCAGTTTTGAGATGGCCTATGCCGTGATGCACACCACCGGTCAGGGGTTCATGATGGCGTTTCAGGCCGGCGGCCCGCATGCCCAGGATCGCGGTCTTGAGGCGATCGCTTATGCTTATGAGGATATGAAACGGACCCCGGCCATGGCCCACTGGGTGAAGCCCCAGGGCAAGCGGGATCCGCTGGTCATGGACAAGAAATTCACCATCGTGCCGCGCGGCATCGGTCTTGTAATCGGGTGTTCCACTTTCCCCACCTGGAACAGCTATCCGGGACTGTTTGCCGATCTGGTGACCGGTAATGGGGTGATTGTGAAACCGCACCCCGGCGCGGTATTGCCGCTGGCGATTACGGTCAAGATTGCCCGTGAGGTGTTAAAAGAAGAAGGGTTCGATCCCAATGTAATTACCTTGGCCGTGGATGATGCCGCGGCGCCGATCACCAAGGAGCTGGCGCTCAGGCCGGAGGTGAAACTGATCGACTTCACCGGCAGCAGTGCATTCGGCAACTGGCTTGAGGAAAACGCCAAACAGGCCCAGGTTTATACGGAGAAAGCTGGTGTCAATTGCATCGTCATTGACAGCACTGATAATTTCCGCGGCATGATTGGCAACATTGCCTTCACCCTGTCGCTATATAGCGGCCAGATGTGCACCACACCGCAGAATATCTTTATTCCCGAAGGTGGCATCGAGACCGACGAAGGCCACAAGAGTTTTGATGAAGTGGCTGAGGCCATCGCCAAGGGGGTGGAAAAATTCAACAGCGACGATGAACGGGCCGCTGCCGTACTGGGGGCCATTCAGAGTGACGCGACGATGCAGCGCTTGGAAAAATATGCCGCTGGCGACAATGTGCTGCTGGCGCCCCGTGCGGTGCCCATGAAGGGCTTTGACAATGCCCGGATCCGCACCCCCCTGATTTTGCGGGCGACCGATGACAGCTCTTATACGGAAGAGCTGTTTGGGCCGATTTCCTTTGTGGTGTCCACAAAGGATACCGATGATAGCCTGAAAACGGTTGAAGCCAGTGTTAAAAATCATGGCGCCATCAGCTTTGGTATTTATTCCACCTCTGACGAGGTGCTGGCCAAGGCGGAAGAGGTGGCCTGCGAGGCTGGTGTGGCCGTGTCTTTCAACCTCACCGGCGGAGTTTTTGTCAACCAGACGGCGGCCTTTAGTGATTTTCATGCCACCGGCGCCAATCCGGCGGCCAATGCGGCGCTCAGCGATACGGCCTATGTGTCCAACCGCTACCGGGTTGTGCAGAGCCGTTGGCATCCTAAGGGCTGAGCTGTCTTAGAAGACAGACTATTAAAATGAATAAACTAAAGAAGCGTTGTAATTGTCATACAATGCTTCTTTTTTTATACGCTTTGGGGTATGCTAAGAACATATTCATTGTATACGTACCTTTTATCTGTACCCGTAATCTTTATTTGAGCCATTTTGCACAAGCATGGCTGGGGCACATCGGAACGCCAGTTCCGATGGCCTCTTATTATCGACCTATGGGAAAAAGGAGGGTACAAATGTCTAGAATTTTCAAAACAGTATTGCTGATCATAATTGCAAGCACGTTTTCCACGGCGGCCATAGCCGCAGACCGGGCATATGACAAAAAACATCCCTGGCATATCACATTGGTGGAAACCAAACCCGGAATGTATGATGATTATCTGGCGGATCTGAAAAACGTCTGGCGCAAATTCATGGAAGAAGAGAAGAAAGCCGGCAATGTCCTGTCCTATAAAATGTTCAACATGATTGGAACGGACAAAGGACGGGCCAATCTTGTCCTGATGGTGGAATACAAGAACTGGGCGGTTTTTGACCGGTCCTATGATGACTGGGACAAGTTGATTGAAAAAGTCATGGGGTCCATGGACAAGGCCCAACAAGCCACCATTGACCGGGGCGCCTTGCGCACCATTCTGGGAGAGCGCATTGCCGAGGAGATCGTCTTTAAATAGACCTTTTTCAGTTTTTTTTCGGTCTTTCCCGAAACACTCAATCCTACAGTCCCCGACAGCATAAAGAAATCTGTCGGGGATTGTTTTTTGCGGGCTCTGTCGATAGTCTGTTCACAGACAATAATATTTTAATATCTTGCGCCGGTGGCAATGAGGGATCACGAAAATGCGTATCTTGGGTTTGGTGATGGCGTTTCTGGCTTTGGCGGTGACGTTTAGCCTAACGGGTTGCGATAATTTTGAAACCAAACATAAAAAAACGGTGGAGGAAAGATTGGTGGACGCCTTTGCGACCATGCCCGATGAGATGCGCCAGCGTATTGATCAGGTTGTGGCTGACAGTGACGCCAAGGCCTATCAGCAGGCCCTCAATGAACTGGCGCTGATTTCCCATACCACTCGCCTGACTGCGGCGCAAAAACGCGCCGTAGATGATTTAATGCGTCAATTACGCTATGACATGGAAGAAAAAGAACTTGCCCGCCAGCAAAGCAACGGGTCTTGAGACGCTGAAACCACCAGGGGATTGCCTTTGACCAAAACCACAGTGGGACTGATCTGGAAACTGCTTCTGGCCTCGTTGATCATGGGGCTGGTGCTCAGCTATTTTGATATTACCCCTGCGGAGCTGATCCGCGAAGTTCCGGAAACCATTGGTCATATTTTTGAGCTGCTCTGGAACGGGTTGCGTTGGGCCATAGATTACATTTTACTGGGGGCCGTGATTGTGGTGCCGGTCTGGCTTTTGCTGAACCTGCCGGGGGTTTTGGAAAAATTCCGGCGTCGAAAATGAAATCGCGAAAACTAAAATTGTGGGATCAAATACCGAAATATGTTTGTATTTTTCAGTTTCACTTCAGGTTATCCCCTTATCATGTATGGGGTATGAGTAGAAAGGGATAAGAAAATGACCATCCGGAATACTGAAACACATTACGGCCGTATGGCCATCTGGGTGCATTGGATCATGGCCCTGCTGATTGTGGGGTTATGGCTTGCAGGGGATTACATGCATGGCCTTCCGGCCACGACCCCGGAAGAGCGGGATTATAAGTTCGGGATTTATGCCTTGCACAAATCCTTAGGCGTCATCGCGCTGTTATTTATTCTGTTCAGAATGTATTGGCGGTTGAGCAATCCGGTTCCGCGTCTGCCGGAAAGCATGCGGGTCTGGGAAAAATATCTGGCCCATGGGGTGCATCTATTGCTTTATGTGCTGATGCTGGCGATGCCGTTGTCCGGCTGGTTCATGAGCACCACCTATAATGGCCAGCCGGTGGACGTCTTCGGGCTGTTCCAGATGCCCGTCCTGCTTGGTAAGGATCATGAGATGCATGAATTTTTTGAAGAGCTGCATGAAATTTCCGCCAAGCTTTTGTTGCTGGCTTTTGTTCTGCACGTTTTCGCGGCCCTGTATCATCACTTTATCAAAAAGGACAATGTCCTCATCCGCATGTCCCCGCGGGGGGAAAAAGTCGGGCCATAAGGGATAGGAGCAGACGAAACTATCGTAGGAGTCGGTTTTCTGCCGGCTCCTTTTTGATATTTCTGGTAGGTATTGTGCATTGTCCCTTGCAGGTTCCCGGCAAGGGTCAGGGCAGTTCCGCGCGAAGCGCCTTGATCGTTTCCAGCATGTTCCGCACGTCCTCCAACGTGGTTTCAGGTGTCATAAACACAAGCCGGAGCCAGCGCTTTCCCTTGTACATGGTAGAGGAAATATAATAATCACCCCGTTCCAGAAGCCGCTTGCGCAGCGTGAGTTGCAGCTCGTCATCCCCTGGCAGGCGGAAACAGACAATGTTGGTTTCCGGCATGACGGCAAGTTCAAGCGCCGCATCTTCTGCAATCAGCCGTGCCGCATCCTGGGCAAGGCGTACCCGATCCAGAATATAGTCCGCCATGGCCTTCTCTCCCATTGCCGCGAAGGCCATGAAAAACCGTAGCCCCAATGCCGCCTTGGTGCATTCCACATGGCGATGCAGCAAGTCATAACCTGGCTGATCCTTCTCATGGATCAGATAGCTGGCGTCTTGCATAAATGCCCGGTCAAGGGTGCGGTGATCGCGCACCAGAACAGCGGCACAGACCGCCGGGGTGCGCAGCATTTTATGCGCATCCCAGATTACGGAATCGGCCAAATGAATACCGCGGGTGAGAGGGCGCAACTCCTCGCACAGCAGTGCCCCGCCGCCATGGGCCGCATCCACATGTAGCCAGATCCCTTTGTCCCGGCAGAAGCGGGCGATTTCCTCCAGCGGATCATACAATCCGGCCGCTGTGCCACAGGCATTGGCGACTAAGGTTACGACTTTTTTGCCTTCTGCACTGAGCTGATCGTGAATTTCAGGCAAACGTTCGGCATCGACCCGGCCTTCTTTGTCGGCTGGCAGGGCAAGACAGTTGTCCTCGCCATAACCCAGAATGGCGGCGCTGCGTTTCAGGGAATAATGGGATTGTTCCGGTACCAGCAGCACCAGGTTGCCGGGGTTTCCCTTTTTCCAGAAGTCGGGAACCATATGGCTGCGCGCCGCCAATAGGGCTGTGAGGTTGGCCAGGGACCCACCATGGGTCAGCACCCCGCCGCCATGCTCCTGTGCGGCGCTTTGCGCACTGTCATAAGGCGCGGGCGTCCAGCCGATCCTTTTTAGCATCCAGTTGGTCATGAAGATTTCAATGGCGGTAGCGGCCGGCCCCATTTCATAGATCGTGCCGGGATTGTTGCTGAAACCGTCAATCAGCGAACCAAGGGCCCCGGTGGGATGGGGAGCCGTGACCTGATGCGCCAGATACCCCGGATGATGCAGCCGGGTGGTGTTGATCAGATAGGTTTTGAGAAAGTGTTCCAGGGTCTCGCCAGCCAGGCCGCCCTGGCTGAGCAGATCTTCCAGCTTCAGGGCATCGACAATGTCGCCCAGCGGTTTCTGATGAATGGCCGGATACGCCCGGCTCCTGGATTGTTCCAGAAACCGGGTCAGTTCCCGGACTACGATATTTGCATCTTCGGTAAAACCGGCATAGGGAGTGCTCACGGTATATCCTCGTTTTTGTGTTCTTGACGAGGAATACGGGCTTTTTTGCCTCAAGGCAAGGCGGCGCAAGACTATTCTGCGGCGGCGAGGGCCGCGCCGGGTCTGATTGTAACCGTATTGGACGGTTTGCTGGCCTTGCCGCTGCTGTCATAGGCGCGGATGAAGTACTGGTATTCCAGGCCTTCCAGCACCAGTTTGTCGGCGTATTTGTGGCCTTTCATGGCTTCGATGATCTTGACTTCGCCGCCTTCGGAACGATAGACATCATACCCGGCGGCCTGACCCGTATCGGGCCGACGCCATTTCAGATGGACGGTCCCGTTGTCATAGCTGGCTTCAAGAACCGGGGCTTCGCCGGTCCAGGCTGGCGCCTGCGCTGCCGGATCATCGGCCGGAGCCTGTTTGTGGTGTTTCGGCCACAGGAAGCAGGTGACTTCCTTGAAATTTTCATCCAGCTGTTTGCAAACATTGCAATAGACGCATTTGACGATATCGTCCTGGCGGTTCTCGGTCACTTTTTTGGGCCAGTCCGGATCCGCAAGAAGCTGCCGCGCCATACCGATCAGATCCGCATGGCCTTCGCGCAACAACCAGTTGGCGTCGGCGGGATCATTGATTTTTCCGACGGAGATGATCGGTACGTTATAGCCTTTTTCATTAATGAACTTTTTGATGCTGGAGGCATATTGATAATGCGGCAGTTTGGGAAAGGTGGCCCCCGGCATACAGCGTTCCCCGGAATATCCGGTATAGGGGTAGGGGGGCTGGCCTTCTTTTTTGATGGCATCCTCGAATTTGCCACCGACAGAGAGCGAGATATAATCCAGACCCAGCTGGGCCATGCGCAGGGCAATGAGACGGGAATCTTCCAGCGTGTAGCCGTCCTTGATCATTTCATCAGCCAGGAACCGCACGCCCACCGGATAATCATGTCCCACTTGGCGGCGCACTTCGGCCACCACATCCCCGATCATGCGCAGGCGCCCTTCCAGTGTGCGTCCGTCATACCGGTCGCGGCGTTTGTTATGACGCGACAGGAAGGAAGACAGGGTATAGGCATGGGCGGAATGCAGCTCGATGCCATCATAACCGGCCTCGCGCGCCCGGGCTGCTGCTGCCCCGAAATCCGCGATGATTTTTTTGATGTCATCTTCTTCCAGCATGTCAATGGTTTGCCGCCAGCCGGACCGGGCCACTTTCATAAAATGAATGATTTGCGGTACGATTTTGGAGTCGCTGGTGTCATGGACTTGTTGCACCAGATCACGATGGCCGGGGATAAATTTGTCATCGGAGAGCCGCAATAGCGGGCCGGATTTGGAGTGGTGGATCGCCATGGCCTCAACCACGATCAGGCCGACGCGCCCCTCAGCAAATCGCACATAGCGGTCAATAATGTCCTGATTGACATAACCGTCCTCACCGGAAAGCCGTGTAACCATAGCTGGAACAACGGTCCGGTTGGGTAATGTCATGCCATTGATGGTCAGCGGGCTGAGAATATTTGGCTGCATGTTTTGATCCTCCATTATGCGCTAAAATAACATGAGAGGCGGCATTCGCAAAGAAATATTTAATATATTAATTAATTATTTCCCTGATCGTCCTGTCATGTTGTCTGATGAAGCGGTTTCTTTGACGATTTTTGTATTTATCTCTAGGGAAACGGGCAGCCGGGCTTGCAGTTATTTCTTTGCGGCGGTAATCTGTGGATACCAAGAAGGGGATATGAAGGGATTTGGCAACAGAGTTCCGGCCCTGATCAGCGGACCAAGGGAAAACGACAATAAATGGAAACGCAAGATCCAAAATATTTGCAGCTCTGGATCAGGATGCTGAGCACCACGAAACTTATTGAACAAGATTTGAATCAACGGATGTCCAAACAGACGCCATTGACGTTGGCACAGTTTGACGCCTTGGTGGCTATTGATCGTGCTGGGGCGGAAGGTCTGACCATGACGGACCTGTCGCGGTCGCTGTTGGTCTCCAATGCCAACAGCACCGGTATGGTTGGACGTCTTGCTGAAAAAGGCTGGGTGGTGAAAAAGACTTCCCGCAAGGATCGCCGGGTGCAGACGGTAACCCTCAGCTCCAAAGGGCGCGACATCCTCCATGAGGCCATTGGGTATCACAAAATCTGGGTGGATGAAATTTTTGACATATTGTCAGAAGAGGAGGCTGATCTGGCGATTCGGTTGATGGACAAGCTTCGAAAAGATTTGTGAAACAGGGCCGCGATTTTGTAGGAGTCGGTCCTGCTAACTGAATCTGTGCCGTTAACCGGATCTATAAAGTTTCCCGCTCAGGCCGCAGATGGGCAAAGCGCGGTTAGGCCTGCTGGTTGTCCCCTGTAAACGAGACAAAGATGATAAAAACATAAAACTCTGTGATGAAAACATATGATCTCTCCACTCTGTCATTGATGGTGATTGATGACAATCAGAACATGATCAGCCTGTTGCAGGTTATGCTGAAGGCGTTCGGGGTAAGGCAGCTTGTCGTGGCACAAGGCGGGGAAGAAGCGCTCGAAATACTGAAAACCCATACGCCGGATATGATCTTGACCGATTGGCGGATGTCCCCCATGAATGGTGAGCAATTCGTCAAGGTGCTCAGGGCCGAAAAAAACTACCCAACCTGTTTTATTCCGGTAATCGCCGTCAGTGCCTATAGTGAATTGACCCGGGTGCAAGAAGCACGTGCCGCCGGGGTGAATCAGTTTCTGGTCAAACCGATTTCTGCGGAATCGTTATACCGTCGGATCATGTGGACCATTGAACAACAGTTTCAGTATCGCCTGTTGGATGGGCGGTATGTTCCGATTGTTGAAAAAATGGCTTTGGGAGAAGGGGAGGTTAAGGGACAGGGGGCTGATCCTGAACTCGGCCCTGAACTTAATCCCGACACCGGGGAAGACGAATCGGTCTGGATTTTCTGAGCTGCTTAGCGAGATCTTATGGGGCTAGAATGAATGGGGCATAGGGTGGCTCAATTCACTCTAGTCTGTCAGGTCGTCCCACAACTCCTTGACTTTGTTCAGAAATCCTGAGGATTCGGGACTCACATCATCGCCGCATTCATTAGCGAATTCCCGGAGCAGCTGTTTTTGCTTTTTGGTCATGTTGACCGGAGTTTCCACCCGGGTCTGGATGACCATGTCGCCATATTGGGAGGAATGCAGGATCGGCATGCCTTTACCGCGCAGTCGATATTGCTTGCCGGTCTGGGTGCCGGGGCTGATCTTCAACGCAGTTTTTTGACCGTCAACGGTCGGCACTTCGATTTCCCCGCCCAGCGCCGCCACGGTCATGGGGATGGGAACTTCACAGAAAATTGTCGAACCGTCCCGCTGGAAAATCGGGTGATATTCCATATGAATAAAAATATAAAGATCGCCGTTCGGGGCCCCCCGGCTGCCGCATTCGCCTTCTCCCTGAAGCCGGATCCGGGTGCCGTCTTCGACACCAGCGGGAATCTTGACGGACAGGGTTTTGCGTTTTTCGACTTTGCCGGCGCCGTGACAATTTTTACAGGGGCTGGTGATCACCTGCCCCCGACCCTGACAGGCGGGACAGGTTCGTTCGACCATGAAAAAACCCTGTTGAGTGCGAACCTTGCCGATGCCATTACAGGTCATGCAGACTTCGGGGGAGCTGCCGGCTTCTGCACCGCTGCCCTGACACTCGCCGCAGAGTTCGGCCCGCGGAATGGTGATTTTTTCCTCTTTGCCGGTAAAGGCGTCTTCTAAAGTAATGGTCAGATTATAGCGTAGGTCTGCCCCGCGTCGCCCCCGGTTGCCGCGACGCCCGCGGGAGCTTCCCATCCCGAACAGGTCTTCAAAAATATCGGAAAATGCCGATTCAAAGCCGCCAAATCCACCGCCACCATGATTGCCCATCCCGCCATTTTCAAAGGCGGCATGACCATAACGGTCATAAGCGGCCCGTTTTTGCTCGTCTTTGAGTATGTCGTAGGCTTCGTTGATTTCCTTGAATCTGGCTTCAGCTTCGCAATCACCGGGATTACGGTCCGGATGAAATTGCATGGCTTTCTTCCGAAAGGCTTTTTTCAGCTCTGCCGAAGAAACCGTGCGATCCACTCCAAGAATTTCATAATAACACTGTTTCGCCATGACTACCCCGATGACTACCCCTTGTCCCGTTCACCAATTACGGCCGTGCCGCCCCGAAAACGGGGCGGCCGGTCAAATCAGATCGAACATATACGCGAAGACGCGTTCACGCATGATGAGCTGTTATTTCTTGTCGTCGTCGACTTCTTCGAAATCGACATCCACAACATCATCATCGGAACCGTCCGTAGTCCCGGTGCCTTCGGCTCCGGCGCCAGCACCGGCGTCCTCACCCTGGGCCTTATAAACAGCTTCACCCAGTTTCATGGCCACCTGCTGCAGATTCTGCACGGCCTGGTCGATGGCCTCTTTGTCATCACCCGCAGCAGCATCCTTGGCCGCCTTGACGGCGTCCTCGATGGCGGTTTTCTCCTCGGCGGAAATCTTGTCGCCATGCTCCGTCAGCTGGTTCTCGACGGAATGGGCAAGGCTTTCCGCCTGGTTCCGGGCTTCTACCAGTTCCTTGCGTTTCTTGTCTTCTTCCGCATGGGCTTCGGCGTCTTTAACCATTTTCTCAATTTCTTCTTCACTGAGACCGCCAGAGGCCTGAATGCGGATCTGCTGCTCCTTGCCGGTACCTTTGTCTTTGGCTGAGACGTTCACGATACCGTTGGCGTCAATGTCAAAGGTCACTTCGATCTGCGGTACGCCACGCGGGGCGGGCGGAATGCCAACCAGATCGAACTGGCCAAGAAGTTTGTTATCGGCCGCCATTTCGCGTTCCCCCTGGAACACCCGGATGGTCACGGCCGTCTGGTTGTCTTCGGCCGTAGAAAAGACCTGGGATTTCTTGGTTGGGATCGTTGTGTTGCGGTCGATCAGACGGGTGAACACCCCACCCAGGGTTTCAATCCCCAGAGACAGCGGTGTCACATCCAGCAGCAGCACATCTTTCACGTCCCCTTGCAGCACCCCGGCCTGGATAGCGGCGCCCATGGCCACCACTTCATCCGGGTTAACGCCTTTATGGGGTTCCTTGCCGAAGAATTCCTTCACCGTTTCGATGATCTTCGGCATGCGGGTCATCCCCCCCACAAGAACCACTTCGTCAACTTCGCCAGCGGTGATGCCGGCGTCTTTGAGCGCGGCTTTACAAGGGGCGATGGTCCGGTCCACCAGATCCTTCACCAGGGTTTCCAGTTTGGCCCGGGTCAGTTTCATGGTCAGGTGTTTCGGACCAGACTGATCCGCAGTGATGAAGGGCAGGTTGATTTCGGTCTGCTGAGAGCTGGACAGTTCGATCTTCGCCTTTTCCGCAGCTTCCTTCAAACGCTGCAGCGCCATTTTATCATTGCGCAGATCAATACCGTTTTCTTTCTTGAACTCTTCAGCCAGATATTCCACCAGCCGCATGTCAAAGTCTTCCCCGCCGAGGAACGTATCCCCGTTGGTGGATTTCACTTCGAACACACCGTCGCCGATTTCCAGAATGGAGATGTCAAAGGTCCCCCCGCCCAGGTCATAAACGGCGATGGTCTTGCCGTCTTCCTTATCCAGACCATAGGCCAGAGCCGCGGCTGTGGGTTCGTTGATGATACGCAGAACTTCAAGTCCGGCAATCCGCCCGGCGTCCTTGGTGGCTTGGCGCTGGGCGTCATTGAAATAGGCCGGAACCGTGATGACGGCCTGTTCCACTTTTTCGCCCAGATAGTTTTCCGCGGTTTCCTTCATTTTCTGAAGAATGAAGGCGGAAATCTGACTCGGGCTGTATTCCTTGCCACGGGCTTCCACCCAGGCATCCCCATTGTCTGCCTTGATGATCTTGTAAGGCACCATTTCCATATCTTTTCTGGTGGCAGGGTCATCATAGGGGCGGCCAATCAGCCGTTTAATTGCAAAAAACGTATTTTCGGAGTTGGTGACGGCCTGCCGTTTGGCGGGTTGCCCGACAAGTCTTTCACCATCTTCCGTGAAGGCTACCATTGACGGTGTGGTGCGGCCGCCTTCGGCATTTTCAATGACTTTCGGTTTGGCGCCATCCATAATGGCCACGCAGGAGTTTGTGGTCCCTAAGTCAATTCCAATTACCTTACCCATTTTAATCCTCTTTTATTCGGCTGTTCCGAAAGACCATATAAAAGCACCTGACGGAACACCATATTTACCATCTGTAATAAAACTCTAGCCGCCTTTACAGGCCGATCGCGTTGTATGCAGCTTATATAAGTTGCTTTTTGAAGGCTGCAAGTCACCAGAGCAGAAAAAATGCTTTTTACGGCAGAAAACTGTATGTTTCAGAGGGCAGGAACCTGCTATAGAAAGATCAGATATTTCTGCCCGCGCGGGTATTTCAGGTCAAATAGGAGGTTTTATGCAAAAAATACGGTTATTACTGCTTATGGTCGTGGGAGGGTTGCTGATGCCTTTTGGGGTCCATGCCGAAGGGGAAAATATTGTCGTTTCAGGGGCTTGGGCGCGACCTGTGCTGGTGGCGGGGCGTCCGGGTGCCGTCTATTTTGATCTGCATAATCAGACAAATATGCCAGAGCAGCTTCTGGCCGTCTCAACCCCACTGGCAGGGCGTGCGGAACTGCATGTGCATAAAATGGAAAACGGGGTGATGAAAATGCGTCAGGTGACTGCGGTGGAAATTCCGGCCGGCGGCAGGCTGACCTTCCAGCCTGGCGGATACCACGTCATGATATTTGACGTGAAGGACAAGCTGTTGCCTGGTCAGAAATTTCCCCTGACGTTGACTTTTGAAAAGCACGCTCAAGTGACACTAGAGGCGGAAGTGATGATGAACCCGCCGGCCGCTTCCGAGGCGCAGGGCATCACCCCCCTCCCTCACCAGGATGGACACCATAAACACCATTAGAGTGTTTGGCGAATGGGGGACCGAGGCATCTATCCTGTTTTAGGTTTTTATTCCGGAGAGCCTGCGTCATGGCGCGCCATGTAATGACGATTCTATCCGATTGCAATTCACTCCAGCAGAGAAAAAGGCCGGTCGCGAGGTTTCGAGCCGGCCTTTTGGGTGAATATCATGTGTCTGAGGGGATCAGGCGGTGGTGTCCACATGCTCCTGGGACGGCTGCGCCTTGTCGCCGCCTTTGGCAACCCCCACCAGGGCCGGTCGCAACAACCGGTCTTTCAGGACATAGCCCACCTGCATGACCTGAACTACAGTGCCGTCCGGCTCGCCGCTGTTTGGCACTTCAAACATGGCCTGATGATAATTGTGGTCAAATTTTTCCCCTTTGGGGTCAATCTTACGGATGCCGTGTTTTTCAAAACTGTTGAGCAGCTCCCGTTCGGTCATCTCCACCCCGTCCAGAAGGGTTTTCATGGTTTCATCCTTTTCGGCACCCTCGGGCAGGCTTTCAAGAGCCCGGCGCAGATTGTCGCCGACGGAAAGCAGATCACGGGCGAAATTGGTAATCGCAAAATTGGCCGCATCCTGACGTTCCCGTTCGGCGCGACGCCGCAGGTTCTCCGTTTCCGCCACGGCCCTGAGCAGCTTGTCCTTGAGCTCGGCGATCTCCGCCTGTGCCGCTTCCAGAGGGTCTTTTTCAGGCGTTGTTTTCTGTGCCGGCGCCTCCGGATTTGCAGCATCAGAGGAAGCTTTCGCAGACGTTTGTTCTTCTGACATCTGTTTTCCTTCTGCCTGACTCTGTTTTTCCGTTTCGGCCTCCGGTTTTTCCGGGGTGTGATTTGTCGTCTCGTTCATATCCATACCAGTCAGTTTCCTAAAGAATGTTACCGATAACCTTGGCCGTATAATCCACCATCGGAATGATACGGGCATAGTTCAGTCGGGTCGGTCCAATCACGCCAATAACGCCCAGAATATTGTTGTTGGCATCCATATAGGGCGAAGCGATAACAGATGAACCCGACAGGGAAAAGAGTTTATTTTCAGAACCGATAAAAATCCGCACGCCTTCGGCTTCCCTGGCCAGATCCAGAAGGTTGACCAGATCCTTTTTGGTTTCCAGATCTTCAAACAGAAGCCGGATTTTTTCCAGATCCTCCATGGCCTCCAGATTCTCCAGCAGATTGGCCTGGCCACGGACAATCAGCGTGCCTTCGTCATGAGCATCTGTGCTCGTGCGTACCGCTAGTCCCTGTTCTACCACCTGCTGGGTGAGGGCGTCCAGCTCGGCTTTGTGTTGTTTCAGTTCCTCCTCAATGATTTTGCGGGCTTCGCTGAAGGTGCGCCCCACCATCCGAGTGCTGAGATAATTGCCGGCCTGGATCAGGGCGGATGGCGTCAGGCCTGCGGGAATCTCGATAATCCGGTTTTCCACGTCATCGCCTTCACTGACCAGCACCACAAGGGCCCGCCCCGATCCCAGATTGACAAACTCAATATGTTTCAGGGGGCGTTCCGCCTTGGGGGCCACGACAACGCTGGCACAATGGGACAGGCCGGACAACAATCCGGTGGCCTTGTCCAGAACGTCTTCCAGCCGGGTGCCGCTTTCATGGCATTTGATGCGAATGGTGGTGCGTTCCTCCTCGGACAGGTTGCCCACTTCAAGAAGGCCGTCCACAAACAGTCTCAATCCCGCTTCCGTAGGAATGCGTCCGGCGGAAGTGTGCGGAGAATAAATCAGGCCGCTTTCCTCCAGGTCCGCCATGACATTGCGGATGGAGGCCGGGGAAAGCGGCGGGTTAATCTGTTTCGACAGGGTGCGCGAGCCCACCGGGTCACCCGTCAACAGATAGGTGTCCACAATACGACGGAAAATATCCCGCGATCTGTCATTCAGTTTTTCCAGTAGCATGTTCCTGAATTTATTCTTCCCTCGGAGAATTTCAATGTCACTCCCGGTGAAAAATGCGTTTTACCTGTGGTTTTTCTGCGTTAGGTCTGGACGATGGGAACAGTTCACGTTAGAAGAACAGGCAGGA
This sequence comes from Luteithermobacter gelatinilyticus, assembly GCF_005849285.1. Lineage (NCBI taxonomy): Bacteria > Pseudomonadati > Pseudomonadota > Alphaproteobacteria > Emcibacterales > Emcibacteraceae > Luteithermobacter > Luteithermobacter gelatinilyticus. Next base: position 2,201,237 of record NZ_CP040517.1, on the reverse strand, counting down.
ACCGAACAGCTTGACAGCATTAATGACCTTTTCACCGAAATATTCAGGAGACATATAATTATGCGTCCCTCCGGCCGTACCCCCGATCAATTACGCGACGTCAAACTGGAAAAAGGATTTTCCAGATATGCGGAAGGGTCCTGCATGGCCCGTTTCGGAAATACTCATGTGCTGTGCACAGCGACCCTGGAAGACAAAGCCCCGCCTTTTCTCAAGGATACGGGCCGGGGATGGGTAACGGCGGAATATGGCATGTTGCCTCGGTCCACACATCAGCGTATGGGCCGGGAAGCCGCCCGGGGCAAGCAGACCGGCCGCACCCAGGAGATTCAGCGGCTGATTGGCCGGGCCTTGCGCGCGGTTTGTGATCTTGAGGCCCTTGGTGAACGCCAGGTCCGCATCGATTGTGATGTGATCCAGGCAGATGGCGGTACTCGTACGGCGGCCATTACCGGGGCTTATGTGGCGCTTTATGAATGTTTTGAAAATATGGTGGAGCAGGGGCAACTTGAAACCATTCCCCTGAAGACCGAGGTTGCCGCCATATCCTGTGGCATTTACAATGGGGTGCCGGTGCTGGATCTGGATTATGAGGAAGATAGTGCCGCGGCAACCGATGCCAATTTTGTGCTTACCGGCGATGGACGTATTGTGGAAATTCAGGGCACTGCCGAGGAAGACCCGTTCAGTGAAGAAGAACTGTTGCGGTTGCTGCGTCTGGCGAAAATCGGGGTCGGGCAATTGGTGAGTTTGCAGCGGGCCGCAGTGCAAAAATAAGCTCTGGTAAAGATGTCATGGCTAGAAAGTTTACTCAGGACAAGCTTGTAGTGGCCAGCCATAATCCCGGGAAGGTGCGGGAAATTTCCGACCTTCTGAGACCTTACGGGGTGGACATCTATTCTGCGGCGGAACTGGACCTGCCCGAACCGGAAGAAACCGGCACCACCTTTATGGAAAATGCCGAACTCAAGGCCCGGGCTGCGGCCAAGGCGTCGGGTCTGGTGGCGCTGGCGGATGATTCCGGGCTTGTGGTGCGTGCACTTGACGGTCAGCCGGGCGTGCATTCGGCCCGGTGGGCGGTGCGCCCGGATACTGGCAAGCGGGATTTTGCCTATGGTATGGAAAAGTTGCACCAGTGCCTTGAGGAAAAAGGCGTGGATAAGCGCCATGCCCATTTCAGTTGTGCGTTGAGCCTCGCTTGGCCGCCAAGCCGGGAGGAGCCGGAAGGGCATGTGGAAACCTTTGAAGGGCGGGTGTTCGGTGTGCTGGTCTGGCCGCCGCGTGGAGAAAGGGGGTTTGGCTATGACCCTATATTCCGGCCGGACGGGTATGAGATTACCTTTGGAGAAATGGAGCCCGCGGAAAAACATGACATCAGCCACCGGGCGGATGCCTTTCGCAAACTGATCAGGGCCTGCTTTGAAAACGCATAAAACCCAGATGCCGCCTCTTGCGGTGTATGTGCATTGGCCGTTTTGCCGGTCCAAATGTCCTTATTGTGATTTTAACAGTCATGTGCGCGCCCGCATTGACGAAACAGCCTGGGCCGAGGCGTTGTGCCGGGAACTTGATTATTTTGCCACTTTTGCCGGGCCGCGCCGGGTCACCAGTATTTTTTTTGGAGGCGGTACACCGTCCCTGATGTCGCCGACCACTGTCGGGCGGATTCTGGAGCGTGTTGGGAATCACTGGCAATTGGAGGAGACAGTAGAAATTACTCTGGAAGCCAATCCCACCAGCGTGGAAGCGGGCAAATTCCGGGATTTTGCGGCTGCCGGGATTAACCGGGTGTCTCTTGGTGTTCAATCCCTCAGAGATGCGGATCTCAAGGCGCTGGGCCGGGAACATGACGTTGCCGAGGCCAGGACGGCCATCGACTTGGCACAAAAATATTTCCGGCGTCACAGTTTTGATCTGATTTATGCCCGCATGGGACAAAGCCTGTCCGACTGGGAACAGGAATTGCAGGAGGCTCTGGAGCTGGCGGTGGACCATTTGTCGCTGTATCAGCTTACCATTGAACAGGGCACCGCTTTTTACAATGCCTATCACCGGGGCAGGTTGCGCCTGCCGGAGGAAGAGGTGGCGGCGGACATGTATGACATTACCCAGGATATCTGCGCAGCAGCAGGACTCCCGGCTTATGAGATTTCCAACCATGCCAGACCCGGCGAGGAAAGCCGGCATAATCTCGCCTATTGGCGGTACGAGGAATATCTGGGCATAGGTCCCGGCGCGCATGGCCGGCTGTCCATGGGAGAAAAGGTGTATGCCTTGTCTCAGAAACGCAAACCGGAAGACTGGCTGAGGCAGGTAGAAGCCGATGGGCACGCCACAGAATTTTTGGAGCCCTTATCCGCGCTGATGATGGCGGAAGAAATGGTGATGATGGGGTTGCGGCTCAGGGAAGGCGTATCCCTGAAAGCCGTGGAAAAGCGTATAGGACGCTCGATCAGCGATTTTCTGGATCAGACCCGGCTGGAAAATCTTGTGGATCAGGGCCTTCTGGACTGGCGGGACGGAACTCTTCGAACGACGCGTCGGGGCCGTCCGCTTCTGAATGCTCTTCTGAGGCAGATTCTGGCATAAGATCATCTTCCCGAGGACGCATAAATGTCTGTGGGGCGGGGCTGACCATGGTAAAGCCCTCAGCGGAAATTTCATAGACCGCCAGCCCCCTGTGACACAGCCCGTCTTCGCTAAAGCGGAATAGTCCGTCTATACCCATAAAGCCAGCCGGATCTGTCAGGAGGTGATCGGAAAAATCCGGGATGGGACGGGGACGAACCAGGGTTGCGACCAGAGCCAGGGCATCATAGCCGAGCGTGGCCAGACGCGGAGCTGTTTTGCCAAAAGTTTTTTCATAGCGTTCCAGAAACCGATTGGCCTGCTCACGGGCAGGGGCAGCGTACCAGCCTCCCCGGAGAGGCGGTTCATGGCGCAGGGTTTCATCATCCCACAGGCCAGTTCCCAGGAATTTTACCTTTGCCGGGTCCACCTCGTAATAGGGCAGAAGTGGCGCCAGAGTGCGCAGTAGCGCACCGCCTTCTGGAATCAGAATCGCGTCATAATCCACATCCCCTAGGGTTTCCAGATGTTTGATTTCGTCCAGAAGGTCCCGGGCAAAGTCATCCTCTCCCAGGGATTCCAGAAATTCCACTTCGTCAAGATATTCCCGGCGGCGCTGCTGATAATTGGCAATTTTTTTGACGGGCTCAAACAATTCGCTGGCGATCGGTTTGTAGAATTCCACCGCTGTCATTTCCTTGCCCAGCTGGGCAACTGTCTGGCCGAACACTTCCAGCACGCGACGGCCATAGCTGGTTTCTGGGATCAGGGCGGCGAAACGCTCATGTCCTGACAGCGCTGCAAAGTGGAGAATGCGCCGGACCTGTTCCTCGGGACGGAAACTCAGCAGATATACACCGTTCCCGGCCACAGTATGGTCAGTGGAAAACCCGATGATTTTCACCCCCGCCTTTCGGGCGTCGTCCTTTATGGCGCGAATGTTGTCGGCAAATAACGGGCCCAGAATGATGTCCACCTTTTGCTCCAGCAGGGATACGAAGGCCCCCCGTGCCCCCGGTTGGGTGCCCCGGGTGTCTGCGGGAATGAGCCGTAATCGTTTATCGCGGGAATCAAACAGCGCCATTGTTGCGGCGTTAAACAGGGCTTCGCCGACAACTGAATTGGGGCCGCTGAGCGGCACCAGCATGCCAATCCGGATTTCCTGGCGAATCTGGTCCCTGTCCGGGGTCTCTTGCTTCGTGTCCTTCTGCCGCGGCGGCGCTTCATCCCGCACAAGAGGGGTCGGTTTGGGACCGCATCCCTGCAGGCCCAACAGGCCTACGAAGAGAAACAGGATGATATTTGGTAGCTTCCTTATAGAGATCATGTTGGCGGTAGGGCTCTGTATAGATTCCGAATTTTCTGTTTTGTGCAGTAAAGACTTTCATAACCTGCCAATAAATACTTTAATAGCCTGTATGAGTGGGCTAGGCTAGCCTTGAATTACGGCAAAGTTGTGAATCCTTGCATGGAAGCATTTGAAAAAACAGATAAAAAAATTACGCCGGGGCTGTATGTCACGGCCACGCCGATTGGTAATTTAGGAGATATTACCCTCAGGGCCCTGTCTGTGTTGCGCCAGGCGGATGTCATTGCCTGCGAGGATACGCGGGTAACGGGGAAGCTGTTGTCCAGATTCGGGATTGAGGCGCGGTTGGTGGCCTATCACGATCACAATGCAGACCGGGTGTTGCCGCAGCTTCTTGACCGTTTGGCGCGGGGGAAGAAGGTGGTGCTGGTCAGTGATGCCGGCACGCCACTGATTTCCGATCCCGGATACCGGCTGGTGAAAGCGGCCCGGGATTCCGGCTATTATGTTACCAGCCTGCCCGGGGCCAGCGCGCTTCTGGCGGCGTTATCCAGTGCTGGCTTGCCGACAGACCGTTTTTTGTTCGCCGGTTTTCTGCCGGGGAAAACCGCGGCGCGGCGCAAAGTGGTGGAAGAATTGAAAAGGCTGGCGGCCACGCTAGTATTTTATGAGTCCCCGCACCGGCTTGCAGACAGCTTGCGGGATCTTGGCGACATATTGGGAAATCGTCCGGCGGCGGTATGTCGGGAATTGACCAAATTATACGAAGAAATCCGCCAGGATGGCCTTTATGATCTGGCGTGCCATTATGCCACGGCAGGGGAACCGAAAGGGGAAATTGTCCTGGTGGTTGGGCCGCCAGAGGCGGTACAGGCCACGGAGGATGATCTGGATGAGGCGCTGAGATCGGCGCTGAAAAAACTGAGTGTCAGGGAGGCCGTGGCGGCCGTTACCTATATAACGGGGCGCCGCCGCAAGGAAGTGTACCGCCGGGCTCTGGAGCTGGCGGGGGAGGCTGAGGAGCATGAGGTCTGAGGCGAACAGAAACAGGACTTATCGGCGGGGAATATGGGCCGAAAACCTAGCTATTCTGTTTCTCAGACTTAAAGGCTACCGAATTCGCGGGCACCGTTTTAAATGTCCGGTTGGTGAAATCGATATTATCGCCGAAAGCCGCCGGTGGATCGTATTTGTTGAGGTCAAGGTCCGGCCTACACTTGCCCAGGCCGCTGAGGCCGTGACCGGACGCCAGCAACGCCGCATTAACCGGGCGGCGGAGTGGTATCTGGCGCATCGGGTCGGGGTAAGGGAGCGGCGCGAGGCGGCTTTCTGCCGGTTCGATGCCATCCTGATGGCGCCCTGGCGCTGGCCAGTGCATGTGAAAAACGCCTGGCAGATGGAGCAGGACATGGTATGACACGGAGCATGACACGGATATTGTACTGCATGGCGCCCCGCAGAACAGGATGAAAACGGTTCAGGAAACAGGAAAGGCAGCACCAAGGGATGACGGGAAACAAACGCGATCATATGGCCTATCTGAAGAAAGTTGGCACTCTGCCGGATGAGGAGGTTGACCTGGCTCATACGGCTCTTGTGCTGGCGGCGCTAGACCGGCCGGGCGTTGCGTTGCAGAAATATCACCATCACCTGGAAATCCTGGGCCTGGATCTGGCCAATGATGGTCATGCGGCGCAGACAGCCGGGGAGCGGGCGGAAGCATTATCCGAAGTGTTGTGGCGACGTCATAATTACGAAGGCAACGAAAAATTTTATGATGATTTACAGAACGCGAATCTGATGTCGGTGATCGACCGCCGGTTGGGGATTCCGGTGACACTTGGCATTCTGTATATTCATGCGGCCCGTTCCCGGGGGTGGCAGGCGGAAGGCGTTAATTTTCCCGGCCATTTTCTGGTGCGCGTTTATGGTCTGAATGACCAGGCAATCCTTGATCCGTTTCATGGGGGGCGGTTGTTGACGGCACGGGACCTGCGGGCGATGATTCGTGCGGTTGGCGGGGAGAAAGCGGAATTGGAACCGGCCTATTATGCCGCCGTTGAAAACCGCCGGGTTCTTACCAGAATGCTCAACAACATTAAAATCAGATGCCTGCAAATCAGTGACCTGACAATGGCCTGTGACATCCTGGAACGGATGTGTCTTATTGATCCTGAGAAAATCGAACATACATATGAGCTGGGCATACTTCAGGCCTATCAGGGCGAGCTTGAGAAAAGCCGGCATATTTTGCGAATCTGCCTGGACCGGTTACAGGACCGGCCTGATGGGGACAAAATGAAGAAACATGTGCTGGAAACCTTGCGAGATATTTCCCGCGCCCATAAACCGGATATTGTTGCGTTAGTCAGTAACGACCATGAAAAGGAATAAATTATGAGTTTGTCCGTAGCGATACAGATGGACCCCATCGAAAGCATCGACATCAACGCCGACAGCACCTTTGCCTTGGGACTGGAGGCGGAACGGCGGGGACATCGACTGTATCATTACTTGGTCAATGATCTCTCTTATGAGAATGGCCGGGTTCTCTCGCATGTCCGGCCGCTGACTCTGCGCCGGGAAATCGGCAACCATTTTTCCCTGGGAACTCCGCGCCGTCTGGATCTAGGGGCCGAGACCGATGTGATCCTGATGCGTCAGGATCCGCCCTTTCACATGGGATATATTACCGCCACTCATCTGTTGGAACTTATTTGCAACGAGACGCTGGTGGTCAATGATCCCGTTTCCGTGCGCAATGCGCCGGAAAAAATCTTCCTTGCCAAGTTTCCCGAGCTTATGCCGCCGACTCTGATCACCCGCAACGGCCGTGATGTGGAAGCCTTTCGTGAAGAATACAAGGATGTGGTGATCAAGCCGCTTTATGGCAATGGTGGTAAAGGTGTTGTGCGGGTCCGTGATGATGATGAAAACATGAAAAGCCTGATTGAGCTGTTTCAGGATTTTTATGTGGAACCCTTCATTGTTCAGAAATATCTGCCCGAAGTGCGTCAGGGCGACAAGCGGATCATACTGGTGGATGGGGAGGCTGTGGGAGCCATCAACCGGGTGCCGGCCAAAGGCGAAGCCCGTTCCAACATGCATGTGGGCGGCCGGGCGGAAAAAACCGAGCTAACCCAACGTGAGATGGAAATCTGCGAAGCTATCGGTCCCACCTTACGGGAACAGGGGCTGATTTTTGTGGGGATCGACGTGATTGGGGATTATCTGACAGAAATCAATGTCACCTCGCCCACGGGAATTCAGGAAATCGAACGATTTGACGGCACCAATATTGCCGCCATTATCTGGGACGCCATCGAAAAACGGGCCTCCTGAGGGGGAGACACAGCGGGCTGTTTTTTCGTCATTGCGTTCTCTTCCTTGTCATCAACACAGTTCTGTACACTTAAGGCCCGCGCTCCCTTGGGTCGTCACGCCTTCTCAGGGCTCTTCACCGTTCCCGGAACGAGGTGCTGAGCGCATTATTGATGGGTTTAACCAGATATTGTAGCAAGGTTTTTTCCCCGGTTTTAATGTCGGCGACCACCGTCATTCCCGGGGTGATCCGGTTTGAAGAGGGGTCTGTGCCCACATAATTACGGGGCAGTTCAACGATTCCTTTGAAATAGGTGACGCCTTCCTCATCCATGAAGGATGACGCCGACACCTTTTCCAGTCGACCTTCCACGCCGCCAAACCGGGCGTAGTTATAGGTATCCACCTTGACCAATACCTCGTCGCCCACCTTCACATGACCAATATCCCGGGGGGAGATCCGGACCTCGGCCTGAATTTTTCCGGTATAGGGAACAACTTCCGCTACCACGTCACCGGGAGGTACAACACTGCCGGCAGACCGGTATTTCAAGCCTTTGACAATGCCGTCCGTGGGGGCCTTGACATTCAGCCGTGTCACGCGGTCATCCAGACGCTCAAGATCGGCCGTGACTTCGGCCAGTTCCTTGGACAGGTTGCCCATCTGTATCAGGGCGTCATTGCGCAGATTGGCCCTGAGCTGGACAAGGTTGCTTTCGGCTTCCGTGATACTGGCCTTGATTCCGGCCTTGCGGGTGAGGGTCTCCTGAAGACTGCCTTCGGTTTTATTATATTCTTTCTGGGCTTCGAGAAGGCGGAGTCTGGATCCCAGCCCTTTTTCAGTCAGTTCCTGACGCATTTTCAGTTCTTCGGCAATGATCTCCAGCGCTTGCCTTTGGTTTTTTTCCTGCTCAAGCAGAGTGGCCCATTCATTACGCCGTTCGGCGATCTGGGCCAGGATAACGTCTTCCTGCGCTTTGCGAGAGCGGATTTGTTGTTGCAGAATATCCCGCTGGTCCCGCACCAGAGTGGGATATGTGGCCTCGAAACGGGAAAAGTCCGGAGTTTTGTCCAAGGCAAAGGCTTTCAAGCGCTCTACCTGCATGCTGAGCGCGGCATGGCGCGCCAGCATTCGGCCCCGTTCGGAAGTGGCTTGTGTGGGTGCCATTCTGAGCAGGGTCTGTCCCTTTTTTACCATCTCGCCTTCTTCCACCAGCACCTCGGCGACAATGCCGCCTTCCAGATGCTGCACCGGCTGGATTGAGGCGGCGGGTACAATCTGTCCCTGAGCCATGCTGGCTTCGTCTAATTTGGTGACAGCGGCCCACAGAATGCAGCTCAAGACAAAAAAGCTGATAATGCCGATGGTGGAGATGACCGCCTTGGGCGGTCCGGCTTCTTCCAACAGGATGGCGCGGGATAGAAACCGGGTGTAATAAGTGGTCGGTTTTTCTTTTTTTGCCCGGGCCGCTTCAGTGGCTTTCAGCAGCAGGTTCCGGGCAAGTTTGCGGCTTTTATGGATCATTTCGGGCCCGCCGGCTGGTCCGGTCTGGGCGGTTTGGGGATGTATGTCTTTTTTCGTCATGATCTGTGCCTTGTTATTTCTGATCACCGGCTGTTTTTTCGAGAGGGCGCGGGGCCTGATTTGGGAAGATCTGGTCCGGCGGCCCGAAATTGCGGACCATGCCATCCTGAAGGACCAGCACCTTGTCGGCCATCTTGATGTGGCTGGGCCGGTGGGAGACCATCAGGATGGTGCATTTCCCTTTTAGGGTAGCCAGAGTTTTCATGAAGGCCCTGTCGCCCTCAAAATCCAGCGTCTTGGCCGGCTCATCCAGCAGCAAAATGGGGGCCTGTTTCAAAAAGGCCTGGGCCAGCGACAAGCGCTGTTTGAAACTGGAGGGCAGGCTTTGTATAGACTGATCGCCGATACGTGTGTCAAACCCGTTTTCCAAGGCTTGAATATCGTCCAGGACATTGGCCATACGGCAGGCCTCCTCAAGCTCCTTTTGAGATGCGGTCGGTTGGCTGAGGCGCAGGTTCTGGGCAATGGTGCCGTGGAAAAAGTGGGCCTGCTGGGGCACATAGGCGATGGATTGGCGCAGGACAGCCGGGTTGATTTGTCGGATGTCCATGCCGTCCAGAATGATTTGCCCTGCCTGCGGCTTATGCATGGCCAAAAGCAGTTTGAGAAGGGTGGATTTGCCGGCAGCATTGGGGCCCATAATGGCCAGCATTTCGCCTGCATTCACCTTGAAGCCTGCGCCGAGCAGCGCAGGTTCCGAGTCCGGCTTATAACGGAAACTGGTCCGGTCCATAATGATATTGCCGGCAAAACGACGCTGGGTCAGGCTGTTGGGGTCCGGATTATATTCGGAGGGCAGTTTCATCAACTGGTTGATCTGGCGGATGCTGTTGCGAATCTGTTCCACCCGGCTCAGGGTCAAAAACAGTTGCTGTAAAGGGGATAGCACACGCCAGATCAGCGCCATGCTGGCAATCAGCGCCCCGATGGTCATGCTGCCGTCCAGAACCTTGAGCACCCCGAAACCCACGGTAGCAATGCCGGCACCCATCATAATGGCCTGGGCCAGACTTTGCAGCAGCAGACTGACTTGGGATGTTCTGAAATGGGTATAGGCGCTTTCGGCAGACAAGTCACGATAGCGCTTTATCCAAGGTCTTTCGGCTGCCGTCTGTTTGATGGTGCGCAGATTGGACAGGGTTTCCACCAGAAAACTGTGGCGCTGGGCCCGGGCCCGGGAGGAGGCCACCACATTGCGCTTCATGGCCGGTAAAATAATGGCGGCCACCAAGACGAAAATCCCCATCATCACCACTGGAATCCAGGCCAGGTTGCCGGCGAGGATGGCAATAACTGCAACAAAAAGAAAGACAAAGGGTAATTCCAGGATCACATTGACCAATGTGCTGGAAAAAAATCCCTTGATGGAGTCAAATTCCTTGAGACGGGAGACCTGGCTGCCGATGGGGGCCGATTCAGTCATCATCGGCGGAAGCGATAAGAGTTTCTGGAAGGTGGCGTTGGCGATGATGTTTTCCACTCTGGCGCCAAGATAGGCCACCTGTCGGGCCCGCAGGATCCTGAGGCCGATTTCGCATAGTACGGCAAGGCCGATGCCCGTCACCAGATATCCAAGCGTACTGGTGGACTGGGACGGGATCACCTTGTCATACACGCTCATGACAAACAGCGGTACAAGCAGGGCAAACAGATTCAGCATTAACGTCATGGCCAGAAGCTGTCGGAGCGACCCCTTGAATCGCAAAAAAAGATCCCAGAACCAGTTCTGCGGGGTCGTCGCCTTGGCCACTTTGTTGGTCTGGCTGCCATATTGGGTGGAAACGAAAAACGCTGTGCCAAAACGTTTCCGGCCGTCTGTATATTTTTCCTGCTGATCCTGGCCATCGAAATAACGAATGCCCTTTTCATCACGGGACAAGAGCACTACCGGTTTGCCGTGTTCCACAAACAGGCACGGCAACAGACGGGCGTCAATAGAGGCCATATCCACCTCTGCCGGTGTTGTCATATAATGCAGATGCGCCAGGGTGTTTCTGAATTCTGTCAGGTTGAGGCTGTCGGCAAAATGCGGCAGGGCTTCAAACAGCCGTCGGATATTGCCGCGCCAGCCCAGGGCTTGCAGGAGGGGCAGGAGACAGGCCGCATAATCCGAAGAGGCGCGAAACGACCCGATCTGGCCGGAATGCAGGGCTTCGGCCAGTTGATCTGATTTAGCCACTGTCAGGCGGGCGCTGTCCCGGAATTTGTCGTGCAGGTCCTCGATCATCTTCCGTGCCGGCCCTTTTTGCTTTGCGGCGCTTGTCTTGTCTGGCGCGCTGGCGGGGATTTCCCGGGCCGTCTTGTGGGAAATGACGCGCGTGTTCATACGTGTTCTCCCTTTTTGGGGGCCGGGCCGGATGTCTTCTCGTCCCTATGGGACGACAGGGTCAGGTGGCCTTTATTAAGGTCATAGAGCTTGTCCGCGAGTTTCAGCAGGGAAGGCCGGTAACTGACCAGAACCATGGTGCTTACCCCTTTCAAAGACGTCATGACGTTGATCAGGTCCTCATCGGACTGGTTGTCCAGACCGGAATTGGCTTCGTCAAACAGAATGACGTCCGGTTGCCAGGCCAGAGTGCGGGCGATGGCGATGCGTTGGGCGATGCCCGTGGGAAGTTCGTTTTCGGCGCCGTCTCCGATCTGTGTTTCATATCCGTCCGGCAAGCGGGCCAAAATGCTGTTGAGATTAAGCATTTCGGCTACTTTCAGAGCCGCGTCAATATGTTCATCACCGCGGAACATGGTCAAATTGTCGAGGATCGTCCCACGGAACATGACGGGTTTCTGGGGCAGATAGGCAATCTTCTGCCGCAGGCTTTCTGTCGTGAACGCCTCTGGCGGGTGACCATTGATCAGGATTTCTCCCTGTTGGGGTGTCAGTCCGCCCATCAAAGCCCATAACAAGGTCGATTTACCCGCCCCGTTGCCGCCCCGGATGCCAATGATGTCGCCGCGCCGGATATCCAGGCTGACATTCTCAAGAATGAGCGGGGCATTCGGCGTATAACGAAAAGACAGATTTTTCAGGGAAATGCTGTCGATCCGGTCCACTTCGATAAGGTCCTTCGCGGGTTCCGTTGTTTTTGTCGGGCGTTCCTGGGGCAGGTGCGTGATGGCGTCAAGTTTGTCTTTGGCGATCTGAATATGCTGAAACCGGGTCCAGATGCCCAATGCCCTGAGCAAGGGCTGGACGGTCCGCCCAGCCAGAAGCGTGCTGGCGGCCAGCGCCCCGATGGTCATCTGGCTGTCAATGACCATCAGGCTGCCGATGCTGACCACGGCAATCATGGTAATCTGGGAAAAGATATTGCCGAGACTTTGGGCCAGGCCATTGAGGTAAATCACGGAATAACTGGCGGCGGAACAGCTTTCCATCAGTTTTTCATAACGCCGGTTCATCAGATGTTCCATAGCCAGGCTTTTGATGGAATGAATGCCGTTTAGCACTTCGATGATGAAGCTGTAACGCCGGTCTTCCCAGATAGCGTCTTTTTCAATGGCGTCTCTGAGTCGTACTCCGAGAACAAAAGCCAGTGCGCCAAGGAGCAGAAGTAAAAGCACAGGCACCACCAGCAGGCTGCCGCCGATAATGCCAAGCAGGGCCAGAAACAGAAAAACAAAGGGGAGGTCCACCAGAGTGAGTCCGGCCTGGCTTGAGTAAAAATCACGAACTGAATCAATTGCGCTCAAGCGGTCCAGGTGAACACCAGGGGGTGTTTTTTCCAGTTCGGTCAGTTCGGCGTTGAGAATTTTTTCGACGGCGAAGCTGCCCATGTCATGTTCAAATTTGGCGCCAATCCAGCCGGCAAGATAGGCCCGGGCCGAGCGCAGCAGGACATCAATGATCAGAACCCCAAGCAAACCGATGATTAGCAGGGTCAGTGTATTCAGCGCAGCGTTGGGAATAATCCTGTCATAAACCTGCAACAGCACCATGGGCAGTGCCAGGGACAAGGCATTCAAAACCAATGAAGCCAGAAGGATATCTTTGCGCAGGATAGGCATAAACCCAAGGTTTTCCAATCCTGTTCCTGTCATATTGCTGTCTTTGAACATCAACGCTTACTACTTCTTGCGGTTAACCTTTTGGGCATATTCCAAAATATTCAATATCTTGGCAGCAAAAGGGGTTTTAGCCCCTGATGCTCTTTCTTACCCCATATTGCGTTGAATAATGGTTAACGACCGCAAGGAATAAAAAGATATTTTCAATTTAACTAAAAAGATGGTTTCAATTTTATGAAAATTTTATCAATTGAATCTTCTAATATTTTGTTTTTTAAGAGTTTTTTATCTATTCCTTTAAATTTTGTTAACCATGACTGGAAAGGTTTTGTTCACCTCTGTCTGATAATTTCTAAAAGGGCTCAAAGGTGCGGCGACCTTTTGGAGCCACCTGTTATTATTGCGTACAAGAAACCCAAGTCGCCACGCGGAGTTGATGATGACTCAGGAATCCGGAAACACCACAACATCTGTCTTTAATATTGACCTGGATCCCAAATTGCAGGGGGCGGACAGGGTCAGAAAGGTAGAACGGCCTGAAAGTCGCCTGAATACAGAGCAAGACGATGTTGTTCAGGACACCCAGACTCGGGCCAATATTCATCAGGGCAGTGATCAGTCTGAAGGGACAGCTCTTCCTAGTACTCGCGGTGTTGGTGGGGCCTCCGTATGGCGTTCGGAGGATGTGCCGCAGGACGCTTCTGAATCGCCATTTCAGGCCGGCGCTGACGGAAATGATGTGGAGCGTGAAACGGAGGATGCCTCCACACCCCGTTCTGAAACTCAGGAGCCGTTTTCGGGGGGGGCAGTTTCTTCAGGGCGCGCGACAACTCCCCTGAATTTTGAAGAGTCGCGCACGGGGGGTGCCGCGAGAGTATCAGAAAATACGGCTCCTGGGCAGGCGGAAGTCGATGACCCGTCGGCGGGGTCTCTGCCGGTAGAAAATGCTTTAGGGGCTGGAAATGAGGCGGAAGAGGCAAATATGCCGCCTGTGGCGGTGGATGATGTTGCCAACACAGATGAGGACAGCGCCTTTATCATTGATGTGCTGGCCAATGACAGTGATGCAAACGGGGATCGGCTGATCATCACAGATGCCGTCCTGTCAGACGGACAAGGGGCGATCAGTCATGACGGGCAACAGATTACCTTTAACCCCGGCAGCGCCTATGATTATCTCTCGCCCGGTGAAGAGGAAACGGTCACCGTGATCTATACAGTGGCCGACAGCGCGGGAGAGACCAGCACGGCAACCTTAACCCTGACGGTAACCGGCAACAATGACGGTCCTTTGGATATTACCCTTGCCGGCAACAGCATTGCGGAAAATCATGCCGGAGCGGCGGTCGGCGCGCTGGAGAGTGTGGATATAGATCGTAATGATACGGTGACTTATGACGTCAGTGATTCCCGTTTCGAGGTGGAAAACGGTATCCTGAAACTGAAAGACGGGGTCAGCTTGGACTATGAGCAGGCCGCCTCGATCGACGTGACGGTCACGGCCCGGGACCAGGCCGGGGCGGAATTCAGCAAAACCTTCACTATTGATGTGGCAAATGTGAACGAGGCCCCCGAGGCTTCAGACCTGTCTGGCCAGACGGCGGAACACAGCCTGTATGAAGGGCAGCTGACGGCCACTGATGTGGATGGAGATAGCCTCAGCTACCACTTGCTTTCCGGTCCTGAAAAGGGAGACCTTGTCATTAATCCTGACGGGTCGTTCCGTTTTGATCCCGGCCGTCGGTTTGATGGCCTGGCCGCGGGAGAAGAGGAAACGGTCCGCTTCACTTATGAAGTGTCAGACGGGGCTGGCGGTACCGATACAGCCACGGTGAGTCTCACGGTAATGGGCAGCAATGACGGTCCGGTTGTGGGGACTGTGGATCTGGGGGCGACGGCGGAGGATACGACCTTTACGTTTAGCGCCGATGATCTTCTGGCGCAGGCGTCGGATGTGGACGGGGATGTGTTGACGGTGACCTCGGTCAGTGTGGATCCGGCCTATGGCACGCTGGTGGACAATGGCGCGGGCAGTTACAGCTTTACCCCGGCGGAGAACTGGCATGGTTCGGATGTACCGTTCAGCTTCACGGTCAGTGACGGCACGGAGAATGTGACCTCCACCGCCACCCTGGAGGTGACGGCGGTCAATGATGGTCCGGTGGCGGTTGAGGACCGGTTTGCCGGGGGTGAGGACCGGGCGTTGAGCGGCGCTGTTCTGGACAATGACAGGGATGTGGACGGGGACAGTTTAAGTGTGGTGGCGGGCACCTATGAGACGGCCGAAGGGGGCACGGTGGTGCTGGCGGCGGATGGCCGCTTCACCTATACTCCGGCGGCTGATTTTCATGGCGAGGACAGTTTCAGCTATACGGTGACCGATGGCGCCGCCACGGCCACGGGCACGGTGTCCCTGACGGTGAGTCCGGAGAATGACGGTCCGGTGGTGGGGGCTGTGGATCTGGGGGCGACGGCGGAGGATACGACCTTTACGTTTAGTGCCGATGATCTTCTGGCGCAGGCGTCGGATGTGGACGGGGATGCGTTGACGGTGACCTCGGTCAGTGTGGATCCGGCCTATGGCACGCTGGTGGACAATGGCGCGGGCAGTTACAGCTTTACCCCGGCGGAGAACTGGCATGGTTCGGATGTGCCGTTCAGCTTTACGGTCAGTGACGGCACGGAGAATGTGACCTCCACCGCCACCCTGGAGGTGACGGCGGTCAATGATGGTCCGGTGGCGGTTGAGGACCGGTTTGCCGGGGGTGAGGACCGGGCGTTGAGCGGCGCTGTTCTGGACAATGACAGGGATGTGGACGGAGACAGTTTAAGTGTGGTGGCGGGCACCTATGAGACGGCCGAAGGGGGCACGGTGGTGCTGGCGGCGGATGGCCGCTTCACCTATACTCCGGCGGCTGATTTTCATGGCGAGGACAGTTTCAGCTATACGGTGACCGATGGCGCCGCCACGGCCACGGGCACGGTGTCCCTGACGGTGAGTCCGGAGAATGATGGCCCGGTGGTGGGAGCTGTGGATCTGGGGGCGACGGCGGAGGATACGACCTTTACGTTTAGTGCCGATGATCTTCTGGCGCAGGCGTCGGATGTGGACGGGGATGCGTTGACGGTGACCTCGGTCAGTGTGGATCCGGCCTATGGCACGCTGGTGGACAATGGCGCGGGCAGTTACAGCTTTACCCCGGCGGAGAACTGGCATGGTTCGGATGTGCCGTTCAGCTTTACGGTCAGTGACGGCACGGAGAGTGTGACCTCCACCGCCACCCTGGAGGTGACGGCGGTCAATGATGGTCCGGTGGCGGTTGAGGACCGGTTTGCCGGGGGTGAGGACCGGGCGTTGAGCGGCGCTGTTCTGGACAATGACAGGGATGTGGACGGGGACAGTTTAAGTGTGGTGGCGGGCACCTATGAGACGGCCGAAGGGGGCACGGTGGTGCTGGCGGCGGATGGCCGCTTCACCTATACTCCGGCGGCTGATTTTCATGGCGAGGACAGTTTCAGCTATACGGTGACCGATGGCGCCGCCACGGCCACGGGCACGGTGTCCCTGACGGTGAGTCCGGAGAATGATGGCCCGGTGGTGGGGGCTGTGGATCTGGGGGCGACGGCGGAGGATACGACCTTTACGTTTAGTGCCGATGATCTTCTGGCGCAGGCGTCGGATGTGGACGGGGATGCGTTGACGGTGACCTCGGTCAGTGTGGATCCGGCCTATGGCACGCTGGTGGACAATGGCGCGGGCAGTTACAGCTTTACCCCGGCGGAGAACTGGCATGGTTCGGATGTGCCGTTCAGCTTTACGGTCAGTGACGGCACGGAGAATGTGACCTCCACCGCCACCCTGGAGGTGACGGCGGTCAATGATGGTCCGGTGGCGGTTGAGGACCGGTTTGCCGGGGGTGAGGACCGGGCGTTGAGCGGCGCTGTTCTGGACAATGACAGGGATGTGGACGGGGACAGTTTAAGTGTGGTGGCGGGCACCTATGAGACGGCCGAAGGGGGCACGGTGGTGCTGGCGGCGGATGGCCGCTTCACCTATACTCCGGCGGCTGATTTTCATGGCGAGGACAGTTTCAGCTATACGGTGACCGATGGCGCCGCCACGGCCACGGGCACGGTGTCCCTGACGGTGAGTCCGGAGAATGACGGTCCGGTGGTGGGGACTGTGGATCTGGGGGCGACGGCGGAGGATACGACCTTTACGTTTAGTGCCGATGATCTTCTGGCGCAGGCGTCGGATGTGGACGGGGATGCGTTGACGGTGACCTCGGTCAGTGTGGATCCGGCCTATGGCACGCTGGTGGACAATGGCGCGGGCAGTTACAGCTTTACCCCGGCGGAGAACTGGCATGGTTCGGATGTGCCGTTCAGCTTTACGGTCAGTGACGGCACGGAGAGTGTGACCTCCACCGCCACCCTGGAGGTGACGGCGGTCAATGATGGTCCGGTGGCGGTTGAGGACCGGTTTGCCGGGGGTGAGGACCGGGCGTTGAGCGGCGCTGTTCTGGACAATGACAGGGATGTGGACGGGGACAGTTTAAGTGTGGTGGCGGGCACCTATGAGACGGCCGAAGGGGGCACGGTGGTGCTGGCGGCGGATGGCCGCTTCACCTATACTCCGGCGGCTGATTTTCATGGCGAGGACAGTTTCAGCTATACGGTGACCGATGGCGCCGCCACGGCCACGGGCACGGTGTCCCTGACGGTGAGTCCGGAGAATGATGGCCCGGTGGTGGGAGCTGTGGATCTGGGGGCGACGGCGGAGGATACGACCTTTACGTTTAGTGCCGATGATCTTCTGGCGCAGGCGTCGGATGTGGACGGGGATGCGTTGACGGTGACCTCGGTCAGTGTGGATCCGGCCTATGGCACGCTGGTGGACAATGGCGCGGGCAGTTACAGCTTTACCCCGGCGGAGAACTGGCATGGTTCGGATGTGCCGTTCAGCTTTACGGTCAGTGACGGCACGGAGAGTGTGACCTCCACCGCCACCCTGGAGGTGACGGCGGTCAATGATGGTCCGGTGGCGGTTGAGGACCGGTTTGCCGGGGGTGAGGACCGGGCGTTGAGCGGCGCTGTTCTGGACAATGACAGGGATGTGGACGGGGACAGTTTAAGTGTGGTGGCGGGCACCTATGAGACGGCCGAAGGGGGCACGGTGGTGCTGGCGGCGGATGGCCGCTTCACCTATACTCCGGCGGCTGATTTTCATGGCGAGGACAGTTTCAGCTATACGGTGACCGATGGCGCCGCCACGGCCACGGGCACGGTGTCCCTGACGGTGAGTCCGGAGAATGACGGTCCGGTGGTGGGGACTGTGGATCTGGGGGCGACGGCGGAGGATACGACCTTTACGTTTAGTGCCGATGATCTTCTGGCGCAGGCGTCGGATGTGGACGGGGATGCGTTGACGGTGACCTCGGTCAGTGTGGATCCGGCCTATGGCACGCTGGTGGACAATGGCGCGGGCAGTTACAGCTTTACCCCGGCGGAGAACTGGCATGGTTCGGATGTGCCGTTCAGCTTTACGGTCAGTGACGGCACGGAGAGTGTGACCTCCACCGCCACCCTGGAGGTGACGGCGGTCAATGATGGTCCGGTGGCGGTTGAGGACCGGTTTGCCGGGGGTGAGGACCGGGCGTTGAGCGGCGCTGTTCTGGACAATGACAGGGATGTGGACGGGGACAGTTTAAGTGTGGTGGCGGGCACCTATGAGACGGCCGAAGGGGGCACGGTGGTGCTGGCGGCGGATGGCCGCTTCACCTATACTCCGGCGGCTGATTTTCATGGCGAGGACAGTTTCAGCTATACGGTGACCGATGGCGCCGCCACGGCCACGGGCACGGTGTCCCTGACGGTGAGTCCGGAGAATGATGGCCCGGTGGTGGGAGCTGTGGATCTGGGGGCGACGGCGGAGGATACGACCTTTACGTTTAGTGCCGATGATCTTCTGGCGCAGGCGTCGGATGTGGACGGGGATGCGTTGACGGTGACCTCGGTCAGTGTGGATCCGGCCTATGGCACGCTGGTGGACAATGGCGCGGGCAGTTACAGCTTTACCCCGGCGGAGAACTGGCATGGTTCGGATGTGCCGTTCAGCTTTACGGTCAGTGACGGCACGGAGAGTGTGACCTCCACCGCCACCCTGGAGGTGACGGCGGTCAATGATGGTCCGGTGGCGGTTGAGGACCGGTTTGCCGGGGGTGAGGACCGGGCGTTGAGCGGCGCTGTTCTGGACAATGACAGGGATGTGGACGGGGACAGTTTAAGTGTGGTGGCGGGCACCTATGAGACGGCCGAAGGGGGCACGGTGGTGCTGGCGGCGGATGGCCGCTTCACCTATACTCCGGCGGCTGATTTTCATGGCGAGGACAGTTTCAGCTATACGGTGACCGATGGCGCCGCCACGGCCACGGGCACGGTGTCCCTGACGGTGAGTCCGGAGAATGACGGTCCGGTGGTGGGGACTGTGGATCTGGGGGCGACGGCGGAGGATACGACCTTTACGTTTAGTGCCGATGATCTTCTGGCGCAGGCGTCGGATGTGGACGGGGATGTGTTGACGGTGACCTCGGTCAGTGTGGATCCGGCCTATGGCACGCTGGTGGACAATGGCGCGGGCAGTTACAGCTTTACCCCGGCGGAGAACTGGCATGGTTCGGATGTACCGTTCAGCTTCACGGTCAGTGACGGCACGGAGAGTGTGACCTCCACCGCCACCCTGGAGGTGACGGCGGTCAATGATGATCCGGTCATTATGGTCGGCGGTTCCGGGGAGCATTATGAATATGACCGGTCCAATCTGGTTCTGGATCCGTCACGGTCCACCGGCCGGTTGGGGGATAATGTGTCCATATCGGCCCTAGATGAAGACGGTAATCCGTCGCAGATTACGGCGGGTCGTCATGGCATTGGTATCAATTCGCGGGCGTATGGGGACATTTCTTCCCAGATTGATTATGACCGTACCACCGGCACCAGTGAACAGCTTGTCCTGGAATTTGACAATCCCGTCACCAATCTTGAGCTTATGACGGACCGTCAGTTCCTCAATGAAGGTGGGGCAGGCCGACATGAAGTGGGGATCTGGAAAGCCTATGACGGCGAGGGAAATCTGCTTGCGGAAGGTGTCCTGGATCCGGATCAGGCGGCTGGTGCCGTTTCCAGCAATGAATTCTGGTATGGCATTGATGCTGGTGCGCCGATTTCGAAAATAGTAATTGAGGCGGCGGGTGAGGACTATAACGGTTTCCGGGATAGTGATTTCGCCATCCATTCAGTGCGATTTGATGAAGCGGACCAGGTTCCGCTTCCAGAGGGAGAGGAGTTGATAGCAGCCGTGGCGGAAAATGCCGCTGCGGGTACGGTCATCGGGGATGCGGATGCGATGGATGTGGATGGCGACAGCCTGACCTATGCCATTACGAGCGGCAATGAAGACGGGGCGTTTGCGATCAATGCGGCCACGGGTGAAATCAGTGTTGCCGATCCGTCCCGGCTGGACCATGAAAATGTGTCCGAAAGGGTGCTGGGCATTACGGTCGAGGACGGCAAGGGCGGCACGGATGTGGCTGATCTGCGCATCTCGGTGACGGATGTCAATGAAGCCCCGGTGGTGGGGGCTGTGGATTTGGGGGCGACGGCGGAAGATACGGCGTTTACATTCAGCGCTGCCGACCTTCTGGCTCATGCGTCGGATGAGGATGGCGACACGCTCAGTGTAACAGCGGTTTCTGTGGATCCGGCCTATGGCACAGTTGTGGACAATGGCGCGGGCAGTTACAGCTTTACCCCGGCGGAAAACTGGAGTGGTTCGGATGTGCCATTCAGTTTCACGGTCAGTGACGGCACGCAAACCGTACAATCCACCGCCACCCTGGAGGTGACGGCAGTGGCCGATCAGCCGGATGTCAATTTATCACATACCCTTACCCTGGATGCCAGCCATGGCAATTATGAAATTCCCGAAAACGGCATAATTACCATTGATGTGAGTTATCTGAGCGTCAATGCGGGATATAAAAACTCTCACGGCTATTATATCGCAGATGCCGACGGAAACCCCATCGGGGGGGCTGTGATCCAGGATAATGTCAAAGACGGTGGATCGAAAACAGTCACGGTGGATACGTCCCAGTATGATGGGGCCGCTTCCTTGGGCTTTTTTATCATTCCCAATGGGGATAATAAAAATGCCGGCTTGGAGGACGATACGCCGGTGATCTTCCAGAATGTGGACGGCGTGTGGACTCCGTTTGTTGACGGCGTGGCCCTTCGCGGACAAAATGCTCCGGCTTATTTCAGTAATCAGGACCTCAATCCTGACGGTCAGGACCACTTTTCGGATTCCGCTTCGCATGGCAATCAGAACTGGGAGGATCTCTGGGGCGGGGGTGATGGTGATTACACGGATGTGAATACCCAGGTGGAAGTATCCTTTGCTCCACAACAGGGCGAGGTGGTTCAGGCCGAGGAAAATGTGGCTGTGGACCTGCCGCAGATCAGAGCCGTGCTGGGAGATGTGGACGGCTCCGAAAGCCTGTCGGTAAGCCTGTCAGCCCTTCCGCAGGGCGCCGTAATCAGTGACGGAGAGAACAGTTATACGGCCACGGCCGATGCGGCGGCGGTTGATGTGACGGCATGGAATCTGGACCAGTTGCAGATCACGGTAGTGGACGGCACGCCGGATTTTGAACTTTCCGTGAATGTCACCAGTACCGAAACCAGTAATGGCGATAGCCAGACCGTCACCAGAACAGTGGCTGTTGATGTGCGGGACAATGACTTTGCCCGCGAGGAAATCTATGGCACATCGGCCAATGAAACCCTGACCGGCGGTGAGGCGGATGAATTTATCTCTGCCTATCAGGGCAATGACCAGCTCTATGGTGGCGGCGGTGATGACATCCTGCATGCAGGTGACGGTGATGATTACGCGGAAGGCGGGCTTGGCAACGATACCCTGTATGGTGGTACCGGTAACGACAACCTGCATGGCGGCGCGGGCGATGATACCTTTATTTTTGGGGTCAATGAAGGCCATGACGCGGTGCATGGCGGCGCCGGCTGGACGGACACAATCCAGCTCAGCGATTTTGCCGGACAGGATGCCGAACAGGGCTGGACGCTGGTGCTGGAGGCAGGCAGCAGCATATCTTCTACCGATAATGTGAATGGGGAAATGCTGCTCAGTGAAGATTCTTCCGGTACAATTGTCTTTGAAGACGGTGGAGAGATCACTTTTGACGGTATTGAAAAAATTGTGTGGTGATATCCAGTTTTAAGGCTTCACCAGACGGTAAATTCATATATGCTCCCTTGAGAGGCGCTTTTTCGGGCGTGAGATTAGGGCGTCGGGCACTGCGGATTAGAAAATGGTCCGGGATACAGCCGCGCTGATCAGGGAGCTGAGATATGGGTCAAAATCTGACAGTATCATACGGAAAATTTGTCGTCCGCTGGCGCTGGCCGGTTCTGGTGGTCTCCTTGGCCATAGCCGTCGCGTTGATTGTCGGTATGAAAAACCTGACCTTTTCGACTGATTATCGGGTATTTTTCGGCCCCGACAACCCGCAGCTTGCGGCCCAGGATCATCTGGAACAGACCTATACAAAGGTTGATATGGTGACCATTGGGGTCCGTCCGCGCGAGGGTGATATGTTCACGCCCCGGATGCTGGAAATCCTGTATGAACTGACGGAGGAGGCCTGGCAAATTCCCTATGTTGTCCGGGTCGATTCCCTGTCCAATTACCAGCATACGGTGGCGGACGGGGATGACCTGGTGGTTGATGACTTGGTCCGGGATCCAGCGGATCTTTCGCCGGCCCGACTGGCTGAGATCCGGGATGTGGCCCTGTCCGAACCGTCCCTGGCTGGCCGGCTGATCTCGACCGATGGGACCACCAGTCAGGTCATGATCACCCTGGAAATCAGTGATACGGCGCCTGAGACCCTGAAACGGATCGTGGATCCGGTGCGCGGGATGGCTGCCCGGATCGAGGCGCAGCACCCCGATGTGGACGTGGCGCTGTCGGGGAATATCATGCTCTCCAATGCCTTTTCCGAAGCGGCGGAAAATGACTCCCGCACCCTGATCCCGGGCATGTTCGGGGTACTGGCGCTGGGCATGTGGTTTTTCCTACGGTCTTTCAGCGGCATGATCTCCAGTATGCTGGTGGTGTTGTTCTCGGTGCTGAGCGCGCTTGGCCTAGTCGGGCATCTGGGGTTTCAGCTCAACAGTGCCTCAATTTCCGCGCCGATCATCATTCTGACCATTGCCGTGGCGGACGCCATTCATTTGCTGATGACCTGTTATGTCTATATGCACCGGGGCATGGACAGGAAAGCGGCCACGATTGAAAGCCTGCGCATTAATTTTCAGCCGGTGTTTCTCACGTCGCTGACCACGGCGATCGGGTTTCTTAGCCTCAATTTCAATGACAGCCCGCCGTTTAGGGATCTGGGGAATATTTCTGCAATTGGCGTGGGGGCGGCGTGGTTTTATTCCATGACCCTGTTGCCGGCCTTAATGGTGATCCTGCCCATGAAGCCAAGGGGTGAAAAACAGCGGGGGCAGGTGTTGCTGGAAAATTATGTGGAATGGGTTATTGCCCGCAAAAACCGCATTCTGACTTTGATGATTCTTATGGTTGTGGGCACGGCAGTGTTTATACCCCGGCTGGTCTATAACGATAAATTCATTGAATTTTTCGATACCGACATTGAATTCCGACGGGATTCGGATTTTCTGATGAAACATCTGGCGGGGCCTTACACCATGGAGGTTTCGGTCCCCGCCGGGGAGGACGGTGCCATTGCTGAACCGGCCTATCTGAACCGTCTACAAGCGTTTACCGAATGGTTGAAAGTGCAGCCGGAAGTGGTGCATGTGTTTTCCATGGTGGATGTGATGAAACGCCTGAACAAAAGCATGCATGGGGACGATCCCGGCTGGTACAGGTTGCCGGACAGGCGGGATCTGGCGGCGCAATATCTGCTGCTGTATGAAATGTCGTTGCCTTATGGCCTGGACCTGAACAAC
Organism: Luteithermobacter gelatinilyticus; assembly: GCF_005849285.1. Taxonomy (NCBI): domain Bacteria; kingdom Pseudomonadati; phylum Pseudomonadota; class Alphaproteobacteria; order Emcibacterales; family Emcibacteraceae; genus Luteithermobacter; species Luteithermobacter gelatinilyticus. The sequence continues at coordinate 2,177,388 of NZ_CP040517.1, read as the reverse complement.
CAGATTGACGTGGGTAAATCGGCGACCCGGGTCACGGCCATTCTGGGCAATATCAACAGCCATGAAATGATCGACCTGAAGCAGCGTACGGACCAGTGGTTTCGTGAAAACGTTGCAGAAGAGGAGTTGAGATCTGCCGGTGGCACCAGTGTGGCGCTGATTTTTGCGTTTCTGACCCAGCGCACTTTTGACAGCATGTTTTGGGGCACCGGGGTTGCCTTTCTGCTGATTTCCCTGTGTCTGGTTTTCGCCTTGAAAAGCCTGAAACTGGGGTTGGTCAGCCTGGTGCCCAACATTATTCCGGCCATCGTGGCCTTTGGTCTGTGGGCCGCCTTCGTCGGCGAAATTGGCCTGTATGCCTCTGGGGTGACGGCTACGGCGCTGGGCATGATTGTGGATTGCACGGTCCATTTCTTGAGTAAATACAAACGGGCCCGGGAAGAAAAGAATTTTGGCGCGCGGGATTCAGTGCGTTATGCCTTTGCCATGGTGGGGGCGCCGCTCTGGGTGTCGTCGCTGGTGCTGATTTTCGGTTTCTGTACATTGGGCCTGTCCGATTATGTGATGAATGCCAAAATGGGTATATTGACCGCGCAGATTATCGCAGTGGCCATGGTGACGGACTTTTTGCTGCTGCCGACAATTCTGCTTTTTGTCGATAAGAAAAAGGGAGAAAAACATGCTCTTTCCGAACAGAAAGCCTGATTTTCTGACGGTTAGCCGGATGGCAGCTTTGCTGATGGCAGGATTTTTTGTTCTGCCCCATCAGGGCATGACGCAAACGGCCGAGGAAAAAGGCCTGGCCATCGCCGAGGAAGCCGACCGCAGGGACAGCGGGTTCGGCGACAGCGTGGCGGAATTACAGATGATACTTAGCAACCGGCAGGGCAAGATCAGCCGCCGGGAACTGAAAATCAAAACTCTTGAAGTGCCGGAAGAAGGGCTGGGTGACAAGTCGCTTGTGATTTTTGACCAACCGCGAGACGTCAAGGGGACCGTGCTGTTGACCCACTCCAAAATCCTGGAACCGGATGATCAGTGGATGTATCTGCCGGCCCTGGGGCAGAAAGGGCGCATTAAACGGATCGACAGCCGCAATAAATCCGGTCCCTTCATGGGCAGTGAATTCGCCTATGAGGATATGTCATCGCGTGAGGTGGGTAAATACAGCTATAAATGGCTGAGAGACGAACCCTGTGGGGATGGGGGCGATGGTTCTGGCGGCGATCTGGAGTGTTTTGTGGTGGAATCCTATCCGTTGTATGAGGATTCCGGCTACAGCAAGCTGATTAACTGGATCGACAAACAGGAATACCGGTTTCAGAAAATCGAATTTTATAACCGGCGGGGTGATTTGCTCAAGACCCTGACCTTTTCCGATTACCGAAAATATCTCGATAAATTCTGGCGGGCCCATGATATGTATATGGTTAATGCCCTGACGGGAAAAACGACTCGCCTGCTGTGGAGTCGGTTCGACTTCCGGGTGGGGCTTGAGGAACGGGATTTCACCCGCCAGCGTATGCAGACGGCAAAATAATTTGCGAAAGCCCCGGAATAAACTCCAGGAATTCTGCGTTTTTTCGACCAGTTTGCCCCTCAGGGGCGGACTTTCTGCTTTATTTATGGTTAACGCGGGCTAAGGTTGTCGGCATACTCGGGAGGGGAAAATTAACCTTAAGGCGCGAAGACGTTATGCGTCAGTAATGAAAAACTTTATTCAACTTCGCAGAAAAAGCACATTAAATGCCATTGGTTTTTATCGGCTTGTACATTTGTTTCTGTCAGATTTTCCGAGACTCGTTGAATGACCAAAGGGGTAAGGCCAAGTGTCGGTTAACCGAACAAAAACTCAACCACCACAACAGCCTCTGAAACGTGGAAGGGCTCTGAAACGAAGAGCATGGTATCGTGGCAGGATGATTGCTGCGGTGGCGTTGTTGTGCTCGGGGATCATGCCGATCATGAGTCCCAGTTGGGCAAAGGTGCTGGCAATCAGAAGCGGGGCACATCCCGACATGACCCGTGTGGTGGTGGATCTGACGGAATCTGTGCGCTATGCCCTGCTCTATGAAGACAATCCCCATCAACTCAAGATTCTTCTGGAAAACCAGGCATTGGCGGGGGAGGCCGGGGAACTGGCCAAAGATTTTGAGGCCGTCGGGGTGCTCAAGGGAATCCGGGTGGGGTGGCACGGCGATAATATGGAAATCACCTTTCCGTTGCGCCACCCGGCAACGGTATCGCGCAGTTTTGCATTACGTCCCGATCAGAACCGCCCCTATCGTTTTGTTTTTGATCTGAAGCCGGTCAGTGAAGCCGAGTGGAACCGCCGGATGCTGGCGCAACAGGCTGACCAGAAGTCGCAAGAAGCGCCGCCGGGCAAGACGGGGGAAATCCCGCCGAAACCGGCAAGTTGGGATAAAAAGGAGGCGGCAGGGCCCACGTCTGAGCTTTCCGCGCTGGAGGACACGCCTTCTCTTGATGACCGCTCTTCTGGTGAAACACAGACCGTAATGCCGAATTATGACGCCGCGGTGTATGACGACACGGTGTATGATGACGATTATGACGGGTTCAGCTTTTCCGGTTATGTGGAAAGCGAGGGACGCCTGTTTACCCAGTCGGCAGGTTTTCCCGGGCAGGATGATGGGACCCTCTCCTTTGCGGCTGAACCGCGCCTGGAATATGTGTCGGAAAGCGGCGACCATATTTTTATTGCCAATCTGTTTGGCCGAGTGGACCTTGCCGATGAGGAGCGCAGTCATTTTGACGTGCGTGAGTTCAAATGGCTTGGCGTTTTTGGCCCCCTTACGGTGACGGCCGGTATCAATACGGTGTTCTGGGGCGTGACGGAATCCAATCATCTGGTGGATATTCTCAATCAGGATGACATGCTGGAGGATGTGGACCAGGAAGACAAGCTGGGCCAGCCGATGGTCAGTCTCAGCTATATGACCGATTTCGGTACCTTTTCCGCCTATTTCATGACCTATTTCCGGGAACGACGCTTCCCCGGCCGCGATGGTCGCCTGCGTTTCGCCTTGCCGGTGGATGAAGAGCGGGCCATTTACGAGGCGGAGGCGGAAGAATGGCATCTGGACTGGGCCCTGCGTTGGAGCCGTGTGGTGGGGGATTTTGATATTGGGCTGTATCATTTTCACGGCACCGGACGCGATCCGTCCTTTGTCATGGGTGTGGACGGAAATGGCCAGCCAGTGCTTATTCCCCGTTATGACCTGATTGACCAGACGGGGGTCGACGTGCAGGCCACACGAGGTGGTTTTTTATGGAAACTGGAAGCCATCTATCAGAGCGGTAACGAGGGCAGCCCGTGGGGCGATGATTTCTTTGCCCTGGCCGGGGGAGTGGAATATACGCTCTATGGGGCGTTCGGCGGGGACTCTGATCTGGGACTGTTGGCGGAATACAGCTATGATGATCGGGGCGAGCTGGCTCCCAGTCTGCTGGAAGACGATATATTCGTGGGGTTGCGCTGGACCGCCAATGATGTGGACAGCACGGAACTTCTGTTTGGGGCCCTGTTGGATCTGGACAGTTCCGCCAAATTTATCAATCTGGAAGGCAGTCGCCGTCTCGGGGATTATTGGAAAATTTCCCTGGATGCACGGTTTTTCCTGAATGTGCCCATGACCGACCCGTTGTTTCCGATCAGCCGGGATGATTTCCTACAGTTGCGTGTGGCCCGATATTTTTAGGTCCAATATTTTTCAGAAACCCTCGCAACCTCACAGGAACCGGTGATCTTCACTTTTTGGTGAGAGCCGGCCGTCAGAGCCAGTAAGCTATTGCGTCGGTTGTGAATTCATCTTATACTGCAAGACCTAAAAGGATAGGGATATTCTTCAGCCGCATAGGGAAAAGATGAAACCTTTCAAGGACATGACAGTCATTGACAAACTCGCCGGACTCTGTCTGGCGTTGCTGGTTGTGGCCGGTATGTCCGTAGGCGCCGGCACTCTGCTTCATGGAAATGCTGCTGATCATGCAGAACGTGCCATGAACGGGGGGCTGCCTTCCGCGTCATTGGTCCGGGTTTCTTCCCAGATCAGTGAAGATGTGATCTTTCATCCTGCCGAAGTAATTGATGAAGCGCACGCGCGCGTCTATGCAGATGCCCTGAAACGCCATGAAGTGAGAGAACTGGAACAGTTGTTGGCGACCCGTGAACAGGAACTCGTCGTTCAGGAACACCGGCTTAATGAGCTGACAAAGGCGTTGGGAAAAGTCGCAAGACAGGCGCGCATTCCGGATGCTCTGCGCAAAGAGATTTTGGCGGAAATTACTTTGCAGATTCGAGAGGCGGAAAAACAGATCAAACACGTTCTTCTTGAGGTGAAAGATATTCATGTTGCCGCGGAAAAGGTTACCGGGAATATTGCGCCGGTGATACCGCCACGCGCCCCGGCAGTTAAAAATCATTCAGCCAAAAATCATTCCTTGCCCGCTCCCCGCAATTACAGCTGTGATCATCAGGATAAAAACGGCGATGCGGAAAAACGCGGGAAAAAGAAAGGCCGTGAAGGCTTCCTTGAATCCCTATCATTTGTCTGAGTTTCCCCAGAAACCCGTTTTCTCGAAGATGTGACCTGTTTCCTTTGAATGTCTGATGTTTTATTTATTGTCGCCGTCGCGTCTCGCCATGACGACTCTACCTCTTCACAATTCACTCTAGAGGCTTTTTTCCCGTCATGATTGCTGTTACCCTGTAAATAGGACAAAACAGGGGGAGTTGGGGGATGGTTGCCCATATCGGGACAGTAGCCTTTGTCGGGATTGAAGCGCGTCTGGTGGATGTACAGGTGCAGATCGCCAGTGGTCTGCCCAGCTTCACCATAGTGGGACTTCCCGACAAAGCGGTGGCGGAAAGCCGGGAACGGGTGCGCGCCGCCCTTGGGGCCATCGGTCTGGCGCTGCCACCCAAGCGTATCACCGTTAATCTTGCGCCGGCGGACCTGCCAAAGGAAGGCAGCCATTATGACCTGCCCATTGCGTTGGGACTTCTGGTGGCCATGAGCGCCGTGGCCAGTGACATGGTGGACGGATACCTGGTCCTGGGAGAACTGGGACTTGATGGTGGCCTGCAGGCCGTGCCGGGGGTACTGCCATCAGCCATGCTCGCCCTTGGTGAGGATCTTGGGCTGATCTGTCCGGCGGCCTGTGGGGGCGAGGCGGCCTGGGCCGGGGAAATTGAAATCGTTGCCGCTGCTCATCTGTTGGCGTTGATTAATCACTTAAAGGGAACCCAGCTTCTTGAGGCACCGACCCCGATCGTTGGGGGTGAAGACGGGTCCTATCCAGATCTGAAGGATATTAAAGGACAGGAAAGCGCTAAAAGAGCGCTGGAGGTGGCGGCGGCCGGTGGTCATAATCTGAATATGATCGGCCCACCAGGGTCCGGGAAGTCCATGTTGGCGGCGCGTCTGCCGGGTATTCTGCCGCCGATGGAGGCGTTGGAAATCCTGGAAGTCAGCATGATTTCCTCAGTGGCGGGGCTGTTGACAGAAGGAAGGATTACCCGCCAGCGCCCTTTTCGCAACCCTCATCATTCCGCGTCCATGGCGGCGCTCACGGGCGGCGGGGTTAAGGCCCGCCCCGGCGAAGTATCGCTGGCGCATCGGGGGGTGCTGTTCCTGGACGAGTTGGCGGAATTTCAGCGCGGGGCGCTGGACAGTCTGCGCCAGCCTCTGGAGAGCGGGCAGGCGGTAGTGGCGCGCGCCAATATGCATGTCACCTATCCGGCGCGGTTTCAGCTGATCTCCGCCATGAACCCGTGTCGTTGTGGTTATCTGGATGATCCGGCCCGGGCCTGTAGCCGGGCGCCACGCTGTGCGACGGATTATCAGGCGAAAATATCCGGTCCTTTGATGGACCGCATTGATCTTCATATCGAAGTTCCGGCGGTGAGCGCCGCCGACCTGACCCTGCCGCCCCCGGCGGATGGCAGCCGGGAGGTGGCCGCGCGGGTGGCCCGCGCCCGTGAGGTCCAGAATGACCGGTATCGAAAGATGGGACTGGGCGACAAGGTGCGTACCAATGCCGAGGTGGACGGCGAAGCCCTTGAAGAGGTGGCGCGCCCGGATGATGCCGGTCGGGAACTCCTGGCGCAGGCAGTGGAAAGTATGAAACTGACAGCGCGGGGCTACCACCGGGTGTTGCGGGTGGCGCGAACGCTGGCGGATCTGGATGGGGCAGGGGGTATTGGGCAGCGGCATATTGCCGAAGCACTCAGTTACCGTCAAAAGAAATATATTTTCTAGGGGCCGGTAATTATCCCCATTCTGCATAGAGCCTGCCTTGACGCAGGACGGCGGATCGGCCACACTCACGCAACACACATATCGCCAACCCTGAGAACAATAACCGGTCGAGACGCTATTCCGTGACAAATCCCTTATTGAATTTTTCCCGCTGGTGGCAGGCCATAGAAATCTACCGCAGACCCCGGCTTCTGGGGATTTTCAGTATGGGGATTTCCAGCGGCTTTCCGCTGACTTTGGTGTTGTCCACACTGGGGTACTGGCTCAGTCAGGAAGGGGTGAGCCCGGAAACCATTGGCGTGCTCAGCCTGGTGACCTTGCCCTACAGCCTGAAATTTCTCTGGGCTCCATTGATTGACTGGCTGCAGTTGCCAAGATTGCATGGCCGGCTGGGACGCCGCCGCTCCTGGCTGTTGGTGATTCAGACGGGGCTGACGGTGTCTATTGTGCTGATGGGCAGTACCTCGCCTGCGGAAGGGGCGCTGCTCACAGGGCTGGCGGCATTGTTGGTGGCGTTCATGAGCGCCTCGCAGGATATTGTGCTGGACGCGTACCGGATCGAGATTCTTGAGGACGAGGAACTGCCCGCCGGGGCCGCCATGATCCAGTTTGGGTACCGTATTGGCAATTTTGTCTCCGGCGCGGGCGGGTTATATCTGGCGGCGTTATATGGCTGGCATGTGGCTTATTGGATTCTGGCGCTACAGATTTTGTTCGGCATGATCCCCGCGCTGTTGATGGGGGAACCGAAGGGCGATGGCCGGGAGCTGGTCAAAAAGGAAACCCGAGCGGTGGAACGCTGGCTGCGTGGTGAAAGGCGGCTGCCGTCTGCCGGGGCGCTGCTGGTGGAAAACCTTTATCTCAGTGTGGTGGTGCCGTTCAAGGAGTTTATGGAGCGGCGTGGCTGGCTGGTGATTCTGTTGTTTATCATGTTGCTCAAAGTGGGGGATGGCATGGCTTCGGTCATGACACCGAAACTGGTTGTGGATAACGAGTTTACCAATGTGGAAATTATTTTCGCCAATAAAACAGTGGGTTTTTTCGCTTTGCTGGCAGGCATTTTTTCCGGCGGGTTGTTGCTGAAAGTTGCCGGTACCTATAAAGGGCTGCTGATTTCCGCAATCCTGATGGCAGTGTCGAACCTGAGTTTTGCGGTGCTGGCGGAGCTGGGCCATCATGTGCCATTCCTGGCCTTTACCATCGGGTTTGAGAATTTTGCTTCCGGTGTGGGGGGGACAGTGGCCATTGCCTATTTGTCCGGGCTGTGCAATCTGGCCTATACGGCGACCCAATATGCACTGCTGTCCTCGCTGGCGTCAGTGGGACGGGGGTTTTTGTCAGCGCCATCGGGTTTTATTTACAGCGAATGGGGCGCGGCGGCGTTTTTTGTTTTTACCACCTTTGCCGCGGTGCCGGCGATTCTGTTGCTTGTGGCCATGAACCGTCGGGGAATCGTGGCCGAGAAGCTGCGCCAGCAAAGCTGATCACATCTTGCGCGCAATCAGCCACAGCGGGTTTTTCCGGAGCCGGCTTTTCCAATATAGTTTGAAGCCGTGCCGCTCCAGAAGATACATCAGGGATCGCGGCCCGAAGACATGCCGCTGACCCGATTGGTATGGCGCGGCGCCAAACCGCCCCTTAACAGGTACAAGCATCATTAGAACTCCCCCTTTTCTCAGATTTTGATAACGCTGCCGGAACCAGTGGTTCAGATCTTCTTCATATATCAGTCCCAGAACAGAAAGAATTGCATCAAGGTTTTTCAGATGAGCTGTGTTATGGGGCAGCGGCTGCGCATCTGAGGGCAAAGTCGAGCGGGAAGGGGACATGTGGTCCACATGCACAAGGGCGTTTGGGCACACCTTGTGTAACCGTAAGACGCTTTTTTCTACAATGTCTTTGGGGAAAATCACCGGGGAACAGGAAGCCACAGACGCACCCGCAATACCTTGTGCACAATTGGTAGGGGCATGGTATTCGTAATGACAGAAGTCGCAGACCAGTGCACGTTTTTTTGGGGACACCGTGCCGGACTCGCGTATTCTCTCATGCATTCTGGCGCCGCAGGCCGGACAGCGAGTGATGTTCATGCCGATTCCGTAAGAAAAAACGGTCAGATTTTGAAATGTGTTTCCGATTTATATATAGTAGCTTCGGCAGGAAGTATAGAAAAACCGTTTTTCTTCTGGGGGTTTTGACAAAAAACTTTTACATTATTGTCATGAATATGTCCCTGAGAGGACCTAAGTTATAACTTATGAAACTGGAACCGATGAAAGCAAGCGCGGAAAAAATCAGATGGCACCCTGAAGACAAGGAGCCGATTCTGATCAAGAGCGGTCCTTATGAAGTCAGGCTCGCCCGTAATGATGAGGAAGTCGCTGCTGCGCAGGCTTTACGTTATCACGTCTTTTATGAAGAAATGTCGGCGATCCCCACGGAAGCCATGAAAAGCCTGTCGCGGGATTTTGATGATTTTGACACTATCTGTGACCATCTTTTGTGCTTTGACACCACCAAAAAAGGGCCGGAGTCTGTTGTTGCGACCTATCGGCTATTGCGGGAAGAGGTGGTGAGCGGGATTGATGATTTTTATTCCTCTCAGGAATATGACATCAGCAACCTTTTCAAACCGGCGTTCCGGAAAAAAATGGGCGACCGGCAACTTCTGGAACTGGGGCGCAGCTGCGTCCATCCCGATTACCGCACCAACAACATCATGCATTTGATGTGGCGGGCCATTGCGCGCTATATTGAGAAACATAAAATCGCCTATCTGTTTGGCTGTGCCAGTCTGCCGGGGGCTAATCCGGAGGACTTGAAACTGCCGCTCAGTTATCTGTATCACAGCCACAAAACACCCGATGAATTTAACGTGCCGGCCATCTCCAGCCGATATCGGACCATGAATTATCTTTCCCCGGGCGATTACGACGACCGGATGGCGCGCCGGGGCTTGGCGCCGCTGGTCAAGGGATATTTGCGGCTCGGCTGTTATATTGGGGATGGGGCCGTGGTGGATGAACAGTTCAACACCACGGATGTGTTCATCCTGCTGCCGGTGGATCGGATTCAGCAGCGTTATCTCGGCCTGTTTGATTAGAGTGAATTGTGAATAGGTTGACCCATTCTGCCGGTCAGGTCTGGTTCAGGAGCCAGGGGTTTGGCGCAGGCCATACTGGCGGTACGGCCAAGCCAAACCCCGCCGGAACTGGACCAGACCTGACCGGCAGAATGGGTCAACCTATTCACAATTCACTCTAGGTCGTAAACTCATAAATTTTTCCTGCCGGCTCCCCCAGCAAAAAACGGCGGCTCCGAAAAGAAAAGCCGCCGTCCTGATTGTTCATTAAACGAAAGACGGATCAGAGGATTCTTTTACGGCGCCTTGCCAGCCCCAGGCCGACGAGGCTGATTCCGAATAGGGCCAGGCTTGCCGGTTCCGCAACCGTGATGGAATTCCCGCAGTCGTTGGCCGGGGCGTTAAAGCCGGCACCGGTGCGCACCTGAAGGCAATATTGACCGAATGTATCGCCCTCATTCTCGAAATCGTCAATCGTGCCATTGGAGAAGTTTGAATATGACGTGATGGCGACGAAATAGGATCCCGGGTCAAGTTGGAGTTCCAGGAACGGATCATAGTCTCCGTTCGGGTCGGATCCTGGATCGGGTGGAAAGCCGACATCGTCATCATCATCGATAAGATTTCCCGCGGAATCGAAAACGCTCAGCACGGCATCGAGACTGTCATCGTCATCCGTATCGGGGGTCAGAATGTCATTGGCGAAGTCCACGTCGAAATAGACTGTCAGCGGATCTCCTTCGCCCACAGAGAAGCTGAACAGATCCAAGTCATTCATGTCCTGATCGGAAATCCAACCAAACGCGGTCAAGGTGCCAGGGAGTGTTCCCAGTGCTTGTGCCGTAGCAGCAGTATCATTCAAGCCTGAACTTGACGTCCCCTCGACGTCCATGACGACGGCTTCTGCCATACTGCTGTAAAAAAATGCAGTCAAGGCCACCGCTGGAATGGACCATTTTTTCCCAAACATTTGAGTAATCCTTTCATTGATTACGATGTTTTGTGCAACTACTGTGATTAAGCAAAAAGTATGCCAGAAAGAAAAAAGTTTTTCATATCAATGTATTGGGAAATCTTATTACGAAACAGTCTGATGAAGTGTAAAAAATCCTGACACTTTTGGCGTGTTTGGCGCGGAACGATCCATGAAGCGGCGCCACGGATTGCTGCGCTTCAGCTTGCCATGACGGCGGGGCCTTTCTTGTTATCGAGGACCCCCGCCGTTTTTACCTCGCACCAGTTTCACATTATGGGCCGCAAGCGCGGCAAGATTGATGATTTCCGAGGCGTAGGAGCCCATGGGAATGATCTGCACCGAATGTTGAAGCCCCACCAGCATGGGGCCGATCACCGTCCCCCCACCCATTTCCCGCATCAGCTTGGTGGAAATGTGCGCGGAATGCATGCCCGGCATGATCAGCACATTAGCGGGACCTGACAGGCGGCAGAAGGGATATTTGGCCATGATTTCCGGGTTAAGCGCCACCCCGGCGTGCATCTCCCCTTCATATTCAAAATCCACCTGGCGTTCGTCCAGGACACGCACGGCCTCGCGGGAGGACTGGGCCAAAATGCCGCCTTCGGGGTTGCCGAAATTGGTATAGGACATGAAGGCAACCCGAGGTTCCATGCCGAAATGACGGACAATCTCGGCGGCGTGTTCGGCGCTGTCAGCCATGTCTTCCCCGGTGGGCATTTCATTGATGGCGGTATCGGCCACAAAAATGGTTCGTTCCCCCTTGACCATGATGGACAGGCCCATGGCCTTGCGCCCCGGGATAGGGTCAATGACTTTCATGACACTCTCAAGTGCGGCGGCATAATGGCGGATATGGCCGGTAACCATGGCGTCCGCGTCACCATGCACCAGCATCAGAGCGCCAAATACGTTGCGGTCGGAATGCACCAACCGCAAACAGTCCCGAAACAGATATCCTTTGCGTTGTAGTTTGGCAAACAGATATTCCGCATATTTCTGGCTTTTGTCGCTGGCGCGGGCATGATGAATTTCGAGATCATCATTGCGGTCATGGCCAATATGTTCCAGAAGATCGCGGATCTTGTTTTCATGACCAATTAGGACCGCCTTGCCGTAGCCGTTCTGTTCGAAACCCAGCGCGGCGCGCAGCACCGTTTCCTCGTCGGCTTCGGTAAAGACAACCCTTTTGGGGGCTGCATCCAGCTGGTCGTATATCATCTGCAAGGTGCCGGTCGTGGGATTGAGGCGCGCCGCCAGCTCCTTGCGGTATTCTTCCATATCAATAATGGGCCTGTTCGCCACGCCGCTTTCCATGGCGGCTTCGGCCACAGCGGGGGGAATGGCGCTGATCAGTCGGGGATCAAAGGGGGCCGGGATGATATATTTGGGGCCGTATTTGGGGTGTTCGCCGGCATAGGCCGAGGCCACCTCGTCCGGGACGTCTTCCCGCGCCAGTTCGGCGATAGCCCGGGCGGCGGCGATTTTCATTTCGTCGTTGATCCGGCTTGCACGCACATCCAGCGCTCCGCGGAAAATATACGGGAACCCCAGAACATTGTTGACCTGGTTGGGGTAGTCTGAACGTCCCGTGGCGACAATGGCGTCGGAACGCACGGCTTCCACTTCCTCCGGGGTGATTTCCGGATCCGGGTTGGCCATGGCAAAAATGATTGGCTGGTCGGCCATGCTTTTCACCATCTGTGGGGTCACTGCTCCCTTGACGGAAAGCCCCAGAAACACATCTGCGCCTTTCAGCGCCTCTTCTAAGGTGCGCAGGTCGGTCTTGATCGCATGGGCCGATTTCCACTGGTTCATACCTTCCTTGCGGCCCTGATAGATCACCCCCTTGCTGTCACACAGGATAACATTGTCATGGGGAACGCCCATGGCCTTGACCAGTTCCGTGCAGGCAATGGCGGCGGCGCCTGCACCGTTCACCACGATGCGCACATCGTGAATGTCGCGGTCTGTCAGGTCCAGGGCGTTGATAATGCCAGCCGCTGTAATAATCGCGGTGCCGTGTTGGTCATCGTGAAATACGGGAATGTTCATTTCCTCGCGCAAGCGTTGTTCGATAATAAAACATTCCGGCGCCTTGATGTCCTCAAGGTTGATGCCGCCAAAAGTTGGCGCTAGCGGCCGCACGCAATTGATAAACTCTTCCACATCCTGGGTATCCACTTCCAGGTCAATGGCGTCCACATCGGCGAAACGCTTGAACAGAACAGCCTTGCCCTCCATTACCGGCTTTGAGGCCAGAGCCCCAAGATTGCCAAGCCCCAGAATGGCCGATCCGTTGGAAATGACCGCCACAAGATTACCCTTGGCGGTATAGTCCCAGGCCATGGCGGGGTGATCCGCGATGGCGCGCACCGGGGCGGCGACGCCGGGCGAATAGGCCAGAGATAGGTCCCGCTGGGTGGCCATAGATTTGCTGGCGACAATTTCGATTTTGCCGGGCCGGCCGGAAGAATGGTAATGCAGGGCTTCCTTGTCCCCGAAAGGTTTTTTACTATTGGTCATATCACTTGTCTTATCTGTCTTTTTTGTCTGTCTTATGACAGATGGTTTTTTGTTTAGCGTCCACGCCGGAGGGTTTGATTTCCGGGGCCGAAGCGGATAGAGTCACTCAACCTTGCTTGTTACAGGCACAGGAACTGTCCAATAGTCCTATGTTCTGTGAACATGCTCGTTTTTTGTATTAATATTTCTTAATAAGAATGTCTATTGGAATTTTTGAATAAAATTCTCTCAAAAACTATCTGAAAATTTTTAAAAGACTGCGGATATTAAGACGCTTATGACCGAATTGCTCGACACAGATCATCACAAGCCGGAACAAAAGAGTGACGAGAGGGGGCGGCCGTCTGCGGCCCGTGAGGAGCAATGCCCAGAGAAAAAGCCGAAAAAAGCTGCCACAGCAACTGGCAAAAAAACTGGCAAAAAACCGGCCCAGCCAACCCCCATGATGGCCCAGTATCTGGAGATCAAGGCGGCGTATGAAGGTTATCTGCTGTTTTACCGGATGGGGGATTTTTATGAGCTGTTCTTTGAGGATGCCATCAAGGCGTCCGAGGCGCTGGACATCACCCTGACCAAACGCGGCAAACATCTGGACGAAGACGTTCCCATGTGTGGTGTCCCGGTGCATGCGGCAGAAACCTACCTGGCGCGCCTGATCCGCAAAGGATTCAAAGTTGCCGTCTGCGAGCAGATGGAAGACCCGGCGGAGGCCAAAAAACGCGGTTCCAAAGCGGTGGTGAAACGGGATGTGATTCGGCTTGTCACGCCGGGAACCATCACCGAAGAAAATCTTCTGGATGCACGACAGCATAATTATCTGGCGGCGCTGTGTCAGATACAGGGGGAATTTGCGCTGGCCTGGCTGGATATATCCACTGGCGATTTTTATGTGTCGCGGCTGGATCCGGCCAATCTGGAGGCAGAACTAGCGCGTTTGCAACCCGGCGAACTGCTTCTGCCGTCGTCCCTTCTGGACCGCGATGAATTGGCTGACGGTCTGAGGCCCTGGCGGGACAGTCTCTCCCTTCAGGAAACCCGGTATTTTGACAGCCGTCTTGGGGAAAAACGACTGAAAGAATATTACGGCCTGTCGGTCCTGGACGGGCTGGGGCAGATCGGCCGCGCCGAAGCGGCAGCCTGTGGGGCGTTGCTGGAATATGTGCAGGAAACCCAGAAGGGCAAACTGCCCAAACTATCCCGCCCGCACCCCATCGGCGAAGAGGCGACCATGATGATCGACGGGGCGACCCGCCGCAATCTGGAGCTATCGCAAACCTTGAGCGGCGAACGCCGGGGCAGTTTGTTGAGTGTGCTGGACCGGACCGTCACGGGGGCCGGTGCCCGTTTGTTGGCCACCCGCCTGAGTGCGCCGCTGACGGATCCTGCGGCCATTAACCGGCGTCTGGATCTGGTGTCCTTTTATCTGGAGGAAGAAAGTCTGCGGCGTAAGATGCGCGACCTGCTGAAAAAGTGTCCAGACATGGAACGGGCCCTGTCGCGGCTGTCGCTGGGCCGGGGAGGACCGCGGGATCTGGCGGCGATCCGGGACGGTCTGGAGCAGGCTGGGGAAATTCGCCAGCTTTTGGAAAAGGCCGCGGGGCAGCAGACCGCCGATATGCTGGGGCTGCCCGAAGACATGCAGAAGGTCATCAGCCATCTGGGCCGTCATGCGGCTCTGGTGGATATGTTGCACCGGGCGCTGGCCGAGGACCTGCCGACCATCATCCGCGACGGCAACTTCATCGCCAGGGGCTATCATGCCGCCCTGGATGAATTCAGGATGTTGCGGGATGAAAGCCGTCGGTTGATTGCCGCGCTGGAAGGTCAGTACCGGGAGCAGACCGGCATTTCGACCCTGAAGGTGCGTCACAACAACGTCCTAGGCTATTATATCGAGGTGACGGCGACCCATGCGGATAAAATGATGTCGCCGCCGCTGTCCGAAGAATTCATTCACCGTCAGACGCTTGCCAATGTGGTGCGCTTCAACAGTACGGAACTGGCCAAGCTGGCCGGCAGGATCAGCCAGGCGGGAGAACAATGTCTGGCTCTGGAGCATGAAATTTTCGAAGATCTGACCGGAACGGTCATGGCCGAATGGGACAGCATTTCCCGAGCGGCGCAGGCGCTAGCGCAGCTGGATGTGGCCTCGGCGCTGGCGGAACTTGCCGCCGAAAATAATTATTGCCGTCCCAAGGTGGATGACAGTCTTGAATTTACCATTGTGGGAGGGCGCCATCCGGTGGTGGAAGCGGCGTTGAAGGTTGCTCAGGAAGGGCCGTTCGTGGCCAATGATTGTGACCTGTCGCCGGCCAACAGGCTGTGGCTGATTACGGGACCCAACATGGCCGGGAAAAGCACCTTTCTGCGTCAGAATGCCCTGATTGCTGTGATGGCGCAGATGGGAAGCTATGTGCCTGCCGAGAGGGCCCATATCGGTATTGTTGATCGGCTGTTCAGCCGGGTGGGGGCCAGCGACGACCTGGCTCGCGGGCGGTCCACTTTTATGGTGGAAATGGTGGAAACCGCCGCCATTCTGAATCAGGCGGGGCGGCGTGCCCTGGTGATTTTGGACGAGATCGGCCGTGGCACGGCCACCTATGACGGTCTGTCCATTGCCTGGGCCGCGGTGGAGCACCTGCACGAGGAAAACCGCTGCCGGGGACTGTTTGCCACCCATTACCATGAATTGACCGCCCTCGCGAGCAGGCTGGATCATCTGTCGCTCTATTATATGAAAGTCAAGGAATGGGACGGCGAAGTGGTGTTTCTGCATGAGGTGGGGCCAGGGGCGGCGGATCGCTCCTATGGTATTCAGGTGGCGCGTCTTGCGGGATTGCCGCAGGTGGTGATCGAGCGCGCGCAACAGGTGCTGTACAGTCTGGAACAGGGGGATGGGACCACAGGGCCAGGGGGCAAGCCGGGGGGCGGCCTAGGGACGCTGGTCGAGGAATTGCCGCTTTTTTCTGCTTTTAAGGAAACCATGCCCGCAGAAGAAAGTCGCGACAGCAGGCTGAAGGACATGTTAAAAGAAATACACCCGGACGAGCTTACGCCCCGGGAAGCCCTGGATATGATATACCGGCTGAAGGATGCCGCTGGTGACTAGACCTTATGTGAGAATGCGAAAAGTAAAGAACCATCTAGATATTGTGGACGGCAAGGCGTTGCGGGCGGAAATTGCAGCCCTCAAGGAGGAGTTTTCCCCGGCCGACGTACGGGAGCCTTTGCTGAAACGGCTCAAGGTGGCGTATCAGGCGGGGTTTGAAGAAATCAAAAGACGTTGCGAGGCCGGGGAAGGGGGCATTACCCTGGTGCGGGCCCAGACTTATCTGACCGATGAAATTATCCGTGCGCTGTATGATGTGACGTCGGAATATATCTATCACCAGCCCAATCCCACCAGCGCGGAAAAACTGTGTCTTGTGGCGGTGGGCGGATACGGCCGGGGCGAAATGGCGCCTTATTCCGATATCGACCTGCTTTTCCTGTTGCCTTACAAGCAGACTCCTTGGGGGGAGCAGGTGGTGGAATATATGCTCTATATGATGTGGGATATGGGGCTGAAAGTGGGCCATGCCACCCGGACGGTGGGGGAATGCATCCGGTTGGCGCAGGGAGACCTCAGCATCAAGACCTCATTGCTGGAGGCGCGTTATCTGTGGGGGGATAAAAGCCTGTTTGATGAATTTGTCGCCCGTTACGATAAAGAGATTATTGAAGGCCAGGAACCCGAATTTGTGGAAGAAAAACTGGCCGAACGGGATACGCGCCATCTGAAGATGGGGGACAGTCGATATGTGGTGGAGCCCAATCTGAAGGACGGGAAGGGCGGGCTCCGAGACCTGCAGACGCTCTATTGGATTTCCAAATTCATCTATAAGGTTCAATCGGCCTCCGAACTGGTGGGCAAGGGGGTTTTTTCCCGCGAGGAGTACCGCCAGTTCCGCAAGGCTGAAAAATTTCTGTATACGGTCCGTTGTCATCTGCATTACATCATGGGACGCCCGGAAGAACGCATTACCTTTGATGTGCAGAAAACATTAGCCCGGCGACTGGGATATATGGACCGGCCGGGATCTTCCGGCGTGGAACGGTTCATGAAGCATTATTTCCTGAATGCCAAGAATGTCGGGGATCTCACGCGTATCTTCTGCTCCTATCTCGAAGCTCAGCACAAACGTAAGACCCGGCTGAAAATCCCGAGCTTTGGGCTGCGCCGTAAAAGCGTTGACGGTTTTCCCATTGACGGCAGCCGCCTTTCGGTCAAGGGCGTGCGTACCTTTACGGAAAACTCCGTGGAAATGATCCGCATTTTTTATGTCGCCCAGAAATATCACCTGGACGTGCATCCGCGCGCCTTGCGGCTGATCCGGCAGAATCTCAAGCTGATTGATCGAGATGTGCGTAATGATCCTGAGGCCAATGAGCTGTTTATGGAGATTCTGACGTTCCGTGAAGGCCCTGGCTTTATTTTGCGGCTAATGAACGAGGCCGGGGTGTTTGGCCGTTTTGTGCCGGATTTCGGGCGGGTGGTGGCCCAGATGCAATATGACATGTATCATGTCTATACGGTGGATGAACATACCATCCGGGCCATTGAACTGCTTTCGGAAGTAGAGAGGGGTGAGCTGGCCGAGGATCACCCGCTGGCCAACGAAATCGTTCACAAGGTGCTCTCCCGCCGGGTGTTGTATGTAGCGGTGCTGCTGCATGATATTGCCAAGGGGCGCAAAGGGGACCATTCCGTACTTGGCGCCGAGGTGGCGAAAAAACTGTGCCCCCGGTTTGGTATGAGCCCGGCGGAGACGGAGACTGTGGCCTGGCTGGTGCGCTGGCATTTGTTGATGAGCGGTATTGCCTTCAAACGCGATCTGAATGACCCCAAAACCATCATTGATTTTGCCAATGCAGTGCAGAGCCCGGAGCGGCTGCGGCTTTTGCTGGTTCTCACGGTGGTGGATATTCGGGCTGTGGGGCCGAAGATCTGGAACGGCTGGAAGGGGCAGCTGCTCAGAGACCTGTATTATCGGGCCGAAGAATATCTGTTGGGCGGACAGATTGAAAAAAGCAATCTGTTCCGTGTGGAAAAAAGGATCAATGCCTTGCGGCAGGTGCTGTCCGACTGGTCCGATGAAAAGTTCGAAGCGTTCAAGGAGCGTTTTTATGACAGTTTCTGGATGGCGCTGGACGAAACCAATCATGAACGGATCGCCCGGATCATGGAAAAGGCAGATGCTCGGGATGACAGGTTGACCATTGACATCCGTTCCGACGAATTTCAAGAAATCACCGAACTGATTATTTATGCCCAGGATCACCCCGGCCTGTTTGCCCGCATCACCGGGGCAATTGCCCTGAGCGGCGCGACCATTCAGGACGCCAAGATCCTGACCACCAAGGATGGCATGGCCGTGGACACTTTCTGGATCCAAGAAGCCGACGGGTCGGCGTTCAAGGATCCCCATAAACAGGAAAAGCTGAAAAAAACGATCAAGGAAACGCTGATGGGTAAAATCCTGCCGCGCAAGGTGTTGCAGAAACGGCAGGAGGAAAAGAAATCGAAACGCACCGCCGTGTTTACCGTGGAGCCGGTGGTTCTGATCGACAACAAGGCAAGCAACACCTATACGGTGATCGAAGTGAACGGCCTGGACCGGGTTGGATATCTGTATGACTTGTCGCGCACGCTGGTGGATTTGAAACTGAGCATCGGCAGCGCCCATATTGCGACTTATGGTGAGCGTGCTGTGACGGTCTTTTTTGTGCGAGACTTGTTTGGCCACAAGGTGACGCATGAGCAGAAACTGGCCCAGATTGAAAAGGCGCTTATGGCGGTCCTGACCGGACAGGAGGACCCAGATAATGCGGCAAAAAAACAACAGCCTTCCGTCAGGGAAGCGTCATAGGGTAGGGCCACGGTATTCACATGTCCATTTTAAAAGCCACCGCCATTTTTGGCAGTTTCACTTTTCTGAGCCGTATTCTGGGTTTTGTCCGGGACATTCTGATGGCGTCCATTTTGGGGGCGGGTATTGTGGCGGACTGTTTTGTGGTGGCCTTCAAGCTGCCCAATTTTTTCCGACGGCTGTTTGCAGAAGGGGCATTCAGCGCCTCTTTTGTGCCGCTGTTTTCCGCCACGTTGGAAAAGGAGGGTAAACAGGAGGCCCTGAATTTTGCAGAAGAGGCCCTGGCGGGGCTTTTAGTGGCGCTTCTGGGGCTGGTAGGGGTGATGGAACTGTTCACGCCAGCTGTGATTTACGTGTTGGCGGGCGGGTTTGCCGACGATGCCGCTAAATTTTCCCTCGCCGTGGTGCTGACCCGGATTACCTTCCCCTTTATTCTGTTTATTTCCCTGGTATCCCTGCTGGGGGGGATCCTGAATGCCCTGGGGCGGTTTGCGGAAACCGCGGCTTTGCCGATTGTGCTTAACATCTGTCTGATTTCGGCACTGGTTTTTGCCCAAGAGGTGCTGGAAACCCCGGCTCATGCTTTGGCTATTGCTGTCTCGCTGGCGGGGTTCCTTCAACTCGTTTTGCTCTATATGGCCTGTCGCAAGGCCGGGTATCGCCTGCATCTGCGCTGGCCGCGGCTTACCCCCCGGGTGCGGGAGCTTTTGACCATTATGGCGCCGGCGGCCCTTGGGGCCGGGGTGATCCAGCTTAACCTGATGCTGGACATGATATTGGCTTCGCATCTGCCGGATGGGTCTTTGTCTTTTCTGTTTTATGCGGACCGGCTGAATCAATTGCCCATTGGGGTGATCGGGGTGGCCCTGGGTACGGTTTTGTTACCGCTATTGGCACGGGAAATTGCCGCCGGCAATGAAGGACAGGTTAGTGCCAATCAGAACCGGGCTATTGAGATGGGACTGTTTTTTACCATTCCCGCTGCCGTGGCGTTTATTATTGTGCCTTATGAGCTGATTCACGTGCTGCTGGAACGCAATCAGTTTACAGCTGAGGATACCCGGCAGACGGCACTGGCGCTGGCCGCGTATGCGGTTGGCTTGCCGGCTTATGTACTGGCCAAGGTGTTCAGCCCGGGGTATTTCGCCCGCAAGGACACCAAAACACCGGTAAAGTTTGCGATGGTGGCGCTGATGGTGAATCTGGTGCTGAATATTGCGCTGATGATTCCTTTCAAACATGTGGGCTTGGCGCTGGCAACGGCCATATCCGCCTGGGTTAATGTGGCGCTGCTGTGCACGGGGCTGATCCGGCGGGGGCAGTACCGGTTTGACCGTATGGTGTTGACCCGCCTTGGGCGTTATGTCTTGTGTAGTTTGGGCATGGGACTTCTGGTCTGGCAGCTTTCGCATCTTGTGGCGCCCTGGATCGCCGGGGAACTTTCCGCACAGCTAGTGGGATTGGCGGTGCTGGTGATCGGCGGTGTGGCCAGTTATGTTGTGCTGGCATTTGTCGTTGGAGCGGTTCGTCGTGAAGACCTGGATCTGCTGACCCGCCGACGCGCTGTGAAGTGAAACAGACCCGACCGACAACACTTCCCTTGACCGCGACATGATTAATCGTCATAACCCAGAGAGTTTATGGGACCCAGAGTTTACGGGCTCAAAGATAAGGGGCATGTCCACAATGCCCCCAAGCAATGATAATCCCAAAGGAAAGTAAGATGACAACACAGCAAGACCGCGTTTTTTCCGGCGTACAGCCGTCCGGCAACCTGACCCTGGGCAATTATCTGGGGGCGATCCGCAACTGGGTGGGACTTCAGAAGCAGTATGAAAGCATTTTCTGCGTTGTGGATATGCACGCCATTACCGTCTGGCAGGATCCGGAAGAGCTGCGCCGGGCCACCCGGGAGGTGGCGGCGGGAATGCTGGCGGCCGGGATTGATCCTGCGGAATCTATTATTTTTAACCAGAGCCAGGTATCCGGTCATGCAGAACTGGCCTGGATTTTCAACTGTGTGGCGCGTCTTGGCTGGCTGAATCGCATGACCCAGTTCAAGGAAAAGGCGGGCAAGAATCGTGAACGGGCCAGTGCTGGCCTGTATGTGTATCCTAATCTGATGGCGGCGGATATCCTGTTGTACAAGGCCACACATGTCCCTGTGGGCGAAGACCAGAAACAGCATCTGGAATTGACCCGGGACATTGCCCAGAAATTCAACAATGATTATGGCGTGGATTTCTTTCCGGAAGTGGAGCCGCTTATCCTGGGGGAAGCCACCCGGGTAATGTCCTTGCGCGACGGCAGCAAGAAAATGAGCAAATCTGATCCGTCCGACATGGCGCGAATCAACTTGACCGACGATCGGGAAACCATTGCCAAAAAAATCCGCAAGGCCCGTACCGACAGCGACCCCTTGCCGTCGGAACCTGCCGGTCTTGAAAATCGCCCTGAGGCCCGGAACCTGGTTACCATTTATGCGGCCCTGTCGGATCGGTGTGTGGCAGATGTCCTGAAAGATTACGGCGGGCAGGGATTTGCCACCTTCAAGAGCGACCTTGCGGCTCTGAGTGTGGAGGTCCTGGGACCGATTACCGAAGAAATGAAACGGCTGTGCGAGGAGAAATCCTATGTGGACAGCATCTTGCGGGATGGGGCGGAAAAGGCGGCGACGCTGGCGGAGCCGATCCTGGAGAACATAAAACAGATTGTGGGTTTCTTGAAACCTTGACCAGGAATGTTATATACTCATCCATAGGGTCAGGGGATGCGAAAGGCCATTCTTATGAATAGAGTCATTAAAACAGTCGGATTAATGGCGGTACTGAGTCTTCTGGCCGCCTGTAGTAACAACCTTCGTTCCACTGTCACCACCTTTCATTCTCTTCCGCAGCCATCCGGAGAGAAAATTGTGATCGTGCCGATGGATGACAGCCTGAAAGGCAGTCTGGAATTCGCCACATACGCCAACATGGTGGGCAATGAGCTGGGTAAGCTGGGCTATCGGCCGGCCAATGGCCAGCCTGCGGACCTGGTGGTGGAACTGGATTACGGGGTGGATGATGGCAAGGTGTTTGTCCGTTCCTATGGTACCGGTTTTGGGTATTGGGGATATCCCTATTTTCACCATTTCGGGCATCATCATTTCCATCATTTCTGGCCGCATCACAGGTGGTATTATGGCGGATACTGGGGCTATCCCTATGGCCGGGATGTCCGCAGTTATGTCAAATATACGCGGGTGCTGAAAATGAATATCCGTCCCAATTTCGACGGGGCCAAGAACCTGTATGAAGGACGGGTCGAAAGCATGGGGCGCAGTAATGACCTGCCGGCGTTGATGCCTTATCTGGTGCAGGCCATGTTCGAGAATTTTCCCGGCGTGAGCGGGACGACCCAGAAGGTGGTCATTGACCTTGAAGAACAAAAAGACTACTGACCCTGGGGGCTGCCCCGGGAAAACTGCGCAGAGGCAGGCGTAACACTTAGACATATCATAATGATTTCCGGCCGGACGGGGGATTGTATGTGGGAATGGTTGAAGGATTTTAGGTTCTGGATTACGGAAAATATCCGGGGCGTTGGTATCAAAAGAATATTTCTGGTTCTTCTGGCCATTCTTCTGCTGTATTACCCGATCGGCATGATCGTCATTCATGTGATTGATGATGACCGGACCTTTCGGCCGGCCAACTATACCATGACCGGTAACGCCAGTTACGCCGTGGCGATGTCGTCGGCGTTGATTGACCGGGAAGTGAATCAGCACAGCTGGATCAGCAATGATCCGTTTTTTTATCCCAGCGGTCCCCTCGACAATATGGCCAATTACCAGCAAGGCATAATTGCCGCCATTGCCCGGTTCAGCTTTGAACTTGTGGATCAGTTGGGCCGGACGCGGGGGTCCAGCAAGGCGGATCCGGATTTGCAGGAAGTATCGGGTCTGTTGCAATATCCGGCCGACAAATGGTGGTGGGATCCGTCCGTATCCCTGCTGCCGGTATCCACTTCCGAAGCCCAGTATCGTTCTGCCCTGAAGAAGCTGCGAAATTATAACCAGCGTCTGGCCGCGGGCGAGGCTGTCTTTGAACGACGCGGGGATAATCTTCTGGCCACCCTTGACCGGATTGCGCTGGATCTTGGCGCGTCATCGGCGGCGCTGGACAAATATATCCGGGAAGGGTTTGGGTGTGTTTTTGATATGGGAGCTGATGACCTGTTTTATAATGTCAAGGGTCAGGCGTATGCCTACAGCATGATTCTCAAGGCTTTGAGACACGATTTTGAACAGGTGATCAAGGACAGGGAACTGAACAGCACCTGGAATGAGATGGAAGAAAGTTTTGCTTCTGTCGTGGATCTTGATCCCACGATCATATCCAATTGTCAACCAGACGGCATGGCTTTCCCCAATCATCTGGCGGCGCAGGGATTTTATCTGCTCCGTGCGCGCACCCAACTCAAGGAACTCACCAATATTCTGCTAAAATAATTCCTGTTGCAAAAGCCTGTATGCCAATGGCACAATGTTGCCCAAAGAAATACCAGGGAGCATCTCAGAAAATAAATAATCATAAAAAATAAGCAGGTTATAACAACAGGATCGGGATATATGTCCACAACGGACAAAACGGACAAAACAGACAGCAAGTGGAAGTTTCTTGTTATTGCCGACAATACACCTGAATTCCGGAAGGTGTTGCGTCTTGCCAGTCTCCGGGCCGCCAAGGTCGGTGGCTCCATGGTGATGCTGCATATCATCCAGCCGCAGGATTTTCAGCATTGGGTCAGTGTCAAGGAACTCATGGAGGAAGAAGCCCGCCAGGAGGCCGAGGAAATGTTGCAGGAATTTGTGCGTGAGGCCGAGGCCCTGAGCGGCATGACCCCCGAAATTGTGATCCGCACAGGGGATTTCCGGGAAGTGATTGTTGATTATATCCGGGAAGATCAGGACGTGCACCTGCTGGTTCTGGGGGCGAATGTTGATGGTGACCCCGGTCCGATTGTCCGGGCTTTTCGAGAAGAGCTGCTAAAAGTTCTGCATATGCCGGTTCTTGTCGTGCCTGGGAACATGACTGATGAAGAAATAGATAAATTCGTCTGACCTCCGCTTTTTTCTAAACTCGACTATTTTGGTCTTGATTTTTGCCTGATCTGTCGCCATGTATGGGGAAAGGGTAATTAACAGGGCAAGAATATGTTTATTCAGACTGAGCAGACGCCGAATCCGGCAACATTGAAATTTATCCCCGGTGAAGTTGTGATGGCGCAGGGCACGGCCAATTTTGAAACGGCGGAAGAGGCTGCCTGTTCTCCGCTGGCCCGTCATTTGTTTGCCATTGACGGCGTGAAGGGGGTGTTTTTCGGGTATGATTTTATTACCATCACCAGCGATGGCCGGGACTGGGCAGAACTGAAACCTGTCATTCTGGGCACCATTATGGAACATTTCACGGCTGGCGAACCGGTGATGGATGACGGGGCCACCCCGGCGCCGGTGGTCGAAGGTGGGGCCGAGGAGGACGATGAAATTGTCCAACAGATCAAGGAGCTTCTGGATACGCGCGTTCGCCCGGCTGTAGCCCGTGACGGGGGGGATATCATCTATCACGCCTTCAAGGACGGGGTTGTCTATCTGCACATGCAGGGGGCCTGTTCCGGATGCCCAAGTTCAACCGCAACCCTGAAATACGGGATTCAGAACCTGCTGAAGCATTATATTCCCGAAGTGGAAAGCGTCGAGGCAATCTAATCACAACTCACTCTAGAGCGAATTGTGAGGTTGGCTCTATTCACTTTAGACCTATCCGGAGTAATTAGGCCCCGGGTTCTGTGCCGCCGGGGACAAAAAACGGCATGCCAAACCAGTACCAACGGCCGTCCGGTCCCGGCATGGTGCAATTGATGCGGCTGCGTCCCGGGGGGAAGGGTTTGTCAAAGCGTATTTCCACCCGGTTGCCGCCAATGCGTTCGAGTCTGGCCGCTTTGCCCAAATGGGACGGGAAGCAGCTCATGGCGGCAAGCCCTGTAACGGATGGCTCCACGGTAAAGCCCACGAGCGGCGGATTGGGACTCGTGATCAGAGGTTCCTGTGGCAATATGTCTTTGACCGGTAGAGCACGGGCATTGGCGATCAGGCGAAATCGCCCGATCCCGGCATATTTTTCATTAAAGGCAAAACGAGGCAGAGCATAACGGTCATAGTTACTGTTTGCCGCACTGGAATGTTGTCCGAAAGCGGCCCTGAACCCCATCTCTCTGGCGATTTTTCTGATATTTTTGTCATATTCTCCATAGGGATAGGCCAGAATGTTCGGCACATATCCCAGTTCACGTCGGTACCGTTCGGAGGCGATCTCAAGATCCCGGCGGGCGTCTTCTGGGCTTATCCGAAGCAAATGAGTATGGCTGTGGCCGTGATGACCGATGCTGACCAGGGGATCCTTTTCCATCTCTCGAATCTGGTCCCAGGTCATATACCCTTTAAGCTCCAGGTCAACCGGCTCAGTCGCCACAAAAATGGTAAAGGGGAACCCGGCTTCTCTAAGACGGGGCCAGGCTTCAGTGTAAATGGACAGATAGGCGTCATCAATGGTGATGGCGAGCGTCCGGGGGGGGAGTTTTGTGCCGGAGCGGAAGGCGTCCACAATGACTGACAGGGGAACGATATTGTATTTTTGCTGTTTCAATTCTTCCAGATGAGCTTCAAACTGATCCAGTCGGATATTGGTTGACGGCAGGCGCTCTTCGCCAAAACGGTGATACATGAGAACCACGGCCGAATCTTCCGCGGTCATCTCCTCGCTGAGGGCCTTGTCGTATTGTGCACACAGCATCAACACCAGAAGACATAATATCACAAGAACAGTTTTGCGCCCTGTGTGCGCCGAAGTTCTCAAATCCATGTGTACTCCGATCTCTGACAGACTGTGCGGGAGTATAACAGGAATTGTCAAAATGTGAATCATTGAAGAGAAGCTTTCTGCGGCGGAAAAAACACTTCGTCTGGTGCCATTTAATGTTTCCCAAAGGCGGGAGGGATTTGTATACATTCAAGAGATCGCCCCCGTTTTGTAAGCGGGAACTGGTCATTAATTCATTTTGATACCATTGGGTAATAACATTAGGGTCAATAACATTGGCCCAAACACGGAAAGGCATTCTGGATGACTGATCAAATTCTTTCGGACAAGGATCTGGACGTAATTTTTCGCAAGGCGCGTTCCTTCAAAGGCTGGCAGGACCGGCCGGTATCGGAAATTACCATCCGGGCCATGTATGACCTGCTGCGGTGGGGGCCAACAAGTTTTAACTCTAGTCCTGCCCGTTTTGTGATCGCCCAGAGTGAGGAGGCTAAGGAGAAATTGGCGGCTTGCGCCATGAAAAGTAACCGGTCGAAAATCCTGACAGCCCCCTTTACAGTTATTGTGGCTTATGATCTTGATTTTCCGAAAACTCTGGACCGGCTGTTCAAACTGACACCGGGAGTCAGTAAATTTTTTGAGGGCAATAATGATTTCACCCGTGTAACGGCGCTGCGTAACGGATCCTTGCAGGGTGCTTATATGATGATTGCCGCCCGGGCGTTGGGGCTGGATTGCTGCCCCATGTCCGGTTTTGACGAAAAGGCCGTTAACGAAACCTTTTTCAAAGACAGCAGTGTGCGGGTAAACTTTTTATGCGCCATGGGATACGGGGACCCCGCATCCTTGCCGCCGCAGGAAGACAGGCTGGGTTTCGACGAAGCCTGCACGATTATCTAATTGATGAACGTAAGTGGAGATATTGTGAATCTTCTGGCTATGGATACGGCCTTCGGGGCCTGTTCCGCTGCAATCGTTTCCGGGGGCGTTTCCGGGGGCGAGCTTGTCGCGAGTCTTTATGAAGAGCGTCAGCGCGGCCACGCCGAGCGGCTGGTGCCCATGATTACTGAAGTTTGCGAAGAAGCCCGGCTTGCGCTTGGGGAGATGGATTATATCGCTGTGACCCGCGGCCCCGGCACTTTTGCCGGGGTGCGCATCGGGCTGGCGGTGGCCAAGGGGCTGGGGCTGGCGCTGGGGCGTCCGTTGATCGCAGTGGGAACTCTTGAGAGCATCGCCATGAATGTTCTGGAATATGACGAGGTTCCGGAAGGGGGGTTCGCCGTAGCCCATGATGCCCGCCGGGGTGAAATCTATTTACAGCAATTTTGCAGGACAGGCTCCCGCATACATCCGCTTACGGAACCGCAAGCGGTGCCCTTGGACGATGTACCGAACCGTCTTGATCCGCAGGTGGGGTTCCTGTTTGGCACAGGAGCGGGGTTGGTGAAGGAGAGGCTGATGCAGGCCGGCAGAGCCGATATGCTGTTCCCGGATGTACAGACCCAGCCCGATGCGGCCATATTGGCCCGTCTCGCCTGGGAGCGACGGGATACGGCACAGGAAGAAAATCTGGTCCAGCCGCTGTATCTTCGCCCGCCCGATGCGGTGCTGCCTCAGCCGGTCATCCTCCCATTTCAGGATTAGGGCCATGACGGCCGGCGAAGGTGTCAACATAATGGGGGCGGAAGCCACGGCACTTCTGGCGGAACTTCATAAGGATTGTTTCCGGGAAAGCCCGGAACGAGCCTGGTCTGCAAAGGAGTTCGGGGAGCTGTTCGCCATGCCGGGAACTTCGGCTTGTCTCCTGAGCGAGGGGGGAAGTCCTAAGGCTTTTGTCCTGTTCAGGCGAGTAAATGACGAGGCGGAAATCCTGACCCTGGCGGTACATCCCGCCTTTCGTCGCAAGGGCCTGGGACAGAGGATACTGGTCTATGTGCTGGATCACCTAAGGGGGCAGGGCGTGCAGGATCTGTATCTTGAGGTACGTCAGGGAAATGAGGCGGCACGGCGGCTGTATCTCAAGATGGGGTTTGAGGTCAGGGGAAACCGAAAAGGGTATTACGCGCTGGAAGGCGGGGAGCGGGAAGACGCTTGTGTGATGCATTGTCGTCTGTAAAGTTCGGTTGGACAGGGGGGGGCTTTCCGGGACCTACATTTCTTGAAAAGTTCTGGCAACAGGTGCTAATATGTGTATAGTTCCGTGCAACAAATATACTTTACTGCACTTATCAGGCTTTATCAGAAATAATCTCAAGGAAACAAGATGACTTCGGAAATTGAGAAAATCTGTATCGACAAGGGTATGCGCATGACGGAACAGCGCAGGGTTATCGCACGGGTTCTTTCGGAAGCTGATGATCATCCTGATGTTGAAGAAGTCTATCGTCGGTCCACCAATATCGACCCTCATATCAGCATTGCGACCGTTTATCGCACCGTAAGGTTATTTGAAGAAGCAGGTATCCTTGAACGCCACGATTTTCGGGATGGCCGTTCCCGGTATGAACCGGTCTCTGAGGAACATCATGACCATCTGATTGATATCGAATCCGGAGAAGTCATCGAATTCAATGACGAGGAGATCGAAGCTCTGCAGGATGCGATTGCCAAGCGACTGGGATATAAACTGGTGGATCATCGCCTGGAGCTGTATGGCACGAAGATCAAATCGTAAAAAACCTAATCACAAAAAGCCCTTCCTGATCCCGTGGAAAATGCCCACAGGGCAACGGCGGAAGGGCTTTCATGCGGATAAGACGGATCGCTATGCGGGTGTATTTCAGGATTGCTAAAGCGTTGGCCTATATGATGGTCCTTTTGCCGCCAACGATCCTGTTCCATAAATTCAGGATACCCGGATATAAACGGTTGCCCCATATGGTGCACGGCTCTTTGTGCAATGCCCTGAATATCCGGATCCGGACGGTGGGCCAGCCAGTACAGAATGGCCGCCCTGTTTTATATGTTTGTAATCATATTTCCTGGATTGATATACTGGTGTTGGGACGGATCCTCAAAGGGGCCTGTTTTGTGGCCCGCGGTGACATGGCGGAATGGCCGCTGATCGGTTATCTGGCGACGCTGCAAAGGACCATTTTTATCAATCGCAATAAACGCAGTGACGTCCATAACCAGAAACAGGAGCTCCATGAGCGCATGCAGAACGGAGACAATTTGATCCTGTTTCCTGAAGGTACCACATCCGACGGGTCCCGGGTGTTGCCCTTCAAAAGTGCCCTGTTTGGGGTTACTGAACAGGTCATGCATGTTGAGGATGAAGCCGCAGGTCAACGTAAGCCGCTGATGGTGCAGCCGGTCACGCTTGTCTACCGGCGGATCAATAATATGCCGGTGTTGCGTTCGACGCTGCCGAAAGTGGCCTGGTATGGGGACATGGAACTGACACCGCATCTGAAGGCATTTTTGAAGCTGCTTTGTGTGGATGTGGAAGTTCATTTTCATGAGCCGGTTTCCCGCAACCTGTTCAAGTCCCGTAAGGAATTGGCCAGTTATTGTCATCGCACCATTGAAAAACGTCTGGTGGACACCTTGCGGGGCCGGCAGGCCGGGGGAAGGCTGCTTCTGAGTTAACTCCCGTGAGTTGACTCCTGCGCCGCAAGTGGTAGATTGCGAGCCTTGATGCGGATTTTCAGGGAAGAAGCCCTGAAGATGTTTTACGAGCGCGTGCCTATTTTTGAGCAGGTCTGAATGTGACGAAAAAACTTTATATTAAAACCTATGGCTGTCAGATGAACGTCTATGATACGGAACGTATGGTGGACGTGATGGCGCCTGAAGGCTATCAGGTGACCGACAAGCCAGATGATGCCGACCTTGTGGTGCTGAACACGTGTCACATTCGTGAAAAGGCCGCTGAAAAGGTGTATTCGGACATTGGCCGTATCCGCCAGATGAAAGAAAAGCACAACCGCGAGGGGCGGGACATGGTTCTGGCCGTGGGTGGCTGTGTGGCCCAGGCGGAAGGCGGCGAAATCATGAAACGCGCGCCGGCGGTGGATATGGTTTTTGGGCCGCAGACCTATCACCGTCTGCCGGATATGGTCAACCGGGCCATCACCGCCAAGGCCGCCGGGCGCAAGCCGCGTATTCTGGATACGGATTTGTCGGTGGATGAAAAATTCGACAGTCTGTCCAGGAAACAGGTGGAACGGAAAAGTTCAGCGTTTCTGACGGTTCAGGAGGGCTGCGACAAATTCTGTACCTATTGCGTGGTGCCCTATACTCGGGGGGCGGAATTTTCCCGCTCGGTCGAAGATGTGATGAATGATGCCCGCCGGCTGGCGGAAGCTGGCGTGGTGGAAGTGACGCTCCTGGGGCAGAACGTGAATGCATATCACGGCCTGACGGTTTCTGGTGAGGAGTGGTCACTGGCACGCCTGATCCGGGAATTGGCCAAGGATCCAGGGTTCAGGAGAATTCGTTACACCACATCCCATCCGGCCGACATGAGTGAGGATCTGATCCGGGTGCATGCGGAGGTGGAAGAATGCATGCCGTATCTGCATCTGCCTGTACAGGCCGGATCCGACCGGATTTTGAAAGCCATGAACCGCCACCATACGGCCGAGTCCTATCGCAGGATTATTGAGGAATTGCGCCGGGCGCGTCCTGACATTGCCCTTTCCGGAGACTTTATCGTCGGGTTTCCCGGGGAAACGGATGCGGAGTTTGGGGAAACCATGCACCTGGTCCGGGACATCGGTTATGCCCAGGCCTATTCCTTTAAATACAGCGCCCGGCCGGGAACGCCCGCCGCCGTTATGGACGATCAGGTGCCCGAGGATGTCAAGGCTGCGCGACTGGCTGAATTGCAGGCGGAGCTGTCCCGTCAGCAGGTGGCTTTTAACGAAAATACGGTGGGGCGGGTGATGCCGGTGCTTCTGGAACGGCGCGGCAAGGAAACCGGGCAACTGGTGGGCCGCAGCCCGTATATGCAGGCCGTGCATGTCACTTTGCCGAACAAGGAAGATGTGGCGGCGCTGTTTGGCCAGATTGTTGATGTCAAAATCCTTGCTGCCGGACCGCACAGCCTGAAAGGGGAAGTAGTGGGGCCCGCACAGGCCGGCCAGCCGGCGGCCTGAAAAGGTAGTGACGCGTATGCCTTCCCGCAAAAGCACACAGATCAACGAAGAAATCGTCCTGGAATTCGAGGATAACGCGCTATTGGCGCTGTTGTGCGGGGAATATAATATTCATTTGTCCCGTCTGGAGCAGGATCTGGATGTGATGCTCAACAGCCGGGGCAATCTGATTGCCATTTATGGAGCGTCCGAAGCCTGCGATATTGCCAAATCGGTGCTGTTGAAATTGTATGATATGGTGGACCAGGGCCGGGAAGTGGGACTGAATGAGGTGGATGCGGCCGTGCGCCTGGCTCAGCTGACGGAAAAACCGTCCCTTGGCGAAGACAAGGTTAGAAAAGTTTCCGGCAGTATAGTTTCCGGCAGTACAGATATTGTGATCCGGACTCGCAAGACGGTGCTTTCCCCACGGTCCCCCAATCAGGCGAAATATATTGAAGCGCTCAGAGATCATGACATGGTGTTTGGTCTGGGACCGGCGGGCACGGGCAAGACATTTCTGGCGGTGGCTATGGCGGTCTCTTTCCTTTTGGAGGGGCGGGTGGAACGCATTATTTTGTCGCGCCCTGCGGTGGAAGCGGGGGAGAAGCTGGGATTTTTACCGGGAGATATGCGGGAAAAGGTGGACCCCTATCTCAGGCCGTTGTTTGATGCACTGGGACAGATGATTTCCCTGGAACAGACGGAAAAACGCATTGAACGGGGAGAGATCGAAATTGCGCCGTTGGCGTTTATGCGGGGGCGTACCCTTTCCAATGCCTTTGTGATTCTGGATGAAGCCCAGAACACCACACCCATGCAGATGAAAATGTTTCTTACCCGGTTCGGGGAAAACTGCCGTATGGTGGTGGCGGGTGATCCCTCACAGGTGGATCTGCCGGACGGTTCGAAATCCGGGCTGGCTGATGCCCTTGAGACTTTGGGCCGTCTTCGTGATATCGCCTTTGTCAATTTTACGGCAGCAGATGTGGTGCGCCATTCCCTGGTCAGTAAAATTGTCGAAGCCTATGACAAAAAAAACCCGGTGAAAAACGCCTCGGCAACATCTTCCCGGTCGGTACGGAAAAAGAACTGATCATGCCGTCGGACAGGTTTCATCTGCCGGACAGTTTTCACCTCGATGTGAGCGTCGAGGAAAAGGGATGGCGGGTGCATTTCGCTGATCCCGAGATCGAGGTGGCGCGGATTGTAACCGCCTTGTTTCATGAATTGCCTGAAACCGCGAATATTGCCGCCTTCCCCCATTTGGAACTCAGTGTGGTCCTGACTGACGATGCGGCGATCCGGGTTTTGAACCGGGACTACCGTGATAAGGACAAGGCGACGAATGTGTTGTCTTTTCCCGGTCTGGACGAGGCGGAGCTAAAGCAGTTTTTTGGGCCTGAACCTGACCTTCCTGAATACCCCTTATCGTTGGGCGATATAATCCTGGCTCTTGAAACCGTGGAAAAGGAAGCCATATCTTCCGGGAAAACCGTCGCGGATCATTTTACTCATTTGGTCGTGCATGGCTTTTTGCATCTTCTGGGGTATGATCATATCGACGAAAAGGACGCCGAAGTGATGGAAGCCCTTGAAAAACGTCTATTGGCGACTTTTGGGATTGACGACCCCTATCAGGAAATGTCAACGTAAAAATATATTGCAGTCTATCACAGAACAGGACAATGAACACACATCAGAGCCTTGCCGGGGAAAGTTCAGACCCCGACCCTTCTTCGAGTAACAGGGGCAGTATATGGAGCTGGCTGAAAAAACTCTTTACTGCCCGAAATGGAGATACAAGCCTCAAGGAAAGCCTTGAGGAGGTGATGGAAGAGCTGGAAGCGGACGATTTGTCGCTCAGGGAAGAAGAGCGCTCCATCATCAGAAATACGCTTGCTTTTGGCGACAAGCGCGTGGAGGAGGTCATGGTCCCCCGCGCCGATATTATTGCTGTTGAGGCTTCCACCCCCTTTGACGAATTGATGCGGATTTTCCGGGAAGCCTCTATCTCCCGGCTTCCGGTCTATCGGGAAAGCCTGGATGAAGTGATCGCGATGGTCCATATCAAAGATGTGTTCCGGGTGTTTGCGTCTGATGAATATCAGCAGTTCGGGAAACGTCCGGCGTTGCGCACCATTCAACGCCCCATTCTTTTTGTGCCGCCCTCCATGCGTCTGATGGATCTTCTGGTCAAGATGCAGGCGACACATATTCACATGGCCCTGGTGGTGGACGAGTATGGCGGAACGGACGGGTTGGTGACCATTGAGGATTTGGTGGAGCAAATCGTCGGGGATATCGAAGATGAACACGATATCGCCGCCGAGGAGTTGTTGTCCGAATTGCCCGATGGACGGCTCAAGGTGGATGCCCGTATGGAGATTGATGAATTGGAAGATCTTCTGGGGTTTGAGTTGTTGCCAGATGAAGAAGAATACGACGTGGACACTTTGGGGGGACTGGTCTTTACCCTGGCGGGGCATATCCCGCAGATTGGCGAAATCATAGACCATGACAAGGGGTTGCGGTTTGAAATCATGGAGGGAGACGCCCGACGGATCAAAACTGTTTTGATCCATCGTCCCAAACCGGAAATGCTGACCCAGGTCCAGCCTTTATCGGCCAGGGAGAGCGAGAATGGAGGCTGAGGCAAAGGTTTTGGCGGTGCAATTGCCTCGAAATCCTCTTTTGCGTGATGTAACCTTCTGGCTCGCCCGGCGCCATTTGCATCAGCGGTTGCTGCTGTGTCTGATTGGCGGCATGCTTTCTGCGTTTGCCTTTGCGCCGTTCTATCTGGTTTTTCTGCTGTGCTTGTCTTATCCGTTGCTGATGATGTGTTTTCATCAGGCCACCACGCAAAAACAGGCATTTCTTTATGGCTGGGGGTTCGGTTTCGGGCAGTTTTTTATCGGCCTTTTATGGATCGCCAACGCCTTTTATTTTCAGGATGATGTACCGGCCTGGGGCGGGGTTGTGGCGGTGGCGGGATTGTCGGCTCTTCTTGCGGTTTATCCCGGGTTGGTAGGCGTTGGGTTTCGATTGTTTTTCCGACGGCGCCCGACGGAGCGGCAGGTCGTTGCGGCCGTGCTGGTATTTGTGGGGATGTGGAGTTTTGCCGAATGGCTACGGGGGCATTTATTTACGGGCTTTCCGTGGAATTTGAACGGATATGTTTTCGGATTTTCCGATGCCCTGTTACAAGTTACAAACCTGGTGGGGGTATATGGTCTGGGCGCTGTGGTGCTGATTTTGGCGTTTCTGCCTTATCTTATGTTTCATTTTGGTCTGAAGACCATAAAAGGCGGGTTGTGTCTGGCCTTGTTCTTGGGAGGGCTTGGGGGCCTCTATGCCTATGGCGCCTGGCGTCTGCCGGATCAGACGGATTTTATCAAGGACGTCAAACTGCGCCTGGTTCAGCCTAACATCAATCAATGGGACAAATGGGACCCGGAAAAAAGGGCGGATAATTTTCTGGACTATCTGAATATGAGCCGTCGCAAGCCCGAGGAAGGCATCACCCATGTTATTTGGCCTGAAACGGCCGTGATCTATTTTCTGGACCAGGAGCCTTCCCGGCGTTATCTGATCGCCGATATGTTGGGGGATGAGGGCATGGTACTCACCGGATTTCCCCGGCGGGAACTGGGGCGGGACGGAGTATCCATCTGGAATTCATTTATCGCCATAGATCATAACGGTCAGATTGCCGGGCTTTATGACAAAAGCCATTTAGTGCCTTTTGGGGAATATATTCCGGATTTTTTTCATCTGCTGTTTTCCCTGCTGGGGGTCGAGGAGGCACTGGGCGGGCTGGAATATTCCCCTGGCCCCGGACGGGTCACGCAACATATGCCAGGCCTGCCGCCGTTTGGGGTGCTGATCTGTTACGAAATCATTTTTCCGGGAGCTGTCATTGATGAAAAGGACCGGCCCGACTGGCTGCTTAATCTGACCAATGACGCCTGGTACGGCGACCGGACCGGCCCTTATCAGCATTTCCTTCAAACCCGGGTGCGGGCGATTGAAGAAGGCATCCCCATCATCCGTTCCGCGGGTACCGGTATTTCTGCTGTGATCGATTCATATGGTCAGGTGGTCGGGCAGATTGACCTGAATCGCAGAGGCGTGTTGGACCAGTATCTGCCGCGGAAAATTTCTGGCGGAACACTTTATACACATGTGCGGGATGTGATATTCTTTATCATGGTAGGGAGTTGCCTGATTGGCGGTATCGTTCTATGTGCCGGGAGGCGAGGGCGCAGAGATAATACTTGACCTGTTTATTATTCACCTCTAAAAAAATAGAGTATGGGGTCGGATAATACATAACGCATATAATCCAGATAGGTAGATAAATATAAAAGGTTTTTTTGGGAACAACTTATGAAAAAATCAAAACCCGATCCTGTTGACGTGCATGTAGGTTCACGAGTCCGGCTGCGCAGAACGCTTCTCGGCATGAGCCAGGAAAAGCTGGGCAATGCGCTTGGCCTGACGTTCCAGCAGATTCAGAAATACGAACGTGGCGCGAACCGGATTGGTTCCAGCCGTCTTTATCAACTGTCCCAGATTCTGGATGTCCCGGTGTCGTTTTTCTTTGATGACATGGACCAGAAGGAGGCTGGCCAGCGGGGTTTGTCTGAGGGGGGCAAGCAGACATTCGAGGTGGATCAGTTGTCACGTCGGGAAACCCTGGAACTGGTTCGGGCTTATTACCGGATTTCGGATCCGGCCGTACGCAAAAAAGCGTTTGAACTGGTCAAGGCACTGGGCAATTCTGCACTGGCGATTCAGGCCAACGATTAAGTGCCGTGACCATATTCGTCTGGCAGAGCCTTTTTCCCAAGAGAGGGGAAGAGGCTCCAGCAGTATAAAAAGATATCCATTAGCATGAAAAGCTTCCGTTTGGTATGACAGATCATGTATATGATCTGTCTTTACGTTTAGAGTGAATCGGGTCAACCTAATAACAATTCACTCTGAGACAGTTTTTTTGTGTTTTGAGGTGTTTGATGGACCTTTATGCTCTGACCAGACCGCTGTTTTTTGCCTTGTCACCGGAAACGGCCCATGGCCTAGTGATCCGTCTCTTAAAAGCGGGGCTGGTCCCGGCACAGGGCGGCGGGGACGATGCTGCACTTGGGATCAGTTTATGGGGCCTGAACTTTTCAAATCCGCTGGGTCTCGCGGCGGGATTCGATAAAAATGCAGAAGTGCCGGATGCCATGCTGGCGCAGGGATTCGGGTTTGTCGAGACCGGGACAGTAACCCCGCGTCCCCAGCCCGGCAATCCGAAACCGCGCCTGTTCCGCCTGACCGAGGATGAGGCGATCATCAATCGGTTGGGATTTAATAATAAGGGGCTTCAGCGTTATGCCGCCAATCTGGAGCGCCGGCGTCTTTTGGCTAAGGAGGGCATCGTAGGGGCCAATATCGGCGCCAACAAGGACAGTGAAGACCCGATTGCCGATTATGTGACCGGGTTGGAGCGTCTTCTGGGACTTGCAGACTATTTCACCGTCAATATCTCCTCGCCCAATACCCCTGGCTTACGCAAACTTCAGGGCCGTGAGGCACTGGATGAACTGCTCAGCCGCCTGATGACAGTGCGCAACCATGCCCGGGAGAAATTGTCTTACCTGCCACCCCTGCTGGTCAAGATTGCCCCGGATCTGGACGACAAGGAACGGTCGGATATTGCTGAAATCATCCTTAAACATGGGATTGACGGTCTGATTGTCAGCAATACTACGGTGGGTCTGCGGGACCAGCTGAAATCTTCTTTTCGGGAGGAAACCGGAGGGCTCAGCGGCCAGCCCCTATTTGAATTTTCCACTCAGGTTCTGGAAGATATGTACCGGTTGACGGAAGGCAGGATCCCACTGATCGGTGTGGGAGGGGTCAGCACGGGGCAGCAGGCCTATGCCAAGATCCGGGCCGGAGCATCCCTCATCCAGCTCTATTCGGCTCTGGCCTATCACGGGCCGGGTCTGGTGCAGAAAATCAAGAGGGAGTTGCTGGCCTGCCTGCGGGAAGACGGTTTTTCTTCTGTCATGGAGGCGGTCGGCGCGGCTCATCGCTAAGTTTTGAGGGATCGTTACGCCCGTCTCACAGGCTCGCGATGACATTTTCCCTTTACGCTGTCATCGCGAGCAGCAGCGAAGCAATCCATAAACCCAGCGGATCACCGTGTCCCTTCCGGGAGGGCCAACCCATTCACAATTCACTCTAATCGTCCGTGTCGCCCATCATGGATTGGAGGTAATTCTGTTCGCCGACCTTGTCGATCAGGGACAGATTGGTTTCCAGCCAGTCAATATGTTCTTCTTCTGATTCCAGAATGTCTTCCAAAAGGTCGCGACTGACATAATCCCGGATGTCTTCGCAATAGGCGATGGCTTCGCGCAGGTCTTTTGTGGCCTCAAGTTCAAGCTTGAGATCCCCTTCCAGCATTTCTCGCACATTTTCACCGATGCGCAGGCGATTGAGGCTTTGCAGATTGGGTAACCCCTCAAGGAACAGGATGCGTTTGACCAGCTCATCGGCATGTTTCATCTCGTCGATGGACTCATCATATTCATGCTTTTCCAGCGCCTTGAGCCCCCAATCTCCAAACATGCGGCTGTGAAGAAAATACTGATTAATGGCTGTGAGTTCGTTTTTGAGTATCTTGTTCAGATACTCAATTATTTTTTTATCACCCTTCATAGCTAATGCTCCTGATCCTGAAGATTTAAGATCAGGATACATTCCGGGGAGGGTTATGTCAACGTATTGATTTTAAAAGGATTTTGATTGTGATAATAAGTAACGTTCTTAATCTTCGTTACGTCAGCCTGACGTTATCCGGCTGAGGCGGCCTGTCTTTCGTTTTGACAGACATTTTCCGCTTCACACAGGCACAGACCGCACTGCGGTTTGACCCCCATGGATTTGTACAGGTCAATAACATTGGTTTCCGGGGTGGTATTGCGCGCGGCTTCCCGGACTGCATTTTCATTCAAACCGTTGCAAATACAGATATACACCTTAACCTGCTCCCTGCTGTTCTTTCGGGCCTCTGTTTCCGCGGGTTCGGATCCGTGAGGCATCCCGGAAATGTCCTCTTCAACACGTGTGTTGCGACTCACCAAATTCTGGAAAAATATATATGAAATTAATAATGATTGTCAACAAAAATAAGAATGCTTCTTAATACCATAAGTAATTATAAGAAGATAGCGGTTATAAGACGTGACGCAGGAAACTGGATTTTCCGGGAAAAAAGAGATAAACAGCATCTCAGCAGAGATTTATGCAGTAAAAATTTATAAGGAGAAAGTGCTCATGACGGTCACCATTTACCACAACCCCCGCTGCAGTAAATCCCGGCAGACCTTGGCCCTGCTGGAGGAAAAGGGGATTACGCCACAGGTTGTTGAATATCTGAAAGACGTGCCTTCTGTAGAAAAACTGAAGGACATTCTGCGTATGCTGGGGATGGCGCCGCGGGATCTGATGCGCAAGAAAGAAGCGGCGTATAAGGAAAACGGTCTGGATGATGAACGTCTTGATGACGATACTCTGATCCGGGCTATGACCGAACATCCGATCCTGATAGAGCGGCCGATTGTGGTAGCCAATGGCAAGGCCGCGATTGGCCGTCCGCCGGAAAGTGTCCTGGATATTCTTTGAACCGGATGTTTGGGGTTTGACTGAATGTTGATGAGCCGGGACCGTTCCGGAATCCTCATCCCGGAATTCTCATCCCGGAATCCTCATAGCGAGGCGCGCCAGCAGCGAAGCAATCCATGGGAATCTCATGACCTCTTCTGCTTGGTCATGCCGGACAAGCTTAAGCGCGATCCGGCGTCCGCCGGGCCACCCTTGGTGGCGGCCTGTTCGA
This sequence comes from Luteithermobacter gelatinilyticus, assembly GCF_005849285.1. Lineage (NCBI taxonomy): Bacteria > Pseudomonadati > Pseudomonadota > Alphaproteobacteria > Emcibacterales > Emcibacteraceae > Luteithermobacter > Luteithermobacter gelatinilyticus. The sequence continues at coordinate 2,138,776 of NZ_CP040517.1, read as the reverse complement.
TGGCCGGGTACCGTTGGACAAGCGTGATGGCGCGAACCAGAATAAATATACAATAACTTAGCCACAGGCCGTGATTGGCCCAGAGCGGCAGTCCGATGGCAAGGCTGAGGCCGTAAGCCAGCACAGCAATCACCATACTGTTGCGCATGGCGCTACCGGCGGTGGCGCCGATGAAAATGCCGTCCAAAAGAAAACTCCAGACCGACACCAGCGGCAGCAGGATCAGCCAGATCAAATATGATCCGGCTGTTTCGCGGACAGTTTCCAGGTCGGTCAGCAGAGCGACAATTGCCGATCCCCCTAAGGCATACAGGAGGCTGAAGGCAAGGGCTGCAATCAGCCCCCATTTCCCACATATTTTGACGGCCTCGCGCAGGCGGGCGGGATCCCGCCGCCCGGTTTCCCGTCCCACCAGGATCTCTGCCGCCTGGGCGAACCCGTCCAGACCGTAGGATGTGAGCATTTGCAGATTCATTAATATGGCATTTGCGGCGAGAATGGTTTTGCCAAATCCCGCGCCCAGAATGGTGAAGGTAGCCATGGATCCCGTCAGCAGCAGAGTCCGGATAAAAATATCCCGGTTGAGACGAAACATTCTGGCAAAAGCCGCAAGATTATAAAACCCCTTGCGGGCCGGGGCGCTGAACAGGGACAATCTGAAACGTATGCGATAGGCCCGGGCAATCAAAATAAAGGACAGTGCCGCTGCCAGTGCTTCCGCACACAAGGTCCCCAGAGCCACCCCGTCCACATCCATCTGATACCCATAAACGAACAAAACATTCAGCGCGATATTCAGTAGGTTCATGAAAATCTGCACAATCAATGCATCGCCGGCCCGATGCAGGCCCAAAAGCCAGCCCACGGCCACGAAGTTAAGCAGGGCGAAAGGCGCGCTCCAGATACGGATGGCAAAATAACCGTCTGCCAGCCGCTCTACCTGCGGTTCCGCATCGGTCAGGGCGAAGGCGGCCTGGGCAATCAGCGGATGGATCAGAATGAGGCAGGCGCCGATCAATACAGCCAGCAAAGCGGCCCGGAGCAGGGTCAGGCCGGCTTCTGCCGCATCGCCTTGGCCTTCCGCCTGGGCCGTAAATCCGGTGGTGGCCAGGCGCAGAAAATTAAACCCGGTATAGAGGATGCCGAAAATCATGGCACCGAGCGCGATGGCTGCCAGATAACGCGGGTCCGGCAAGTGGCCCATAATATAACTGTCCGCCAGTCCCAGCAGGGGAATGGACAGATTGGCCAAAATAGAGGGAAGGGCAATGCGCCACATTTCCTGGCTCAAGCCGGTTTTCTGCGGAAGGGAGGGCGCTGTGGTTTTTTTGGTCATGGTTGCATCATACCGGCAAAGGGTAAAAAGGGAACTGGCAAACTTCAGGTGACAAGGCTTCAATGAGCAAAACTTTATCCGGCAAATGAAGGTAGACGAGCCAGTAATTATTTAATATATTAAATAAAAATGCCGACGATAAAACATTAAACAAATGTAAAATTAAATATTTTACATTAAAACTTGCAATAAAAATAAAACTGGAATATGGATCATGATAGTGTAAAAGCCGGGGAAAGACGGTGTTGTAAATTGTTGTTTCCGGCCGTTACCGATATTATATGCAATAATATAAGTCGTAGCATCAGAAGGAAAATCCGGGTGTTCTGTCTCCGGATGCGATGAAAGAAAGTTAAGGAATTCAGACATGGATGGGCAAAGCACTGCCGCGGCACATGAACAAGCAATAACGGAAATGGAATCCGTTGTCGTCCGTTTCGCCGGTGATTCCGGGGATGGCATGCAACTTACCGGAAACCAGTTCTCGGTGGCAACGGCGCTTGAAGGCAGTGACCTGTCGACGTTTCCCGATTTTCCGGCCGAAATCCGTGCCCCTGTGGGCACCACTTTCGGGGTATCCGCCTTTCAGATCAATTTTGGTTCTGTTGAAGTGTCCACCGCCGGGGATGAGCCGGATGTGCTGGTGGCGATGAACCCCGCGGCGCTCAAAGTCAATCTGGCGGGGCTCAAAGTGGGGGGGCTGATCATTGCGGATGAAACGGCCTTTGATGACAAAAACCTGCGTAAAGCGGGATATGACAGCAACCCGCTGACCGATGGCTCGCTCGCGGAATATCAGTTGAGCGCGCTGGATATTTCTAAAATGACGCTGGAGGCGGTGAAGGAATACGGTCTGGGCAATAAGGATGCGCTCAGATGTAAGAATATGTGGACTTTGGGGCTGCTGCTGTGGATGTTCGGGCGCAAGCGTCAACCCATTATCGACTGGCTTGAAGAGAAATTTGCCTCTAAGCCGGAAATCGCCAAAGCCAATATTGCTGCGCTCAATGCCGGTCATGCGTATGGGGAAACAGCGGAAATGTCCGGTAATATTCGCCAATATCATGTGGGCCGCTATGAGGAAGAACCGGGCGAATATCGGACCGTGAATGGCAACCAGGCGCTGGCCTGGGGACTGTTGACTGGATCGCAGCTGGCGGATCTTAAGCTTGTGCTGGGCTCCTATCCTATTACCCCGGCGTCACCTCTGCTGCACATTCTGTCGGGTCTTAAGGAATTTGGCGTGGTCACCTTCCAGGCGGAAGACGAGATTGCCGCAGTGTGCGGGGCCATCGGGGCGTCCTTTGCCGGGGCTCTGGGCCTGACCACCAGCTCCGGCCCGGGCATTGCGCTCAAGACCGAGGCCATTGGCCTGGCCATTAGTACGGAACTGCCGCTGGTGATTGTGGATATTCAACGGGCGGGGCCGTCAACGGGGCTGCCGACAAAAACCGAACAGTCCGATCTGTTCCAGGCGGTCTGGGGCCGCAACGGCGATGCGCCGCTGGTGGTTCTGGCGGCCTCCAATGCCACGGACTGTTTTGAGGTGGGCATCGAAGCCGTACGTCTCGCCACCAAATATATGACACCGGTGATTATCCTGTCCGACGGGTATATTGCCAATGCGGCCGAACCCTGGAAAATTCCCGATGTGGATAAGCTCAAACCTTTCCCGGCGCGTTTCCATACGGAACGGGAAGGCTTCCATCCCTTCCTGCGGGACCCGCAAACGCTGGCCCGGGTCTGGGCCAAGCCGGGAACGGAGGGACTGATGCACAGGATCGGGGGGCTGGAAAAAGGTTATGATAGCGGTCATATTTCCTATGATCCGCTCAATCACCAGAAAATGACCGATATTCGCCGCCAGAAAATCGAAAATATCGCCCATGACATCCCGGAGCAGGTTGTGGATCAGGGACAGGCCGGGGGTAAACTGGTGGTCGTGGGCTGGGGGTCCACCCGCGGCGCCATACATCAGGCGGTCAGAAAGGCCCGGGGCCAAGGGCTTGATGTGTCACATATCCATCTGCGCAATATCTGGCCGTTGCCGCGCAACCTGGGAGACTTGCTGAAGTCCTATGATCAGGTGATCGTGGCGGAAATGAATGTGGGACAGCTGAACACGCTGTTGCGCAGCCAGTATCTGCTGGACACGAAACTGTTGTCCAAGGTCACGGGCCAGCCTTTCAAGATTTCGGAAATTCTGGATGCCATTCGCACCACATTGGGAGCGGACAAATGAATGAACAGGTAAAACTCAAAGCTAAAGATTTCGCCACGGATCAGGAAGTCCGCTGGTGTCCCGGATGTGGGGATTATGCCATTCTGAAAGGGGTTCAGACGGCGCTGGCCAATATAGGCGCAACACCGTCCAATACGGTCTTTGTCTCAGGAATCGGCTGTAGCTCACGGTTTCCCTATTACATGGAAACTTACGGTTTTCACACCATTCATGGCCGCGCGCCGGCGATTGCCACCGGGGTCAAACTGGCCAATCCGGATCTGGATGTTTGGCTGGTCACCGGCGACGGGGACGGGCTCAGCATCGGGGGCAATCATATGCTGCATGTTCTGCGCCGCAATGTAAACATGCAGATCATGCTGTTCAACAACGAGATTTACGGGCTTACCAAGGGCCAGTATTCCCCGACCACCAAACTGGGTACCCGCACACCCTCTACCCCGCTGGGTTCCGTAGATGCGCCGCTGGTGCCCTGTCATTTCGCGCTCGGCGCCGGGGCCCGTTTCGTCGCCCGTGCGGTGGATACGGATCTGAAAAGCCTGCCCGGTATTCTCGCCCGGGCGCGAGACCACAACGGCGCGTCATTTGTGGAAATCTACCAGAACTGTATCGTCTATAACGACAAGACTTTCGAACATTTTACCGACAAAAAGGTTGCTGCCGACCGCCAGCTGCATGCCGTTCATGGCGAAAAGCTGATTTTCGGCAAGGAGCGGAACAAGGGGCTTGTGCTGAATGCCCGGGACCTGCGGCTTGAGGTGGTGACCATTGGCGAGAATGGCGTGGGCGAGGATGATATCCTGGTGCATGACGAAACCAATCTCACCCTGGCGCGGCTTCTGGTGGACCTGCACGGGCCCGATGTGCCGGTGGTGGTGGGGGTCATCTATTGCAATCCGGCGGAAAGTTATGAAACCGCCGTGTATGAGCAGATCGAACAGGCCCGCAAGGCCAAACCCGCGCCGTCCATCAATGCCCTGTTGCGCAAGGGGCGTACCTGGGTTGTGGACTAGGTCGTAAACTCATAAATATGATCCATTCTGCCGGGCTGGCCTGGACCAGTTCCTGCGGGGTGTGGCGATCCACAGACGGGGCCGTGGCATGATTGCATTGTCGCTGGTGCGCCGCGCAATAACGAGTCCATTTCTTCAAAACTCCCTCTCATGTTCGTCATGAGATGCCTCAATTCATCTTATTTTCGGTGACGGGTATTGCGGGATTATGCGTATAATCCCACAGATCGGCAAAGGAAACGAAAGGCTGTATGGCGAGGGTGGGCGAACAACATAAGCTGACGGAGCCAAGTGACGAGGCGTTAATCCTGAGGGTGGGGAAGGGAGATCGTACGGCATACAAAATGCTGGTGGATCGGCACTTGGCTACTCATCTGGCGTTTGCGGCCCGCCTTTTGAGCAGTAACCAGGATGCTGAAGATGTGATGCAGGAAGCCTTTGTCAGGGTCTGGAAACATGCCGGGAACTGGGATCCGGCGCGCAATGCCAAATTTACCACCTGGTTTTACCGGGTTGTGATGAATCTATGCCTGGATGTGCTGCGCAAACGCAAACCCGGTGATGATCTGGAAAATGCCCATGACGTCACGTCGGAGGAGCCTTCGGCGGAAGAGGAAATGGACCGGCAGCAGAAAAGCTACCGCCTGCGCGAGGCCCTGGAGAGCCTGCCCGAGCGTCAGAAAATGGCAGTTGTCCTGTGTTATCTTGAAGAACTGAGCAACAAGGAAGCGGCTCATATTATGGGAGTAAGTGTGAATGCAATGGAGGCTCTTTTGGTGCGGGCGCGCAGAAAACTGGCGACCGTTCTGGCCGTGCAACGCAAGGAGCTTCTGGAGGAGATCGGCAAATGACCTATGAGGATATGACACCCGATGAAATGAAGAAACTTCTGGAGCCCTATAAACAGAGGTATAGCCCGGCTCCCTCGCGCCGTTTGCGGGAAGCCGTGCTTGCGATTCCGGACGAGGTGGTGCAGTCTCCCGTCTCGCTGTGGTATTGTTTGGGGCGCAAAACCTTTTGGGGGTACCTGGCGCCGCGTCTGGCGGGGCTTGTTATGGCCTGTTTCCTCGGGGTGTATCTTGGTCTGGCAATGCCCCCCGTTGATACCGAAGAAAATCTTGACCTTGCCTATAACCAGTATCTTATTCTGGGAGATGACATCTTGTTTTTATTTGGGGAAGAGGGGGCGTCATGAAAGAATTTCTGAGTAGAAAATGGCTTCATGTGATCCTGTTTGTCTCGTTGGCGGTTAACCTGTTTCTGGCTGGTTTTCTGGTTTCGCGCGCCATGATGCCGTCCGGCCATGCCCGCTCTCATTCTCCGCATGGGCTTTCCGCCATTGCCCGGCACATGTCCCCGGAGGACCGGCGGGAGCTGTTCCGGCATTTGAAACGGGATGGTCATCCGTTTCGGGAAAGTCATGAACAGCTTGCCCGTTTGCGCCAGCAGGCGATGGATCTCCTGATGACGGAAAATGTGGACCGGGCACGTCTGGAAAAGGTGTTGGCGGCGGAAAGGGAGGCGCATCTGAAGATTATCAGCCGGGTGCAGAATGCGCTGGTGGACCGCCTGATGGCCATGCCGCTGGAGCAACGCCGCAAGATTATTGAAGAAACCCGGGAAACCTTGAGGGCCAAACGGTTCAAGAGAGCTGATAATGGTCCCCGAAAATCACCCCCGAGCCCCGGGCCCTGATATTGTACTTTCGGACAGTGTCAGGAACGCCGGACCTGGTCGCTCTTTTAAAAGAACAGCATAAAAAGTGGGCCCCCGTCTATACGAGGGCGCAAAGTGAGGGGATGCAGGTTTCGGGAAGGTAAAATTCAGTTTTTGACAACCGTGTTGGCTGAAACGGCAGAAATTTTCTTCAGATTATTCTGCAACACCTGATCCCCATCATTAACGTTAAGTGCCGTTTCGATATCTTTTATGGCGGCGTCCACCTGTCCCGCATGATACAGGGCTACCGCCCGGTTATTCAAAGCCGTCCAGTCCTTGCTGTTGATTTCCAAAGCTTTGCTGCACAGGCTTTGGGCCCGATCGTAGGAGCCGCTCAGCACATCCAGCGCGCAGAGATTGGCGTAAAGCTGCCCACGCTGTTTTTCCGCATAGGGTTTCTTGAAAGCCTTGACATAAAGCGCGCGGGCCTTGTCCAGTTTGCCCTCCGAAACTGCTTTCATGGCGCGCCGGGGCAGGTCGCCCTTGACGGCATGCCATAACAGGGACTGATCAAGCGTGACATTTTCCGCATGAGCCGGGGCAAAGGCCGCCGGGCTGAGAAGAAGAGCGGCGATCATGGCGCCGCCCGTTATTTTCCTGAGGTTAAGCATGATAAGGTCTCCTTTTTATCAAGAATGATTTTAGTATAAAAATATTGAATGGAAATATCATATTATTCTATAATATCTATTCATTATTGAATTGACTGGGAAATGATATGGACTGGAATGCGTTAAAGATTTTTTTAGCGATTGCCGAAGCTGGCAGTCTGTCCGCCGCCTCACGCAAACTGCACATGAGCCAACCGACCCTGAGCCGTAAACTGATGCAACTGGAACAGGATCTGGACAGCCAGCTGTTCCAGCGGCTGCCCAAGGGGCTTGTGCTGACGGAATCCGGGGAAAAGATTCTGAGTGCCGTCAGGGCGATGGAAGAAATGGCGCTGGATGTGGAAAAGGCGGTTACGGGGCAGAACAAGCGGTTGGAAGGCACGGTGCGGCTGACCACGACGGAATTTATTGGCACTTACTGGATCACCGAAGAAATGAAGCTGTTTCGTGATAATTATCCCGGGATCTGTGTGGATTTGAATGTGAGCATGCAACCCATTGACCTGTTGCGCCGGGAAGCGGATATTGCCATCCGGTTGGGTCGGCCCATGCAGCCGGATCTGATTGGCAAAAAGCTGGGCCAGTTTGAAAATCACATGGCTGCCAGCGCGGCCTATCTGGAACGGTATGGGGCCCCAAGGGACAGTGCTGCCCTTAAGGAGCATCAGATTGTGGGGTTTTCTGATGAGATGATGACCCATCCGTCCGTGTGGACAATCTTCCGGGCGTGTGATCCGGCAAAAATCCTGTTTAAATGCAACAGCCTTCTGGGGTCGGTTGAGGCTGTCCGGAATGGTCTGGGCCTTGGTCTGGTGTCGGAGTTATCATTGCAGCGTTACAGGGAAATAAAACCATTGCATATTCCAGGGGTGAAGCCGGTTTTGATGGAGGTCTGGCTGGTGACCCATGCCGACATTCGCCACAATGCCCGCATCCGGGCGCTTTATGATTTTCTTGGCGAACGTATCCGGGCCCGGTTTCAGGATCTTATCGATCCGTTTGATGCGCTCCGGGGTATCCAGGCGACCACACAATAAACGATCCCTGCCACCAGAGACAGAGCCAGCCCCAGCCAAAGCCAGGTCATCATTGGATATTTCCGGATGACGATTGTGTAGGTGGCCTTGGCCGTCTCGTGAGAAACGGCCGCCGGTGGGGAGTCCCCATAGGCATCCACTGACGGCAGCCAGACCTGAAGATCATAACTCGGTCCCCGATAAATATAGGGTGCCAGAATATGTTCCGGCCCCCGGGAGAGACGTGCAAAACGGTAATCCATCATTTCACAATACTGCCGGATCGGCATATTGTCGTCGTTAAAGGCGCGGCGTTCGTCTCGGTACAGGGTTTGTCCCGCGCCCAGCAGCCGCAGCTCCCGGTCGGCGGTACTCAGGCTGAGACGGACATTGGTAAGTGCCCGCAGGCTTTGTCCGCCGCCGGGGATGTAAATACCGTCAGGTTTCGTGGAATATTGCGGTGGGGCAATGTCCAGCAGATATCCCCCCGGCAAGCGTACCGGGGTATGAAAGGCCTGGGGGAAGCTGACCTGGGTTTTGCTGGTACTGTCCAGGATGGTGGCACAGAGTGCGGAAAACAGCGCGATCATCATACCCATGTGAATGAGCCCCACCGGAGCGACATAGCCGTAATAGGCTCTAAGGTTCCGGCGGTTGACCCCTATCGGCGCGGCATAGACCAGACAGGCCAGACAGAAATAGACAACTCCCACCAGCAGCATGTTGAGTTCATAAAAATTGCGCCGGGTATGTACCGAAGACGTGCCGGAAGCGTCGTAAAAATATTCCAGTGGCCGGACATATTCGGCCATCAGAATCATAAGAAATATGACCCCCAGGCTAATCCCCCACCGGACGTGTCGCGACCAGGCTGGCAAAAACCGGTGTCCGCCGATCAAAGCCCCAGCAATGGCGGGGATCAGGAGGCCGTCATTCAGCGCAAACAGATCGGGGGCCCACTTTTTATGCTGTTCTTTTAAAAGAGCGACCAGGTCCGGCGGGCTGACACTGGCGATAAATTTGAAAAACAGCGGTGGTTTGTCCTTAGGCACGTCCCACAGGGCGCGCAGATAGGCTTCCCCCAGAAAATAACAGCCAATCAGGGCCAGCAGGAAAAACCCGTAGATGGACAAGGTGATCATCAGCCGTGCTTCACTGGTCTTTGTGCCGTTGGCGGGCAAGGTCCTGCGGCAGGACAATGCGAGACTGACAAAAGCCGTCAGCACCAGAACCAGGCTGAGCCCTGCAAGGATGGCGATGGAGGTTTCCCCCAGATAACGATGGGAACTGATCAGCAGGCCGTTGCGAGTCACCAGCATCGAGCTCAGGCAGGCGGCGGCGGTCAGCAGCGACAAAAACGGCAGCAGGCGGGCATAGCGCCGCTCAGGATGATAGAGCCTGAGGCCATGCAGCAGACCGGTCAGCAGGCACCAGACTACAAAAGTGGCCGTCTGCACCGGGTCCCAGTGCCAGATCTGGCCGTAAAAATAATCGCCATACGCCCACCACATGCCACTGGCAAGACCAAGACTGAGCACCAGCCAGGCCAGCCGGCCATAAGTGCGCGTGATCCGGGCCCACTGTCCCGTGCCCCGGACCAGGGCCTCCACCGCCGCCCCAAAGGGGGCCACCAGTAACATATAGGTCAGGAAAATCAGCGGTGGATGAATGGCCATCCAGAATTCGGTGAGATGGGCATTCATGCCCTGATAGGGGGCATGGGCCAATTGTTCAGCGGTGGTGAGGGAAAAGGGATGCCAATATAAGGCGCCTGCACTGAACACTCCCGCCAAAAGCAGGGCGCCGGTTCCTCCCCAGCCGCCGTGACGACAAAGCACCACGCCAAAGACGGCGGCCAGCAGAGCCAGCAGCAGCAGGGTGCCTTCTTCACCGCCCCAGAAATTGCTGATTTTCAGATACAGCGGCAACTCCGGCGCGCTGTACAGCCAGACATAGGCGTAATGGAAATGATCCTGCGCAAGATGGATGACCAGGCCCAAACTGGCGGCCAGAAGGCTGATCAGCATCAGGGGCAGAAATAGGCATCTTGAAGTGGGCCAGAACAGCGCCATGAGGGCGGAGACACCCGCCACTAGGATCAGGCCCCGCTCCGCCAGTGGGCCCAGGGCCAGCCCGGCACTTGTCAGGGTCATCAGGACCAGAATCCGGATCAGCTGATCCTTGAGCTGCTTCCCTGTCAGCATGTTCCTGCTCTCCCCCTGATTGTGTGCGGTAGCCTGCCATCATACAGCATAATGGCAAAACTGCATGCCAAACAGCGCCATAAAAAATGATTCCGGGGGACTCCAAGAGATGTTTCGGCAGGTGCTCATAATGTTATATGGGTTGCTTCGTTGCTGTCGCGTTTCGCAATGATGGTGAGGCTGTGCCGCCAGCGGGGGGACGGCGATCCATCACGTCATGACAGGGGGTGCCGCCCCGTGCCCCGATCCCCCATATGGCAAAAACCTCAAAATTTGCGCGGGCTGGGATGTTTGCTTTTCTTGCGATACTGGCGGGTGCCGGGGCGGCCCGCGGAAGACCGGCCTTTGGTCGCCGGTTTGCGGGCATATTTTTCCAGTGGCGCAATCCCCAGTTCCGCATCCTCCAGCCGTTTGATTTCGTCGCGCAGGCGGGCGGCTTCCTCGAATTCCAGATTGCCGGCGGCTTCCTTCATCTGTTTTTCCAGGCTTTCGATATAGGCGCGCAGATTGTGGCCGACCAGATTGTTGTCATCCATGCCGGTATCCACCAGCACATGATCGCCTTCCGCCACGCTGTCGAGAATGTCACCGATATTTTTCCTGATGCTTTCGGGCGTAATGCCGTGTTCGGCGTTATAGGCCAGCTGTTTGGCGCGGCGGCGTTCGGTTTCGTCCAGCGCCGCTTTCATGCTGCGGGTGATTTTGTCCGCATAGAGGATCACCCGCCCGTCCACATTACGCGCCGCCCGGCCGATGGTCTGGATCAGGCTGGTCTCGGAGCGCAGGAAACCTTCCTTGTCCGCATCCAGAATCGCCACCAGCCCGCATTCGGGAATATCAAGCCCTTCGCGCAGCAGGTTAATGCCCACCAGGATGTCAAAGGCGCCGATCCTGAGGTCACGGATAATCTCAATGCGTTCCAGCGTATCAATGTCGCTGTGCAGATAGCGGACCTTGAGACCGTTTTCATGCAGATATTCAGTCAGGTCCTCGGCCATGCGCTTGGTCAATGTGGTGACCAGCACCCGGTAGCCGGCCTCGATGGTCCGGCGTGCTTCATGCAGCAAATCGTCCACCTGGCTTTCCACGGGACGCACGTCACAGGGCGGATCAATCAGCCCGGTGGGCCGGATCACCTGTTCCACAAAGGCGCCGCCGGTCTGTTCCAGTTCCCATTTGCCGGGGGTGGCGGAAACATAAACGGTCTGTGGACGCATCCGGTTCCATTCATCAAAGGTGAGCGGCCGGTTGTCCACGCAACTGGGCAGACGGAAGCCATAATCGGCAAGGGTCTTCTTGCGGTTATAATCGCCCCGGCTCATGCCGCCGATCTGCGGTACGCTCACATGGCTTTCATCCACAAACAACAACATATTGTCCGGCAGATATTCAAACAGGGTAGGTGGCGGCTCGCCAGGATTGCGGCCGGTGAGATGGCGGGAATAATTTTCGATGCCCGCACAGGTGCCGGTTGCCGCCATCATTTCCAGGTCCAGCTGTACCCGTTCGCGCAGGCGGGCTTCTTCAAGGATTTTACCTTGGGCCTGCAACTCCTTGAGCCGTTCGTCCAGTTCCATGCGGATGGTTTTCATGGCCTGTTCCAGGGACGGGCCAGGCGTTACATAGTGGCTGTTGGCGTAAAGCTTGACCCGCTCCAGATCATTGATTTTCTCGCCTGTCAGCGGATCAAACAGGGTGATTTTTTCCAGTTCGTCACCAAAAAAGTCAAGTCGCCAGGCCCGATCCTCATAATGGCTCGGGAAAATTTCGATCACATCGCCGCGTACCCGGAAGGTGCCGCGTTGGAACGCCTGGTCATTGCGGCGATATTGCAGGGTGACCAACTGGCGCAGCAACTCGCGCTGTTCAAAGATCATGCCCACTTCAAAAGGAATGGTCATTTCCAGGTAAGTTTCGGGTGACCCCATGCCGTAGATACAACTTACCGAGGCGACGATGATCACATCGTCGCGTTCGAACAGGGCGCGGGTTGCGGCATGGCGCATGCGGTCAATCTGTTCGTTGATGCTGGCGTCTTTTTCGATATAGGTGTCGGAGCGCGGCACATAGGCCTCGGGCTGGTAATAATCGTAATAAGATACGAAATATTCCACCGCATTGTCTGGGAAAAAGGACTTCATCTCGCCGTACAACTGGGCGGCGAGGGTCTTGTTATGAGCCATGATCAGGGCCGGGCGCTGGGTCTGTTCGATGATCTGCGCCATGGTGAAGGTCTTGCCGGAACCGGTCACGCCAAGCAGCACTTGATCACTGAGGCCGTTTTCAATCCCTTCGACCAGGGCGTCAATGGCCTGGGGCTGGTCGCCGCTGGGCTTAAACTCTGAGTCGATGCGAAAGCGGATCCCGCCTTCGGTTTTTTCCGGGCGTTTCAACCCGCTAACAGGTATTTGGGGACGATCGGTGGTGATGTTTTCTGTGCTCATGTCCCTAATATGGAAAGAAATGAGCGATATTGCAAACACCTCTTGCAGAAGGACGGCAGTTTTCGTAGGGTCGCGCTGGTATTTAGGACTATTTAATCAGAAAGGGAAAAACAATGGCGTTTATTGCTGATTCCTTGAGCCGTGTGAAACCTTCCCCGACCATAGCCGTCACCACCAGAGCCGCCGAACTGCGCGCGGCCGGGCGGGATGTGATCGGCCTTGGCGCTGGGGAACCGGATTTTGATACGCCGGACAATATCAAGGAGGCCGCCATTCAGGCGATCCGCGACGGCAAGACTAAATATACGCCGGCTGACGGCACACCGGAACTGAAGCAGGCCATTGCCCAAAAATTCAAACGCGAAAACGGTCTGGATTATGACCCTTCGCAAATCACCGTCAATAACGGTGGCAAACATACCCTGATCAATGCCCTGATGGCGACCATCAATCCGGGCGATGAAGTGATCATCCCCGCCCCTTACTGGGTGTCCTATCCGGACATGACCCTATTGGTGGGCGGCGTGCCGGTGATTGTGGAAACCCGGCAGGAAAATGGTTTTAAACTCATGCCCGAGGATCTGGAAAAGGCGATTACACCCAAAACCAAATGGGTGATCCTCAACAGCCCGTCCAATCCTTCTGGCGCGGCCTATAGCCGTGATGAATTGAAGCGGCTGACTGATGTGCTGTTGAAATACCCCCATGTCTGGGTGATGAGTGACGATATGTATGAACATATTGTTTATGATGATTTTGAATTTGTCACCCCGGCCCAGGTCGAACCCAATCTTTACCCGCGCACTCTCACCGTCAATGGCGTGTCCAAGGCCTATGCCATGACCGGCTGGCGCATCGGGTATGCAGCGGGACCGGTGGAACTGATCAGCGCCATCCGCAAGATCCAGTCGCAGACCACCTCCAATCCCTGCAGCATTTCCCAGGCGGCCGCCGTTGAGGCGCTCACTGGCCCACAGGATTTTCTGAAAGAACGCGCCGCCGCGTTCCAGAAACGCCGGGATCTGGTGGTGGGTATGCTCAATGACGCTGAGGGCCTTGAATGCGCCACGCCGGAAGGGGCTTTCTATGTCTATCCCAGTTGCGCCGGCGTCATCGGCAAGACCACACCGGCTGGCAAGGTGATCGAGACGGATCTGGATTTCTGTACTTATCTGCTGGATACCGAAGGTGTGGCCGTGGTGCATGGCGAGGCGTTTGGCCTGTCACCCCATTTCCGGGTGTCCTACGCCACCTCAGAAGAGGTGCTGACCGAAGCCTGCCGGCGGATTCAAAAAGCCTGCGCCGCCCTGAAATAAGGCCGGACCCTTCTCTACTTATATATTTTAATTATCGCCCCGGTTTCCTGCCGGGGCATCGTATTTCTGGTCCTTGAGGATTGCTTCGCCCTTGACCAGCCAGGACAGCCCAAAGGCGAGAACGGCAAGAGTTTCAAACCAAAAAACGGGTTTCAGGGCGGTAAAGGGCTTTTTTTCGCCGTTAAGCACAAACAGATAAAGGGCAATCAGCAGGATCGAAGCCAGAATGGTATACCCGCAGATCCGATATATCCGGTTCCGCATCAATTTTTCCGGCGTTGGCGGCATGTCGGGCGTGGTTTTTATAAACAGGCGCAGACAGAAATAGGCGAGCGTGAGAAAGAACAGCGCCGTGAACAGGGTATGAATCTGGCTGATGACCTGCTGCTGTGCCGTCACCAGATCCGCCGGCGACGGTTTGGTGGGAAACAGGGCAATGCCGATGGCAAACAGGCCGGCCAGATCCCCGGCCAGGTCATCTTTCCGTTCATACCCCCGGTAAGAAAACAGAAACACCCCGATGGCGCACATGATCCCCACAAATACATCCCTCATGCCGGTATAATAATAGTCACTTATGGAGCCCTGAAGAGGCGTGGCGAACAGAATCAGGGCACCAAGTACGAGCACAAAAGGCAGGCTGAGGCCCAGAACCCCGATGGCTTTTCTCAGGGTAAGATAGGAAATCACCAGAGATCTACTTTTGGTGCTCTCGTGTGACATGGGCCCCTCCTTTCGGTGGTGAATTTTGGCACGGTTCGCCTATGGCGTTGAGGGAATAATTTTACCTGATCTGCCGCTTTTCCGACAGAGAATTCATTCTTCAGGCAGGGAAGCCGTTTCGGCCCGTCTTTGCCTGGCCCGGCGTCACTCGGCCTGGGCGGCCTTTTGCTTTTGGTACATGTCCAGAACGGCGGGCCAGCTCTGGGCGAAATAGGCGCGGGCCTTTTTCCAGTCCGGACTGGTGCCCCAGCCCCAGTTATACAGCCGCAGGCGGGTTTCATTTTCCCCCACTGGCTCAAAGAAGAGCTGGACAAAAGTATAATTTTCACCAATGGGCATATAAGGCGGCTGCTTCCAGGTGAAGGAAATCATTTTTTTCGGCTCCACCGCGAGAATTGCGCCTTTCTCCGCTCCGCGCTCGCCTTCCGGCGCATCGGGCAGGAACAGGACTTCATACAGGCCACGCGGTTTCAGATCGGGGTCCACATGGGCGAGCGTACCCATGACGGCGCTGAGCCCCTCGCTAGTGGTCCAATCTAGCCAGACATCCTCCAGATCATCCCGGACAATCACCTCCGCCACGACCGGGGGCAGGGGCGCGGCGGGATCATCTTGCGCCGTCACAAGTCCGGGCCATAAACTCATCAGCAAAGTCCAAAGGAAAACCCCCCTTCTCCTTGCAATACATGATAAACGCATGGCGTGTCTCCCTGAATCCGGATTGTAAAAGTTTTTCACCATAAAATACTCACTGGAAACGTCAAATGAAGAAATTTCTGTGTCGCGAAAACCATAACCTCCTTCACCCCCATTCCGGAGCAGATGCTCAAAGTAAATTCCAAGGGACATGCAAGTGTCGTATTTTTTTGGTATTCTGCCCTTGGTAAGCCGTCACGCGATCATAGGGGATTTTTATATGCGCCCCTTGAACTAGAAGTATTCTAAACTAAATGGTAACCTGCCTATTCAATGGAAAAAGAGGAGATCGTTATGAAGATTGATATTGGTATGGAAGAAAAAACCCGGATGGAAATTGCCAAGGGCCTCAGTCGACTCCTCGCCGATACCTACACCTTGTATCTGAAAACCCATAATTATCACTGGAATGTGACGGGTCCTATGTTCCAGACCCTGCATGTTCAGTTTGAAGAACAATATACCGAGCTCTGGAATGCCATTGATGTGATTGCTGAGCGGATCAGGGCGCTTGGGGAATATGCCCCGGGCACGTATAAGGAATTTGCTGCCTTGACCCGGATTCCGGAAGATGACGGCATTCCGTTGGCCGAAGACATGATTCGTAATTTGGTGCAAGCCAACGAGGCAGTGGTGAAAACCGCCCGGGAAATTGTACCGATTGTGGATGAAGCCGGTGATGAACCCTCTTTGGGCCTGCTTGGCGACCGGATGGAGGTTTCCGAGAAAAACGCCTGGATGTTGCGGTCTCTGCTGGGATAAGCGGGCGGCGTTTCTTACGCTGGAAAACCGGTTCATATGCGTGTAAAGAGGTAGCCCTTCAGGGCTGCCTTTTTTAATGAGGAAAGAATGACAGTAGAGTTGGTGATTTTTGATTGTGATGGGGTGCTGGTGGACAGCGAGCCCATCGCCAACCGGGTTTTGCGGGAGGCGTTGGCTAAGGAAGGCCTTTCCTTGACACTTGACGAAGTGGTGCGGGAATTTGTCGGTCTGTCCATGTCATCAGTGGTGCACCGGGCGGAAGAAATGTTGGGGACGCCGTTACCGGCCGATTTTCTGGACCGGGTGCAGCAAAGGACCTTTGCCGCCTTTCACGAAGACCTGCAGGCGGTGGAAGGGATTCACGAAGTGGTCGCCTATCTCAAAGCGAAAAACATTGCCAGTTGCGTGGCCTCCAGCGGCGATTTTGCCAAGATGGAGGTCACATTGGGCCTTACCGGTCTTAAGGTGGATTTTAACGGGCGGATTTTCAGCGCCTCGCAAGTGACCCGCGGCAAACCCCATCCGGACCTGTATCTCTTTGCTGCGGAACAGATGGGGGCGCGTCCTGAAAACTGTCTGGTAGTGGAAGACAGCCTGCCTGGGGTGAAAGGAGCCGTGGCTGCCGGTATGATCGTGCTGGCCTATTCGGCGCGGGGCGAGGATAAAGAACTGGCCCGGGCTGGGGGCAGGGTGATTCACAACATACTGGACGTGAAAAAATATATCTGAGCAGAGTTTTGCAGACGGGCCCGGGATAGGCACAAAAAAATGCCGGGACAAGCCCGGCACAGTGAAAAATATAGGGAGGCTTCACGTCTGGGAGACAATGAAACAATGCTGTATCCCAAAAGGGAGGTCATGGGTTACAGCGTTCTGAAAAATCAGGGAGGAGATTTTCCAGAAGATGCTGCGTCGCAACATCTGAGAAACAATATAGGCAGAACCCGCTCCCTTGACCACCCCTGATTGCGTCTGGCAGCCATGCACAATATGCATGGCTTGAAATATTTTGTCCGACAAATCCCGGACAAGTTTCCCGACTGCCGCCGTCCTCCTCCATAATCCCGCTGGATTGCCACCTCTCTTTTCCAAGATATATGACAGGCCCAAGATATATGCAGGGGGCGCGATGACGTTTTCCGCTGCGCCGTCATTGCGCGTAAAGGTCTAGGTCATAAACTCATAAAGGGGCTAGCGAGATTTGGCGACATCTGATTCTCTTGGTTCAGTTTGAACAAGGAGGGTTGACGGATGTCGCGTCGTCGTTATGAACTGACTGACTTTGAATGGTCGATCATTGAGCCACTGTTGCCGAACAAGCCGCGGGGTGTTCCGCGAGTGGATGACCGTCGGGTGCTCAACGGCATTTACTGGCGGCTCAGGACGGGCTCGCCGTGGGCGGACATTCCGGAGCGCTATGGCCCTGCGACGACCTGCTACAATCGCTTTGTGCGGTGGCGGAAACAGGGGGTGTGGGACAGGATTTTTGCGGCGATATCGGCCGCTTATGACGGCGATCTGCAAATGATCGACTCCTCATCCATCCGCGTTCACCAGCATGGGGCGAACGCAAAAAAGGGGGGCCCGATGCCAGCCCCGGAAGTTCCGCTGACGCCCGATGCGTGGGGCGCTCGAGAGGCGGTCTGACGACCAAGATCCATGCCCTGGTGGACGCCAATGGACTGCCCGTCGGGCTCAAGCTGACGCCTGGACAGGCGCACGACGGGCGCGCGGCCGAGGATATGCTGGGCGTCATTGGCAAAGGACAAATCCTGTTGGCCGACCGGGCCTACGACTCGGACGCCTTGCGCCAACGGCTCGCCGATCAGGGCGGATGGGCCTGCATCAGGCCATTGGCGCATCGCAAGTCCAAGCCCGCATTCAGCACCTTCCTCTACCGATATCGCAACCTCGTCGAGCGCTTTTTCAACAAACTCAAGCACTTCCGGGCCATCGCCACGCGCTTCGAAAAACATGCCGAAAACTATCTCGCCCTCGTCAAACTCGCCGCCATCAAAATATGGATGCGGTTTTATGAGTCGGTAACCTAGAGTGAATTGTGAATGGGTCAACCTATTCACAATTCACTCTAAAAGCGGGAGCTTTTGAATTGTTCAACCAGATAATCCCGGAAGGCGGTGATGCGTTTCGAATTTCTCAGTTCCTGGGTATAAATGAGATAGGCGGCGAAGTTCGGCCCTTCAACATCTTCCAGAATACGCATAACATTCATGGAGCCCTGAACCAGATAGTCGGGCAGGGCGGCGATGCCGGTGCCGGCCTTTACGGCCTGGAGCACACCATAGATGCTGTTGATTCTGAGCACCGGCTGTCGGGGCGCTTCGGCACCTATGGTCAGGGCCCAGTCAATATTTTTAACGGGAATGATGGGCAGGTCGCCATAGGAAATCAGATCATGATGATCCAGATCCTGCACAGTTTCCGGACGGCCCTTGCGGCTTAAATATTCCGGGGAAGCATAAAGATGGTGATGAAAGATTCCCAGCTTTTTCTGTACCATGTCCAGATGTTCTGCCGGGTGGAATCGAATGGCCACATCGGCTTCGCGAGTGGTCAGGTCCAGGTCGTAATCGGAGACAATAAGCTGAACGCTGATTTCCGGATACCGGTCGATAAATCCGCGAATATGGTTCATCATCCAGGTGGAGCCAAAACTCTGAGTCGTGGAAATCCTGAGTTCGCCGCGCGGCACATCAGTGCCTTCAAGGAGCAATTGTTCCGTAAAATGGATTTTGTCCACCACCTCTTCGGCGGTTCTGAACAGGGTTTCGCCTTCGTCGGTCAGGCTTAAGCCTCGGGCGTGCCGGTTAAAAAGAGAAACATTCAGGCTTTCTTCCAAGGCCCGGATCTGCCGGCTGACGGCGGACTGGCTGAGATTCAGTTTTTCACCCGCATGGGTGAAACTTCCTGAGGAAGCCACGGTATGAAATATTCTGAGTTTGTCCCAATCCATTACGCACCCCAAAAACGCCTAAAGAAGCCTAAGAAAAATGTTCTATGAAACTATAAAAAGCCCGGGCCGGACCATACTAACCCGTAAGATTTTTATTGGACAATAAAAAAGGCGGGACAAAATCCCGCCTTCAAAAAATTTATGACGACGGATCAAAGTCCTTCGGCATTCTCCGCCAGATAGCTGGCCACGCCCTCGGCATCCGGTTTCATGCCGGATTTGCCTTTCTGCCAGCCGGCCGGGCATACCTCACCATGCTGTTCATGGAATTGCAGGGCTTCGACCATACGGATGCTTTCGTCCACATTGCGGCCCAGCGGCAGGTCATTGATGACATAATGACGGATATTGCCTTCCTTGTCGATCAGGAAGCTGCCGCGCAGCGCGACACCGGCATCTTCAATCAGCACACCATAGTCGCTGGCGATTTTCTTGGTAATGTCGGCCACCAACGGGAATTTGATTTTGCCCAGACCGCCTTTTTCCGGCGGTGTGTTGCGCCAAGCATAGTGTGAGAACTGAGAATCAACACTGATTCCAACCACTTTGGTGTTGAGTTCGGCGAATTTGTCCATGCGGTTGCTGAAGGCGATAATTTCTGACGGACAAACGAAGGTGAAGTCAAGCGGATAGAAAAATATCAGGCCGTAGCTGCCTTTGAGATATTCGGAGAGCGTGAAGTTTTCCACAATCTCGTCATTTTCCATGACGGCTGCGGCGGTGAAATCAGGGGCTTTCTGACCAATTAATGATGCCATAAGTGACCTCCATGTAAGGGAATTTTCAGTTGATGGTTTGTTTTAGAATTATTCTAATAGATAAGGCAACCTTAGTTCAAGTCAAGACGTAATTTTAGGCTTTTTTGTGTTTGTCCGGCCGGAAGGGCCTAGGAGACCTGATCCTAATATTTTATGTAAATATTAATATAACTGTTTATTGCCATAAGTGTTTTTTTAACAAGTTTGTCGCAGAATACTCCCCTGACTTGTAAACTGATGAGGCCACTTATGGGTAGTGAACGAAAAGTCGGCAGGGGAGTCTCTGGCAAACAGCACCTCTTTTCCGCACTGTATCGGTCGAGACTCGAACGGGCGTGCCGTTTGAATACAGGCCGCCTTGGCAGGATGTGGCGACGGCTGCGGACTGATTGTAGCGGCATGTCCGGGGTGATCATGGCGGCAACTCTGATCCCTATTGTGGCGGTCATCGGGGTCGCCACGGACGTCAGTCGGGCTTATATTGTCAAACAGCGTCTCGGTACTGCACTTGATGCGGCGGCTTTGGCCGGCGGGCGCAGCTATTACGAAACCAACCGCCATGACATTATCGAGAAGTTTTTTGTGGCCAATTTCCCCGATGGGTTCATGGGAGCCTCGGTGAGCGGCCCGGATGAGGTGGCGGCGGACGGTACGGTGCTGCCGGATGATCATGTCTACACGGCTGATGACACCATCTTGCGGCTGAGGGCAAGTGCGGAGTTTAATACCCTGTTCATGCAGCTTTTCGGTCATGACAGCATGCGGGTGTCAGAAGAGGCCGAGGTGACCCGCGAAGTTTCGCTGATGGATGTGGTGTTGGCCATTGACTTGTCGGGGTCCATGCGGACAGCTGATGTCGGCAGTGAAACCCGAATTGGGGCGGCCAAAAACGCGGCGAAGACCATGGTCGAAATCTTGTTCGGGGAGAACGAGCAAAACACGCTGCTGAACATTGGACTTGTGCCGTGGTCAGGCACCGTAAATGTGGCGCTAAATGGCACAAAATACGGTTTTGAGTCAGATGGGGTGACTGAACTGGCGGAAGCCGACAAATATACAACAGTGGCGTTGAGCCCTGCTGTGAACAACCCCTATAAAATTGAAAATTACCGCTTTGACAAAGGGTATTTTCAGAACAAAAATGGCGGCAGCCGAAACAGCAGTGACCTGTCCGGGAAATATTATGAGGTCCTGCAGAATTATGAGGCCACCCTGGATAAGGTGTATTATGCCCATAATGCGCCGTCTGTGCCGTTGCTGGCGAAACCGCCCAAAGGCTGGAAAGGCTGTGTCTATGCCCGTTATGCCCGTGAGGAAGAATGGGATTATGACGAATATCCGGCCAACAACAATTCCACGGCCAATGACAATTCCGCCGATACCTATGATGGTCCGGTAGACCTTGGGGGCAGCAAGCCGAACTGGGTGGGCTGGTACCCGATGGGCGAAGAGTTGGAATATAATCGTTATGCGCCGAAAGATGACCCGGATGATGAAGATGAGCCAAAATATTATGACGGCTATCGCTGTCACTTGGGGCGGCTGAACAACCGCACTGAGAAATGTACGCCCTGCCCGGAATTCGGAATTACGCCGTTACAGAACACCAAGACAACCATCTGGAATGCCATTGACGAGCTGGATGCGTTGAGCGGATCTTATACCAATATTCCCCAGGGACTTGCCTGGGCCTGGCGGACCATCAGCGCTGCTGCGCCGTTCTTGGGGACTGTGGTGGACAGCACGACGACTTTGAACAAGGTGGTGATCCTGCTTACCGACGGGGCAAACACCCGCCGTTCGGGGGATGCCTATAACCGGATGATTACTGGTCGCGATGACCGACTGAAGGCGATAGCGACCAATATGAAACAGCAAGGGATCATCATCTACACCATCCAGTTTGCCGAAAGCAGTGGTTCTCTGGGCGATCTGCTCAAGGCGGTGGCTACGGACGAGGATCATTATTTCTTTGCGCCGGATGAAGATTCCCTGAATGATGTTTTTCGGGAAATCGCCAATGAGCTGTCGAATCTGCGTCTGTCTAAATAATTCTGAATAATTGAGGGGTTCTGACCCTATAATCAGATGTTTTTCCTGATCTTGCAGGCATAAAATTCTCACCGGCGTCGCCTTATGGTGACGCCTTTTTAATTTCTTTTCCTGAAAGATCAGGGTAGTCTCATGGCGCAAAACAATGGTTCAAAAAAGCAAAAAAGGGTGAGGTAACAGTCTCTTGCACTATCCGGATCTTCCCGAAAAAACGGAGGTGGTCTGGCTGGAAACGGCCGATCATATCTCTCTCAGAACGGCTCGTTTTCCTGCCCGGTCCCCTGAACGTGGTCAACTGGTGATTGTGAACGGCCACCGCGAATATATGGAAAAATACGCGGAATTCATTACCGAATGGCAGGAATGCGGTTTTACGGTCTACAGCATGGACCATCGGGGGCAGGGATTGTCTAGTCGCCTGCTGGAGGATCGCAGGAAAAGTTATATCAGAACGTTTGATGATTATATCGCGGACCTGCACCGGATGATTGACCATTTTGGTCTGGTAAAAAATATGGGCGAGGGGAAAACAGTATCGTCAGGCGGGGCGCAGTATATATTGGGGCATTCCATGGGGGGGCATATTGCGTTGCGGTATCTTTACGACCATCCGGGGGTTTTTGATAAGGCGGTTTTGCTCTCACCAATGATGGGCATTAATCTGGGGCCACCCTTCTTTTCGTCCCTGTCCAGGGGGCTGGTTCGTCTGGCGATGCGGTTGGGATTCGACGCGGTTTATGCCCCCGGTCAGGGGGCCAAAAACAGGGAGGTTCTGAAACTTCTGGTCAATACGCTCCTGACCCATGATGCCCGGCGGTATGACGAAGAGCGCCGGATTCTGGAACGTTGTCCCGATCTTTATTCCGGCGGGGCCACGTTTGGCTGGCTTGATGCGGCGTTGAAAAGCCTGGAGACGGTTTGGCAGCCGGGATATGCAGAATCCATCCAGACCCCGCTCCTGGCCCTGTTGGCGCAACAGGAAAAACTGGTGGACAACAAAGCCGCGCGCCGTCTTTTGTCGCGCTTGCCCAATGCGGAAATACATATAGTGAAAGGCGCCTATCATGAAATTTACCGGGAAACGGCGCCGCTGCGCCAGGTGATGTGGGATCATTTGCGGCAGTTCCTTGATCTCTGATGGTTTCTGGCGCGGCAGCTATCGCATTCGGTCCTCGTCTGATGTCATGTCATGTCGAAGCCGATGCCTATGTTAGGCATATTTTAAGGACTTGTTCCTAGAGTGAATCATCAGATTGTTCAATACTGACAACGGAAGCAAAAGCAGGTTTCATGGCTGTTTTATCAGAAAAAGAAGTTGAAAAGCTGCATGAAGGGGAAGCGCTGGATGAGGCGCGTGATGTGGCGGGAAGTCTTGAAATCCGGATCAATCAGGTCCTGTGTGGCGAACTCAAGGGGGAGGAGGCAAGGAACCTTCTGGCGCAGGATGCGTCCAATCTGCGCCTTAAAGTCAAGGTTGTCAAACTGCCGGGTCTGTCTTCCATCTGTCAGCGTCTGGATGATTATCTGTGGAATATTGACGATATAACCGATCAGAATGTGCGCGATATTCAGCAGTTTGCTGATAAGATCCTCGGTCTGCTCGACGGGCCGACCGAACCCAAAATAGATGTGGCCGCAGAAATCAGGAATCTGCCGCATCACACCACTTTTGATGTGAGTGAAGTCAAGAAAATTGACAAGGAAGTCACTCTGGTCCTGCCGCAGAAGTCCGCGGCACGACTGGTGGGGCGGGAGCTTACCGAATGCGGTTACCGCGTCACAACTGTACTGGACTCCCTTGAGGCGTTTGAGATTATTCTGGAATCTCGCCCGGATCTGGTGATTACCACGGCAGTCATGCCCCGGCTGTCGGGTATTGATCTTGCCTGTGCTCTGAAAGCCATGCCGACAACCCGGGATGTGGCCGTCGCATTGCTGACCAGTATGGATCTCAATCATCCGGATCTTCGGGCCCTGCCCATGACGGTGGGAATCATCCGCCGGGGAGAAAATTTCGGGGCTGACCTTGCCGAAGTCCTGCAGCGTTTCGGCATCACCTGAAAAACCACATAAAATTATTGTATAAATATTTCAGAGGTATAAAACCGGCTTCCGGGAAAGAATTTTTAATCGTTGCCGCAAAAACAACAAGTTTTCTTGTTGTGATGGTGTGAGGAAGGGGGGAAGACCTATGATCGGATGAAAGGTGAATTTATGTTAGCGGCACGTTTATTTCTGTTTTCCGGTATGGCGGTTATTCTCGGTTTTTCAAACTTGTCACTAGCCACTCCGAAGTCAGAATATATGGCATTGATTGAAAAAGCGGATCAGCAACTTGTATTGCAGCGCTACGAGGATGCCGTTGAGCTGTATCAGAAAGCCATGGATCATGCTGAGGCCCCTAAGGAAAAGGTGTATGTCCATTACAAGCTGGGGATGGTTTATAAAAACCTGAATAATCGTCTGAAAGCCCGGCAGCATTTTGAAGACGGGATTTCCGTTCTTGAACGGGAAAAGGGCGATAAAAGCATGCGTTTTCATTTACAGCAGGCGCTTCTGGAGACATTGGAATAGGTTTTCTTACAGGGGATGTCCCTTCCTGGCTCATCCGAACTGAGCCAAGGCTAGAACGACCAGCAGGATGGCCGCGAGCATAAGTGTTCCTTTGACGCCATGTCGCATGTTCAGGGGCAGGCGTTCCGTAATATCCTGACTGTAGAAGACGGCACAGAGGACCAGCAGCGCCGGCAATGCGGCCTCTTCCCGTGCGAGAAGATCGACACTGCTGCCCAGCACGGCGATATAGGCCGGATAAAATGCCGCTGCTCCAAAAGGAAACACCTGCCTGTAAAGACCAGCGGCCATATACCCACCGAGTGCGGCTGCGATGATCATGGCACTGGTCCAGATCGCGACATGACCAAAACTCCAGCTCACGGCCAGAAGCCCTAATGCGAAGCCCAGCAAATTGCGGGAAATATCCAGACCGTTTTCCCAGTCCTTTTCCATCTTGAAAAACAATCCGGTGCCCAGAATGGTCAAAACAGCCAGGTCCCGATATTCCGCCAGAGTGAGCGGATATTGCTCCGTATGGCCGACCATCCAGAAAACGGTGATGACGGGAAACGCCGTCTTTATCAGAGAGGAGAGCAGGGGAAAGCGGGGGAAACGATCCTGAAGCAACCCATATCCGGCCGCGACCAGAGTGAGAAAAAAAAGTTTTTCAAACGTCTGAGCAGGCGGCAGCGCCGGCAAGCCGAAATGAATCAGGAACCCCGTGAGAAACGCAATACTGACCGCCACGCTGGCCAGCGCATGGCCCAACCCTTCTCCGGCAAAAAAGCGGATCAGAGCAAGCCCGGCCAGACTCAGGCAAAAGGGCAGCAAAAGCGCGGAGATATAAATTTTACTGAAATCCACCATTTTCTTTTTATCCCCTCCGTTCGGGTTTTCCGGGTGCCCTGACGATAACCCCCGAGTTCTTGCAGCAAAAGTAATGGCGGAATTCGAATCACCCGGCAAGAAAAAACGCATCTCGGACCGTTGAGGCTTCTTTCAGACGCTGGTTTGGAGAAAATATATCCCGAACTTCTGGTGTGATCTTTATGTGTCCACACCAACACAGCATGAGCTATCTCTATGGGAAATATAATTTTTTCAGGATTATAGAGGTGGTGCAAAAATACAACACTGTGACATGTATGTTACGCTAAGTCGTTGGAAAATAAATACCTTTTTGTCCTTGATTTTAGGAAGGGTCTTCCTAAATATAGAGAAGAGCGTTGTTCTTGGTGTAGGAATACACGCTTGAGCCCTACGTGGGCGTTTCCTCCCTAAACTTGGGCCACCCTTTATGGGTGGTCTTTTTTTTATGGAACAGCAAGTTCCGCTGGGGGAGGCGGGACGGACAGAGTATCCGGCCCGGGAAATAGGCTGCTGGAGCGGCCGGTGAGGTAATAGACCACAAGTCCCAGCCATTCATGGGCCACATCATCAAAATCATTCAGGTTGGCCGCCACGGCGAATTTGGGAAAGGTTGCATACTGCAGATCGGTTTTGAAATCCACGGGATATGGTCTGACCCTGAGCCCCGCTGCATGGAAGGCGCCTACGGCGCGCGGCATGTGATTGGCGCTGGTCACCAGAATCCAGGTGCCGCTCTTGTCCAGGCCTTGCGTACGTATCAGCTCCCGGCTTTCTGTGGCATTGGTATAGGTATTATAGGAGCGGTTTTCAAAATAAACCTTTTTCAGGTCGAGGCCCACATCCTCAAACACCCGTCGGGCCACATCATTTTCTGTCCATTCGCCCTTTTTTCCGGTGCCGCCGCTATGGATAAGGGGCAATTGCGGGAACAGCCGGGCCATTTTCACCCCGCCGATCAGCCGCTCGGCTCGCCCCGTAAGGGCAGGCTGGTCATGAACGGTACTAAGAGAGGGGCGTTCGGTGCCAGCCAGAACAAGGATGCCGGCATAATCGCCCCGGGGCAGGTCCCGGAAGGCGGCAAAACGGTTCTCCAATGGAATGGCCAGCCATTTGCCCAGCGGGGTGATGCCGACCAGTATCAGGCAGCTCAGGGGCACGAGACTAAGCCAAAACCCCCATTTTCTGTATCCCCGCCACAATAGGCAGGTTCCGACCAACGCCAGAAGAACAAGAGAATTGCTGGGCTGTAGTAACGCCCAAATGCCTCGTGATATGATATTCCCCCATTCCATCCGTTATCCTGTTCAGTTAATTTTGTGATAGGTTTTGTACCAATGGACGAATTTGGGGATGCCTTCGGTGATCTTGGTTTTGGGGGCAAAGCCCAGATCATTGCGAATGGCGGTAATGTCAGCGGCGGTTTCTTTTACGTCGCCGGGTTGCATCGGCAGAAGGTCTTTTTCCGCTTTCCGGCCCAGCGCGTCTTCCAGTACGGCAATCATGTCCAGAAGGTTTTCGGTATTGTTGTTGCCAATATTATAGACCCGGTGCGGGGCGCTGGAGCCTGGTGTATGCCGGGTGCCGTCATCCCTGGGGGGATTGTCCATGCAGCGGATGACGCCATCCACAATGTCGTCGATATAGGTAAAGTCCCGGCGCATGTCGCCATAATTGAAGACAGGGATCGGCTGGCCGGCGAGAATCTTTTCGGTAAAAATCCACATGGCCATGTCCGGACGCCCCCACGGACCGTAGACGGTAAAGAATCTGAGCCCCGTTTGTGGCAGGCGAAACAGGTGGGAATAACTCTGGCTCATCAATTCATCGGCCTTTTTGGTCGCGGCATAAAGCGAGACGGGATTGTCCACCCGGTCATCGACGGAAAACGGCATGTTGGTGTTGCCACCATAGACCGAGGAGGAGGAGGCGTAGACCAGATGATCGAACCCGTCCAGATGACGGCAATATTCCATGATGTTGAGATGTCCGACCAGGTTGCTCCGGGCATAAGCAAAAGGATTGGTGAGCGAATATCTCACGCCGGCCTGCGCGCCCAGATGCACCACATGAGTGATGGTATAGTGATCCAGCGCCTCTTTCAGGGCCTCGAAGTCGGAAAAATCCAGTTTTTCGAAGGTAAATCCCTTGTCCTGCTCCAGTTCTGCAAGCCGGGCCCTTTTCAGCGCCACGGAATAATAATCATTGAGATTGTCAATGCCGACAACCTGTTCGTCCCGCTGCAGCAAAGTACGGGAAACATGAAAACCGATAAAACCGGCAGCCCCGGTTACGACAATGGCCATGAAATACCTCTGCAATATTGACTAAACATCACTCACTTTTAGGGGTTATAGCCGATCCTTGTTGCCAAATCTTTAAAAAATGGGCCGAAACCGGGAATATAACAAAAAATAAAAAACGGGATTGCAACTTCAGATGAATTTGCTATGTTCGCGTCACTTTCCGCGCCACCGGCGCAGCGACCTTGTTAGAATGGGGTGTAGCCAAGTGGTAAGGCAGCGGTTTTTGGTACCGCCATGCGCAGGTTCGAATCCTGCCACCCCAGCCATCTTTATCCCATTGTATTTTCCCCTATTTATTCGTTGACGATAATGAGATGCCGCACCCCTCATATGGCAGGGGTCGTGATGACGGCCTCATTTTGTCGTCATCGCGAGCGGAAACGATGCCATCCATTCTGGAGCCGGAATACCCCCGGCCCCAAAACGGAAGGGGTGGGGGGAGAGGGACGGCGCGAAATCAGAAATCCGGGAAAGTATTGACCTTCTATGCCGTTATGCAAGAATGCTGAGGAAATGTTTGAGGCATAAAAGGACGCAAAATCAACAATGACCCCCACCAATCAGGAGCACATGGAGAAACGTTACTGGCTTATTCGGGCGAAACTGCGGGTGCCCCGACAGCAGGTTTCCCTGGTGCCCCGCCCCCATTTGCTGTCGCTTTTGGATGAGGCGCTGGGGCGGGGGCTGGCGTTGGTGGTGGCCCCGGCCGGATTTGGCAAAACAACCCTCTTGGCGCAATGGCGGGAAAGCCTGTTGGCCCGGGGGACAAAGGTGGGCTGGATCACACTGGATGAAGGGGATGCGGACGTCCATCAGCTCATTGTCTATATGATTTTTGCCCTTGCCGAAGCCGGTCTGGAAATGGGAGCTTTGGAAAAAGTGGCGGAGCAGGGGGATATTGCCCCTCGGGTGGCGCTTGCCTCGATTCTGGAATGTATTGCAAAGGCAGACAGCAAAATTGTTCTGGTTCTGGACGATTATCATCGTCTGGACTATGAGCCGGTGGATCATTTTATTGATGACCTGATTGCCGGATGTCCGCCGAATTTCACTTTGGTGATCAACAGCCGTAACCGGCCGGCGTTGAACTTGCCCCATTATATGGCCGCGGGTCAGGCGCGGGAAATCGGCCCGGAACAGTTGCGATTCTCACGAGAGGAAACCCGGGCCGCTGTGGATGCGGCCATTGATGATGCGGCCCTGGATATCCTGTTTGACCGCACGGAAGGCTGGGCGGTTGCGGTGCAGCTGGCGCGGCTGGTGGTGCGCGGCGATTACAACGGGGCCGGCGGTATTGGAAAGTTTCACGGCCACAGTTCCCATATCGCCACTTATCTTACCGACCAGGTTGTGGGGAATCTCTCGGACGATATTCAGGATTTTTTAATCAAAACGTCGATCCTGGAACGCTTCAATGCGCCGCTGGCTGACGCCATTCGGGAAAGTAACGACAGCTGGGACATTCTCAAACGGCTGGAGCCCCTGCATGCGCTGCTGGTGCCGCTTGAAGATGCTTCGGAATGGTTTCGTTATCACCATCTGTTTGCCGAATGCCTTGAGGATCTGCTGCGGCGAAGATGTTCCGGGGCAGAGGTTAACGCCCTGCACTCCCGGGCATCTTTGTGGTTTGAGCAGGAAGGATATGTGAGTGAAGCGGTGCGCCATGCCCGTCTGGCCGGTGATCTTGACCGCTGTGCGCATTTGATTGAGGAAGCGGGCGGCTGGGAACTGATCCTGTTTGGTGGCATTGGCTATTTGCGCAACCTGCTGCGCAATATTCCGGAACGTGACTTGCCCCGCTTCCCGAGAATCCAGATTGCACGGTCCTATCTGGCGCTCAAAGACGGGGAAATCCGACTGGCCCGGGCCTATCTCGATGCGGCGGAAAACAATCCACTCGGTCCGGATGCTCAGATGGTGGACAGACCGGGGTTCGGGCGTGACCTGCTGAATATACGATTGTTGATGGAAAGTTATGAAGACCGTCTGAATCACCCGGACTGGCCCCGGCATTATAAGGCGCTTGAGGCGCGCATCAGCCCCGCCGACGGGGTGACCTTGGGGGTGCTTCACTGCATTGGCGCCATGCATTATCTGGCCAACGGCGCTTTTAATGAGGCAGATGCGGCCTGCCGGGAAGCCATGCGGTCCATGCGGATGGCCAACAGTGTGCTGGGGCTGAATTACGCGTATCTGCATGCGGGCCTAAGCGCTTTTTATCAGGGGCGGTTTCAATTGGCCGAAGCCAGTTTTTGGGAAGCCTACCGTTTGGCTGAAGATAATTTCGGGGCGGATAGCGGCCTAAAATTTCTGGCCAGTATCCTATTGAGCGCATTGTTTTTTTGGCGTGGTGGGCTCGCGGATGAGGCGCGCCAGGCCCGGCTTTCGGCAGCATTCGATTATGTGGAAAAATATGATGGATGGCTGGATATTTATGCCACGGTTCTGGATATTCATTCCTTCAGCAAAATCGGCGATCAGCACCCTTCCATTTGCCATGATGCCATTTCCCGCTGTGCCCGTATTGCGGAAGAGCGGGGCATTGTCCGCTTGCCCTCGCTGGTGGAGGCCCATTTATTACTCACTGGCGGCGAAGACAGGGATGATAAGGAACTGATGCGGCTTGCCCATCGTCTGGAGCGTCAGTTTCCGGTCGGATGCTGGAAGAAAGAGTCTTTTGCCTGGCGGGGCTATCAGGTGGCCGGGCAGGCCCTGGCCTTTTATTACGAGCCTCATGACCGGGCCAGGGCGATTGTTATTGCCGGCGACCTTGTTGAGTGTTGCCGGGGGATCGGGGCGCGTTTCCATCTTATCCAAGCGCTTATCCTACGGGCGATCCTGTTGGACCGGGCCGGGGATCGTGCTGGCGGGCTTACAGATATTTTGGCGGCGCTGGAGATGGCGGCGCCGGAAAAAATCAGTCAGCCTTTTCTGGTGCATCGTTCCATTCAACCCTTGTTGCGGGCGGCGCAAAAACATGGCCGGGCAGAGGTTGTGGACATGCTGACCCAAAGTTTTATTGGCGAGTGTCTGGAGGCCTTAAAGGCCAGAAATGGCTGTGTTTCCGGGGGAGAGGTGGAGATGTTCAGCCCTCGTGAAATTGAAGTTCTGGAAGAGCTGTCCCAAAATCTGTCCAATAAGGAAATTGCCCGGGCGCTGGATATGACCGAACATACGGTGAAGTTCCATCTGAAAAATATTTATAAGAAACTTGGCGTGGAACGCCGCGCCCAGGCCATCGCCAAAATCCGCTCAAGAAATATTGTTATCTGACCCTATCCCTTTGCGGGGGGTGGCCTACCCGTTCCGAGCCGCCGCCTATCCCTTTAAAACGATAAGCTACCCTTCCTGCAGATTGCGTCGATATTGTGTCGAACAGATAATGGTTCGCACATGTTCGGCACATGTCACAAACAAAAAACTTTAACTATGGACCCCATTATTCCAAGGGAGGTGTAAATGTCTCGACTTCGCCATATGCTCAGCGCCACATCGCTGATTGCGATAAGTGCTGCCCAGGGCCCTGTCTGGGCGCTGGAAGCGGATGAAAATACGGAAATAACCATTGAGGAAATCACCGTGACGGCCCGGAAACGGGCGGAAAGCATCCAGGATGCCCCGATTTCCGTGACGGCGTTTAATGCCCAGGCGATTGAAGACGCCGGAATCAGGGAGACGGCGGATTTTATTCAGCTTACCTCGAACATCACGCTGGCGGAATCGCAGAGTATCAGCACCTCGTTCCTGACCATTCGTGGCCTGACCCAGGTCCGTAACGGGGAAATTCCGGTTGCTGTGGTCATCGACGGGGTGTTGCAGTTTAACAATCGTCAGTTCGTCCAGCAGCTTTTTGACGTGGCGCAGATCGAGGTGGTCAAAGGACCACAGGGTGCGCTTTATGGCCGCAATGCAGCTGGCGGCGCCATTATCATCAACACCAAGGAACCCTCAAACGAAACGGAAGGTTATCTGAAATTTGGGTATGGTAAGGGGGATGAAGTAACCACGGAAGGTTCCGTCAGCACCCCGATCATTGAAGATGAGCTTTATGTGCGCCTGTCGGGCCGGATGGTGAACCGGGATGGTTATTTCACAAACATCACTCGCGATGCACCGGATGATCCTTTCTTTGACCGGGCGCTGCGTGGTCGTGTGGCTTGGCGTCCCAATGATACCCTTTCCGTGGATTTTAATGCCAACTATTCCAAACATGACGGGCGGGGCATTGGCTTCCAGTTCGGTGCGGCCAGTGCCGATGACACCAGCCTGCCGTTCCGGGCCAATAATGAGGATCTGGGTGAGCGGGAAACGTTCGGCGCTTCTTTGAAAATTGAAAAGGATTTCGAGATTGGCACGTTGCTGTCCGTCACTTCCTATGACAAGATCAACACGCTGACCCGGGCCGACCAGTTCCCCTATACCGAACTGGCCAATGGCGTGGATGATAATGTGCCGTTTGGGGATGGCACCCAGTCCCAGTATACAGATATTGAAGGGTGGAGTCAGGAACTTCGCCTGACGTCACCTTCCGATCAGCGCTTGCGCTGGCAGGTGGGGGCCTATTTTCTGAGTTGGGATCGTTTTATTTCCTCCACCGTCGGGTTGGACACCGGAGACGGTATCCGCCGGGTAACCCGAACACCGTTCTTTAATGTGGCGGACAATCCGACGGTTTCCTTCTTTGCTGATGATAATGACAATACCGCTTGGGCATTGTTTTTCCAGTTGAACTACGACATTCTGGATAATCTGGAATTGTCCGTCGCAGGGCGTTATGACGAAGAAAAGCGTGATCAGTCCGTTTCGCCCCAGAATACGGGTGGAGTGCCCGGTGCGCAGAACTCTGAAACCTTTAACCATTTCTCCCCCAAAGTCACCCTCAGTTATGCTGCTACGGAGGACATTAACCTTTACGGAACATACGGGGAAGGTTTCCGCAGTGGTCAGTTCAACCAGAATGGCACCCGCGATGCAGCCGAAGCCGCGGGAATTGCCGGCGTGGATGACGTCGTGGATCAGGAAGTGTCCAAATCCTGGGAAGTGGGTGCCAAGGCCACCCTGCTTGACAACCGTCTGCGGCTGAATCTGGCTTATTTTGATACCTCGCTGAGTGGGCAACAGTATTTTGTCTTTATCGGCGGGATTGGCGCGCAGGTGCTGATCAATATTGACGATGTGGATATCAGGGGGGTTGAGGCTGAGGCTGTCTTCCGCGCGGCGGAAGGGTTGGACCTTTATGCGTCTTATGGATACACGGACAGCGAAATCAAGGCCTATACCACCGATCCGCAATTTGTCGGCAACAAGGCCCCTTATACGCCGGATATGACCTTTAACACCGGTTTTCAGTGGAACGTCGGCATCTCAAGCACCCTGAATCTTATTACCCGGGTGGACTATGAACGGCGCGGCAAGCAGTTCTGGTCGCCGGACAACATCTTCCCGCGCTCGGCGCTGGATCTGGTAAATGCCCGCGTTGCACTGGAAGATGCGGCGGGGCGGTGGACCCTGGCCGGGTCGGTGAATAACTTGACCGATGAACGGTATAATTCGGAATTTGTTATTCCAGCCTTCTCCCACAAGGCCAATCCCCGGGTGTGGCGTGTGGATTTCAGATACAACTTCTGATCCGTGAGGGGCGGGCACCCCTGACAGGTGCCTGCCCTAACCCCGTAATGAATCCCGGAAAACAGCGCCGGGACGTGGTTTGGCACCGCCATTGGTGGCGGCACAACAATCAGGATGAAAAAAATGAGCAATCTTTATCGCGCAGCCAGTGATGTTGGCGGTACATTTACTGATCTGGTGTATTACGATCTTGATCCCGCAACAGGAAAATGCGGCGAGGTAAAAACCGCCAAGGCGGACACAACCCCGCCGAATTTTGAAGCCGGGGTGATGAATGCCATGGCCAAGGTTGGGCTTAGTGCCGGTGATTTGGCTTTTTTTGCCCATGGCTCAACGGTGGTGATCAATGCGCTGACCGAAAAGAAAGGGGTCAAAACAGCACTCATTACCACTAAGGGATTCAGGGACGTTCTGGAAATCGCCCGTGGCAACCGCCCGGACCTGTTTAACTTTAATTTCCGCAAACCCAAACCCTTTGTGGAGCGGTATCTGCGTACGGAACTGGATGAGCGGGTGAGCTATAAGGGGGAAATTCAGAAAGAGGTTGATTTGACACCGCTGCCGGAGCTGGTGAAATTCTTCAAGGCGGAAGGGGTCGAGGCCATCGCCGTATGTTTTCTGCATGCCTATATCAATGCGGAAAATGAACGGAAGGTTGTGGCAGGGCTAAAGGAATTGTGGCCGGAAGTATCTGTGCTCGCGTCCCATGAAATCAGTCGTGAGTGGCGGGAATATGAGCGGACCAACACCACGGTTTTGTCGGCTTATGTACATCCCATCGCCAAAAAATATATTGAATCCCTGGAAGAAAAACTGGCCGCCGGAGGATTTAAGGAAAAGCCCTATATGATGCAATCCAATGGCGGCATCGCCACGGTGGAGGCGGCCAAGGCCAACCCCATCACCATGGTGGAATCCGGACCTGCCAGCGGCATTTTCGCGGCCGCCTATCTGGGCCGGGCAATTGGTGAGGAAAACCTGATTGTTCTGGATATCGGGGGGACGACGGCGAAATGCACCCTGATTGAGGGCGGCGAGGTCAAGGTTACCACGGAATATTATATTGAAAAGGACCGGAAAAACCCCGGCTATCCGATTCAGACCCCGGTTTCCGAAATTGTTGAAATCGGTAATGGCGGCGGATCAATCGCGTGGGTGGATGAAGGCGGGAAACTCCATGTGGGGCCGCAGTCGGCCGGAGCCATGCCAGGCCCGGCGGCTTATGGCAAGGGGGGCACCAAGCCCACCACCACGGATGCCAATCTGGTTCTGGGCCGGATTGATCCGGCTAGTTTTGTAGGCGGGGAAGTGGAACCCGACTGGGATGCTGTTGCGGCTGCTTTCGCCCCGCTTGAAAAGGAACTGGGGATGAACCGGCAGGAACTGGCGCGGGGAATTGTGCGCATCGCCAATGCCAATATGACCAATGCGCTGCGGCTGGTCTCCACCAACAAGGGACACGATCCGCGTGATTTTGCCCTGATCGCCTTTGGCGGAGGTGGGGCAATGCATGCCGTCGCCCTGGCAGAAGAATTAAAGGTGCCGCGCGTGATCGTACCGGTGAATTCTTCTGTGTTTTCTGCTTGGGGCATGTTGCTGACCGATCTCAGACGTGATTATCTGCAAACCAAACCCTTATCGGTTGAAGCGGGAAATGCCGCCACGATCGCCGCAACTTTTGCCGCCATGACTGCCCAATCCCATCAGGATTATCAGGCCGACGGAGTGAAGGTCGCAGAGGCGGAGATAGCATTTGAATATTTTGCCGACATGCGTTACCGCGGGCAGGAACATACGGTCAAGGTGCCGTTTCCGTTGCGCGAGGACGGCGGTCCGGACATTGACGCGGCAATCGCGCGGTTCCACGCGGCCCATGAAAAACGTTTTACCTATCGGCTGGACACCGGCGTGCAGATTGTCAATTTCCATCTGGTCGCCAAGGTGGAGGTGCCGAAACCGGAACTTGCGAAAAAACCGGTCACCGGTCGGGCACTGGAAGAAACCATTCTGCATACCCGCAAGGTCGATTTTGATCAGCACGGACTCCATGAGGCCCTGATCTATGACGGGCTGAAGCTGGAACCGGGCATGGAGTTGTATGGTCCGGCTGTTGTACAGGAACCATCGGTCACGCTGGTGGTCTCCCCCGGTCATCGGGTTACCATTGATGATTATGGGAATTACCACGTCGAGATAAGGGCGGAGGACTGAGCCATGAGCGGTGATGTTTTTACCAGCGAAATCATCAAGGATTCCCTTGTGGCGCTGGGGGATGAGATGTTCAACGCCATGGTGCGCACCTCCATGAGCCCGATCATTTATGAGACAACCGATTTTGCAGTGGGGGCCACAGATGCCCGCGGCAATCTGCTGGCCCAGGGCAACGGGGTGACAGCGTTTCTGGCGACACTGGATACGGCTGTACAAAGCACGTTGCAGCATTACCCAAACCCCGGAGATATTCGCCCTGGCGATGTGTTCATCACCAATTCACCCTATGAAGGCGGAGGGACTCATCTGTCAGATGTGGTGATTGTGCTGCCGGTATTTTTCGGTGAGGAACTGGTGGCTTTTACGGTGAACAAGGCCCACTGGACAGAGGTGGGCGGCACGAAGCCTGGCAGCGTGTCCACCGAGGCGACGGAAATTTTTCAGGAAGGCCTGCATTTCAGATTTTTGAAACTCTATGAGGAAGGCCGTCAGAATTCTTCCCTGGTGCGCCTGATCCGGGACAATGTGCGCCTGCCGGAGTCCACCATCGGGGACATGCATGCCGGGGTTGCCGCCGCCAGGGTCGGGGCAAAACGCATTCTGGAACTGATGGAAAAATATGGCCGGGATGAGGTGCTCACAGCCATGGAGGAGCTTCTGGATTATGGCGACCGCATGACCCGGGTGGAATTGCAGAAACTGCCCAATGGCGTTTATGAAGCGGAAGATGTGGTCGAGGATGACGGTCTTGGCAACGGGCCGTTTAAAATCCGGGTCAAGGTGACGATCACAGATGACAAGATGATTACGGATTTTACCGGCACAGATCCGCAGGTGCCAGGACCGATCAATTGTTCCTATACCGGGCTGGTCACCGGGGCGCGGTGTCTGTTCAAGGCGGTGACCAATACGGAAATTCCGGCCAATGGCGGTTGTTTCCGGGCGCTGGAGGTCATCTGTCCTGACAAGACCCTGATTTCGGCCCAATCGCCGGCCCCGGTATCGTTATATTATGAGCCCCTGATTGCGGCCATAGACGTGATGTGGAAGGCGCTGGCGCCCGTGGTGCCGGACCGCCTGCCGGCAGGGCATCAGCGCAGCGTCGGGGCAACGTTCATTTCCGGCATTCATCCCGACAGCGGGGAGCTGTTTGTCATGGGCGAACCGCTGGTGGGCGGCTGGGGGGCGTCCGACGGGATGGACGGGGATAATGGCCAGTTCTGCTGTGCCAACGGGGAAACCTTCAATATTCCGGTAGAGCTTTTTGAAACCCGTTACGGCCTTCAGATTGATCAATATGCCTTCAACATGGAAGGGGGGGGCGCCGGACAGTATCGCGGCGGCAAGGGGGTTGTCCTGGATTACCGGGTGACATCGGAAGAGGCGTTTCTGACTTATGCCGCAAGCCGTACCGAAAGCCGCCCCTGGGGTATGGTCGGGGGCCGGGAAGGGACCAACAACTATGCCCAGATCCTGCGTCATGACGGCCGTGTGGAGCGCTATGGCATGTGCACTACGGTGCGGGCGGAAAAGGGAGAAGTTATTCGCTTGGTGACGGCCAATGGCGGGGGGTATGGAGATCCCGACGCCAGGGATCGCCGGGCGGTCGAGCGGGATCTGAAAAACGGGTATATCACGCCGGAACAGGCGCACGCAGATTATAACGTAAAGGTGTGACAGGGCATGGATCGTTTTACTTCGGAAATCATCAAGGATGCGCTGGTGGCGACAGGAGACGAAATGTTCAGTGCGCTTGCCCGCACGGCCATGAGCACGATTATCTATGAAACCCTGGACTTTGCCGTGGGACTGACGGATGCGAAGGGAGAATTGCTGACCCAGGGCGACGGGGTGACGCTGTTTCTGGCCACTCTGGATACCACGGTGCAGGAAATCCTGACCCGGTACGGCGCAAAAGACGACATTCACGATGGCGACGTCTTTATCGCCAATGACCCTTATGGCGGGGGCGGAACCCATCTTTCGGATGTGTCGATTGTGCTGCCAGTTTTTTTCGAAGGGGAACTGGTGGCATTCACCGTGAACAAGGCGCACTGGACGGAGGTGGGCGGCGCCTCTCCCGGCAGCGTATCGGCCAATGCCACGGAAGTGTATCAGGAAGGTTTGCAGTTTCCTTATGTGAAATTAATCGAGCAGGGGCGGGTGAACCAGGCCCTGATTGACATGATTGCGGCCAATGTGCGCTTGCCCGAAAGTACCATTGGTGACATGTGGGCCGGGGTTGCCGCCGCCCGGGTCGGCGCCCGCCGGCTGCATGAGTTGATGCGGAAGTTCGGCCGTGAAAACGTCAAGGGGGCGATGGCTGACCTTTTGGAGTATGGCGAGCGGATGACGCGGCTGGAACTGCGCAGGATCCCGGATGGGGTCTATGAAGCCGAAGACATCATCGAAAGTGACGGACTGGGCAATGGGCCGTTCACGATCAAGGTTCGGGTCATTGTGGATGGCGAGAGCGTGACGGCGGACTTCACCGGAACGGCGGCCCAGGCGCCTGGGCCGATCAATTGTTCGCTGACCAGCCTGTCCTGTGCGGTCAGGACCATTGTCAAAAGCCTGACCAACCCGGATATTCCGGCCAATGGTGGGTGCTTCCGCCCTGTGAACATCATTTGTCCGCCGGGCACAATTATTTCCGCGGAACGTCCCGCGCCGACCTCCATTTATTATGAAACGGATACGGCGGCGGCGGATTTGATGTGGAAGGCGCTGGCGCCGATTGCGCCTGACCGCCTGCCGGCCGGGCATATGCGTTCGGTGTGTGGGACGTTTCTGTCCGGCAGGCACGCCGATACAGGGGAATATTACATTTTTGGCGAACCGCTGGTGGGCGGCTGGGGCGCGGCCCATGATGCGGACGGCCAGAATGGACAGTTCTGCTGTGGTGACGGGGAAACCTATAACATTCCGGTAGAGCTCACGGAAGCCCGCTATGGCATCCAGGTAGATCAGTATGCGTTTCATAACCACCCTGGCGGGGCCGGGCAGTACCGCGGGGGCAAGGGGGTGGTCCTCGATTATCGTATGAGGGCGGATGAGGCGGCGCTCACCGTTACGTTCAGCCGGGATAGTTGTCCCCCCTGGGGCCTGAATGGCGGACAGGACGGCACCCCCAACTATGTGGAGATTTTGCGCGCCAACGGCGCCCGCGAACGCCACAGCATGGTGACGGCGCTGCCGCTGCAAAAAGATGATGTGGTGCGCCTGGTGACGGCGACCGGCGGGGGCTATGGTGATCCACGAGAGCGGGCGCCGGAAGCGATTGAGGCGGATTTGCGCAACGGCTTTATCACGCCGGAGGAAGCTCGGGAGGTCTATGGTATCGGGGACGGCTCATGAACAGGGATAATTCCGGGTTGGGCGTCGCAGAGACCGAAGATTTCGCACAAAGCCAGGTTCCGGAAGACCATACCTATTCCGGTGTCCATATTGCGCTTATTATTATTGGCGGTACCATCGGTATGGCTGTGTTCCTAATGGCGGCGCAAGTGGGAAGTGCCCTGGGAATTCACAAGGCCGCACTGGCATTCGTATCCGGCAGTCTGATTCTGGGCATTTTGGGGGCGCTCACCTCCTATGTCGGGGCAAAGTCTCGCTATTCCACTTATATGCTGGCGGAATTCGCCTTTGGACGTAAGGGCGCGCTCTGGGTCAATGCGCTGATCGCGCTGACCCTGATTGGCTGGTATGGGGTGATCAGCAATGTGTTTGGACAAGCGGCCAGTTTTGTCCTGGCTGACCTTTACGGTATCAAACTTCCGGTTTGGCTTTTCATCCTGTTGGGAAGCGCGTTGATGATCGGGGTGACATTGTCCGGTTTTCAGGGCATAGACAAACTGGCGTTATATCTGGTGCCGTTTATGGTGGCGTTTATCGGCTATGCCGCCTGGCTGTCCTGGGGCGATGTGAAATCCTGGACCCGGCCGGTAGCGAACACACCCCCCATCAGCTTTTCCTGGGCGGTATCAGCGGTGGTGGGCACCTATATTGTCGGGGTTATTATCCAGCCGGATTACAGCCGCTTTGCCCGCAATGTCACTCATGCTGTCTGGGCGGCATTTCTGGCGCTTGGGCTCACGTTTCCCCTTATATTGTTTCTGACCGCGGTACCCAGTGGCGCAACCGGAGAAAGCGATCTGATTGGCATTATGATTGCCATCGGGATCGGATTGCCGGCCTTTTTCCTGCTGCTGCTCGGGGCCTGGTCGTCCAACGTCCTCTGTCTATATTCCTCGGGACTTTCCTTATCGACCATCATCCGGCGTGTCCATTTGTGGCAGATCATTCTGGTGATCGGTCTTGTTGGCACGGGTCTTGCCCTGATGCGGGCGCAGGAATATTTCACTGATTTTCTTTTGTTCCTTGGGATTACCATCCCGCCGATCGGGGCGATTTATGTGCTGGATGTTTTGCTGTTGCGTCGACGGGGTGTGGATCCACAGGATCTTGAGCGGGAACCCTCCTATGACGTGGCGGCCTTTACTGCCTGGGGGGCAGCCACGGTGATGGGTTATCTTGCCGCTCATGAGGTGATCAGCCTTACCTATATTGCCTCAGTGGATTCCATCCTGCTGGCGGCGGTTTTATATGTATTGCTGAAATGGCGCAAAAAAACGACCGGGGCGCCGGAAACACAAGGCAAAATAGAAGGATAAGGGGCCATGCCGTCTTTACAGACCGATCATATAGACCCTATCACGCTGGAGATTATCCAGAATTCGCTGACCGCGATTGCGGATGAGATGTTTGCCGCCATGGCCCTGGCGGCCATGAGTTCGGTGATTTATGAGGTGCTTGATTTTGGTGTGGCCATAACCGATGCCGACGGGGAACTGGCCAGCGCCGGCGCCGGAATCCCAAGCTTTGTGGGCATGCTGGATCCTTCGGTCAAGGCCATTATCCATAAATACAAGGAGCGGGGCTTCCGGCCCGGTGATGTCTTTATTGCCAATGACCCCTTTACCGGGGGGGTAAGTCACGCCAATGACGTGGTTCTGGCGATGCCCGTCTTTCATGACGGTGAGATCATTGCCTGGACGGCAAATAAGGGGCATTGGGTGGATATTGGCGGCATGACGCCAGGTTCGCTGTCGCCGCTGGCCACTGAACTTTTTCAGGAAGGCTTGATCCTGCCGGAAATCCGGCTGTTTGATGGCGGCCGGCCGGTAGAGGCGGTTTTTGACATCATCCGCGCTAACAGCCGTTTGCCGGATCAGGCGACGGGCGACCTGTGGGCCGGCATATCGGCGCTGCGTATCGGGGCACAGCGTCTGGAGGATTTGTGTCGCAAATACGGTCAGAAAACTGTGAGACAGGCCATCCGTCGTTATCTCGAATACGGCGAGATGGTTGCCCGTCATGGTCTTCGCAAACTTCCCAAGGGCCGTTTTGAAGCGGAAGATAAACTGGATGACGGACGGAAAATTCGGGCAGTAGTGACCATTACGGATGATGAGTTTATTGTCGATTTGCGCGATAACCCGCCGCAGGATGAGGGCCCGGTAAATGCCAGTTATTACGCCACGCTGGTCAGTGCTCAGGCGGTTTTCAAGGGGGTGGCGGCCCCGGAGCGCTGGGCCAATGCCGGCAGTTTTCGCCCTCTCAAGCTGATGACAACACCGGGGACATTGTTTCATGCCGAACGTCCCGCGGCCGTCGGCCTGTATTATGAAAACAAGATTCGCTCTGCCGATCTGATCTGCAAGGCGTTGGCGCCGCATATGCCCGATCGTATGCCTGCCGGACATTTTGCCTCCATCTGTGCAACCCTTATCCGCAGTCGGGATGCCGAGGGACGGGAGCACACCTTCATCGAACCGGAAATCGGCGGCTGGGGCGCGGGTGCCAGCAAGGATGGTGAAAATGCTCAGTTTTCCGCCTCGCACGGCGATACCTTTACCTGCCCGGTAGAAGTAAATGAGGCGCGCAACGGCATAGCGGTGGAGCGGCTGGCATTGAATGATGAACCGGCAGGGCCCGGACGCTACCGGGGCGGCAAGGGGATCGACCTGCGGTATAAGATTCTCGGGGAAAGGGCGTGGCTTACTGCGGGATATACCCGCACGCGTATTCCGCCCTGGGGCGTAAAAGGCGGGGGAGAGGGGTCTCTGAACCGGCTGGAAATTCTCCATGCGGATGGAACGACGGAATGTTTGGATCACGCCAGCAATCGGCCGCTTGAACAAGGGGACATTGTGCGCATTGTCACGGGCAATGGTGGGGGCTTTGGGGATCCGCGCACCCGCCCGGCGTCGGAAGTGCTCGCGGACCTGAAAAACGGTTATATCACCCGCCGTGAGGCTATAGATCTGTACGGGTTGGACAGCACGCTGCTTGATCAGGAGGGGAAAACAGGATGAAATCGAAAGCGGGTACAGCGGATATGGCCGGGG
The DNA here is from genome assembly GCF_005849285.1 of Luteithermobacter gelatinilyticus. Lineage (NCBI taxonomy): Bacteria > Pseudomonadati > Pseudomonadota > Alphaproteobacteria > Emcibacterales > Emcibacteraceae > Luteithermobacter > Luteithermobacter gelatinilyticus. The sequence goes on along the minus strand of NZ_CP040517.1, from coordinate 2,096,932 downwards.
CTGTCGGGGCAACGGACGATATTGAACCTTATCCCCGCCCGGCCTATGCGTGGTATGTGGTTGTGATCCTGATGCTGGCTTATATCCTGTCCTATGTGGACCGGACTATCCTGACCCTTTTGGTGGAGCCCATCAAACGGGACATCGGCCTGTCAGATACGGAAGTCAGCCTTCTGCACGGCATTGCTTTTGCCTTGTTCTATACCTTAATGGGATTTCCCATCGGCCGTTTTGCGGATCGTCATCACCGGGTGCGTATCATCGCGGCGGGGGTGATGATCTGGAGCCTCATGACTGCGGCCTGTGGCCTGGCAAAGTCTTTCTGGAGCCTGTTTCTGGCCCGGGTTGGGGTCGGATTTGGCGAAGCGGCGCTTAATCCTTCGGCCTATTCCCTGATTGCCGATTATTTTCCGCCGCACTTAATTTCGCGCGCCACCAGCACCTATGTGATGGGGACCTATTTGGGATTTGGCATTGCCTATATTGTCGGCGGCACAGTTGTTGGGGCAGTGAGCAACATGCCGGATCTTGAGCTGCCTGTCCTGGGGCATATTTTTTCCTGGCAGGTTGCCTTTTTTTATGTGGCAGCGCCGGGATTGTTCCTGCTGTTGTTGTTTTTGACCATTCGCGAACCGTTGCGCCGCGGCCGGTTGCACCGGGAAACCGGCGTCCACCAAGGAGCCACATTGGGCGAATTTGTGGCCTTCCTGAAAACCAACTGGCGGACTTTCCTGGCCCATTCCCTGGGGTTTGGCGGCATGGCGTTGCTGGTTAATGGCATGGCATTGTGGACGCCAACGTTCCTGTTTCGCACCTACGGCTGGAACATGGCAGAGGCAGGGGTCGCCTATGGGGCCTTATTGCTGATATTTGGCGGGAGTGGCGTTTATCTTGGCGGTTGGCTTGCCGATTGGTTCGATCGGAACGGGCGTTGCGGCGGGCCGTTCAAATCTGCCCTGCTGTTTTCCGCCGGGGCTGTCCTTCCGGCGGCTGCTTATCCCCTTATGCCTACGGCCGCCGGGGCACTGGTTCTGATGGCGCCGATGATCTTGTGTTCCAGTGCCCCCTGGGGGGTGGCGGTTTCAGCATTGCAGCAAATTTCCCCCAATGAACTGCGCGGGCAGGTGGGGGCCGTTTATCTTTTTACCGTTAATCTTATTGGTATTGGCCTGGGGCCGACGCTGATTGCCCTTATCACGGATTATTATTTTGCTGACCCTCTGGACCTCCGATATTCCATGGCCCTTGTCGCCGGGGGAGCCGCGATTACGGCGACCTTTCTTCTCAAATGGGGAAGCCGGCATTTCGGGAACAGCCTTGAGCGGGCGAAGGCCTGGCAAGGCTGAACCATATCGCCGGATAAATTTCTGAATAAAATCTGACCGAATAAAAATCTGGGGAGTCTGACGAATGACCACTGCGTTACTGGAACAGTCTGTCAATCTCTATTTCATCCTGGCCATTGGCTATAATGTCCTCAGTCTGATTCTGAATGACCTCAGAGGGCGCACGCTGGCGCCTACCGAACCGGTTCAGGCCATTGTCATGATGACCGTTCTTTATGTGGTCTATACCGCTCAGGAGGGTCTGGGCGAGATGGCCTGGGGGGTGCTGATTATCGTATTTCTGCTATTGATCCTGCGGTTCGGGATATATCGCCACGCCGTGGGGTATAATGACCAAGACTATGCGTCGCGTACCGCTTGGGCGGCGGCCATCGTTATTAATATTTTCGGGGTAATTGTCCTTTCCCTTACGCTTTTCAGGTCAGTTTCCGGGGAAATTGTTTAAGGTTGCAGAGGTATGGGGACCGTGACACTTCATTGACGCTAAAGATGTAATCTGATACCGTTTTTCTGCCTTGTTACAGATCACCTCTCATGTTGAAGGAGGGGCAAAAATCAGGGGGCTTTAAGTACGAGGGAGACTTTCATCGGACAATGAGCAGGCTGTATCAGATAGGTGATCTCCCTGCCGAGGAAAAGGCGGAGCTCTGGAACCGGTCCATTGTGGAGGTTTGTGGAAATTTCCAAACCATCATGAAAGACTGGTCAAATTTTCGCGGCGGCATTGAGGTACGCAATGCCGGCGGCTTTGATGTGGCCCATATTGCGCTTAATGCGGAGATTGTGCGTCGGTCGCAAAAACAAATTGCTGAAAGCAACGACAAATTTTGTTTCCTGATCATGCAGATGGAAGGCCGGGCCCTCATGCGTCAGAACGGAAATGAGGCGTTTATGGAACCCGGTGACATGGTGCTGATCGATTCCGGCATGCCGTCGGAATTTCGTTATGACGGGTTCATGCGACAATTGTCACTTCATATCCCCCGGGAAACGCTGGAAGCCTGCCTGCCGGAATGTCACATTCCCGAGGCCCAGACCATTCCCGGGCGTCGCGGGATCGGCGCAGTGACCAGCCGTTTTTTACATTCCATTTATGACGAAGCGGAAACGATCACTGACAGTTATTTCGGGTCCGTGCGGGAGGTGCTTCTTAATCTGTTAAGCTCGACCCTGAGAAATGAAGACGCGGATGTGGCCGAGGCCCAGAAGATCCCCTTTAAAGGCATTCAATTACGCCAGATTCAAAAACATATTGAACAATATCTGACCGACCCGGAACTCTCGCCAGCGATGATTGCCGGGCTTTGCGGCATTTCCACCCGCCATCTGCACAGGCTGTTTCAGACCAACGGCACGTCATTCGGGGAATGGGTGCGCCGCCGGCGTTTGGAAGAGGCACGGCGTTATCTTCTGGACAGCCGGTTTGATCATTACAGCATCATCCGGGTGGCATTTCACTGGGGGTTTAATGATGCGGCGCATTTCAGCCGGGCCTTTAAAAAAGAATTTGGTCTTTCACCGCGGGAGTACCGCTTGTCCATGCGTGAGCGGAAAGATCTAAACTAGGTGGTGATGGTGCCGTGGTAGCGTAATTGTCGTCACTATATAACAATATTTGAGGCGCGCTCAGACAAGAGTCACCGGAACAGTTCATTTATTATTTATCCTACACACATAATAAATAACCATAAATCCAGACTAAAATTCAGGAGAGGAATATGCGGAGCAAAAATCAAAAGAATTTTCGAAAAACGCTGAGAGAGACAACCTGCCTGATGGGCGGGCTATTTGTGTTTTCCGCTTTTGCGGCAGAAACTGTCATGGCCCAGACGATTCTCGATGAAATCGTTGTGACGGCTCAGAAACGTGCGGAAAATCTTCAGGACGTACCGGTTTCGGTCACAGCCTTTTCCGGCGAGGCCCTGAAAGACCTGGGCTTTGAAGACAGTACCAGCCTGGCATCCCAGGTTCCCAACTTCACTTTCGGAACGCCGGTTGGGGAAGGCAATAATCCGGGCTTTACCCTGCGTGGGGTGGGGCTGAATGATTTCGGGGACGGAAACGAAGCGCCGATTGCCATGTATGTGGACGAGGTCTATATCGGGACCCTGGCCGGGCAGACAATCCAGCTTTTTGATATGGAGCGGATCGAGGTGCTGCGTGGCCCGCAGGGCACGCTCTATGGCCGTAACGCCACTGGCGGGCTGGTGCACTTCATCACCGCCAAACCGACCGAGGAATTGCAGGGGTATGCGGATCTGACCATTGCAGAACACGGTCAGATCAGGATGGAAGCCGCCGCCAGTGGTGCGCTGCATGAAAAAGTCAGAGCCCGTATTTCAGGCGTGCGTCATGTGGATAACGGGTTTGTCACCAACCGTCTGAACAGCGATCACGACGCCAACAATACTGATTATTACGCCGGTCGCTTGCAGCTTGAGTTCCTGCCGACGGAGCAGCTGAGCCTGTTGCTGAACGGTCATTTCGGCAAGGTGGACCAGAATGCTGCGGATTATGACCATGTCGGGCTTCTGGATGAGAATTTCGAAATGTGCGCCATGGACGCGATTCTGGCGGATCAGTGTCAGGATGTCACCGGGTATCGGGATGCGGACGGCGACATTTATACCGGATCCTATGACCGCCAGAGTTTCCTGAGAGTGGATACCTACGGTTTTTCCGGCAAGCTTGAATATGCCGGGGAAGAGGTTGAGGTGGTATCGGTCACCGCTTATGAAAATGTGGACAAGTTGCACCAGGAAGATACTGATATGGGGCCAAGCAATTATCTTGAGCCCACATTTGGCGTTGAGTCTGAACAGTTCAGCCAGGAGGTACGTGTCTCCGGCAGCACCGATCAGTTTAAATGGGTCATCGGCGGTTATTATTACACCGACAGCAAAGACGGTCAGGCCGATCTTCTGGTGAATAATGCCCTGGATCAGTTCCTGGTGGATGTAGGTGCTGCGCCGCCTGCGGATGTCGTACCGGTGCTGCTGGACTATAAAGGGGTCTACAGCATTGATACGGACAGCTATGCCATCTTCGGGCAGCTGGATTATGACTTCAGCGAAAAGCTCGCCGGGACCTTGGGGCTGCGTTATACGGATGAAAGCAAGGAATTCTTCTTCAATAGCGTGATCGACGGTGGTCCGGGACCAAGCACCGATGCCACAACCGGTGATGACAAAACCGACTATAGTGCTGTTTCCGGCAAGGTCGGTTTGACCTACCGGCCCAGTGAAGATCTGATGATTTTCGCCAATGCGGCCCGTGGCTTCAAGAGCGGGGGGTATAACGGTACCTTCCTGTTCGATCTGGAAGGCCTGCGTCCCTATAACAAGGAAACCCTGACCAGTTACGAACTGGGTTTCAAGTCCACATTCGCCGATGGGGCGGTGCGCTTCAACGCTACGGCCTTTTTCTATGACTATGAAGACATGCAGGCCCTGTTGAACGTGGTTTTTGAAGGCGGCGGTGGCGCGACCTCCGTATTGCTGAACCTGGATCAGGTGGATGTATACGGGGTCGAGGCAGAACTGATTGCCCAGCCATTTGAAGGGTTTGAGGTGGTTCTGGGAGCCGGTCTGATTGATTCCGAGATCAAGGAAGCTCCGGCCGGCAATGAAGCCTTTATCGGTAACGAACTGGCCTTTGCCCCCAACTTCAATGCCAATGGCGTATTCCGTTATTTCCACACCATTGGCACTGGCGGTACGATGAACTACCAGGTTGATTTCACCTACACTGGCGATCAGTGGTATTCTATTGATAATGACCCGCTGTTGAGCCAGGACGGTTATGCCTTGGTCAATGCCCGGATCAGCTATACATCCGCTGATGATATGTGGCAGGTGGCTGCCTTTGTGAACAATCTGTTCGACAAGGAATACACCACATATAAATTCCCGTTCTTTGAGGATGGTTTCTATCAGCAGATGATCGGTCATCCGCAGTGGTTCGGTGCTCAGTTCAGCATTCGCTTTAACTGAGGACAGGGCAGGCGACATACATAAACAGCAGGTCGCCCGCAATGGGCGGCCTGCATAACCATACGTAACGGCTAACAGGATAGGGCTTCATTATGGTGCGATCCGCAGGTTTGCTTCTTTCGGTTATTGGTACTTTGGCTCTTATGGGTTGTGGTGAAAAACAGGAAACGTCGCGGCCCATCTCCAATCTGACTCAGGCGGAACTGGAGGCCGGACACGAATTGCTGGTCAATAACTGCTCCGGCTGTCATGTGGAAAGGGCGGACGGCACGCTCTCGCGGATCAGCGAGGTTCGCAAGACACCGGAAGGCTGGGACATGAATATTGCCCGTATGATGATTTTCCACGGCGCCTATTTCGAGCCCGAAGACCGTCGGGCAATGGTGAAGTTCTTATCGGATACGCAAGGCCTGGCTCCTTCGGAAACAACGGCGCACCGGGCCATACTGGAACGCCAACATAACGTGATCGAACAGAATGACGATCAGAACATAATGGACATGTGTGCCCGTTGCCATACCTATGCCCGCGTGGCGTTGCAACGGCGGGATGCGGAGGAATGGCGCAAACTGGTGCATATGCATCTGGGACAATGGGCGTCTATCGAATATCAGATGCTGGCCCGTCATCGTGACTGGCGCGATGACGCGCTGGGCCCCATTGCCGATCAGCTCGGGCAGATGTATCCCTTGCAAACGGCAGCCTGGACGGAATGGAAAAATACACCCTGGCCGGATTATGCCGGCGAATGGCGCCTGGTGGGTCACTGGCCCGGCAAGGGGGCCCTTGAGGGCATGATGACGATAAAAGCCTTGGGCGATGACCGGTACGAGGCGCTTTATACTATGCGTCTATCCGGCGGTGAAGCCCTTGAAGGCACTGCTAAATCCACGGTGCACACTGGTTATGAGTGGCGCGGCAGTGGTACGCTTGGAGGAGATAAGGTTCGGCAGGTTCTGGCCGCCACCCCCGATGGGAAGATGCTCAAGGGGCGACTCTTTTTGGATCAATACAAGGAAATCGGCGCCCATGTGACGGCTGTGCGCCTGGAAGGGACCGGCAGCAGAATTTTGTCCACGATCCCCGCGGCGCTTAAAATCGGTGAAGAGGCCACGTTGACCATTAATGGGGTAGGGCTCAGTGGCGATTTGGTCATTCCGGGGGTGGAAACCGAAATCCTTGAACGCAGTGCAACCCGCTTGGTGGTCAAGGCGCGGGCCACAGGAAATGCGGGCGAAGCGGAGATGACCATCGGAGAGGCCCGCGGGCAGATTGTGCTGTATGATCGGGTGGATTATATCAAGGTGACCCCAGACTACGGGATTTCCCGGGTCGGCGATAACGGGGGACCGATCCCCAAGGTTCATGCTCAGTTCGAAGCCATCGGGTATCATAATGGCCCCGACGGTAAGCCGGAAACCGCCGATGACATCCGCCTGGGGGTAATGGAAGCCCGCTGGCATGCCGAACCCTACAATGAAATCGCGCGGGAAATGGAAGATGTGAAATATGCCGGTGAACTGCGTCAGAACGGCCTGTTCGTTCCGGCTGGCGCTGGACCAAATCCGGAGCGGAAATATGGCACCAACAATGCTGGGGATCTGGCGATTGTGGCGACGGTTAAAGACGGGGAGCGGGAACTCAGTGCCCGGGCGCATCTGATTGCGACGGTGCAGCGCTGGAACACGCCCCCCATTCTTTGAATTCCCGATCTTTGGCCCGATTTTTGAGCGAGGAGACCAACAGATGACACGCTTAAAACCCTTGAACAAAAAAGCCGCCCGCTACTTTGAGGCGCGGGCGGACGGCACCTCTGAGGAAGTGGTGGCCATGCAGAGTGTGGCCGGCTGTACCACCTCCCTTGATCCGGGCTGGGAAGTGGATCCGTTTGGCAGCGTGGCATCCTTGTGCCAACCGATGGAGGCGGATCTTTACGGCTGTTCTGACCCTTGCTGGTGGCCGGCGGCAGTGCCGGATACCGTCAATACCTATCCGGATTGGTCCGAACTGACCGATACCCGCAAGAACTGGCGTCAGCTTCAGGCTGTCTTCCCCGAAGAGTAAAAGCCGAAGAATGAGGAGAGACTCTGTGAAAAAAATACTTTTCTTGATGGGGGTGCTTGCCTTCGGCATGACTGACCTGGCCTTGGCCAAGGAATATCTTCTGGTGGGGGCACGTCCGGACAAGCTGTTTCTGGTGGATATGGAAGCCCGCAAAGTGGCCCGAAGCTACACCATCCCCGACAGCACAGCGCCACAGGCCATTGTGCCTTCGCCGGATGGTAAGGTGGCCTATCTACAAACCAATTCCATGGGGTCCATTGTTGGCATCGACCTGGACAGCGGCGAGGTGGTGTTCCGGGCCGACCTGGCGACAGAGGATAACGAACGGGTCTGGAATTACGGGGTTGAAATCAGCCCCGATGGCAAGGAACTCTATACCTATGACATTCCCACCATTTTGCACCCGGATCGTTATGAAAGCGCAGAGACGCGGCTGAGTGTCTGGCGCACGGATGCAGGACTTGACGCCAAACCCATCCGCCAGTTTCCCATGCCCCGCCGCATTCATCTTTTGGCGGCTGCGCAAAGCGGGGCATTGTATGCTATGGGCTGGGATTTCTACAAAATTGACGTCCAGACCGGCGCCTATGAAGTGGCCTTTCCCCTGCGCCACTGGACCCGGGAAAATACGACACAACCCGATGCGCTGGCCTTCTGGCAAACCTGGGATAATAATGGGGTTTTGTCCACGCCGTTGTTTTTTGAGCGCACCGACCGGGCGGTGGATGATATTGAACGGTATCGGGCGGCGATCCTGGCGCTTGACCTGAAAACCGAAGAGTTCAATCTGTATGATTTTCAGGGCGCAGCGGAAGTGTTGTTCACCTCTGTTTTGCACCCCAACAGGAAAAAAGCCTATGCCGTTTATAACACGTTGCTGAAAATTGATCTGGAAACGCCACGGACGGAAAAACGTATCGACGTGGACCACAGCTATTATCAGGTGGAAATCTCCCATGACGGCAGCGAGGTTTATATTGGCGGTACCGCCTGTGACATTGCCATTTACGACAGCGATACACTGGCCCGCAAAGGCGAGGTGATCCTGCCGGATTGTGCTGATATGGGGGCCAGTGTGATGCGAATGGTTGACCGGTAAATTTGATAGGGCGCGCGCGATGACGGTACGCCCTCACCGTCATTGCGCGGCGCGCCGGCGACGAAGCAATACATGTTTCTGTGGCGATGACGCAACCTCTTCACAATTCACTCTAAAAACAGGATAGAGGATGCGGTCGTCAAGGTGTTGGTGGTCAAAACTTATGTGGCGGGATTTTGTGGAGGGCGGCTGAAAACCACATCTTCCGGGCGTAGCAGGCTGCCGCATTCGGAACAGGTGACATGTGGGCGCATATCCTGCCCACAGCTAATATGGATCAGGATATGGGGGGCGCCTTTTTCATCGGCGAGCCATTTGTCCCCCCACATCATCATGCCCACGGCTATGGGGAATATATCGCGTCCTTTGTCGGTCAGGCGGTATTCATAGCGGGGCGGTTTATCGGAATAGAGAACTTTCTCAAAAATGCCGCAGTCCACCAGACTGGTCAGCCGGTTTGACAGAATATTGGGGGCGATTTTCAGTTCATTAAGAATGTCATCAAAACGTTTCAGGCCGAAATAGGCCGCCGCCAGCGCCATATTGCTCCATCGGTCGCCGATGATGTCCACGGCCTGTTCAAAAATATAACTGTCTGTGTCGTGATTGGTTTTCAGCCGGGAACGGCGCTGAAAACGGGGCGGCATTTTTACGTCATAACCCGCGCCGGGGCCGTTGCGATAGGTGGTGTTGCGGATGTGCACCTCACCCTCGCACTGATTACAGGTGGTTACGGGATGAAAGGCTTTGCCGCAGCTCTTGTGTACCAGCATTTCTGGCAGGCGCTGGCTCTGTTTCATCCATTTGCGTTCCCATTCCCACATCAAAAGTGATAGCGGGTAAAGGTCCTTGCCCATTTCCGTGAGCTGGTATTCATACCGTTTGGGCCGCTCCTGATAGAGGACCTTTTTGAAACAGCCGGCTTTGAGGAGTTTGTTCAGCCGGTTGGTGAGCAGGCTTTTGGCCATGCCGTTGCGCCGTTGCCAGTCCTGGAAACGTTTAATGCCCAGAAATGCATCCCTGAGAATGACCAGGGTCCACTTGTCTCCGATGAGATTAAGCGTGCGGGTGACGGAACTGGCTCTAATGCGATCTGATACAGACATAACATCCAGAAACATAACCGCTTCCACAAAATAATCAATTGTCGCTTGCTTAAATGATCCTTTTTAGTTAGTCTTTTTATGAAAGTTATAAAAATCATAATTTCCTCGTTCACCAAACTTGTTCTTATCAGGGAGTATTCAGATGGCCATTCCGCCTGAGATAAAAGACAACCTTCGTTTGCCCCTCATTGCTGCACCAATGTTTCTGGTTTCCGGCCCCGAAATGGTTATTGCGGCCTGCAAAGCGGGTATTGTGGGGGCGTTCCCCACGCCAAACGCCCGCACGGTCGATGCCCTTGACGACTGGATGCGTGCGATTACCACGGAACTGGCGGCGGCGCGGGCGGCTGACCCTGATCGCAAGATTGGCCCCTGGGCCGCTAATTTGGTGGTTCATTCCTCCAATGACCGGCTTCCGGCGGATATGGAGCTGGTGATGAAATATCGCCCGCCAATCGTGATTACGGCGCTGGGCAGCCCAGCGGCTGTGGTCGAGGCAGTGCAGTCCTATGGCGGCAAGGTGTTTGCCGATGTCAACAGCGTGGCCTTTGCCCGCAAGGCGGCAGCCACCGGCGTGGATGGCCTGGTTCTGGTGTGTTCCGGGGCTGGCGGCCATACCGGACAGATGGCGGCTTTTGCCTTTGTGGCGGCGGTGCGCGAATTTTTTGATGGCATGATCGTGCTTGCCGGCAGCATCTGTGATGGTGGGGCCATTCGTGCGACCGAGGTGCTGGGCGCTGATTTTGCTTATATGGGCACCAAATTCATTGCCGCGAAAGAAAGTTTGGCACAGGAAGAGTATCGACAGATGCTGGTGAACAGCACATATGAGGATATTGTTTGCACCAATGCCTTTACGGGGGCGTGGGCGAATATGCTCAAACCCAGCATTCGGCAGGCAGGGCTTGATCCTGACAATCTTAAACCCAAAGACAAGATCGACTTTACGGACCCGCAAAGCGAAAGCAAGGCGTGGAAAAATATCTGGTCGGCGGGGCACGGGATCAATACGGTGAAAAAGGTCGAGCCGCTGGGGGAAATGGTGGAGCGCTTGTATCAGGAATACAGGGAAGCCAGCCGAAAACCCGCCTTTTGATCCTTTATTTTATTTATAATGACAAAAAACCAGAATTATCAGGGAAGAGCATGATTGTCTGTGATGAACAACAGATCCGGGAGTATACGGACCGGGGATGGTGGGGGCAGGAGTGTCTGCATGATCTTTTTGAGCGCAATGTAGCGGCGGTACCGAACCGGGTAGCGGCGATAGACCCGTTGAACAGGACGGACTTTACCGATGGTGCCCCAAAACGACATACCTATCGGGAACTGAAGGAGCGAGTCGATCAGTTTGCCCGTCTCATGGTGCATCTGGGTCTCAAAAAGGATGATATCCTGCTGATCCAGATGCCCAATGTCATGGAATATTTTTACATCTATCTCGCAGCCTCCCGGCTTGGCATTATTGTCAGTCCCGTGCCCATGCAGTACCGGGACCGGGAGTTGGCACAGATTGCCCGTATTCTTGAACCTGCCGCGATTGTCACCACCAATAATTTCAAGGGGGGCAATCATGCGGAAGGGGCGCTTCTGGGAGCGGCCTATATGGAAGAACACGGCCTGGCTCGTCCGATGGTGCTGTCCTGGGGGGACAAGACACCAGACGGAGCTATCAGTCTTGACGAATTGATGGAGCAGGAGTTGCCGGAGGGAACCCTGCGGTCTTATCTCGAAACCATTACCGTGACGGCCAATGATGTGTTTACCATCTGCTGGACTTCCGGGACGGAAGGCAAACCCAAGGGGATTCCCCGAACCCATAATCACTGGATCGCCATCAGCTATGGGACCTTTGATGGCAGCCATATCCAGGAAGGTGACATTCTGCTGAACCCGTTTCCCATGATCAACATGGCTAGTATTGGCGGCCTGTTCATGAGTTGGCTTCATTCGAAGGGGACCCTGGTTCTGCATCATCCGCTGGATCTGCCCACCTTTCTGCGTCAGATCGCCACAGAAAAAGTCACCTTTACTCTGGTGCCGCCGGCGTTGCTGAATATGCTGCTGAAGGATGAAGCGCTTATGTCCAGGGTGGATATCGGGTCCATCCGCGCCATCGGGTCCGGTTCGGCGCCGCTCGATGAGTGGATGGTGAAAGGCTATCTGGAAAAATATGGCATCCAGATCATCAATCATTTCGGCTCCAACGAAGGTGTTTCATTGATCAGCGGAGCCGAGGACGTGCCCGATCCGGAAAGGCGGGCGCGGTATTTTCCCCGTTTCGGGGTTAAGGGATACGCTTGGGCGAACCGGGTGGCGGAGCGTCTTGTGACCCGGATCGTGGATCCGGAAACCGGGGAAGAAATTACGACCCCCCGCCGCCCCGGAGAACTACAGATTAAAGGGGCCGGGGTGTTTGCGGGATATTTCAAGGCGCCGGAACAGACCCGGCAAGCCTTCACCGATGATGGGTATTTCAAAACCGGCGATATGTTTCAGATTGCCGGTGACGGGGAAGAGGAAGCCTTTTACCAGTTTGTCGGCCGGTGCAAGGACATCATCATTCGCGGTGGCATGAATATCGCCCCGGCGGAGCTGGATGACCTGCTAAACAGTCATGCCGATATCGAAGAGGCCGCTGTGGCTGGCTATCCCGATGATGTGCTCGGGGAACGGATTGCTGCTTTTGTGGTGCCGCGTGCGGGCGTGGAGTTGTCGCTCGAAGACATTGTCGAGTTTTTAAAAGGCAAACATATCGCCAGTTTCAAGCTGCCGGAAAAACTGGTGTTTGTTAAGGAACTGCCCCGTAATCCGCTGGGTAAGGTGATCCGGCGGGACCTGCTTCAGTATTTAGAAGGATCGAAACATGTCTGAGCCCATTGAATTTTATTTTGATTTTTCGTCAAGTTATTCTTATGTGGCGCATCGAAAAATTGAAGACCTAGCCAGGGAGTTAGGACTCTCGCTTCATTGGAAACCCATTTCTCTGGGGGCGATTTTTACCGCGTTGGAGCACAGACTGCCCAAGATGGGGTCCGCGAAACAGAAATATATCTGGCATGACGTGGAACGCTCGGCAGCGGAACAGGGCCTGCCTTATGTCTGGCCTGATCCGTTTCCCATGAACAGCATTCCGGCCATGCGCGGATTCTATTTTCTGCAGGATCAGGACCCGGCTTTGGCCAAAACTTATGCCAGAGCCGTTTTCGCAGCGGCCTTTGGTGAAGGGCGGGACATCGCCCGCCCGGATATATTGATCGGCATTGTTGAACGGCTGGGTTTTGACCCTGAGACCTTCAAGACCGGTATCTCATCCGAAGATATCAAAACCCGCCTGAAAGCCGAAACAGCGGCGGCGCAGGAAAAGGGCATCTTCGGAGCCCCGACTTTTCTATGCAGAGGGGAAATGTTCTGGGGTGCGGACCGGTTAGCGTCCCTTGAGGCTTTCATTCGGAAAACAGGGGATAAGAGATGAGTGAGCGGGTGTACATTCTGGGCGGTGTGCAGACGGATTTCGCCCGCAACTGGGCGCGCGAAGGCGTTGATCTTCTTGAGGTGTTTTCTGACACCCTGAATCAGGGGCTAGAAGAGGTCGGGCTCGAATATATGGATCTTGAAACCGGCCATGTGGGGAATTTTGTCGGAGACCTGTTTAACGGACAGGGCATTCTCGGCGGATTTTTCGGCATGGTGGATCCGTCACTTGCGGGATTGCCGACGGCGCGGCACGAGGCGGCCTGTGCTTCGGGCTCCATTGCGCTTCTGGCGGCGGCGGCGGAAATCGAGGCGGGGCGTTATGGCCTGGCCTGTGTATTGGGCATTGAACAGATGCGTAATGTGCCGGGCGAGCAGGCGGCTCAATATCTGGGCGCGGCGACCTGGGCCGGTCATGAATGTCAAGATGTGAAATATCCCTGGCCACATATGTTTGGCAAGCTGGGAGATGAATATGATCGACGTTATGGCCTGAAACATGAACATCTGGCGGCTATTGCCCGGATCAATTTTGACAACGCCAAAAACAATCCCCATGCCCAGACCCGCCACTGGCAGTTTTCCGACATCAATTTTACCGAGGATGACGAAGCCAACCCGGTGATTGACGGGCGCATCCGCAAGCAGGACTGCGGACAAGTCACCGATGGGGCGGCCGTGGTGTTTCTGGCCTCTGCCGCACGAGCCCGTGAATATGCTCAGGCCCGGAATATTCCGTTTGAAAGCCTGCCCTATATCCGGGGCTGGGGGCATCGCTCCGCCCCCATCGAATATGACCGCAAGATCGCGCAAAGCAGGGATGCAGATTATGTTTTCCCCCATGTGCGCGGCACCATCACTGATGCCTATGAACGTGCGGGCCTTTCTGGTGTCGGGGAAATCGACGTGGTAGAAACCCATGACTGTTTCACCACAACGGAATATATGGCCATTGATCATTTGGGCATTACCGCCCCGGGGGAAAGCTGGAAAGCCATTGAAGAGGGACGAATTGCCATGAGCGGCGATATTCCCATCAATCCCAGTGGCGGTTTGATCGGCTGTGGCCATCCTGTGGGCGCCACTGGCGTGCGCATGATGCTGGACGGGTGGAAGCAGCTTATGGAAAAAGCCGGTGATTATCAGGTCTCTGGAGCAAAAACGGTACAGACCCTCAATATCGGCGGTAGCGGCACCACCGCGGTCAGTTTTATTTTGTCAAAGGATTAAAGAACGATGGAAGCTTTTATTGTTGATGCGCTCAGAAGTCCGCGCGGCGCCGCGCGCGAATGGGGTGGCCTGGCCAGTATCAAACCGGTGGAACTGTTGGCGCAGCTTTATCAGGCGTTGGAGGCGCGTAATGATCTGGACCCGTCGGAGGTGGAGGATATTATCCTGGGCTGTGTGACCCAGAGCGGGGATCAGGGGGGGAATATTGCCAAGATCTCTGCCCTTTATGCGGGCTGGAGCGAACAAACCTCGGGCCATACGGTGAACCGCTTCTGTACCTCAGGACTGACGGCCTGCAATACTGCCGCCATGAAAATCATGAGCGGTATGGAGGATCTGGTGATCGGGGGCGGTGTGGAAAGCATGTCCCGCTGCCCCATGTTTTCCGATGGGGGGCCGTGGTATTCAGACAAGGAGGTGATGAAGAAGACCCGCTTCATCCATATGGGCATTTCCGGCGATCTGGTGGCGACATTGGAAGGATTTGAGCGCACAGATGTGGATGCCTATGCCCTACGTTCCCAGCAACGGGCCGCCCGGGCGCGAGCCGAGGGATATTTTGAGCGGTCGATTATTCCGATCCGGGATAATGAGGGCAATGTGGCGCTGGCCCAGGATCAGATTATCCGGGAGGATGCGTCGATGGAAAAGCTAGCGGCGCTGGAGCCCAGCTTTGCGGAATTGGGACAAAAGGGTCTGGATGCCATCGCCCTTAGCCAGTATCCCGAGCTGGAAGCGATCAACCATGTCCATCATCCCGGCAATTCACCGGGCATGGTTGACGGGGCGGCGCTGGTCCTTTTTGCCTCGGACCAACAGATACGGGCACAGGAGCTTACGCCGCGGGCACGGGTGGTGGCCTTTGCCAATGCCAGTGTGGAACCGGTGGTGATGCTCACCGCTGGGCAAAAGGCGGCACAAAAGGCGCTGGATAAAGCCGGGCTCAGGCCGGAGGACATTGATCTTTATGAGGTCAATGAAGGGTTTGCTGCCGTGGCCCTGAAGTTCGAGAAAGATTTTAATCTGGCCCCGGAGAAAATGAACGTCAATGGCGGCGCCATTGCCATGGGGCATCCGATGGGCGCTAGTGGGGCGATCCTTCTGGGCACCTTGCTGGATGAGCTGGAACGACAAAACCTGAAACGGGGGCTGGTCTCCCTGTGCGGCGGAGCTGGCGTTGGCGAAGCCATGATTATTGAGCGCTGTTAGAGTGAATTGCGGCAACCTATGCACAATTCACTCTAAAGGGATCGGATTATCCTGCCGACTGCATAAAATCATGAATTTCACTTTCAAGGAGCTGGGAGGTTGACGTGAGCGTACTGACGGCAGCGTTCAGGTCTTGGGCATTGGCGCCGGTCTGACTGGCCAGTGCCGAGACCTCCTTGATCAGCGCCAGCATTTCATCGGTGATTGTTGCAGCCATCTGGGCACTTTTGCTGATTTCCCGGGTGGCAGCGGTTTGTTGGGAAATGGCGCTGGCAATGCTCTGGGTTGTTTCGTCGATATCGTTGATTTTATTGCCGATATTGGTAATAGCGTTGACCGTCAGGCCGGTCACGTCCTGAATGCCGGAAATCTGATTGGCGATTTCCTCTGTGGCTTCGGCGGTTTTCTGGGCCAGGTTTTTCACTTCACTGGCGACCACGGCGAACCCCTTGCCGGCTTCTCCCGCCCGTGCCGCCTCGATGGTGGCATTGAGCGCCAACAGGTGGGTCTGGTTGGCGATTTCCGTAATAATGTTCAGAACATTACCGATTTGTGTGGCGGCGGCATCCAGTTCCTGCACGGAATCGATGGTCTGTTTCACATCGGCGACGGTTTCCTGTACGGCCTTGCTGGAACGGTCGATTTGACTGCTGATTTCCGAAATGGATCCGGTCATCTCTTCCGCGGCGCTGGCCACTGTATTGACGTTGACCATTGTGGTATTGGCGGCCTCTACAGCCTTCTCCAGGGACTTCTTGGTCTTGGCCGCGCTTTGATACATGGTGTCAGTTTTCGGGGCCATTTCCGATGTGCTTTGAATGACGGCCTTGACATTGCCAATGAATTTTTCGGTGAGCGCCTTGAAATTTGCGTTTTGTTCGCTGATGGTCTGCAATACGCTGTTGATGTTATTGGCTTGCCGCCGGAATTCTCCCTGAAGTCCTTCACGCAGAATACGGCGGAAATATTTTTTGTCCCGCACGGCAATGAGCGAGGCCCCGGCCTCGCGCATAAAGGCGTCAACAACATCAAGCATATGATTCAGCCTGAGAAAAAATTGCCCGGCGGAACCGGACAGACTGCGGTTTGTAATCCGGGCTTCCATATTGCCCAAGGCAATCTGTTCACAGACCGCGGCGGCGTCTTCAAATTCGGAACGTCCGGTCTCAGAGGGAGATGACCGCTCGGCCAAACGCTGGATGGCGGTGGCGGCTTCGGTAAGCAAAGGATGATCCGGCAGGTCCGCACTTGCCGGTGAGGAGGCATGTTCCGGCCTTTGAGTGAGGGCTTGGCAATAGTTGATCAGTTTTTTGATGTCTTCGGCGGATATGTGATCCCCGCTTTCAGGAAGGGCGGGGCGGTGTGTGCGAAAAAGACTCATTTATACTCTCCCTTTGTGTCTGCCTCTTTCTTTTTTGCGATAGTGGCGCTAATTCGGCCGATTTATCTCTATGGTTCTTCACATCTATGATGGCGGCGTAACATTCGCGATCAGGTCAAGGAAAAGATGAACTCATCATAGGCAAGTTTTTTTTGCGACAGGAGGTTATCAAGATGCGCCCTGGCCTTGAGGATGGCCTCTTTGGGAGTGGTGGCGCGGCTTTCAATCTGTCGCAGCTCTGCGTAAATGCCTTCCATAATCGCCACATTTTCCCTGTTCGGACATCGGCGGTTCGAATGATAGCCGACGGGGGTGCCCTGAAGATCGTAACTTGGCGCCATATGTGCCAGGACCCAGTAATGGTCTCCCTGTTTGCACATGTTTTTCACATAAGCAAAAATTTCATTACCCTGTTTCAGGGTTTCCCACGCCAGATGGAAAATGCTTCGGGGCATGTCGGGATGGCGGATGATGTTGTGGGGCTGGCCCAGAAGTTCTTTTTGGGTATAGCCGGAAATTTTTTCGAACAGTTCATTCACATAGATGATTTTTCCCTTCAGGTCGGTTTTGCTGACGATGATCTCATTCTCGCCAAAGGTTCTTTCGTGACCTGTGGGGGAGGTGATAGGTCTGGACATGAGCGTACTCCGTAACTCTACTGATCTGAACTTGATAAGTCATACTGCGTTTTGGGGTCCTGTGATGTCAGCCACCCCTCCGCAAAAATTCCTGCGGCCGGTTTTGAAGGTGATCTGTCATCACCACAGCTGAGTACGCCCGATAATTTTTTGTGCCCTGTTATTTTTGCGAAGTTATTTTTGCGAAGTTATTTTTGCGAATACTTTGGTTCGTAAATCTTTTATTGTGATACATTATTGTATGAAAATATCTTACCTAGGATTTCGCAGACTTTCAATCATAAATCACAGTAAAATATTGTAATATTCTTATATATTGATTAATCGTGAACTTTTCCCTCACCTTTTCTTCTCTCCAGCGCATGGTTAAAAAAGCAACATTCTGTTCTGAGCACATCAAGGCCAGGAAGGGAATGCTGCTAGAGTGAATTGACCAACCTATGCACAATTCACCCTAGGTTTTCGAATTTCACGGTCGCCTGCTGCGAGTCTTTTTTGAGGGGACACTTTTTTCCGGTTTGTTTCCCGGCACCGAAAAAACAGAAAGGGGAGGGTCGGGAACGGTCGCTCACAAAAATTTTTCGGGAAGGGAGGAAGGGGGAGCTGTAAAGAAATATTTTTCAGGTCCGTTGAAAAGGGCCGTCTGCTGATTTTGTTTGGGTATTCGGATCATTGGTATAAATATCTTTGAAATAATATACTGTATACAATTTTAAAAGAAATCCTGACGTATTTTATAGTTAGCCAATATCTCCTAAATCCCAAATCCCGTCGCAAAGAGCGCTTTTTTGCAAAGATGGAAAAGGCTGGTATTCCCTGGTTATCGGTTGGGTTAAGCTTTTCTAATATATGAAAAATAATGTTTTTTCTGGATTTGGCATGGCGCATTTTTCCTAGGCTGAAAAGGGGGGATCTATTTTTTTGTTGCGGATTATTATTAAAAATTGACAAAATCTTATAATTGTATACAGTAATCATTATTCATATACAAAACATGAGGTGCTGTATAGAATACTAAATCATCCATAAGCGAGCTGTATGATCAGGGTATGGCGGGTCTGTAGTGAATAGAGCCGTAAGATATAAAGAGTCATGCAGCTCCGAAAAAATAACGAAAACAGAGTAATAACAGAGCAAGCAATAACAGAGCACAAGGGAAGCGCTTATAGGAGAATGAAAATGTCGAGCTTGGAATATGAGAAACAAACCGTCTGGTTGCCCGTGACGGCAGGGAAAAGGGCAACATTTAGCACGGCTTTGGTCACGCTTTTGGCCGGCGTCACGCTTACTCAGGCGAATGTGACGTCCAGTCGGGCCGAAGAGGCCTCGGCTGTTGAGGAGGACGAAGCCGCTGTCATTGAAGAAATCACCATCACCGGGTCGCGCCGCGAAGCCCGTTCCCCCTCGGACGTTCCGGCGCCGGTGGATATTATTGATGCCAACCAGCTTGCTGCGCAGGGTGGGGTGGATATCGCCAATTTGCTTCGGACGTCAATTCCGTCGTTGAATATTGGGGACCATCCGTTGAGCGGAACGTCCTCGCATGTGCGCCCACCCACACTCAGGGGGCTGGCGCCAGACCATGTGCTGGTTCTCCTGAATGGCAAACGCCGACATCGGGCGGCGGATATTGCCACTTTCTCCGGTGGGATTTCTGATGGTTCGCAGGGGCCTGATCTGTCCTCTATTCCGACCATTGCCCTGAAACAGATTCAGGTGTTGCGTGACGGGGCCGCGGCGCAGTACGGATCTGACGCGATCGCCGGAGTGATGAACTTTATTCTGAATGATAACCCGGAAGGCGGGACCATCGAAGCCAAGGTGGGCAGCACCTATGAAGGTGACGGTGACGCCTATCAGATTGCTGCAACCTGGGGCATGCCACTTGGCGATTCCGGTTTTGTCAGGTTTAGCGGTGAGTTCCGAGAAAGCGACCTGACCACCCGCGCGGTACAGCGTGCCGATGCGGCGGCGTTGATAGCTGCCGGAAATACGGCGGTGCCTGATCCGGCGACCCGTTTCGGGACTCCGCAGATTGACGATGATCTCAAACTGTTTGTGAACATGGCAGTTGAGGCTGGGGATAACCGGGAATTTTATATGTTTGCCGGTTATGCGGAAAGAAAAACGGCAGGTGATTTCTTCTACCGTAATCCAGAAGGCCGTTTTGGTGTATTCACCGATGCAGATGAAAATGGAAATTTTCTGATTGGCGACATGACACCGGAGGACGGCATCACCTGTGACGGCGGCATAGATTTTGGTGGCACAGGTGTGGTCAATGACCCGATTCCTGTAGGATCCCCGGATGCGGAGGCCCGACTTGCAGCCATTTTTGCAGACCCCAACTGTTTTTCCGCCCTTGAATTCTTCCCCGGCGGTTATACGCCGTTTTTCGGTAGCAAGCTGACAGATATGAGCGGGGCCCTCGGGGTGCGAGGAGAGCTGGAAAACGGTCTGACCTATGATGTCAGTGCCAGTGCCGGACGTAACAAGCTGGCGTTTAATATTGATAATGTGCTGAACCCCAGCCTGGGATCCTTGTCTCCGACCACCTTCGATGATCTCGGGGATAGGATTCAGACGGAAACCAACGTCAATATAGACCTGACTTATCCGCTGGAAATATCCGGGTTGCATTCACCGCTGAATATTGCGGCCGGGTTTGAATGGCATAAGGAAATGTTCGAGATTGTGGCCGGGGCACCGGAATCCTTTGAGGCTGGTATTCTTGCGGATCAGGGCTTCCTGATCGGGGAAGAGGCCTTCCCCGGATTCTCGCCTACCATTGCCGGCATTTTTGACCGCAGCAACATTGCCTTCTATCTGGATGTAGAAGCGGACATCACCGAGAAACTGGTTCTTGGCGGTGCCATACGTTTCGAGGACTTCGATGATTTCGGCAGCAAAACCACTTATAAGGTAGCGGGGCTTTATCACGTCACGGATTCCTTGGGCATTCGTTCAACCTTTGCCACAGGCTTTCATGCGCCCACCCCCGGACAGCAGAATTTCAGCGCCCTGACCACGGAAATCTCACCGGAAGGGGATCTGATTGAAACCGGGGTGATCCCGCCCACAAGCCCGGTGGCCATGGCGGTCGGCGGCAGGCAGATACAGCCGGAAACCTCGGAAAGTATTTCGGTGGGTTTTGTATATGAAACCGAGTGGCTGAGCCTGACCGTGGATTATTATTACATCACAATGGATGACCGCATTACCCAGTCCGCAAGTAATGAGTTGACGGATCAGCAGCGCGCAGACCTGATCGCCGAAGGTTTCTTCGCCGCAGCGGGGCTGGGCACGTTCCGTTTCTTTACCAACGACTTCAGTACCGAAACCCAGGGCGTTGATGTGGTGGCCACCATTCCGCTGAACCTGACGGAGACGGGGGCTACGGAGATCCTGGTGGCGGCCAACTGGACAAAAACGGAAGTAACATCCTTTGATCCGGATGATCCCAATGAGCTGCTCAGTGAAACGCGGGTTATTCAGCTGGAAGACAATAATCCGAACTTCCGCGGTAATCTGACCCTGCGCCATAGTGAAGATAACTGGCGCGCGCATGTCCGGGCCAATTATTACGGGCCATTTACGGAACTGCATGTGAATGCGGGGTCTTTGAGAATTGATGCCGGATCCCAGATTACTGTGGATGTGGAAGCCGGGATCAATCTGACCGAAGAAATCGAGTTGGCGGTGGGGGCTGATAATGTGTTCAACAGCTTCCCCGATGAAAACCCCTTCGGTTTCATCGTCGGGTCAAAATACCCGACCACGGCGCCGGCCGGGATCAATGGCGGCTTCTATTACGCCAAACTGCGTTTCGACTTCTAAGTCATAACTGTAATGAGGAGGGGCTCGATGATGAGCCTCTCTTTTTTGTGATCTATACGACTTAAGAGAGGACAAGTGAGTAAAAACCGTCTAGATGACGAAAATGTTGAGGGAAGACAACGGCGTGTCCTGTTTCCTGGCAAAGGGAAAATGTGTCACGCCGTGTCGTTCTCTTCTGGGCTGTCTTCCTCACCGGTTGCTGTCAGAATATCGGTTCCGACCTTTCTGACATGGCGCGCCGCAAGAAGACCCGCGAGTTTCTCGTCAGAGGACATTACCGCTTCCAGGACTGCGGCATGTTCGTACCAGGAGTCAATTCCCCGATCCTGCATGACCTGGTTAAATAGCCATAACGTTCTCTCGCGCAGCATGCGCATGAAGTCCGCCAGATAACGATTTTTTCCGGAACTGGCAAGAAGGCCATGGAACTCACTGTTCAACTCACGGATTTTGTCAATGTCATTGTTTTTTGCCGCCTCATTTCCTTCGTCCAGAAGTTTCTGGAAAGATTTTCGGGTTTCGTCCGTCAAACGCCGTGTAGCGAAACGGGCGCTTAACCCTTCGAGTTCCGCTCTCAGCTCGATAATCTCTTCCACTTCCTGGCGGGAAAGAAGGGCGACCCGGGCGCTTTTGCGAGGCGGGATTTCGACAATCCCCTCACTCTGGAGTTTGCGCAGCGCTTCACGGATGGGATTGCGGGAAACACCAAACAGTTTCGCCAGGCCGGGTTCTGTTAGTCGTTCACCCGGTTTGAAGTCGCCCCGGAATATAGCCTTGCGCAGGGCGTTGGCGACGGTGTCGTTCAGGGACTGGTGCTGTTGGCCGACCTCAGTCCACATATTGGTTCTGTTTTCGTCGTTCAAAGTCAGACTACCTCGGTTGTTACATTTAGGACTTGACTTTTTTTGCTTTGCGTATTGTATACTGTATACAGAATTAAGTCATGGTATAATTAACATAGCATACCCGAAAAAAAAGAAAAATGAATTACTGGGATGTGTGGCAGGCTTTGAGTTGGGAGCGTAGGGTCTTGTTCCAACAGAATAATTCGCCTTGCGGAAATGTCACGGAATAATCCGGTCACTCTGCACATCACACCCGGTGAACCGGAGCGTAGGGGGTGATGTAACGGGAATTATAGTGTCATCAGGGCACTGATGCTAGAGTATTGATGCCAGAGTACTGGTTTAGGGCCATGCGAAACAAAACAAAAAAGAAGAATTCGCATGAAATATAGGGTGCTTGGAGGCTTCCAAGTCAGGATAGGGTATAAAATGGAACAAATAGAGTTGACGATTGCCCATTGGGCTTTTCTGCTGGTCGTTGTGTCGATTTTCATTTCCATAGGATTTCGAAAGGGTGTGATTATTCCGTCCATTGTCGGAACCTTTATCTTGGGGCTGTTGTCCTATCAGCAGGATGACGGCGTCCTGAATCAGACCATTTTTGCCGTGCAGGTGATGTTCAAGGCTTTGCTCAATGCAGGGGTGGAGCTGTTTGATATTATGCTGGTGATTGCAATGATGGCGGCCATGTTGAAATCCCTGCAGGCCCAGGGGGCGGCTCAGATCATGGTGGCGCCGATGCAAAAGCTGATGGTGGGACCCAAGACGGCATTTTTTGTTCTGGCGGTGACCATGTATATCGCCGCGGTATTCTTTTGGCCGACGCCTGCCGTGGCTCTGGTGGGGACGGTTCTTATTCCCGTGGCGATGCGCGTGGGGTTGCCGGCCATGGGCGGGGCCGTAGCGGTTAACCTGTCCGGGCATGGCATGGCGCTTTCCGCGGACCCGGTAATTCAGGGAGCGACCCGGCTAACAGCAGGCGCGGCAGGCATCACCACCAATGAATTGCTGCCCTATACAATTCTGTTTTCCCTGGTGGCGGGGATGGTTGCCTTTGCGGTGGCCGCATGGACGTTGCGACGGGACATGCGAGCCGGTAAACTGGAAACCTCGCAGGGCAAGCTTCCCCTGGCGGGAAATGGGTCCGCTGCGCCGGCGGGGACAGGCAAGGACCATGTTCTGGTGAATGAGTCCAAGGGGCCTTATGCCCAACTGTTCGCCATTGCCGTACCGGTTATTCTGCTCGGCATTGCCTTGTTGATGATTTACCGGGGCCTGTTTGTCCCGGAAAAGGCGATTCGCGGCGGGGCGGCCACGGCCTTGCTCGGTGGGACGGCAACGACGCTTTTGGTGTTGTCCACCTTCGCCACCCGCGGCCATCATGCGATGGATGAAATCAGCCTGCATATTCGGGAAGGTTTCTTTTTCGCCATCAAGATTTTTGCGCCGATCATTCCCATTGCGGGATTTTTCCTGCTGGGCAATCCGGAATATGCCCAAACGGTCATGGGGGAAGGCACCCCGGGATTTCTGTTCGATGTGGGGAATTATCTGGGGCAGCATGTGGCCGGTGCCGGATGGATGCTGGGATTTGGGGTCACCACCATTGGCTTGCTGACAGGAATGGATGGCTCAGGATTTTCCGGGTTGCCGTTGGTGGGGTCTTTGTCAGGGGCCCTGGCCCATGGGGCGGGGTTTGATGTGGCGGTGCTGGCGGCTTTGGGGCAGGTGGTCACTATCTTTACCGGCGGCGGCACCCTGGTGGCCTGGGCGTTTGGGGCCTGTGCCGATGCCGGTATTGCCGGTGTTTCTCCATCGGATCTGGTGCGCCGTAATTTTGTTCCGGTGATATCGGGGATTCTGGTGATCACCATTCTGGCGATTGTGATGATGTAGGGCTTTAAAACAAGTTCGACCAGTATATTGGTCAGTACATTGGCCAATCTGTTGGAAACGATGTTGGACAGGAGATCTGCGGCCTCTGAAACCGGGGAGAAGAGGCTGGATGAGTGTGAAAACCATTAAATGGGCAGGGAAAAAACATGCAAGCCAAGCAGGAAAACACACAGCAGGAAAGCTGGCGATTGGGTGGGGCCGAAGCCGTCATGGCAGAACAGTGTCAGGCGCGCGGTCCTCACGCGGCGGTAGCTGCAGCCGCTCCTCTGGCGGCGCTGATCGGGACGGAAATGTTGCGGGCCGGCGGTAACGCTTATGATGCAGCGGTGGCGGCAGCCCTGGCGGAAACGGTGCTGTTGCCCCCCAAATGCGGGCTGGCTGGGGATCTGGTGGCGCTGGTTTGGCACAAAGACCGCAAAGATCCCGAAACGCTTTTGGCTATTGGCGGCGCACCACGGGGGCTGAGAGCGGTGGCCGAACGGGGCGAGCTGGAAAGAACCGGTCCCACTTCCGTGGGCGTGCCGGCCGCCCCGGCAGGGTATCTGGCGCTTGCTGAACGGGGGCGCCTGCCGCTGGCACAGCTGGCCCAACCGTCGATTGATCTGGCGCGGGAAGGGTTTTGCTGGTCCCGGATCTGTTCGGCGCTGGCGCAGGAATCGGCCGAACTTGTGGCGCGCCACAATCCTTCGGGGTGTTGTTATTATCCTGAGGGCAAAGAAATCCGGCCGGGAACAATAACCCGCCTGCCGGGACTGGCGCGGGCGTTGGAGGCCCTGGTGGCGGACGGTCCGGAATTTCTTGCCGGGGAGGTGGGCGAGGCCATTCTGCGCTGTGTGCGTGAGCATGGCGGTATCCTGGAGCAGGATGATTTTGCCTTCGCGACGGCGGAATGGACGGCGTGTCAGGCCGGCAGGCTCGGGGATATGCCGCTTTATGTGACTCCGGCGCCTACGCATGGCGCCTCTTTGATACATGCGGTTCAGGAGGTGACGCCTTCGACAGAATATGCGGCGGCGGCGGTCTATGCCGGGGTGATGAAAGCCATTGCCTGGCAGCGTCGGGAACTGGCGGACCCCAGCGGCACCTCTATGGTTTCAGCGGTGGATCAGGATGGCACCATGGTGACCATTGTCCATTCCAATTCCTACCCGCGTTTTGGCAGCGGGCTGATCGTTCATGACTATGACCTGATCTTGTCCA
The DNA here is from genome assembly GCF_005849285.1 of Luteithermobacter gelatinilyticus. Classification (NCBI taxonomy): domain Bacteria; kingdom Pseudomonadati; phylum Pseudomonadota; class Alphaproteobacteria; order Emcibacterales; family Emcibacteraceae; genus Luteithermobacter; species Luteithermobacter gelatinilyticus. The sequence goes on along the minus strand of NZ_CP040517.1, from coordinate 2,071,615 downwards.
ACCGGGCGGGGCGCGGCTACAGCAGTGATCCGGCACATCCCAATTTCCCGGTGGCTGGGCGCCGTCCCGCCACCACTCTTCATGCCTGGGCTGTACAAAAAAAGGACCAAACCCGCTTGCTGGGGGCGACGCCTGGCGGGGCCAATCAGATGCCATGGAATGCGCAAACCCTGGCGCGGCTGCTCACCGGGCAGGAGGATATCGGCCGACTGATTGTGGCGCCGCGCTGGGAATGGATTCCCGCTGATGATTCCCTTGTGGTGGAGGACGGTTTCACCGCTGGTGAAATGGCGTTGCTCAGATCTCAGGCTTCACGGCTTGAAGAAGTCGAGCTGTGGGCCACCAGTTCGGCGATGCAGATTATTGCCGCCGATGGGGATGGTCTATGTGTTTCGGCGGCAGCTGATCCCCGCACTGTAGGCAGTGTGATGGCATTTTGACCTGTCCAGTGGTGAAAGCGGAAGCGTAAAATTTCTTAAATTTATGCAGCGAATTTACACAGCAGCAGATGATTTGGCGGAAAGACATTTCCGATTAGAAAAGTACATTGACAACAATCTGTATACAGTATACAGTTTTGGAGAACTTTGAGTTAAACAGGTTTGGCCACGTATTGAGGAGACAGGAGAGAGAGATGGCAGAATTGTTAAGCAAGGACGAGTTTCGCAAGGCGATCAAGGAGGCGATGAAGGGTCGGGAGGCGAAGGATGCGTCGTTCAGCCTGGCCTGGTCGAACGGGGAGCTGAAGCGGGAGCATTTTGCGCGCTGGGCGGAGAACCATTATCATTATGTGGGGCCGTTTGCGGATTATCTGGGCTATATTTACGCCAATGCGCCGGAGAGTGCGACGGAGGCGAAGGATTTTCTGTTGCAGAACATGTATGAGGAGGAACTGGCGGACATTCGCCATACGGATCTTCTGATCCGTTTTGCGGAAGCCTGCGGGACGACGCGGGAACGGGTTGAGGATCCGCGGAACATGAACCCGGTGACGCGGGGGTTGCAGGGCTGGTGTTACGCCAAGGCGATGCGTGATCACTGGGTGGTGGCGACGGCGGCTTTGGTGGTGGGACTGGAATCCCAAGTGCCGGACATTTACCGGCGTCAATATCCGCCGCTGATTGAGAAATACGGGTTTACGGAAGATGAGGCGGAATTTTTCGAGCTGCATATTTCCTCGGATGAGGTCCATGGGGAGCGGGGGTATGAGATTGTGCTGAACCAGGCCACGACGCCGGAATTGCAGCAGGCCTGTCTGGAAGCGGTACGGGATGCGGCGGACATGCGGTTTTCCTATACCAAGGCGCTGTATGATTATTATGTGCGGGACTTTGAACATTCGGAGGCGGATTTGGCGTCGATCGGCTCGGTATGAGGGAAAAGCGGACAGGCGGCTTCTGAGGGGGCCGCCTGGTGCCCGGGACTATCCCGGAGAAATATTGCCAAAAGAGATCACCGAGAGAAGCCTCAAAGAACTATCGAGAACTATCTTAGGGGGCGCGCGCCCAGGGAATGATCAGGCCCAAGGGATGATCAGGCCCAAGGGATGATCAGGCTAAGGGAGACGACAAGGAAAGGGCAGGGTACATGTCTGAATGGATCAGGGTAACGGATCTTGCGGCGCTGAAGCGGCGCAAGAAACAGGTGGTGGAAGTTGAGGGGGCCGAGGGGGAGGTTCAGGAGATTGCGCTGTTTTATGTGGACGGCGACGTGTATGCCATGAATGACATCTGCATTCACAAACAGCGCCGCCTGCATAAGGGGCTGGTGTTTCAGGGCAATGTGATCTGCCCCGGCCATCAGTGGGCGTTCGATCTCAAGACCGGATGGGTCGATGAATGGGCCAAATGCCAGCCCGTCTATAACGTCAAAATCGACGGCCAAGACGTCTATGTCGATCCAACCCCAAAAATCCGTACAACCCCTCCCCAGGAAAACGAAAAATGCCCGAAATAGGAGCCCACTCCACACGGGCATTGGTGAACAACGGAAAATTGGGAAATAGTGGTGAGGCAGGGGCCTAAGGGCCAATAAGAAAGGAACAAGTGAATATGAGACGCCAATTTGTTTTGATCGGTGGCGGACAGACATCCGTTTCCGCTGCGCGCACGCTGCGCCGTCTGGGATTTGATGGTCATATCATCATAGTGAGCGAAGAATCCATCGCTCCCTATCAGCGACCGCCCTTGTCCAAGGAGTATCTGCAGGGCGAATCCGATAAGGAGGAAATCTGGGCTGCGGCGCTTGACTGGTATTCAGCCAATGATGTGGAGCTCAGGTTACACAGCCGGGTGGCGCGGATCAATACCGGCAATCTGGATGTGGAACTGGAAGACGGAACCCATCTGGTGGCCGATGCGGTGCTGCTGGCCACAGGTGGGCGGCCGCGTCGTCTGGATGGCGTGGATGATGCGCTGGTCAGATATCTGAGAAATATTGAAGACTCAGACCAGTTACGCGAGGAGATCACCAAGGACAGCCATGTGGTTGTTGTGGGTGCCGGCTTTATCGGCTCGGAGGTGGCCGCGTCTGCTCGGGCGCTGGGGGCCAAGGTGACCATGCTGGAAGCCATGAATACCCCGTTACAGAAGGTTCTGGGCCCGGAAATTGGCGAAGTTTGCGCCAGAATGCATCGAGAAAATGGTGTCGATCTGCGCTGCGAGGTGAGTGTGGAAACGGTGAGTGAGAAGGGGGGTAAAAAACTTGTGAAGCTGAGCACCGGTGATACGCTGGAAGCGGACCTTGTGGTTGTGGGGATCGGCATTGAGCCCAATGACCAGATTGCCCGGGCCTCCGAAATCACCGTTGGAAACGGAATCCGGGTGGATGAGTTCTGCCGGACTTCTGCTGAAGGGGTGTTTGCCGCCGGTGATGTGGCCAATCATTATCATCCGCTTTATGACCGGCGGATGCGGGTTGAACATTTCGATAACGCCACCCGGCAGGGCGCGGTGGCGGCCAAGAATATGATGGGCATCCGTACGGTCTATGATGACCCGCACTGGTTCTGGTCGGATCAGTATGATCATAACCTACAATATGCAGGGTATGCGGACAAATGGGATGACATTGTGATCCGCGGCTCACTTGAGGAGATGGACTTTACCGCCTTTTATATGGTGGACGGCAAGATTGGCGCGGCATTCGCCGTGGACCGGGGGGCGGATGTAATGATGGCCAAGACCTTCATCGCCGAACAGATCAAGGTGGATCCAGCCATGCTTCGAGATGAGGATGCGGACCTGCAGGATATTCTCTCCAGCAAGGAACGCGAAGCCGAACCGGAAAGCGCCGCGGATGCCCCAGAGAGTGAAGGGGAATACCTTAAAGCCGCCCGCAGCGGCCAGATCGGGGAAGGCATGGTGCGCCGTTTTGTGGTGGGGGATGTGGAACTGGCCATTGCCCGCTCCAAAGGGAAAGCTTATGCCGTACACAATCTGTGCACCCATTTGGCCTGTCATCTGGCCTCCGGGAAAGTGGAAGACGATTGTCTGACCTGTCTGTGTCATGGGTCCATGTTCGAACTGGAAACGGGGATTCCGGTCAACCCGCCGGCCACCAAACCGGTGAGAACCTATCCGGTTCGTGAAATGAACGGCCATATCTATGTCAAGGTAAACTGACATGGATCTTGGCTTGACAAATCGGAAAGCCCTTGTGCTCGGCTCCAGTTCCGGACTGGGCCGGGCCATAGCTCATACCCTGGCTGCTGAAGGGGCCGAGGTTGCGATTGCCGGGCGTGATCCCGGGCGGGCCCGCAAAGCGGTAGAGGAATGCGGTGGCCGTTTGGCTGTAACCGGAGACCTGAGTGTCGCAGGGGAGGCCACCCGGCTAGTAGAAGAGGCGGCCCGGGGGCTCGGGGGGCTGGATGTCATCGTGGTCAATACGGGCGGCGGCACACCCGGCGGCATTCTGGATATGACGGGGGAAAGCCGGGACAAGGCCTATCATAGCATGCTGCGACCGGCTCTGGAGGCGGCGCTGGCAGCTGTGCCCTATCTGAAAAAATCCTCTCAGGGCAACTCATTCGCGGGACGCATGATCTTCATCACGGCGCGCTCTGTGCTGGAAGCGACGCCGGAACTGGCATTGTCTTCAGTGTTCAGAAGCGGAGTGGCGGCGGCAGCTCGATCCCTGGCCCTGGAACTTGCGCCTGAGGTGCTGGTGAATGTGGTTGTGCCCGGCCAGTTTGATACACCGGCCTATACCCGTTTCGAAGCCTGGCTGGCCAGCCGGGAAGGGATTGAGGCGGCAGCCATGCGCCGGGAGAATGAAAAGGCCATTCCTCTGGGCCGGTTGGGCCGGGCCGAAGAACTGGCTGATGTGGTGACTTTTCTGTGCAGCGCCCGCGCCAGTTTTGTGACCGGTTCGGTCATCCGGGTGGATGGCGGCGCGGTCGTGGGATTCTGAACCCGCCTTATCCTGCACTCTCAATCAGGGCAGCGACATTACAGACCGGATGATCAGGATGAGGGCGGACAGGCCGGACAGGCCCAGCACCGACAGCCTGACCATTCGGGAATTCATGCGGGGAACCATCCAGCTGGACACCCGGAAACCGACCAGTAGCGGCGGAACAAACACCGCGCTGACCAGCAAATGATTGAGCGAAAATCCGCCAAACCAGACCAGCGTCAGGATGGAAAATGCTGATCCCACCAGGAAAAAGGCTGCTAGCGTAGACCGGATCACGGCCGCGGTGTCATGCTGGTATGCCAGGGCGATGGGAGGCGCGCCTATGGACGTCAGTGTTCCCATATAGCCCGAAGCCAGACCAGCGGTAAACAGGTTGGAGGGAGAGGTTTTGAATTTCCACCGACTAATGCTGAGCAAAACCGCAGCGAGCACCATAAGACCGAAAATGAGCCCATAAAGAGCCAGAGGAATTGCCGAAATGGTGAGGGCGGCCAGTATGGTGCCTGGAATTCGTCCCGACAAGGCGAGGGCGAGGCCCTTGTGGTCGATATGATGTCTTTCGCGGACCGCCATCAAAAAGGAAACCAGCATGGCCAACATCAATAATGGTCCTGGCACAAAAACCGGGTCGATGATCATCAGAACGGGGGCCGCCACCATACCGAGCCCCAGTCCCGTGGCCCCCTGAATGACGGATCCCGCAAAAACAGCCACAACCCCCAGCAGCAGACTGGACCAGGGGAGCTGATGAATAATGTCAAAACCGAAATTGTCCATGTGATACCTTTTTTTCCGGCCGCTTATAGCAGATCCATCGGCGTTTCTATAGATGTCGTCCAATATTGTTGTTTGTTTTTATAGGGAAGGTGGGGGCTCCCCTCATCCCGCCCAACTGGTCCGCCAGTGCCGGGGATAATTTGGCCGGGCGTTTGAAAACTCCCGGATGAGTTTTATGCCATCCGGGAGTTATGGTTCATATCCTCTTGCCAATGTGGCAGGACGGATCAGTTGGCGAGGTAAACGGTTTTAGTGGTCGTGTAAAAATCCATCACCCCGTGTCCAGCCTGTTCCTTGTAAGTCTGGTTGCTGGAATGTTTGATGCCGCCGAAGGGGGCGGTGAGAGCAACCCCACCCGTTGCGCTGTTGATCTTGATTACACCGGCCTCAATGTCATGAGCGAAAGACAGCGCGCGGCCCATATCCCGGGTGACGAGAGACGCGGCAAGGCCGTATTCCACTGTATTAGCCTGGCGGATGGCGTCCTCATAATTGTTAACGCGATGCAGGCAAACCACCGGCCCGAAGATTTCCTCTTGGGCGAGCCGGGAAGAGTTGGGCACATCCGCAAACACTGTGGGCGCCACATAAAAGCCGTTCTGTGGCAGCGGTGTTTCCAGATCGTCAGCCCCATAGGCCATGCGCAGACCTTCGGCTTTGCCCACTTCAATCATCTCGCGCACTTTGTCAAACTGCGCCTGGGTGGCGAGCGGGCCCATTTTGGTGTTCTTATCCAGACCGTTGCCCACTTTGATGGCCCGTGCCTTGTTCACGACTTTTTCCAGAACCTCATCATAAATACTGTCCATGACAAAGGCCCGGCTGGTGGCCGTGCAGGCCTGCCCCGTCAGATTAAAGGCGCCCTGGGCAATGATTTGGGCGGCCCGTTCGGTGTCCGCATCCTCCAATACGATGCAGGGGTTTTTCCCCCCCATTTCCAGTTGCAGGCGTTTCGAGGGGCCGGCGGCCTGATGAATGGCGCTGCCGGTGGCGAACGAACCGGTAAAGGTTACGGCTTTGACGGCCGGGGCCGTGACCAGAGCCGTGCCCAGTTCCGCCCCACCCCCCTGTACCAGGGCGATGGCGCCTTCAGGGACGCCAGCCTCCAGAAGAATTTCAACCATTCTCTGGCCTGAAAGCGGGGTGACTTCGGATGGTTTGAACACCACGCCATTACCAGTGGCCAGGGCCGGACCGATTTTTCGTGACGGGATGGAGACCGGGAAATTCCAAGGGGTAATGGCCAGCACAACCCCGACGGGTTCGCGGATGGAGCAGACCAGGCTATTGCCCGCGACCGGGAAGGTTTCCCCGAGGCTGCGCAGGGCTTCCCCGGCATAAAGCCGAAAATTGGCCGCTGTGCGTTTCCATTCCATGGTGGCTGAGCCAAGCGGCTTGCCTTCCTCGCGAGTGAGTTCCCGCGCCAGGTCGTCCACACGTTCCAGGATAAGGTCCGCCGCCTTTTCCAGGACGGTCATACGTTTTTCCGGATCGGTGGCCGCCCAGTCATGGCGGCCCTGATCCACCCCTTCCACGGCGCGCTTGGCATCTTCTGGCGTGGATGCTGGGAAGTGTCCAACCACATCCTCATTGTCTGCCGGGTTTCTGCGCTCAAAGGTTCCGCCGTTGCTCGCGGGAACCCAGGCGCCACCGATAAAGTTCTTGCCGATAAAATCTTGTGACATGCTCATGCCTTTTGGGCTTGTTCCGGAATGGTGACTTCACCACCGCCGGTTTCCTTCATATATTCCTTGAAGGCCTCGATGGCGGCTTCGCATACGGCGATGTCTTCTTCGCCATTGCCACCGGATACACCGATGCCGCCGACGACGGCGCCGTCAACATAAATCGGATAACCGCCGACAAACACGGTGATACGGCCGCCATGCTGGGTGAAAATGCCCCAGGCCTCTTCACCCGGATAGGTGTTGGTGAAGGTGTGTGTGACCCGGCGGTGCGCCGCGGCGGTGAACGCCTTGTTTTCGGCAATCTGCACGCCGGTTACCTTGGCATTGTCCAGTCGACGCAAGGCAATGGGGTATCCGGTATCATCGGCAATGCAGATAACGTGTTTGCCGCCGAATTTTTCGGAAGCTTTCTGAGCGGCGTCAAGCAGGAATTCTGCTTCGGCCAGACTGAGTACTTTTTTGGTGATCATGCGCCCTTCTCCTGTGGATTTGTTTTGGATTAGATGAGCAATTACTGTATACAGTATGTAATTTGTGTCAAGTGTATATTTAAGAATTCTGAGCGGGAAAACGCCTCTGGCTTATTTATAAAATGTATAAGGTGACGCATGTAAAGTGGAACCGGTGTAAAGGGGAAAAAAGTACATTGACAACAATCTGTATACAGTATACAGTTTTGGAGAACTTTGAGTTAAACAGGTTTGGCCACGTATTGAGGAGACAGGAGAGAGAGATGGCAGAATTGTTAAGCAAGGACGAGTTTCGCAAGGCGATCAAGGAGGCGATGAAGGGTCGGGAGGCGAAGGATGCGTCGTTCAGCCTGGCCTGGTCGAACGGGGAGCTGAAGCGGGAGCATTTTGCGCGCTGGGCGGAGAACCATTATCATTATGTGGGGCCGTTTGCGGATTATCTGGGCTATATTTACGCCAATGCGCCGGAGAGTGCGACGGAGGCGAAGGATTTTCTGTTGCAGAACATGTATGAGGAGGAACTGGCGGACATTCGCCATACGGATCTTCTGATCCGTTTTGCGGAAGCCTGCGGGACGACGCGGGAACGGGTTGAGGATCCGCGGAACATGAACCCGGTGACGCGGGGGTTGCAGGGCTGGTGTTACGCCAAGGCGATGCGTGATCACTGGGTGGTGGCGACGGCGGCTTTGGTGGTGGGACTGGAATCCCAAGTGCCGGACATTTACCGGCGTCAATATCCGCCGCTGATTGAGAAATACGGGTTTACGGAAGATGAGGCGGAATTTTTCGAGCTGCATATTTCCTCGGATGAGGTCCATGGGGAGCGGGGGTATGAGATTGTGCTGAACCAGGCCACGACGCCGGAATTGCAGCAGGCCTGTCTGGAAGCGGTACGGGATGCGGCGGACATGCGGTTTTCCTATACCAAGGCGCTGTATGATTATTATGTGCGGGACTTTGAACATTCGGAGGCGGATTTGGCGTCGATCGGCTCGGTATGAGGGAAAAGCGGACAGGCGGCTTCTGAGGGGGCCGCCTGGTGCCCGGGACTATCCCGGAGAAATATTGCCAAAAGAGATCACCGAGAGAAGCCTCAAAGAACTATCGAGAACTATCTTAGGGGGCGCGCGCCCAGGGAATGATCAGGCCCAAGGGATGATCAGGCCCAAGGGATGATCAGGCTAAGGGAGACGACAAGGAAAGGGCAGGGTACATGTCTGAATGGATCAGGGTAACGGATCTTGCGGCGCTGAAGCGGCGCAAGAAACAGGTGGTGGAAGTTGAGGGGGCCGAGGGGGAGGTTCAGGAGATTGCGCTGTTTTATGTGGACGGCGACGTGTATGCCATGAATGACATCTGCATTCACAAACAGCGCCGCCTGCATAAGGGGCTGGTGTTTCAGGGCAATGTGATCTGCCCCGGCCATCAGTGGGCGTTCGATCTCAAGACCGGATGGGTCGATGAATGGGCCAAATGCCAGCCCGTCTATAACGTCAAAATCGACGGCCAAGACGTCTATGTCGATCCAACCCCAAAAATCCGTACAACCCCTCCCCAGGAAAACGAAAAATGCCCGAAATAAAAACTGAAATATTGTGGCTCCAGCGTGGGGTGACCATAATACCAGGGAAAAATTGGTAACAATGTCCCAAGTGGAACAAAAACTGCGAAAACTTGGCCTGTCCCTGCCGGAAAGAAACGGTCCGGTGGGCAATTATGTGGCCTATAGCAGGTATGGCGCTTTGGTCTATGTTTCCGGACAGACCTGTAAGTGGAACGGCAAGCTGGTTTATCGTGGCGCCGTAGGGCAGGAAATAAGCCTAGAGGAGGGGATCAAGGCGGCTGAGTTTTGCGCCCTGAACCTGTTCTTGCAACTTAAAATCGCCTGTGGGGGAGATCTGGACCATTTGCAGTCCTGTCTCAAACTGACCGTCTATGTGAATGCTGCGGCTGATTTTCGGGATCATTCCCGGGTGGCCGACGGGGCGTCCGATCTGTTCAGGAAGTGTCTGGGAGAAAGGGGGCAGCATGCCCGGGCGGCCGTGGGTTGCAGTTCCCTGCCGGGCGGGGCGAGCGTCGAGATTGACGGCATATTTGAACTGGATCCCCGCTCACTCTGAGCCGGGTCAGGTCTCACTAACATTTTCCTCACATTTTCTTGATCGGTCAGGAGCGGTCCGGTCCATTGAAGTGTTGCGCTCCCGGCATATATCGAGGGGAGGGCCTAGAGTGAATTGTGAATGGGTCAATCTATTCACAATTCACTCTAGAGTCACTTTAGCGGTTCAATGATCAAATCAAGGAAAGGATAAGGATGATGACAAAGTTCACCATACACACCCCGGAGACCGCCCCCGAGGATTCCAAAACTATTGTCGAAACAGCCCAGAAAAAATACGGTTTTGTGCCCAACTTGATCGGGATTATGGCAGAAGCGCCGGCTGCGGTCGAAGCCTATCTGGCCTTGAACGATATTTTTGACAAAACATCCTTTTCGGCTGCGGAAAAGCAGGTCATCTTGCTGTCCGCCAGTTATGTGAATCAATGCACTTACTGTATGGCGGCGCATACGGCCATTGCCGGTATGAACGGTGTGCCGGAAGAAGTTATTGAGGCGCTGCGTCAGGGGCGGACGTTACCTGATGGCAAGCTGGATGCCCTGGCGCGACTGACCCGTTCTGTGGTGGAAACCCGCGGTTGGCCCGAAGAAAGCGCCAAACAGGCCTTTTTTGAGGCGGGCTATGATCCGCGACACTATCTGGAGCTACTGGTCGGCGTGACCATGAAAACCCTGTCCAACTATGTCAACCATGTGGCGGAAACGCCGCTTGATGACGCCTTCAGGCCGGCGGAATGGTCCGCGTGATTATTTGACCCTTGGCATTCGGGGTCGCCCGGCCTGCGGTATTGGTGCTGATGGGGATAACGGAATTACCGGGAGAGCTTACCGGTCGATCTTGGTGGACAGGACCAGCGAGGTGGTGGTTTTTTCCACCCCTTCAATAGCGCAGATGTCGTCCAGCGTTTTATCAATTTCCTCCATGGTCGGCGCCTTGATGATCGCTATCATGTCATAAACGCCGCTGACTACATAGAGCGTGCGGATGGCCGGGTGTTTGCGCATGGTCACAATGGCCTGGGCCGCATGGCGCTGAGTGATGCAGATCATCACATGGGCGGTGATCAGTTTCTGTTGGTAATCGCCATGAAAGCGCACCGTGAACCCGGAAATGATGTTGCGGTCGATCAGCCGTGCGATGCGGTCCTGAACGGTGGAACGGGATAAATTAAGCTTCCGGGCCAGTGACGCCGTAGGTTCACGGGCATTCAGTCGCAACAACTCAATTAGTTTTTCATCAATCTGATCCATTCCGTTGAATTAACGGGATTTCCTGCGATATGTCAATGGCCGTTTTATAATTCGCCAGGCCCGAGTGCAGCGCGTCGGGCCGTCGCTGACGGCTGGGGGGATGTAAGTATTATGTAAGTATCACGTATTGTGTCATGGTTCTTTTTGATCGGAAATTATGGTAGGGTCCTGACTCTGGGGGAAAATCGGGATATACGGCAATGACTCGGGATCATGCCGCTGGTGTGTATTTGAGGAGTTTTTGCTTAAGGAGTTTTTCATGCGGTTATATTATACGGAGACCTCCCCCTACAGTCGCAAGGTCAGGGTGGTCATGGTTGAAAAAGGAGTGACGGAGGACATTGACCTCGTGTCCTGCAATCCACTGGATGAAACAACCGGATTGAGAAGCCTTAACCCCTTGAGCAAAATTCCCACATTGATGCTGGAGGATGGGGCGGCGTTATATGACAGCCCGGTGATTGCCGAATATCTTGACAGCCTGTCGAAGGAAAATCCGCTGATCCCGTCTCAGGGCGCGGCGCGGTGGCGGGTGTTGCGTCATCAGGCGCTGGGGGATGGTATCATGGATGCGGCTGTGGCGACGGTGTTAGAACGGCGGCGGCCGGAAAATGAACAGTCTCCCTCTTGGATCAGCCGCTGGCGTCAGGCCATCACCCAGGCGGTAGGAATGGTGGAACAGGAGAGAGCAATGTTTGAAGAGCCATTCCAGTTGGGTCAGATCACCCTAGCCTGTGCCTTGGCGTATCTTGACTTCCGCCTGCCGGAAATCGACTGGCGGAGGGGGCATGAAGCCACAGCAGAATGGTTTTCTGAAATTTCCGAACGGGTTTCCATGACATCCACCCGGCCGCCAAAATAACCAACATAAAATCAGGCCAGACAGGGCGGACAAAGGGGAGTTTTCACAAGCCGAAGGGATGAGAGATGATGAAACGTTTTGAAATGATGATTGACGGCGCGACCGTGGCCACGGAACAGACTCTGAAGGTGATCAATCCGGCCACGGCAGAACCTTTTGCGGAATGTGCGTTGGGTACGCCGGCACATGTGGATCAGGCCGTCAGGGCGGCTAAGGCGGCTTTTGCCGACTGGCGGGAAAGCAGTGACGAAGATCGCAGGGACATGATCAATCGCATTGCTGATGCACTGGAAGCCCATATGCCTGAATTCATGGAACTGGTCACCCTGGAAACCGGCAAACCCCAGGGGGGATATAAAGGTGTGGGGGCCGGCATGGAAGTGGGCGGCGCGGTGGCCTGGACGCGGGTCACGGCCCAGTTCGATTTGCCCGTAGAGGTGATTCAGGACAATGAGGAAGCTCGGATTGAAGTACATCGCAAGCCCCTTGGGGTGGTCGGTTCCATTACGCCTTGGAACTGGCCCTTGCTGATTTCCGTTTGGCATGTGATCCCCGCCCTGCGAACCGGCAACACCGTGGTGATTAAACCTTCCGAATACACCCCGGTTTCCGTTCTGCGTTTTGTTGAGCTGGCCAATGAGATCCTGCCCAAAGGGGTGCTCAATGTGGTTACAGGCGCGGGCGATGTGGGGCAGGCCATTGCTCAACATCCGGATGTGGCAAAGATTGTTTTTACTGGATCCAGCCGTACGGGCAAACGCATCATGGAAAATGCCGCAGGCACATTGAAGCGCCTGACTTTGGAACTGGGCGGTAATGATGCGGGCATTGTGCTTGCAGATGTGAAACCGAAAGAAATTGCCCCCGCCCTGTTCAGCGCCTGTTTCCATAACAGCGGGCAGACCTGTGCCGCGTTGAAAAGGCTTTATGTACATGAATCCATTTATGATGATATCTGTAACGAACTGGCCGCCATCGCCAAAACGGTGAAGGTGGGTCACGGCCTGGAACAGGATGTGGAACTGGGGCCGCTGCAAAACGCCAGGCAGCTGGATATCGTCAAGGAGCTTGCCGAAGATGCCCGGCGCAGTGGTGGGCGGTTTCTCACAGGAGGGCGGGAAATGGATCGCCCCGGCTATTTTTACGAACCGACCATTGTTGCGGATCTGACTAATGGCAGCCGTTTGGTGGATGAAGAACCCTTTGGGCCCATTGTGCCGGTTATTAAATATCAGGACGAAGACGAGGCGATCCGACTGGCCAATGACAGCCCGAACGGGCTGGGCGGGTCTATATGGTCCAGTGACCGGGCGAAAGCGTCGGAACTGGCTAAGCGGCTGGAATGTGGCACCGTCTGGATCAATGAACATGGTGCCGTTCAGCCTGATGCGCCCTTTGGCGGCATCAAGAATTCTGGAATTGGGGTGGAATTCGGCCGGTATGGGCTGGAGGAATACACTTCCATTCAGACCGTCAAGATCCCCAAATAATCCCGCTGAGCGGGAACATTGATCGCGGGAACTGGAAAGCCCCCGAGCGTGATATGGCGCGGGGGCTTCTTGCGGGCATTAATTATATAAAAACAGGACAACAAGGCATTTAGGATGGACAAAACCGTATCGGCGCTTCTCGGAAAGCTTTCAACTGAACTTCAGGATTGTCTTCGGCTTGCCGAAGATACCCCCTTGGTCAACCCTTACCAGCAGCTTTCATACAGGCTGCTGAATGCCATGAAACAGGGCGATGTGGAAGGGAAGGCCCTGAATGAGGTGATTGATGAACTGACGCTAAAAGCTTTTTTAAACCGCGCTGAAAGAGCCCGTGCTTACCTTAAGGAAACGGACCGGCGGAAAAACCGTATCCGGATGCGCCAAAGCCTGGAACGTCTTGTGTGGGACGAAACGGGAGGAAAACGCCCCTTTGACCGGTTCCAGGCGCAGCTGGAATCTGATGTGGCCGGCATTGTGATTACGGCTCATCCCACTTTTGGGTTCAGCGCGGCACAATACGACATCCTTGCCGATCTTGTGGATCGCCGGATCAACAAGGATGAGGCGGGGAGAAAACTGAAGGTGGCTTCCGCACGCCCGGATGAGGGGTTGAGCCTGGATTATGAATTTACGGAAGCCGAACAGGCCCTGATCCAGTTGCAGGAAGCGATTGCGGAACTGTATGACATTGCCCTTGAGGTGGCGGCGGAACATTATCCGGACGACTGGACACAGCTGACCCCACGCCTGACAACCGCCGCCAGCTGGGTTGGTTTTGATGTGGACGGCCGGGATGACATCACCTGGCTGAAAAGCGTGGCGTTCCGATATGATATGGCGCTTCGGCAGGTGACAAGATATCTGGACCATTGGGACAGGATCAGCACAAAAACGGGGTCTCAGGAGAGCCGGGCGGAAGATCCGGTGCGGGCCGCGTTGACCATCGTGTACGAAATTTTGCAGGAGGACCGGGCCTCGCTGCCGGACCGGCCGTCGGAAGTCGTTCAAGTACGAGAATTCAGCCGGCAAGTGGTGCGTAACCGCAAAGAAAAAGGCCGTGTGCAGGACCTGATGCGGGACATACTGGATCATTTGGCAGACCGTATTGCGCGTGAAGGGGATCAAAGCCTTCTGCGCCGGCTTCTGGTCTATAGAGCCCTATTTGCCAATTTCGGCATTGGCTTGTCGCATATTCATTTTCGGCTTAATGCCGTACAGTTGCACAATGCCATTCGGCCGCTTGTGGCGCTGGAAAAGGATCCCGATGATGCCTCCAACCGGCGCCGCTATATGAAGGCAGCCACCCGGGTGCTGGACCATATGACGCCGGTGACGGCGGGTTATGAAAATATTCTCCATGAACAGACGACGGCCAAACGGCTTTTTATGATCGTGGCCCAGTTTCTGAAATATATAGATCCGGAAACCCCGATCCGGTTTCTGATTGCGGAATCGGATACGCCGTTCACGGTTCTTGCGGCGCTGTGTTACGCAAAAATGTTTGGAGTGGAGGACCGGGTGGATATCTCGCCCCTGTTTGAAACGGATGAAGCTCTGGAACGCGGCGCGCGCATTATCGAGGAGCTTCTGGAAAACGAACATTATTACGCCTATGTGAAAAAGCGGGGACGGCTGTGTGTGCAGGCGGGGTATTCGGATGCCGGGCGGTATCTGGGCCAGGTGGCGGCTGGTCTTGGCATTGAGCGGCTGCGTATCAAGCTCGCGTGTCTGTGGAAAAAATTTGATCTTGATGATGTGCAATTGGTGATTTTCGATACCGGGGGGGAAAGTCTGGGCCGGGGCGCGCATTCGGACGGGTTCGAAGGACGGCTGGAATACAAACACCCCCTGGAAGCCCGGCGGCTGATCCGGCGGTTGGGGATATCCTATAAGCAGGAGTTCAGTTTGCAGGGCGGCGACGGCTATTTGTGGCTGCGTCGGGAAAATCTGGCCTTTGCCACGCTCACCCGGGTGATGGAAAATCTGCTGGCGTCGCCGGTGGAGGAAAATGACCGGCTTTATGAGGATACCGACTGGTCGCTGGATTTTTTCCTGACGGTCAAGGAGTATAACACGCGCCTTTCCGGGGACCCGGATTACATCAAGCTGTTGTCGTTGCTGGGCCCGGAAGTCTCCTATCCATCAGGCTCGCGCATGACGTTGCGTCAGGATGAAGGGGTATTGTCCCGAGGGCTCGAAAAATTGTCCCAGATCCGGGCCATCCCCAACAATATGCTGTTGCATCAGTTAGGTTATCTGGCCAACAGCATCGGCGGCATTGGTACGGCCCTGGCCCAGGACGGGGATGCGTTCTGGAAAACTTATGATCGCTCATCGCGTCTACGGCATATTATGAAACTGGTGCTGGCGGCGGCGGACCTCACGGACGAGGATGTTCTGGGGGCCTATATGGCATTGTTCCGGCCGCGCTACTGGATGCACTGCGCCCGTTTTGAAAAAGACAGTTCGATGCATCTGCGTATGCTGAGATTGGCCAAGATGCTGGAAAAACACGGGGTATATGAGGGATTAAACCGTATTGAGCTGAAACTGCGCGAAGATCTAATCTTCCTTAAGGACAAGCTCAAGGAGCGCAAGGCGGACAAGGGGGAAATTCATCGAGCGGGACTGCGGCTGACCGGGGAAGACCGGACCTTTTATATTCTGCTGCATGTGCTGCGTTTGGCTCTGATTCAGAAAATTTTCCTGCTGGTAACCCGGATTCCACGTTTCCGGGATCATAAAGGGGTGACGGTGGATGATCTGGTAATGCAGATTTTGCGTTTCCAAATCCCGCCGGCTTTAAACATGCTGCGAGAAATTTTTCCGATGGAGGCCCAATATGACATTGACCCGGACAATCCCGAAAAAATTACGTTCAGGGGGGATGATGCGCATGGCTATGAATATGAAAACCGGGTGATTTTTGACGAAATCAGCAGCACTTATGACCAGATCCGCAAAATCTCCCTGGCGATTACCGCTTATGTCGGGGCTGTGGGCTGAGTTGTTCCTGTCATCTGGTCTGTCCTTTCGGTCTGTCCTTTCGGATAAGCTTAAGAGCGATCCGGGATGATGTTTTTTGACATCATTATCGTTATTGCAAGACGCGGCAACGAAGCAATCCAGGGCCATATTCTGGATCGCCACACTCCTTTCCCACGATATATGGCCCAAGATATATGGCGCGGGTTTGCGATGACGTGTTCCTCATTCACAATTCACATTAGATTCCTATATCCCGCCTAGGCAGAGATATTTGATTTCTACATATTCTTCAATGCCGTAGTAGGATCCTTCGCGCCCGATTCCGGATTGTTTGATGCCGCCAAAGGGGGCCACTTCGGTGGACAGAATGCCGGTATTGATGCCCACCATGCCGCTTTCGAGTGCTTCGGCCACTCGCCAGACGCGTCCGATGTCGCGGGCGTAAAAATAGGCGGCCAGGCCGAACTCCGTATCATTGGCCATGGCAATGACTTGCTCGTCGGTGGCAAAAGGAATTATCGGGGCGAGGGGGCCGAAGGTTTCTTCATGGGCGATCAGCATTTCCTGGGTGGTGTCGGCCACAATCGTGGGCTCAAAAAAGGTGCCGCCCAGGGCATGACGCCGGCCGCCGGTGATCAGCCGCGCACCTTTGTCCAGCGCATCCTTTACGTGTTCTTCGACCTTGCGGACGGCGGCTTCCTCGATCAGCGGGCCTTGCGTCACGCCGGGTTCGGTGCCGGGGCCGACTTTCAGTTTCTCGACCTCCTCTTTAAAACGGGCGAGGAAGTCCTCATAGATCCCCTGTTGGACATAAAGGCGGTTGGCGCAAACACAGGTCTGGCCGCTGTTGCGGTATTTGCACATGATCGCTCCTTCGACGGCGGCGTCCAGATCGGCATCATCAAAAACGATAAATGGCGCATTGCCACCAAGCTCCATGGAGACTTTTTTCACGGTTTTGGCGGATTGTGCCAGAAGCTGCCGTCCCACGGCGGTGGAGCCGGTAAATGTAACCTTGGCCACGTCTGGATTTGCGGTCATTTCGCCGCCAATTTCACGGGCGGAGCCGGTAACCATGTTGAAAACGCCGGCGGGCAGTCCGGCTTCCTCGGCCAGAACCGTCATGGCCAATGCGGTATAGGGAGTCATACTGGCCGGTTTTGATACAAAGGTACAGCCGGCCGCCAGCGCCGGTCCCGCCTTGCGCGTGATCATGGCGGCGGGGAAATTCCACGGTGTAATGGCGGCGACAACTCCCACGGGCTGTTTCAAGACCACAATCCGTTTATCCGCCTGATGGGGCGGGATGACATCGCCGTAAATGCGTTTGCCTTCCTCGGCGAACCATTCAATGAAGGAAGCGGCATAGGCCACCTCACCTTTGGCTTCTGGCAGCGGTTTGCCCTGTTCCAGCGTCATGATCAGGGCCAGATCATCGACATGCTGCATGATCAGGTCATACCACCGACGCAGCAGGGTGGCGCGCTCCTTGGCGGTTTTGGCGCGCCAGGCTGGTAGGGCAGCTTTGGCCGCGGCGATGGCGGCCCGGGTTTCACCACTGCCCATATTCGGCACAGTCCCCAGCGTTTCCCCGGTAGCAGGATTGGTGACGGTAAGGGTTTGGTTGCTATGGGCGTTGATCCATTGCCCGTTGATGTAACACTGTTCACGGAACAAGTCGGGATTTTGCAGGTCTTTCATCGGACAGTCCTTTCGGGTGTGTTCCGGGGAGGGAAAAGGTGTTTCCCCCTATGGTATCGCGGGGGGTAGACGCAATCAAGGGTAGCTCTCGGGGGGCTATCCCTGAGGCGCAAAACTGTCTGGTGAGGCCATATCCCACCACTGGCGATAGACGTCATGATTCGTACCGTCCAGAAGTTCGCCATTCTTGAGAAACGGGTACATCTTATCCATCATGCCTACTTCCGCCGGGCTGATGCGATGACACAGATGAGAAGGTTGCAGAAGTCCGGGATGGGTAAGCCCGGCAGCGGCAAGCAGTTCTTTCAGGCTTTTGACGGTTCTTTCATGATAACGGGCCACCCGACGGGCCTTGTCTGGTACCACCAGGGCATATTGACGCATGGGATCCTGGGTCGCGACCCCGGTGGGACACTTGCCGGTATGGCATTTTTTGGTCATGACGCAGCCGAGCGCGAACATGAAGGGGCGGGCGGCGTTGCACCAATCCGCCCCGAGGGCACAATTGGCCGCAATGCTGTAGGCGTCGTGAATTTTCCCGCTGGCGGCGAGGCGGACGTCCTGTTTCAGATCGCAACCGACCAGGGCGTTTCGAACAATCACTAGTCCTTCCCTGAGCGGCATGCCCATATGGTCGGCAAATTCCTGGGGGGCGGCGCCGGTGCCGCCTTCGGCCCCGTCAACCACAATGAAGTCCAGATAAATACCGCTTTGGCGCATGGCTTTGGTTAGCGCAAAGATCTGATGGGGCTGACCGACACAAAGTTTGATGCCCACCGGTTTGCCGCCGGACAGTTCGCGCAACTGCGCTGCCCAGTCCAGAAGTCCGCCCGGCGTTGAAAATGTCCGGTGATAAGGGGGGGAGACACAATCCTGATGCATCGGCACCTCCCGCGTCTGGGCGATTTCCGCTGTGACTTTTTGGGCCGGCAGGACACCGCCATGACCCGGCTTGGCCCCCTGGCTGAGCTTGATTTCAATCATTTTGACCTGGTCCAGGCGGGCCTTGTCCCGGAACTGCTCAGGATCGAAATCACCGTCACGGGTGCGGCAGCCGAAATAGCCCGTGCCCAGTTCCCAGACCAGGTCCCCGCCATGCTTTGTATGATAGGGGCTGATGCCGCCTTCGCCGGTGTCGTGAAAGAAATTCCCTTGCCGGGCGCCCAGATTGAGCGCCTCGATGGCGCGGCGACCGAGGGAGCCAAAACTCATGGCCGAAATGTTGAAAATGGAGGCGTTATAGGGTCGGGTGCACTGGGAACTGCCGATGTCCAGACGTAAATCCTCCGCCGGGGGATCACACGGGGTCAGGCTTTGATTCAGCCATTCATATTCAGGGGTATAAACGTCAAGATCGGTGCCAAACGGATGATAGTCCTCCTGCCCCTTGGCGCGGGCGTAAATGGTGGTGCGCTGTTCACGGTTATAAGGACGCTCACTGAGATTGCTTTCAACAATATATTGCCTGAGAAAAGGACGCAGCTCTTCAAACAGCCAGCGCATATGGGCAATCACCGGGTAAATGCGCCACAGGCTGTGCGAACGTTGCCACATATCATAGACCCCCATCACGCTGAGCGGCAGCGTGAGCAACAAGCCCCAGTAAAAACCGGGGGCAATCCAGTATCCGGCCCCGAAAAAGAGGAAACTCAACAGAAGGAGGATAAAAAACACACTATAACGGGAAAGAGACTTCATGAGCGCAACGATCTTTGTTTTATTTTTCAGAATGGTTTCAAGGATAATCGCTGCCCCCGCTAAACACAAGCAGCGCCGGTTTCATACCGGCCCCGCTCATGGATTTTTATTGGGAGGATGCCCCCAGATGATTGCTGATTGCGTGTTCCCGCACTGTGTTTAAAAACGTGATGTTTTCAGGGTCACGTCGGCAGCCTTCCAGGCGCGTTCCAGGCGATTCTCGACCACAGCCGCGAGTTCCGCTTTGTCCTGCGCTTCTAGGCTTTGTTTCAGCCCGAACAGGGAATAACCATTATTCGGGTTGCGGCGCAGGTCTTCCCAATAAACCACTTCCGCTTCCGTCGGCAGTCCCGCTTCGAGAAGTACGGCCCCCAGAATATGGCGCACCGGGAAATACCAGTCGGGTGGTTCATTATACAGCAGGCTGTCTTCCAGCCGCACGGCCTTTTCAAGAGAGGCGATGGCAGCGTCATACTGGCCCTGTTTGGCGGCAATTTCGCCCGTCAGGATCCTTTCGGCAATGGCCAGAAGCCGCCCGGCCTGCCCAAATCCCAGCATATAAGCGGGCGTTTTTGTGGCGTTTTGCTGCATGGTTCTTAACCGGGTGAGTTCCTGTTCGGCCCGGGACAGGTCGCCTTGATGCGCATAAGCCATGCCTCGGCCATAATGCCAGATACCGGTCATGAACAGGGCTTTTTTGTCCGGCTGTGGTTCTGCCAACATGTCCTCCCACAAGCCGAACCGTACCATCACGAACATGGGTTGGCTGCGGAATGTTTCATTCAGGGCCCAGGTGTTGCTGGTGTTGCCCTGCGGGATTTTTGCGGCCACCTTGCGGGCTGCGGCGAGGGCGGCCTGGCTGCGGCCCATGAACATGGCGGACCAGACGAGGAAATGAATGTTATGGGGATAATACCCCAACGGGTAGAGACCCTGGGCCCGGCACTGGGTAATATACCCTTCGTCCGCCTTGATGGCCGCGACGTTTGCGGCGTAAGAATCCGTATAGCGACCAACCCGCATGTAAATATGGGCCGGCATATGCACCAGGTGTCCGGCACCCGGCATCAGTTTGCCCAGCCGGTCGGCGCTTGCCACGCCAAGCTCTGGGCGGAAGGCCTCAACCGTGTGGATCAGGTAATGATGGGCCCCCGCATGGTCGGGATTACGCTCAATCACTGACTGCAAGGTGGCCATGACCACCTTTGTCTGAGGTTTGGGCGTGCCATCGGGATACCAGTAATCCCAGGGGTTGGTATTCATGATCGCCGCGGCATAAAGGGTGGCGGCGTCCAGGTCGTCGGGATATTGCGCCATCAGTTTTTTCATGGCCTGGACATAGGCCCTGTCCAGCAGCCCCCGGTCGACTTCCGGGTCGTTGGAATATCGTGTTGCCAAGGCCTCGATATATGCTCTTTCCCGGGCGCTGACCCGGTCTTTCAACCGCTGAGCGGTCTGGATCGCGGCATAAGCTTGGGGCATCACGTCCGCCTGCATGGGCAAATTGAGATTGGGGCCCAGCACCAGAGCCCAGCCCCAATAAGCCATGGCGTTATTCGGATCCAGCCGGGCGGCTTCCTTGAAAGCCCGGAGAGCTTCCGAATGATTGAAGCCCATGGTAAGACGAAATCCCTGATTGAAAAAATACTGCGAGCGGTCATTTTGGGTGGTAACCGGGAAATGATGGTTGCCCAGACCACTGAGCACCGGCGCGATGGGACCAGTTGCCGTCCGGGGGTCCGCCTCAAGGGCTTTCGGATCGTGGATCTGAGCCAGGCCAGGTGCGGCGGAAAACAACAGGACCGCAGAGAAAATGAAACGCATAAGCATATGCTTCTCCTCTGTTTAGAGTGAGTTTTAATAAGGATAGACTCAGACTTTTTGAATTTTACGAGAGTAACTGGATATTTACAGGTACCGGATGGTTCTTAAATCTGTCAGACTGTACAGGAGAGACGCAACGATCGATGTGAGAAGGAAAGCGTCCTGCATAAGAATACCATAATATATACTATACCGGGAGTAAATTTTGACCCATCACTGACGGGATAGCCATTGTTTTCAGTCAGTCTGTTTCCATGGCCCATAGCCGTTTTCCTGTAGGACCGGTTATGATATGATCATCTTAGTAGATCCATAGTGTATTGCTTCTGTCACAATCGGCGCGACCGGGAATCTTATGCATTGCTTTAATGCGGCATGAATGCAGCAGGGTATGGGGCAGGCAGGTCATCAGTGTCGCATCCTGGGAGAAAGATAATGAAAATAGCCATGCTGGCCCGGAACCCAAATCTATATTCCCATCAGCGCCTTAAAGAAGCCGCAGAGGCCCGCGGCCATGAACTGGATATCATCAATACGCTGCGCTGTTATATGAACATCGCGTCCCGTCGTCCGGAAATCTATTATAACGGCGAAAAACTGCCGCCTTATGATGCGGTCATCCCGCGCATCGGCGCTTCGGTGACATTTTATGGTCTTGCGGTGTTGCGTCAGTTCGAGATGATGGGCGTCTATCCCCTGAATGAATCTGTTGCCATTGGCCGGTCCCGGGACAAATTGCGCTCCCTGCAGATCTTGTCGCGCGAAGGGCTGGGCCTGCCGGTGACAACCTTTGCCCATGACCCCAAACAGACCGAGGAGGTGTTGAAGCTGGCCGGCGGAGCCCCGCTTGTCATCAAGCTGCTGGAAGGGACACAGGGCATTGGTGTTGTGCTTGCCGATACGGACCGTTCGGCAAAGTCGGTGATTGAGGCCTTCCGCGGGGCCCAGGTGAATATTCTTGTGCAGGAATTCATCAAGGAAGCGGGGGGCACGGATATTCGTGCTCTTGTGGTCGGGGGCAAGGTTATTGCAGCAATGCAGCGCACCGGCGCTGAAGGGGAGTTTCGGTCCAACCTGCATCGTGGGGGCAGTGCCCAGGCCGTGAAAATTTCACCGGAGGAACGATCCACGGCGGTGCGCTCGGCCAAGGCCATGGGGCTCAATGTCTGTGGCGTGGATATGCTGCGGGCCAATCATGGGGCAGTCGTGATGGAGGTCAATTCCTCTCCGGGCCTGGAGGGAGTGGAAAAGGCAACCGGCATTGATGTGGCGGGCCGGATTATTGAACTTCTGGAAAAACAGGCCAAACCGGGTAAAACCAGAACAAGAGGCCGGGGATGATTCGGCAGCCCGACGCCTTCAAACTGGGGTCGGTGCTGATCGACCCGGGGACCCGGCAGATTGTCGATTTGCCGGTGAGTGTTCTGTCGGACCATACCCCGATCACCATGTCGGTGCAGGTTGTGCACGGCCGCCGCCCGGGGCCGACGCTGTTTGTCAGCGCGGCAGTGCATGGGGACGAGGTCATCGGTGTTGAAATCGTGCGGCGACTGCTGCGGGCTCCTAGCCTGAACCGGCTCAGGGGAACCCTTCTTGCGGTACCGATCGTGAATGCGTTCGGGTTTATGAGCCATTCACGTTACCTGCCGGACAGGCGGGATCTGAACCGCTCCTTTCCGGGCAGCCCGCAAGGCTCTCTCGCTTCAAGGCTCGCCTATCTTTTTATGCGGGAAATCGTGGAAAAATCCGATGCCGGCATTGATATCCATTCGGCGGCCATTCACCGCACCAATCTGCCGCAGATCAGGGTTTCCCCTTCGCGCGCCGAGACCATGGCGCTGGCGGAGGCTTTCGGCGCGCCGCTGACACTGACGTCAAAGGTCCGCAACGGCTCACTGCGGCATGCGGCGCAGGAACAGGGGACCGACGTGCTGCTTTATGAAGCGGGGGAGGGATTGCGGTTTGATGAATATGCCGTCCGTACGGGCGTGACCGGCATATTGCGGGTGATGCACCATCTGGGCATGATTTCAGGACGGGGCGTGACAAAACCCAAAACGGCACCGATCCGGGCCACGTCAAGTTATTGGTTGCGGGCCCCGGCCGGGGGCCTGCTGCGCACCTTCAAGACCATTGGGGAACAGGTAAATGAGGGAGATGTCCTGGGGGTGGTGTCGGACCCGTTTGGTGAGATGGAAACCGAAGTTCTGGTGAAGGAAGGGGGGCTGATTATCGGCCGCAGCAATCTGCCCGTTGTCAATGAAGGCGACGCCCTGTTTCATATCGCCAGGCTCAGACGCAACAAGGATGTGGAAGCGACTCTGGACAGTCTTGCTGCCCAGCTGGATGAAGATCCGCTTTTTGACGAGGATGAAATTATCTGAATCCTCTTTCTGGATCATCGTTCTGGGAGCAAGAGGTTCCGGAACGAGGGTGAGCGGCCGTTATTTATAGATTATCCTATTTATAGGCTATGGCCGCGCTGGTCGGGCCGGTGAGGGGCAGGACCTCGACATGGTGAAAACCCGCTTCCCCGCACCAGTCGCGGAACTGGGCGGCGGAATAATCAAAGGCATCGCCCAGTTCAATCAGCATATTGAGGGACATGAGCAGACCAAAAATATTTTCCCTGCGGGCATCATCTATCAGGTTCTCGATGGCGATAAAAGCGCCGCCGTCCGGCAGGGCGTCAAATACCTTGCGGATCAGATATTTCTTTTTCTCAAGATTCCAGTCATGCAGGATGTTGCCCATGGTGATCACTTCCGCCTTGGGCAGGGGGTCCTGGAAAAAGTTCCCCTCCATCACGGTGATCCGCGCCGAAAGGCCTGCTTTCTCGATGCTGGCTTCGGCCAGTGGCCGCACAGGCGGCAGGTCGAATGAAGTAAGGGAGAGGTGAGGGTGGTGCCGGGCCAGAATCTGGCACAGCAGGCCAAGTGCGCCCCCAATGTCGGCAACGCTGTGATAAGCAGAGAAATCAAACTTTTCCGCCAAAGCGGAAAAATTTGCGGCCTGAAAACTGCTCATGGCCTGTAAAAATTGTTCCAACCGGTCGGGATCGGCATATAGTTCCTCAAAGAAGGATTTGTCGCCGTTGCTGGTTTCACTTTGGGCTTCGCCGGTTTTAAGGGCGGTGGTCAGATTGTTCCAGAACCCGAACAGCCGGGCATTCAGCATTTCTGCCATGCCGCCAATATAGGTGGGCCGGGACCGGATCAGAAAGGCTGCGGTTTCGGGGGTGTTGCTGTAGCGGGCCTCGGCACCGTCGCCGTCGCGTTGCAGAAATCCCATCGCCACCAGGGAGTCAAAAAAATCAAATGTGCCGCGCGGGTGCAGCTTTAGGGCCCTGCCCAGGTCGCGGGCCGTCATGGCGTCCTCCCCCAGGGTGGAAAACAGATCAAGTTCGACTGCCGAAAGTAGCACTTTCGAGGCCCAGAAGGCGGTGGCGGTTTGCATGATCCGGCCGGGATCCAGATGTTGTTCCATTGTTCTTCCTCGAAAGCGACCTGAGAACAGGCTGGTACACCGAAAATCGGCGGGGAAATCATGACATATTTCCCGGTCAAAGTCCAATCAGGGGGGCGGCGTGAGTTGTGAAGAAAGGGAAGCGGTTCTGGCGGTTTGGCCCAATGCCGTCGGACTTTGGCGTGCCCCCCACCCGGGGGACTGCACATCCAGGGCGGCTGTCGTCGAAACTTCTGTCGTGTTGACGCAATTTCCCCGCCGTGATAAATTTTGCATAAAATATACTATATTAAATGTAACCTATGAAAACATGCTCGCTCCCTGCGGAATAAAGGAGCGCTTGCCAGTTTCATCAATCAAGGGGAGACCGATGAGAGCAAGCTCATTGTTGGCGTTAATTCTGACGCTGTTCTGCACAATTCTGCCTGGTCAACTCAGTGCCCAGCCCAATAAGGGGAAAAGCTCGGCGCCTGAGGAAGCAATCACTTGGGCGGAGGCGCGGTTGCGCGCCCTGTATGAAGCCGAATGGGCGTGGCGCATGGTTCAGGAGGCGCGGGAATTGGACGAGGAGGGCAACTATGTTGCTTCGGATCATTTGCCGAAAGTCGATGCCGCCACCCAGCAGAAACGCCTTGAGTATTGGACGGCCGTATTAAATGAACTTGACGCCATCCCCCATAACGAACTGTCGGATGCGGAAAAGGTCAATGCCCAAATCTTTCGTACAATCCTGGAAGGTTTCGTCACCGACATTCGCTATAAAACCTATGAAGCGCCTTTCAATTCAGACAGTTTTTTCTGGACCGCGCTTACCCCACGGGGCGGCTTTCGCACCGTTCAGGAATATCAAAACTATATCGGGCGCCTCAAAGACATTCCGCGGTATTTCGACGAACAGATCGCCAATATGCGGGCTGGGCTGGCGCGGGGGTTCACTGTTCCCAGGGTCGCAGTAACTGGGCGCGACAAGACGATTGAGCCCTATCTGCGGGCCGATGATGGCAATCCCCTGTTTGAACCTTTTACAAAAATGCCGCCGACCATCCCGGCTTCGCAGCGCACGGCGCTGCAAGCGGCGGCGCGGGACGCGATCCGGGATCATGCAGTTGGCGCCTATAGCAGGCTGTTGACCATGCTGCGTAATGAATATCTGCCCCAGGCGCGCATGACCGTCGGCGCCTCGGCGCTTCCTGATGGGGCGGCTTATTACCGGGCCATGATCGAAAAATTCACGACGTTGAAGATGGAGCCGGAAGAAATTCACCAGATCGGTCTTAAGGAAGTGGCCCGCATCAAGTCGGAAATGCAGGCAACCATGAAAAAAACAGGGTTCGAAGGCACCTTATCAGAATTCATGGTGTATCTGCGCAATGATCCGCAATTCTATGCGAAAACACCGGAGGAGCTTTTGGGCCGGGCGGCCTATATCGTCAAACAGGCAGATGGGAAACTGAAGGATGTAATCGGTTTCCTGCCGCGTTTCCGGCATGGACTCATTCCCGTACCAAAGGATCTGGCGCCCATCTATACGGGGGGACGCGGCGGCCTGGAAAACTGCATGTTCAATACCTATAACCTGCCGGCAAGGCCGCTTTATACCTTGCCGGCTCTTGTCCTCCATGAATGCACTCCCGGCCACAGTTTTCAGGCGGCGTTGGCCCTGGAGGCCCCCGAACGGCCGGAGTTTCGCAAGGAAGTGTATTTTTCCGGTTATGGGGAAGGGTGGGGGCTGTATACCGAATGGCTGGGCACTCTTATGGGCATCTATCAGACACCCTATGAGGAATTCGGGCGGCTGACCTATGAAATGTGGCGGGCGGTCAGGCTCGTGGTGGACACCGGTCTTCACCATTATGGCTGGAGCCGTGAGCAGGCCCTGACCTATATGAAGGACAATCTGGCCATGTCCGAGCATGAAATCACCACCGAGGTGGACCGCTATATCTCCTGGCCGGGGCAGGCCCTTGCCTATAAACTTGGCGAATTGCAAATTCGCCGTCATCGCCGCGAGGCCGAGGCTGCCCTGGGGGCAAAATTCGACCAGCGCAAATTTCACGATGCCATTCTCGCTCTGGGTGCTGTGCCGTTGCCGGTATTGGAAGCGCGGATGAAGGAATTCATTGCCGATGGCGGCGAGACTCCGGATAAGGTCTATTGCCGGGAGCGATGAACGAGGACGGCGGCGGCAAGGTCTTCCAGCGCAGCGCCGGCGGCCTTGAACAGGGTGATTTCCTCCGGGGAGGTCCGGCCGGGATGCTGTTTGGTGACCAGGGCGTGCAGGTCGGCCTGGATGTCCTGCAGGCTAATCAGCTTTTCCTTAAGAGGAATCACCAGATCCCCTGCTTCCCGGGGCGCGCCGTCCATGATGTCCGTAAACAGGGTTGATTTCAGGATCGCCCTGTCATCCACTTCGCGCATATCCGGGCGGTAGCTGCCCACCAGATCAAGATGCGTGCCCTTAGGAACCCAGTCCCCGTGTAATAGTGGCGACCTGGAAGTGGTCAGCGTCGTAATGATCTGTGCCCGGGCTGCGGCTTTTTCAAGATCCTTGACCATGGACAGTCCCTTGACCCGATCCTGTAGGTCGGAAACGACTTTTTGCGCTTTCTCTTCCGAGCGCCCCCAGATCAGAATGTTGTCCAGATCGAACCAGCTGCTATAGGCTTCGATAAAGGGCCGGGCCAGGGCGCCAGTGCCAATAATCAGCAGAGTTCGGGCATTTTCAGGGGCCAGATAACGGGCTGCAAGAACGGATGCGGCGGCGGTGCGCCGCCGGGTGATCTCGCCTGCGTCCATCATGGCGAGCAGCTGGCCGCTGTCGCCGTCAAAAAGACAATAGACGCCGGTAATGTTCGGCAGGCCCGCCTTGGGGTTGTCCGGGTAAAGGGAGATCAGCTTGACGCCGAAAAACCCGTCTGCGCGCCAGGCGGGCATGATCAGCATCTGGGCGTCCCGTCCCCAGTCCGTCCCCATCTGATAATGGGCGCGCTCGGGAATATGGGTTTTTATGGCAAAGGCCTTTTCCAATTCCGGCACCAGACGGTCATAGGGCAACGCCTCGGCGATTTCGGCGGCGGTCACAAAAGGAGGTCGGGAAAAAGACATGGGGAAATTCATGGGGAAACTCATGGGGAATCTCTCGATAGGGGGTTATGGCGTCTCGGTTTGATCCACATGTTTGAGGGCGGCGAACTGTTGGGGCAATGTGAAACCCTGACCCAGGGGGTCGCGGGTGTCAAAACGAATCTCGCTCCGGGACAGATAATGGCCGCTGCCTGACACGGTGACGGATACACCTTGCGGCGTCTCACGACAAAGGCGGGCGTAAAAGGGAATACCGGAAGGGCCGGCAAAGGCAAGTGTTTGCCCTTCCCGCAGCAGACCCTTGTGATGATAGAGCGCCATGCGAGCGCTGACGCCGCTGCCGGTCGGGCTGCGATCGATTTGTCCCGCTCCGAACAGGCAGAGATTATGACTTATGGCATTGTCTTGCGGCCCGATATCATCGGTAAGGATGGTGCCATAAAGAAAGGACAGATCTTTTGCCATGGGATGGGCAATCGGCCGGGTCTTGCGCAGATGTTTGATAATTTTGCGGGCGGCATCGGCGAGGCGGGTCACGTCCGTGGCGTAAAAGTCTAGGTTCAATCGACATTCATACTTCACAAGATGTGTTTTATGTGATTCATAGGGTTTCACCTTTAATGTTGGAGCCCTTTTGATGTCGAAGCGCTATGAACTGACGACCACACAATGGAACCGGATCGCGCCGCTCTTGCCCGGCAAGGCGGGTGATCCCGGCCGTACCGCGGTCGATAACCGGCAATTTGTCAACGGGGTGCTGTGGGTGCTGCGCTCGGGGGCCCACTGGCACGATCTGCCGCCCCGCTACGGCAAGTGGAAAACTGTCCACAAGCGCTTCACGCGCTGGGCGAAGCGCGGGGTCTGGGACCGGATTTTCAATGACCTGGTGGAGGATCCCGACAATGATTATGTGATGCTGGATGCCACACTGGTCCGCGCCCATCAGCAGGCAGCGACCGGAAAAGGGGGGACCAAAATCAGGCTCTGGGGCGTTCCCGAGGAGGACTGACCACCAAAGTTCATATGGCGAGCGATGCCCTTGGGCGCCCCCTCCGGTTCATCCTGACACCGGGACAGCGGGGCGACATCACACAGGCTCCCGCCTTGCTTGACGGGTTGAGCGCCAGCCATGTACTGGCCGATAAAGCCTATGACAGCAATGCCCTGCGCCAGATCATCAGGGATATGGGGGCAGAGGCGGTGATCCCGTCAAACCGGACCAGAAAAATCGAGATCCCCTACGATAAAACCATCTATAAGGCGCGAAACGCCATCGAGCGAGCCTTCAACAAACTCAAACATTTCCGCCGCTTCGCAACCCGATATGATCGAAAAGCCTGCAACTTCCTCGCCTTCACCCTCCTCGCCGCATCAATCATATGGATGCGATGAATGTCGATTCGGCCTAGCCCTAGGGCGGAGGACGGCAGAATGGCGTAATAAGCGCCGCCATAAGCGATGTCATAGGTCACCTGCCCGAGGCCCTCAACCTCGGCAATCTCGCCCATGCCCTCGACAAAACAGTCCACGCTGTCGAATGCGCAGGCGAGTTCGCCCGTGTCGTCCTCGGTCAAGCGGATCTCCACCGGGCCGCAGGGACATTCGATGCGAAATGTTCTACGGGGAGAATCAGGATGGCCCTTGAGATGGTCGTCATAGAGATACCGCCCAAGCGCGATGGTGGCATGGCCGCACATGGTGCTATAGCCGGAATGATGCATGAACAGCACCCCGATATCCGCGCGCGGGTCGCAGGGCTCGGTGAGCACGGCGCCATACATATCCGCATGGCCCCGGGGTTCCTGCATCAGTGCGGTCCGTAAGGGATCAAACCGCCGTTTCATATCCTGGCGTTTTTCCAGAATGGTCATGCCTTTCAGGGGGAGTTGCCCGGGCAGGATGATGCGCACGGGTTCACCTGCCGCATGCATGTCGAGGATGTTCAGATTGTTCGGGATCATCATCAAAATATACTCATTTTCACTACCCTGGTTCAATATCCTGGCTCAACACGTCGCGGAATGTCAAAACCGGGTGATACGGAACGGGTTATGTTCATGTTCCCCGACCGGGGCAGCAGCAGAATCGTCAAGCAGCATGTCGGTTACGAGTTTTGCGGTGGTGGCTGCCTGGGTCAGGCCCAGATGACTATGGCCAAAGGCAAAAAAGATATTATCCCGGCGGTCAATGACCGGCAGGTAATCGGGCAGGGTGGGGCGGCATCCCACCCACTCCGTGGCGTCTTGTGCGTCGAGGTTCGGCAAAATCTCCCGGGCGAAGCGGTTTAACATCCGGGCTCGGCCCAGGGTCGGCGGATCGCTTTCCCGGGCAAATTCCACTGTTCCGGCGAGTCGGATGCCGTTCGTCATCGGGGTGATGACGAATTTTCGCTCATGATAGGTCAGGGGGTAATCTAGCTTGAGAGCCGGTCGGGGCAGCATCAGGTGATACCCTCTTTCCGCCGTCAAGGGCACGGCGTACCCCAAGGTGGCGGCCAGCGGCCGGCTGTTGAGCCCGGCGCAGAGAAAAACGTGGCGCGCCGCAAGGTCTCCCTCGGGTGTGATGAGGCAGGCCTCCTCCGGCGAGGCCTTTTCGATTGCGCGCACTTCCGCCTGAAGAAAGTGGCCACCAAGGTTACGGAATTTCTCATACAGCGCCTGAGTGAGGCCATAGGGGTCGAGACAATGGGCGGTATCGGGGAAATAGAGTGCGCCGTGTTGATCTGGCGTGAGGGCGGGCACCCTGTCGCGCGCCTCTGCGCCGGAAAGAAGCCGGACCGGCACGCCGTGCTGCTGGAAGGACTCCAGGGCGGCCGCGCCGTGCGCCCGGCCCCTGGCGGTCTTGAATACTTCCAATGTGCCCCTGTGGACCAGATATTTTTCCAGTCCCGTTTCCTTGAGCAGAGCTTTCCAGTCTTCCAGCGCCGTTCGGTTGAGCCGTTTCAGAGCTGCCGTGCCGGCCTCGAACGTCGCCGGGCGGCAGTGCCACAGGAATTTCGCGGCCCAGGGAAAGAACACCATGAGATGGGAGGGCTTGAGGATAAGCGGGCTGTCGCGGCGTAGCAGCATGCCTGGGATTTGCGTCAGCAGAGCCGGATTGGGCATGGGAAAAACCTGTTCTGTGGCGAAATGCCCGGCATTGCCGTAAGAACAGCCCATCCCGGGATCCGCCTTGTCCATAAGCGTGACGGATCGGCCTTCACGGCGCAATTCGTAGGCGAGAACGGTCCCAATGATTCCGGCGCCGATGACAACGCAGTCCTCTTTTTGTTTTTTCTCTTGCATAACGTTATTTCTCAGAAAACTCTTCCGGGGTGAATGGTGATAAGATTGACGAAATTCACTCTAACTAATTGTTATTTAACAAATAAAAATATTTTCAATTGTTCTTTTGACAAATTGTATAAAATATACGATAAAATATCCAAACATTCAACAGGCATTCTTCCGGGGTGGAGCACAGGGGGCGGACGCCCCGTTTTTTCGCCAGGGAAGAATGGCCGCGACAGTGATAATTTGTGAAGTGAAATAAGGTGATGCCATGATTGACTGGAAAGGGGTTTTTCCCGCAGCAACAACGCAATTCAAGAATGACGGGTCTCTGGATATTGATGGGACCCAGAGAGTCTATGACAACCTGATCCGGGACGGGGTGCATGGGTTGATTGTGCTGGGCACCTGTGGGGAAAATAATTCCCTGTTGCCCGAAGAAAAAATCAAGGTGCTGGAAGCCGCCCGGGAAGTGGGTGGCGGGCGGGTGCCTGTGCTCACCGGGGTATCGGAATTTACGACGGCGAATGCGGTTAACTATGTCCAGGCGGCTGAACGGATTGGTTTGGATGGGCTGATGGTATTGCCGGCGATGGCCTATAAGGCGACCCGCCGGGAAGTGCTCACCCATTATCGAACGGTGGCCGGTGCCACCGGCCTGCCGGTCATGGTATATAACAACCCGGTGACCTATGGCATTGATGTCACGCTGGATATGATGCAGGAGTTGGCAGAGGTGAAAAACATTGTGGCGATTAAGGAATCCACCGAGGATACCCGCCGGATCACCGATCTGTATAATGCCTTTGGCGACCGTTTCACCGTCTTTTGCGGCGTTGATGATATTGCACTGGAGAGCCTGATGCTGGGTACGGCCGGCTGGATTTCCGGTTTGACCAGTGCCTTTCCCCATGAATCCGTGGCGATTTACACCCTTGCGAGCCAAGGCAGATATGCCGAGGCCCTGGAAATTTATCGCTGGTTCATGCCATTGTTGCATCTTGATACTATTCCCACACTGGTGCAGTGTATCAAACTGTGTGAACAGATTTGCGGACGGGGGTCCGAAATGGTGCGGGCACCGCGCCTGACCCTGACCGGGGAAGACCGCCGCAGAGTGATCGAAATCACCGAAAAGGCCTTGGCCACCCGTCCGGACTTGTCCAAATACGGCCTGTAAAATCTGAATGGTGTAAAATCTGAATGGTGAAGGACCCGAACGGTGAGTGATTTTGGGAAATATTGATGAAAACTCATATTTTTGACTGCATTGATGCCCATACCTGCGGCAACCCCGTTCGTGTGGTGACGAACGGGGGGCCGGACCTCAGGGGCATTACCATGAGCGAAAAACGTCAGGATTTCCTGAAACATCATGACTGGATCAGATTGAGCCTGATGTTCGAGCCGCGCGGCCATGACATGATGTCGGGGTCCATCCTTTATCCGCCCGTGAATAAGGACAGCGATATGGCTGTCCTGTTCATTGAAACCAGCGGCTGTCTGCCCATGTGCGGTCACGGCACCATTGGCACTGTGACCGCCGCTCTCGAACGGGGGCTTGTCACGCCGCAAAACCCGGGGGAATTGGTGCTTGATGTGCCGGCCGGGCAGATCAGCATAGAATATGGACAGAACGGCGCGTTTATTGACTGGGTGCGAATTTACAATGTGCCAAGCTATCTGGCCCATACGGAGGTTGCGATCGACTGTCCGGGTTTCGGCGAACTGGTGTTTGACATTTCCTATGGCGGCAATTTTTACGCCATTCTGGATCCGCAGAAAAATTATGACGGACAGGATGACTTCACAGCCGAAAACGTATTGCGCTATTCGCCGGTGATGCGGGATCTGCTGAATAAGAAAATCACGCCTGTGCATCCCGAAGACGACACCATTCGCGGCGTATCCCACATTCTTTGGACCGGGCCGGTAAAGGACAACACCTCTCATGCCCGCAATGCGGTGTTTTATGGTGATAAAGCCATTGACCGCTCGCCTTGCGGCACTGGGACCAGCGCCCGCATGGCGCAATGGGTTGCAAAAGGCAAATTGGCTGTAGGAGAGGAATTTATCCATGAAAGCATTATCGGCAGCCGCTTTGTGGGACGGGTGGAAAATACCGCCAGAATTGGCGGGTATGATGGTATTTTGCCCAGCATCAAAGGCTGGGCCCGGGTGACGGGACTGAACCGTATTTTTGTGGATCCCCGCGACCCCTATGCTTATGGTTTTCAGGTCAAATAACGGCTTTGATCCCAAAGGGGTGCGGCCGCGTAATGCTGCCTGGAAGGTTTAAGAAGATCCCGGAAAGTTTAAGAAGATCAAGGAGACGACATGACAAAATTTAACAATTTCATCAATGGCGAATGGATTCCGGCGGATCGGTATATCCCCAATATCAATCCGTCTGATATTTCTGATGTGATTGGTGAGTATGCTTCGGCGGACGAGGTGGCAACCCGGGAAGCCATTGCCGCGGCCCGGGCGGCGGCGGAAAGCTGGGCTCATTCCACCCCGCAGGAACGGTTCAACATCCTTGATTTTATAGCCACTGAGATTTTTGCCCGGGCCGATGAACTGGGCGAGTTGTTGAGCCGGGAAGAAGGCAAAACCCTGCCCGAAGGCAAGGGCGAGGTTCTGCGCGCTGGTCAGATTTTTAAGTTTTTCGCCGGGGAAGCCTTGCGCCTGAGCGGGGAGACCGGCGCCTCTGTACGCCCGGGTGTGGATGTGGAAATCACCCGTGAGCCGGTGGGCGTGATTGGCATGATCACGCCGTGGAATTTTCCGATTGCCATTCCGGCCTGGAAAATTGCCCCGGCCCTTGCTTATGGCAATACTGTGATATTCAAACCGGCGGAACTGGTGCCGGCATCGGCCTGGTCGCTGGTGGAAATTATTTCCCGGTCCGGTCTGCCCCGGGGAGTGGTGAACCTGGTGATGGGGCCTGGCCGGGTGGTGGGGGAGACCCTGGTGTCTTCGGAACAGGTGGATGGTATCAGCTTTACCGGTTCGGTTGCGATCGGCCATCGGATCCGCGCCACGGCGGCAGCCCGCGGCGCCAGGGTCCAGCTTGAAATGGGCGGCAAGAACCCGCTTGTGGTGCTGGATGATGCCGATCTGGATGTGGCGGTGAATTGTGCCCTTCAGGGAGCATTTTATTCCACTGGCCAACGCTGTACGGCTTCCAGCCGGCTGATCGTGACCGAGGGCATTTATGAAGCTTTTGTGGAAAAACTGACCGCGGCCACGGCGGCGCTCAAGGTGGGGGATGCGCGTGACGCGACCACCCAGATTGGCCCGGTTATAGACGAAAAACAATTGCAATCGAATCTGGAATATGTGGAAAGCGCCATCAGGGAAGGCGGGACCCTTGTTTGTGGCGGCCAGCGTCTCGACCTTGAGAAAAGAGGATATTATATGCAGCCGGCCCTGATTACGGACACCACACCGGATATGCGGATCAACCGGGAAGAGGTGTTCGGTCCGGTGGCCAGCGTAATCAGGGCTGCCGATTATGATGAGGCGCTCACGGTTGCCAATGATACGGAATTCGGTCTGTCGTCCGGCATATGCACAACATCGTTGAAATATGCCCGTGATTTTAAACGGAAATCCCAGGCGGGTATGGTGATGGTGAATCTGCCTACGGCGGGGGTGGATTACCACGTACCGTTTGGCGGCCGGAAGGGATCAAGCTATGGCCCTCGCGAACAGGGAGCCTATGCCCGTGAATTTTATACCATCGTAAAAACAAGCTATGTTTGGGCCGGCGAATAGGGTAAAGTGAGGAGAATTTTACAAATACATAGAGCAGGTTAAGCATTGTCTACATTGCCTTTTCGTCGAAATACGATTGTCGATAGCGTTTTTGAGGAGCTGAAAAAGCGCATTATTTCCGGAGAATACAAGGCTGGTTTCCAGCTGCGCCAGGACCTTTTGGCCGGGGAAATGGGGACCAGCCGTATTCCCGTCCGAGAGGCGCTTGTCAAACTTGAATCCGAGGGGCTGATTGAGATTATCCCGCATAAAGGGGGGGTGGTTCGCCGGTTGTCCCTGGAAGAGGCGACCGAATTATTTGACCTGCGGATTCTGATAGAATGTGATCTGTTGAAAAAATCCCTGCCTCATATGCGGCCGGAGGATTTTGACGAAGCGGAAATTGCATTGGCCAAATTTGATAAGGTGGTGGTCAGTCTGGACAATATTGACCATTGGACTCGCCTGAACTGGGAATATCATTACCAGTTTTACAAGGCCGCAAAACGGCCCTATACCATCAAGACCCTACAAACGCTGCATGGCAACACGGACCGTTATATCCGCCAGCAGTTGCTGAAGGAAGGTGCCCCTGAGCGGGCCCATGAAGAACATGCTGCGCTTCTGGAGCTTGGCAGAAAAGGAAAGGTGGAGGCCGCTGCCAATCTGTTGCGCCGGCATATCGAAAACGCCTTTGAGCAGGTCAAGGCCGAATTGGGCCAGAACAACTCCTGAAGGCCTTGATCACGCCTCTTGTCTGAAAATATTGCTATATCGCGGTTTCAAGCCACGCCCCTGCAGGAGGGGCGACTCTTTTTTTCTAACCTATTGAGGGAAAAAAGAAAAGTAGTTTTCTGGTGCGAACCGCAGGGGCTGACCGTGCCGCGGGAGACGGAATTTATCAGAAAACGGATTTTTATGCACAATATCAAAGAGCTGGAGCCGGTGCGAACGAGCCGGGATTCTGGGGCACGCTTGGGGTTCGCACGGCCCCTTACCCGGGGTTCCGGGTCCGGAAAGAGATGGGTTCCTTTCCCCGTCAGACGATCAGCGTACCGCCCAGATCGACGGCGGGCTTGGCCCCCACATGCTCCACCCGGCGCCGCCAGTTTTTGTCCAGATGATAATAGCGCAGGCTGTCTTGATCGGGGTCGATGATGGCGTCGAGCGCCGGCCAGTCCCGGTCTTTCGCCTCCCCCCTGACCTGGCCATAAAAAGATTCCGTATCGCGATAATCGGCATCGATCAGGCAGAAAAAAATCATCCGTCCGAGAAGGCCTAACTGGAGGGCGGATGTTTTCTCGTCCCGGTTCCACTTAAAAGACGGCATGAGGCCAGCGCCGTACGGACTGATCTCTTCCCGCCAGACGGGGTCAAGCGGCTCCAGCGTCCTTTTCAGGCGGGCGGCGCGGGCGGCCCCGAATGTGGCGGCGAATTGGGCGGCGATGTCGCCGGTCGCCGTCAAATGATCGCGGAGCCGGTGCCAGTCGCGCCGGCTTTTGTCTTCTGTTGAATGTGCGTAAAACATTTCCCCCCTCCCTTGCGTCTGCCCGTCTGGCGTGGTGCAGACGATACATAAATCCCCCGTTGGCATAAATCCCTATAGAGGGTGTGGAGAGTATATAATAAGTTGTAAATAAAATCCATGCAGAGTGAGTAAGATGTGGGCCCGGTTCGCCCTGAAAAGGACCTGAGAGCAGAACTTTTATGTAGGAACATCAGGTGTAATTAGCACCCGCCAGGCCGGAAGGCGCAGCCGGTAGCGGGTCCGGGGGCGTTTACCCAGGGATTCAATGCCGGCCTCCTGCGCCAGGATCGGTCCTAGCTGGTCGGTCATCAGTCGCCGCAGGCGAGAAATTTGTTCCAGAAACCAGGCGTGAACGTTATCACCGGACAGTCTTTTGACGAGATTTGCAACATCATTGGGAGCAGCACCGGCGTCCCGGTAACAGGTTGCCATCAGATCAATGTCCAGATAACGCGGTTCAATACCGCTTTCGTCCTTTTGACGATGGCGCACAAACAAGAGATACACTGCTAGCAATATCGGCGGCAGACATACCGACTGATCCCGAATCAATAACTGTCGCTGGGTGAGATCCAGATGCACTATGTCCAAGGACTCCAGGCGCCGGTCCAGGCTGTCGATCAGTTCTGCCATGGAAGGAGGCACCGCTATGTCTTTTAACAGAGGGGTGAGCCGGGGGAACGGCACGTCAATCAATTCCAGGAACGACCCTGGCGGCTGGTCCCCCGGTGGTGGGTACAGAAAGTCGGGATCCCGTTCGTAATCTGGGGAGACCAGCACATGACTCAATCGGTCTTCCGGCCGGGCATAGAGGCTCATGGCCAGCGACAGCATGATGCTCATGGTCTTGCGCCCCCCAGCAGCGGAGGCATGAAGTGGCGGGCACTCCGGCCTGGTCATACGGTGCACCAGTTGGCCGATCAGTTCCGTGGCCGCGAGATGATCATCTCCGGAAACCATATCCTCAATGGGGGTGTTGCCTTGTTGCCGGATCAGATGGAATTCGTGGGGGGGCAGCGGTGCGTCGTGGTTCAGATCGCGCCACAATCGGGTCAACGCACCGTCCGGTCCGGCCAGCTTGGCATCGAACAGTTCCTTACCCCGCGAAGTGGTCACGATATGCAGCCGGCCAATGGTGATTCCATCCCGCAGCAGTGCCCACAGGGTTTCGGTGATCACTTGGGGGGTCAGCCCACACAGGGCCAGAACGGTTACTGCCGGCCGGGTCATTGCAGGCACTTGTACAAATGATGTTCGAGGTCGCCCAGCATATCCCCCTCGATGATCCGGATATGGTTGCGTCCCGCTTTCTTATAGGCATGATCATTGCCCAGCGGATTCAGGCTAACCAGAATGTTGGTGGTGGTCAGGCCGCCATATTTTTTCTGTTCCATGGTTTGCTTGATCACATCGCCGGCCTTGATTTGACCATCTTCCTTCCCATAGGAACCTGTCTTGCATTCGATGACGGCGAGCCCCGTCGGACGACTGACCAGAACGTCGGCTTCCCCCCTGTGCTGATTAAACTGTATTCCGGCGCGGATGTCATCTATTAGTCCCGGATGTTGTTTTTCCAGACGTTTGACAGCGTTTTCCACCGCGCATTCCAGCCAGACCCCGCAGATGAACTTGCGGTGGTTTTTTGAGGGATAAAAGATATGATCCTCATGGAGCTCCAAGAGTCCAACCTGCTGCGCCCGCTCCAGGATCGGCTGCATGCACGGCAGGACGTTGGCCTTGTCAAATTTACCGTTGTCTATTTCGGAAAAGTATTTCCTGATGTTTTTCTTTTTATCGCTTGCATCATAACTTACTTTATTCAGCAGGTCGATCACATTCCGGTTTCGGTAATATGTTCGGAGCAGCCAGTCGGCGAAATCCCGTTGCGCGCGGGTGGGATGAAAACTGCCGGGGGCTTTATGATCAAAGCCATGAGCGTCGAGAAGGTCCTTCAAGCTCATCTGCGCTTCGATCGGGAAAGGCTGGTCCGTCGTGCCGTCCAGCCACTGCCCCTGATGGGTGTCTTCACGAACATAGAGTGTACGCCAATTGTCCCGCCCCCGGACCGCATCGCGCAGGGCCAGTGACATCATCTTGGTGCCCCCGGTCAGGTTGGCGATGCCGTTGCCGTTAATATCGTCCAGAATCTTGCGGAACTGGGCGATAAGCGCGGGCAGGTCATAAGCATCCGGCACCTCATGATAGACGCAGGCGCGTTGGTTACGCTCCAGAACCGCAGTGAGGCTGGCAGCCTGCTTCGTCATTTTTTCCGTCACCAGTAGCACGACCTGGCGCACCTTGAAATCCTCATTTTGGCACAGCGCCGGGCGCAAATTGGGCATAGGCTGGCCGGATACCATACAGATCATCGTTGTCATGATTTTACCTTTCTAACGTCATAACGTTCCAGTCGTCCATCCGAGCGAACCATATCCTGATAGGTGAGTTCCTGACCGCGCTGATGCACCGCGAGATCGAGACTCAAATGCCAGTATTCCGCGCCGCGTTCACACACCGCCGCCGCCAGATGCAACGGCAGCGTGCCCAGCACGACATCGCCTTCGGACACGTCCTGCGGATCAAGATGTTCGACCCGATGCGTGACCGTCCATTCATGTTGATTGCCGACCGCCTGAAACCATTCCCAGGCCCCGGGGTGGCGGCTGATGAACCAGATTTTATGACCCCCCTTTTTTGTCATGATGAAACCTTAACCTCCTCTTTTCAAAGGATCAATTAAAAAGATTGATAAAAGGCTGCCGGCCGAAACTGACAGCCCAATAAGGATTGACTTAGAACTGAAAGATCAGACCGGCGGAAGTGCCCAGCGCATAGGCGCCGTCAAAATCCTGCCAGTGACCGCTGAGGCGCAGGCCCATTCGGTCGCTGATCTTGAATTCCATGCCCAGTCCGGCTCGGATGCCGCCAGAAGCTTCGCTGAGTGCGGCCTCGGAGACTGCCGGCACTGAGGCCCTGGCGTCAACCTCGCCATAGCCCAGCGTCGCGAAGAATAGGGCATTGTTGCGGGTAAAACCGACCAGGCCGTTGATGGCCCAGGTTGTGCCGGATGTGACCTCGATCGTACCGATACCACCCAGATAAACTTCCTCTTTCGCCGTATCGCCGCCAAGGAAACCTTCGATTCCTAACAGCATATGAGGCGACACAGCGGCCCGGTATCCCAACAGACCACCATAGGACAGGCCGCCACTGTTGAATTCCTCGAAATCGTCAAAGGAATAACTTTCATACCCCAGTTCCGCCCCCACATAGGCGCCGGCAAAGGGGTTTTTGTCCTCTGCCTGGGCAACGTTACCCCCCGGCACGGCGGCAAAAAGCGTGGTTGAGATCAGTGTGGTTGCAATAAAACGTTTCCTCATTTTGATAGTCCTCTTGTTGAATGTTGTTGGTGAGGAAGATCTACTGCATTCAGAAGAATAAAAAAGTCATGCCAATATTGGCATAGCCCTGACGCAGGAATTTTTACTGAAATCCCCTGAAGAACGGGGCGTTATTCAAACGTCACAGGCCGGGAGCTGATGGATCGCTACAGCTGGTCTCAATCCCCTGAAGAACGGGGCGTTATTCAAACTTAATCTTGTGGGGGGTATCGCCCCCCGCACCCGCGTCTCAATCCCCTGA
This sequence comes from Luteithermobacter gelatinilyticus, assembly GCF_005849285.1. Classification (NCBI taxonomy): domain Bacteria; kingdom Pseudomonadati; phylum Pseudomonadota; class Alphaproteobacteria; order Emcibacterales; family Emcibacteraceae; genus Luteithermobacter; species Luteithermobacter gelatinilyticus. The sequence continues at coordinate 2,031,581 of NZ_CP040517.1, read as the reverse complement.
AGAACGGGGCGTTATTCAAACCCGAGATTGAGCGGCTCATGGCCGCGACCGATGATGTCTCAATCCCCTGAAGAACGGGGCGTTATTCAAACAGAGCCGGAACTTCTAGAATTAATCGCAGACACCGAGTCTCAATCCCCTGAAGAACGGGGCGTTATTCAAACTCGCAAGGATAAAATCCTTGCGACTGAGGATAAGTCTCAATCCCCTGAAGAACGGGGCGTTATTCAAACATGAATGGATGTGATGAATAGGGGCCACTTAGTGGTGTCTCAATCCCCTGAAGAACGGGGCGTTATTCAAACACCTCGAGCTCCAGGAAGACGGGGGCTGGCATACCGTCTCAATCCCCTGAAGAACGGGGCGTTATTCAAACGGAGCTCGGGGAGGAGATTGAAACCTCCCTTCTGTCTCAATCCCCTGAAGAACGGGGCGTTATTCAAACCCTGGTGCCGGGCCGCGACATTATTTGATGTCGCGTCTCAATCCCCTGAAGAACGGGGCGTTATTCAAACGAGGAAGAGATGGATAAAATAATTGAGAAAATAAAGTCTCAATCCCCTGAAGAACGGGGCGTTATTCAAACAATGAAACTAACCAAAACACCCACAAGGGCCACCGGTCTCAATCCCCTGAAGAACGGGGCGTTATTCAAACGCCGCGACCGATGATATGGTCGCGGACTGGCCACAAGTCTCAATCCCCTGAAGAACGGGGCGTTATTCAAACAAAACCTGGCCGCCAAGGCCAGGGCCGAGGAAGCTGTCTCAATCCCCTGAAGAACGGGGCGTTATTCAAACGAGATGCGGGAGCTGCTCGACAAACAGGAGTGGGCAGGTCTCAATCCCCTGAAGAACGGGGCGTTATTCAAACCTGGCTGGGACACGACCTGTCCCGGCTCCACATTGTCTCAATCCCCTGAAGAACGGGGCGTTATTCAAACGTTTGTTATGCGATATATCCATCCTTTAAAATCAGTCTCAATCCCCTGAAGAACGGGGCGTTATTCAAACACAAAAAACTTTGGCTTCCTTGGCCACAAAGGCCAAGTCTCAATCCCCTGAAGAACGGGGCGTTATTCAAACATTATCGCCGCTCGCAAATTGTGGCGGAACTGGGACGTCTCAATCCCCTGAAGAACGGGGCGTTATTCAAACGGGATCATGGTGTATCCCCCGCAGAGCTCCTCGAGTCTCAATCCCCTGAAGAACGGGGCGTTATTCAAACTCGACTGGGAAGCGCGATACCGACAATCCACAAAGTCTCAATCCCCTGAAGAACGGGGCGTTATTCAAACCTGCTGGTGGCAGTCTGTCTGGCCCGCGCCGCAGGGTCTCAATCCCCTGAAGAACGGGGCGTTATTCAAACGATAAGATCACAAAAGCAATACATGATCTATATCATGTCTCAATCCCCTGAAGAACGGGGCGTTATTCAAACGAGCAAGGCCCTATCCTGTACTATAAGGTACAGGATCGTCTCAATCCCCTGAAGAACGGGGCGTTATTCAAACGATAAAGGGCCGCAATCTTTACAAAAACGGGGTGTCTCAATCCCCTGAAGAACGGGGCGTTATTCAAACAAGATCGGCGCGCGCAAGGCGAATGGAGAGTGGGGTCTCAATCCCCTGAAGAACGGGGCGTTATTCAAACGCGGGATTATCCCGCACCCGCGCCTCGGGGATCAGTCTCAATCCCCTGAAGAACGGGGCGTTATTCAAACTAAATTGAATGACAAAGAGGGACAAATGAAAATAAGTCTCAATCCCCTGAAGAACGGGGCGTTATTCAAACATCGCCGCTCGCGAATTGTTGTATAACTGGGACTGTCTCAATCCCCTGAAGAACGGGGCGTTATTCAAACTGCACCATATGAAATTTATTTGCAAGAATAAATGCTTGCCGGGGTGAATAGACAGAAATAATTCAAATTCCTCAGTTGTCTCATGAATATGTCCTGTATGGGTGTATTGTGTTGGTGCAGAGCTCTTAAAAAGTGTGTTTTAGGAGACTTAGGGAATGTAATAAAGGCCTTTTTTCTGACCGGTCTGAGTGGTGGCAATCAGTTTACGTGTCGTGGCATCCAGGCGGCGGACCAGTTTTTTGCGGGAAAAATCGGCGTTCATGGCCGGATCTGTGGTCAGCGGCTTTTTGGCCTTTTCCCCACGCCAGCTGGCAGGCAGATCGGTATGAACTATGCCGTCGGGCAGCACGGCCCGACCCAAGCGGAAAGACCAGTAATTGGTGGGCAGCGGATACAGCCTGACATCATCTTCGCGCGGATTGATGATCTCTTCAATCATGGCGACGCACTCTGCAAGCCGGGTTTCCGTGAGACTGCATAGAAACAAGGAATACTGAATCGGGATACCATAGCCTTTAAGACGGCGATGGAGACGGCCTAGACGCCGGGGATGGGCGATATCATAGCCGATCAGATACGGGGTCGTCATGGTCCGTTGTCTCCAAAATATAGCGCCGCAGGGTTTTCAGTGTTTCTTCCAGGCGTTTGCGCACCGTCTCCAGCGGTTGTTCGACATGGTTGTAAAAACTTTCCCTTGCCGCCTTGCCCATAAGACAAGCTCCGCCTTTTTCTGTGCTGAAATCCCGCGCGCGGAGGGCTTGATCGGCAAACATCCGCCAGACAAAACGATCCATTTCCGGCCGTAACGGTTCCACCAAATCGCAGGCGAGCGATTCCCGCCCAAAATCCAGATCGTGCAGAAAACCGATATAGGGATCAAATCCGTGGCCATAGGCGGCCAGCGTGGCCTCGGCATGTAAAAGGGTATAGGCCAGTGACAGACAAGCATTAACCGGATCCCGGGGCGGGCGGCGGTTGCGGCCCCTGAAATTGGCGCTCGGCGGTATTAGGTGAGCGTAAGCTGAAAAATAGGTTGCGGCAGCAGCACCTTCCAAGCCGCGTAATGCAGCAAGATCGGATTTGCGGAAGGCATGTCCGGTCATCACCTTGAGGGTTTGGGCGGCAGTGATCAGGGCATGACGTTTCGCCGGACGTTGCTCTGCGGCCTGTTCCAAAAAATTTGCCTGGGCTTTGAGCTTTGCATGAACCGTGGCCTGGGCCAGTGGCAGGGCGCGTGCCGGATCACGGGTAGTTTCATACTGCATCACGCGCAGGCGGGCGTCATTATGCGGGCGAGGCAGGAGCAGGGAGGCGTCTCCCTTGCGGCCGGACAATACCACAATGCCTACCCCCTTACGACCCAGCCGGCCCAGAAGACTGGAGGACAGGGTGACATTGCCGCGCAGATAAATTCTTTCCAGCGGTGCGATCGGAACGGTGCCAATCCGCTCACCAGAGTCGTGAAAAACTAGGGCGTCACTTTCCAACCTGATCGTGATACCGCGCCGGTCGATATAAAGACTGCTCATGGTTTTCTTTTTCCTCTCAGAAGTACTCAGGAGATGATAAAGGGGGCGCCGGTGATGCGCTGGGCTGTTCCCATTAGGAGCGGCGTCTGACGTGGATCCAAGCGGAATGCATGGATGCGGTCCTGATCATGGGCGATCAGTTCGGACAGTTGTTGGAACAGAAGCTCCCGTTCGACGGGCGTCATCCAGCATTCGGGCACCGATTTCTGACCACAGGTCAGATAGGCTTTTACCGCAGCGCCCACCCGCCGCAGGCGTGCCGGGTGCGAGATATCATAGGCGACGAGATAGAAAGCTCTCTGGCTCATGAATGGTGCTCCCCTTTTCTGTTTCTGGTCCTGTTTCTGGCTTTTTTGCTTATGAATAAGTCTGGCAGGAACGCCATGCCGCGTCCAGCCTGCCAATATTGGCATTCCAGTCGCAATGTGTTGGCAAAAAGATCGCCCCCATTCACAATGTCAAAGAGCAAAGGGTTAAATGCAGCTCATCCTGCCGAAACCAAACACGGTCTGTTTGCCCACATGCAGGATTTCGCCCATATGCAAAAGGGTGATAAGGTCCGGTGGTACCTGTCGCCAGCGCCACACGCCCATGACACCCCCTAAAGTCATGGTCTTGTGTTGTCGATTGGAATAACGGCGCCAGTCCTGCCAAGTGAGATCCTTATCATGGGTAATATTGTCGGCTGCTTCCAGCCACCGCTCCACCGGCCAGTCTACGCCGCAGGGTGTGCCGTTCTGCGCTACGCTTAGAAGCCGTGCCCGACGGATAATGTCGGCAATAAGGCGTCGGGGGGTGAGCGCTTCGGGGGACAGGGGTCTGCCCTGAACCTGGGAGCGGAACGGGGTGTGGAAGGTGAGGGCGACGTCACGGGCGACTGTCTCCGGCGGCAGATGGGGTGGGGCGGCGTCATGCGCTATGATCTGTCCCTCTTCCGCAGTAAAGATAGTTTGGCCGCTTTCCAGATGATCCACATGGTCGATCAGGGCGCGCGCTCTGTTCTCGCCACGACCGATGCCGCGTCCCAAGGCTTGTCGCCACGCCTGAATGACAAAGGGAAGCCGCCCGGTCGCCCGGCCGAATAACCGCATGTCGAAGATCAGACTCTCCCCGGCCTTGATGGGTCGCGCGCCCCACCGGGGAGGCCGGATCACATAGGGGGCAGGCGTGACATGCCCGGCTGCGGGGTCAGGCGCCGGCGGGTCGAACAGTTCTGGAAACGGACAGGTGGCGAGCAGCGGGCAGTCGCGACATTCCTTTTCCCCGGTCATGCAGGAAATCCGTCTGAGCGCCCGGCCATAGACGCCGCGCAGCAGGGAGCCCGCAAAATCCGGCAGCCGGAAGTCTTCCTGAAGTTCCGCCGTGATGCGGTAGCTGGCGATGGAGAAGGGAATTTCGGGTGCGGTTATTCCTCGCATATCTCCTCCAGCAGATCGTCGATGTCCTGATGGAACTTGCCAAAGTTGTAATCGGCCAGAAGATCGCTCAACTCATAACGGTCATCAATTGGCCATGATCCGGCACTGGAAATAACCTGTATGACCAGATCGGCCTGGGCTTCCTTGTTTCTCGTGGCCGGACCGAGCTTTGCCTTGAGCCATTGCAGCGCCTTTTGGGGATCTTTGGGTACGGGATCTTTCGGCATGGCGGACGGCGTTCCAGGGGCTTTCTTCCCAAGGGTCTCGCAATAGTCTTGAAGAACCTTGCTCCGATAGTCGCCGATTTCCAGGATCGCCCAGCCGAAAGGGAGAAATCCGCTTTGCGCCTGATAATCGCCCGCCAGCCAGAAGGTGGTGCCGTGAGATTGTTTTTTGTATTCTTTTTTTCCAACCTTGACCTTGACTTGACGCAGCATGTCATCGCTGACGGTCTTGCCTTCCGCCGTGCCGTATTTGCCGAGCCGCACCAGCATGCAATTCTGCCGATTCACTTCTTCCAGAAGTCGCTGTGTCTTCTCCACCCATGTTCGGTCAATCTGCTTCAGATTTTGCCATTGCCTTGCCTGTTCCTCAAACAGCTTCAAATGATAATTATTGACGGTATTGACCAGGTCCCTGAGCGGCGGGGCGTTAACGGGTTGCGCCTCGCGGTTATGGTTTTTCGCGGGCCGCCCCCCCAGGTCGCGCCGGCGGAGGCTGCCGGAAAACGCCGCATAGGCACAGGGGCGGATGACCTCTACCCGGTTTGAGATTTTTTCTTTGCCTGATTCACGGTTACAGTTGCTGGCCCAGGCAGCTTCCGTAAGGTTTTCCGCCGTTGTCATACCATCCTCAATGTGGATCAGCCGGAAGGGGTCGGTGGCGAAACTTCCGCCCAGGATTTTTTTCTCATCCAGTTCATTGCCTTGGTTACCTGGCTTTACGTGCTGCCTTTTTGCCTTATCGGCGAGCCAGGCGGTGCGCAGGGCGCCCTTGAGGCTGGAGCCCGGGATATAGGGGCTGTGGGTGAGCGACGCATAGGCGGTGCGGGCAATATCCAGCTTGTTGATGATCGGGGCGTTTTTGTTGTTTCTCTGAACATTGCGGCCGAGCTTGTTTTTGAATTCCTGCAACAGCTTCGGACGCACCGGAATAGCGTCATAGGCGGCGGTTTTGAGAATCGCCTGATTGTCCCGGAACAATTGCTGTAATTGCAACAGGCCGCGCTCATTTGTGCTTTTCAGCGATATATCGATAATCTTGCGGGCGAGATTAGTCGGCAGTTCGGCCTTCATCAGGTCAATCAGCAGCAGGTTTTGGCCGTCGATCAGGGTGCTGGCCCAGTTTACTTCTTCGCCACAGCCGATATGGATGGGGGAAATCGGCGTCAGCCGATAGGGTATTGGGATCATAAAGGTCATGATTGGTCCCCTCCTTCTTTTTCCAGTTGGATCGGCAGGACGGGGGCATAACCCTGGTGCACGGTTTCGGGCATGACGGCGGACAGGGGATTATCCCTGCCCCCTAATCCTTGACCGGCAAAGGGCGCGGGCATCTGTTCGCCCGAGGGGGTCAGAACCGCGGCAGTATCGGCCAGAAGAACCGGCTTTTTAAAGGCGTTGCCCAGCAGGGCGGCCCTGTTACCGTGGCGACCAAAGCGCACAAAGGATTTATAATAACATTTTTCTGTCTGCCAGTTTCCCCCTTGCGGCGCACAGGGGGCCAGTGTCATGACGGCATTGGGCTGCGCCGGGGCGGGCAGTGTGGCCTCTTCTATGGCAGTCACTTCAAACCGGCCAAGGCCGATGGAAGCGTCCCGGCCGAAGCCCACCTGTCCCATATCGCAAAACGCCTGTTTAAATTCTTCCGCCGCCAGCCGTTCGTCCTCTAGCAGCAGGAAAAGAGACAGGCTATCAAGACTTTTGGCCGGCCAACTTTGTTCCGTTTGATAGGGGGCAAAACTGGCCCCCATCGTGGTGGCGGTTTCCCGATTGATGCTGTTGTGGAAGGCGGGCTGGGATTCAAAAATTTCCACTTTTTCGGCCCTAGCCCGGTTAATCGGGAAGGCTAATTGCTCTTCCCTTATCCAGTTTTTGGCCTTTTCCGCTTTTCTGTCCTCAGCACCGGTTTCAGCCCAGAAAGAGAGCGGCAGGGTCGGGCGCGGCAGAAAGCCTGTGGGAAAGGCATCAGAAAGTACGGCGAAGGGGCGTCCTGTCGTATATCCTTCAAGCAGATTGTTCAGGCGGCCCTCGCCGAACCGTTCCCGGAGAGCCCAGCAGAGCTGGCCAAACAGCATATCGCCCTTGAGCGATGAGCCAAAGGCCGATTGTGGGCGGATCATGATCCTGTGCCATTTCATGGTTCTGGTCCTTGGGATCAGGCTGCTTTGAAGGGGGCGATGGCGTCAAATTTTTCCTGGATTTCCTCATCATTGAGACGAAGTTCCGTGAATTTGATCTTGCCATAGCCGCGCGAACCGCTAGCACCGAGGCTGTCGAGTTCCAGCAATCGCATGCCGTCGAGCAAAAGATTGGTCATTGCGTCGTCATCGCCATCGAAGCAGCGCAGGGTGACCTCGAAATCGAACAGACTGCCGGCGGGTACACGCTCGAAGAAGCGGGGATTGGCCGCCGTTCCCGAGATGCGGTTGATGCTGTTTTCGCTTTTGATTTCACAAAAATCGAATTTCACCCGTTCGGCGAACTCCTGATTCATCATACAATCGGCGAAACTGACGCGGGTGGGGCCGCCGAGGCCCTTTCCAACGTCCGCACTTGCATCGCCGCTGACGCCGAACAGTTTCAGAATGTTGAGCACCTGCGGGTTTTGGCTGTTTTCATAATCCTTCCAGGACAGCGGGGCTTCCTGAACCTCGCCGGTGCGCCATTCCAGCAGGCTGCGGATTTTGCCCTTGAGGCTGGAACCCGGGATATAGGGCTGTTTGGTGACCGGATGTTTGACCACGGTGCTGTCGGCGCCACCGATGCGCATGGAAGTATCTCCCCCACCGATATGCAGGCCGGTTTTTAATTCGATTTTTCCGGTAATGCGGATGATATTTTTGAGTTTCATTTAAGTATCCCCCTCGGTTAATTCTCTTTGCTATAGCCGATGACGGCCTCGAAAAACATTCTGAAATGGGCCAGGGTGTCCGGGCCGTCCACCTGCGTGATGCAGGTTCTGATCATTTTGACAAAGTTCTCATCGACATGTTTCCGTGTTTTGGCGTATTCGGCCTTGGGCACCAGCATGCACAGGCCGGGCTGCAGCTTGCTGAACAGCTGTTCCTTTTCCTGCTTATCCTGGCAGGCGGCAAGGCGTTCCTCAAGGCTGCAGACTTCATTGTAGAATTTCCGCATTTGGGAGGTTTTGTTTTTATCTTTGTTTTTATCCTTGGGTTGAAGTTCCCGGGCCCAGCTTTTCGCTGTGTCGAGAAACAGCTCCGGCTTAATATCCTTTATATCAATCTGAGGTGTCATGCGGTTTTCCCCCTTTATTTGCGGTTTCTGTAAACATGATTAAACAGGGCGATGCGATATCTGCCGCCTGTTTCGTCGATGCGGTCGCCGATTTTTTGGGCGAGATCGTTGAGGCTCTGCTCCTTGTTGCTGACCATGCGCCGGGTGCGGTACTGGAACAGAGATCGCCAGCGGGCATTCTCGGGATGGTCGTTTATGGTTTCGGCCATATGGGTGAATTCGATCAGATCATAGAGATATGCCGTGGAAAAATTATATGTATCGGCCAGTTCCGCGACAGTTTCGGTCGTTTCGCGGATCCGGGGCCAATCTTGCCACGGGACGGTCTGGTCAAAGATGGAAAAGGCGTCTTTTTCTCTATTTTCCTTGTTCTTTTTGGCTTTCTCCAGCTGTTCTTCGGCGCCCGCGGTCAGCAACCGCAACGGCGTGCCGGCTTTGTAAATGCCGTAACCGGCCGAAAAATGGATGTAGGGATTTTCGGCCACATATCGGTGAAAATCGTCGCGCATCCGCGCGGCGAAGCGCTGCAGGCTGTACCAGGGGCCAATCATGTAGAAATCATCGCCGCCAGCGAAGACGGTGTATATATTCTGGAACGCCGGCTCCTTTTGACACAGCCAGGGAAGATAAAGGGCGAAGAAATTATTGACCTGTCGGGAGAGTGACGCCCATTTGGCGAAATTATTAGTATTTTCCTGGAACATTCGCCCCAGATTGTCAATGTCGCCCTTGAGCACCCCGAGGCCGGAAATACCCGAAATTTTTCCATTCTCATCCATATTTTGATCATCCCGGGACAGATGTTCAAAAGTTTTGATCTCGCCCTGTTCGGCTTTATCTAGGTCGTCGTAACGATCGTCTTGCGTTGGATCATTTTTGTGCAGCGGGACATAGGCGTTGATGTTGCGGCGGCTGTAGCCATCCCAGACGTTACCGGAAGCGGGATCCGGCAGGGAAATGTCAAAGGCCCGGCGCAGGACGCCGCTTTCGGCAAGCCGGCCGAATTTTCCGGTTTCATCCTCATTTCGGGTCAGGACAATGGTATAACCGAAAATTTCTGTTTTGAGTTTTCCTGGGCTGTCCCATATTTTGTCAGAGCTGTTAAAGATCAGGAGCCGGGAATATTTTTCCTTGGCCAGCAGCTCGCCGATCCGGATCTGATCCTGGGCAAGCCGGCTAACCTTTTGTCCGTCTTCGACCTCCTGGGCCGGCAGACGGCTGTCATAAGCGCAAGGGCCTATGGGATATTCCGCCTGGCGGAGAGGGGCGGGCGCATCCGCGGCGCATAGGCTGAACCTCTGGAATTTGGCCTTTTCCAGGGCGTCAAACAGGCTCTTTTTAAGGGAATCAAATTTCTTTTCGGTGAAATCCCGGGGCGAGGCGCTACAGGTGGCCAACCCAATACCGGCCAGCCCCAGCGTATGATCCAGAAACCATTGATCGAATTCCGCCTGCAATGTGTTCAGGACATTTTTCGTCCGCGTTGTATTAGGGGCGACAATCAGAAACTTTCCGGCCGCATTGATGATCTGCGACGTCGGCGGCAGATCCAGGCTGTCCAGCACATTGAGAGCCGCGCATTCGCACAGCAGGGAGACAAAAAAGGATCGACCGCGTAGTAGCTTGACGATCTTGCTGTCGGTGTGGGTTTCGCTATTGAAAATAAAATCCTGAATGCCGAAGAAATCGCCCTGGATCAGCAGAAATTTCTTGCTTTCCCAATCCTCCTTCACGGCTTCCGCTGTGGTTTGTCCCGTTTCCTCATGATAGCGCCACAGCGCCGTCGCCAACGCCGCCGTGGTCTTGGAATGATCATAAAGCGAGACATCGGGCCTGATGTTGAATGCCGTGGCCGAGGGAACGGCGTGACTATAGGTCAGCCACAGGCTGTCAAAATGATCCAGCCACAAGGGCCAGTTTCGGCGATGGGAGGGGGGGATTTTCTTCAGATCCTGTAGCAGACCCCGCCATAATTGTTCATATTCCTTAGCGGCGTCTTCCCGGCTGCGCTCTGCCTTTTTTATGTTTATGGGAAAAATGGAGGCGGGGGAGAGCGGGCGAAGGGGATAGAACCAATCGTCCTTCGTTTTGGTGTCCTCCTTTTGGACGTCTTCCTTGCCCACTATGGCGAAGATCGTCCGCAACTGCGCCGTAATATAATCCTCCCGATCACGACTTTGATTGTATTTATCGAACTCTTCCCGTTCAAAACCGGAGGCAATTCGATCGGCCACGGCAATGCACCATTGCAGGAAGGTTCCTGGCCGGTGATGCATGGCGGCGGCGTTGGCCAGGCAATCGGTGATGTCTTCTCCCGGGGCGGTGCGGGACGCAAAGGGGCTCGTATCCCCCTTCAGGATATCCGGAAGACTTTCTTCCAGCTCATCAAGAGACAGGGCCGTACAGGCGGCGTGAATATGGGAATGATACTGGCCCTTGTCCTGATAGGGACAATAGAGGGTTTTACTAGCGTCGAATCGTTCGTGCCGGTCATACACCCTGGCCCGTTGTGTGATTTTCCCCAGATCATGCAACAGAGCGCTTAAGGCGAGGCGACAGGTTTGGCCATACATAATGATATCCCCAATTTTGTGTATTCGTCACAATCGTGCAACTTAGAATATTGGATACCTAATTCGGTAGGTTTTGTCCATACTGCCAATATTGGCATAAGACTGTTTTGAAAATTTTCAATATTATAATATTTAGATGCATAAACAGGATGTTTACCGAAAACAGACAAAAGAATAGCGGCAGTATATTTTATGCTTTTATGTCTTCTGCTGAGCCATGCATTTTCAGTCAAAAGTTGTACTGAGGCAAGATGAAGTTAACATTTTATAATAAGCGATTTTGACATGACCGACATAGCAAGACCAAACCACTCACTGTTGGGTATGCACAAACAGCAAACAAAAGACACCTGCCAGGTCGGAAGATGCGACTGGTAGCGAGACTAGAGCGGGTCCGGGGGAAGTGTGATGGTTGTGCTTTTTTCTTCAGGTAAGCAGGGCCTTTAGGTAAACAGGGCCCTTAACGTGTCATCGGATTCTGGATGAATGACAAGATCACGCAGCGTGTATTGGTCCAGCGTTTCAATAAAGGCCCGGAGGGCGTGTTTCAACGGAGCCTGGAGTCCGCAATCGGCTGAAATCAAACATTTGTTCTTGCTAATGTCAAAACATTCCACCAGATGAAAATTATCTTCTGTGGCGCGCACAACCTGACCCAGATTAATTTTCTCAGGCACAGAGGCCAGTTTTAAGCCGCCGTTCCGGCCCCGGACCGGGGTAATAAACCCTGCTTCCGCCAGAGTATGGGCCACTTTCATCATATGGTTGCGGGATATATTGTAACGGCGGGCGATTTCTTCAATCGTATGAAGCCTGTGAGGCTCAACGGCCAGAAGCATGAGAAGCCGAAGGGCATAGTCTGTATGATACGTCAGACGCATTCGGGAATCCTGTAATATTCGATAAGAAGTATATAATATGCTATTTATTTTTATCTGACAAGTTGCCCGCGAGGCTCTTCAGACATCCAGGGGGAGGCCGCAAGGGGAGTATATGGAAAAGGGACCCTTTCCGTTGTCGCCGGAAAAGGGCCCCTCCTTTGTATTTAGCCTTATATTCAGCTTTTGTACTCAGTTTTCTGACAGATCCTGACGGTCAGTGGCGCGTTTCCAGAGCAGGAAGACGGCCGGGATTACCAGCAGGGTCAGGAGAGTTGCGCTGACCATGCCGCCGACCATCGGCGCAGCGATGCGACGCATCACCTCGGACCCCGTCCCGCTGCCCAGCATGATTGGCAGCAGACCCGCGATGATCACCGCCACAGTCATCATGATTGGCCGGACCCGCATCAGGGCGCCGTCGATGATTGCTTCATGCAGGTCCCGAAGCCCGAGGGGGCGATTTTCGGACCGGGCGAGGGCCTTTCTGGCGTCCCAAGCCTGATTGAGATAGACCATCATCAGAACCCCGATTTCAATGGCGATGCCGGCGAGGGCAATGAAGCCGACCCCGACCGCGACGGACATGTTGTAGTCCAGAAGATACAAAAGCCACAGCCCGCCCACCAGAGATAGGGGCAGGGTGCCCATAATGATCAGCACGGCAGTCAGATTCTTGAAATTAAAGAACAGCAGCAACAGAATAATCAGGATCGTCACCGGGATCACCAGGCTGAGTTTTTCCGCCGCCCGTTCCATATATTCATACTGGCCCGACCAGGAAATGGAATATCCTGGCGGCAGCTCAACCTGATCACGCACGGCCTGCTGGGCCTCTTTCACATAAGAGCCCAGATCCACATCGTCGATATTGACATAAATCCAGCCATTCAGCCGCGCATTTTCGCTCTTGATGGCCCCCGGCCCGTCGGAAATATTAATCGAGGCCAGGGCGCTTAGCGGCAGGCGCGCGCCCGAGGGCGTCACCACCGGCAGGCTGCGCAGCTTTTCCAGGCTGTCCCGATAGTCCTGCGGATAGCGCAGATTGACCGGATAGCGCTCCAGCCCCTCCACACTTTCAGTGACGACCATGCCGCCAATGGCCGTGCGCACCACATCCTGTACATCCGCGATATTGAGCCCGTAGCGGGCGGCGGCAAGGCGGTCGATGTCGATATCAATAAAACGCCCCCCCGTCACCCGTTCGGCATAGACGCTAGAGGTTCCTGGAACTTTTTTAAGGACGCGTTCGATCTTTTCCCCGATCTCTGAGATGACTTTAAGATCCGGGCCGGCAACCTTGACGCCCACAGGAGTTTTGATACCGGTGGCCAGCATGTCGATACGGTTCTTGATCGGCATGATCCAGACATTGGTCAGACTGGGAAATTGCACCAGCTGATCCAGTTCCTTTTTCAGCTTGTCCATGGTCATACCATCCCGCCATTGGTCCCGTGGTTTCAGGCGAATGGTGGTTTCCACCATGGTCAGGGGGGCAGGGTCCGTGGCGCTGTCCGCGCGGCCGGCCTTGCCATAGACGGTTTCCACCTCGGGCACCGTCTTGATCAGCTTGTTGGTCTGTTGCAACACCTCGGCCATTTTCCCGGCAGAGATGGCGGGAAAGGCGCTCGGCATATACAACAGATCTCCTTCGTCCAGGTCCGGCATGAATTCGCTGCCCAGCCGTTGCAGCGGAAAGGCCATGCTGATCATGGCGACCAGCGCAAAGGCCAGCATGGCGCGCGGATGTTTCAGGACCAGGCCAATAAACGGGCGATACAGGGCGATAAGCCCCCGGTTGATGGGGTTTTTATGTTCCGGGATGATATTCTTGCCGCGGATGAAATAGCCCATCAGCACGGGCACCAGGGTGATGGAGATGCCCGAGGCCGCCGCCATGGCGAAAGTTTTGGTGAAGGCGAGCGGATGAAACATTCGCCCTTCCTGCGCTTCGAGCGCAAAAATCGGCACGAAACTGAGAGTAATGATCAACAGCGAGAAAAACAGCGGCGGCCCCACTTCGATAGCGGATCGGGAGACGATCTCCCATCGATTTTCCGGGGTCACGGGCGTTTTCTCGATATGTTTGTGGAAATTCTCGATCATCACAATGGTGGCGTCCACCATGGCGCCAATGGCGATGGCGATGCCGCCCAGCGACATGATATTGGCGTTGATCCCCTGGCTTTCCATGATGATAAAGGAGATCAGAACACCCAGCGGCAGGCTGAGCACCACCACCAGGGCGGAGCGGAAGTGAAACAGGAACAGCCCACAAACCAGCGCCACAATGGCGAATTCCTCCAGCAGTTTTTCATTAAGGTTGGCCACGGCGCGTTTGATCAGGGCGGATCGGTCATAGGTTTCGACAATCTCCACGCCGTCGGGCAGGCTGGCTTTCAGATTGTCCAGCTTTGCCTTGACGCGCTCAATGGTGGAGAGCGCATTCTCGCCATACCGCATGATGACCACACCACCTACGGCCTCGCCTTCGCCGTTAAGCTCGCCAATGCCGCGCCTGAGTTCCGGGCCGAGCCGCACCTCGGCCACCTGGGACAAAGTGATCGGCGTGCCGTTCTCAGTATACCCCAGAGGAATGTTTTTCAGATCCTCCTGTGTCTGGATATACCCCGAGGCCCGGACCATATATTCTGCTTCTGCCATTTCCAGGACCCGGCCCCCGGTTTCCTGGTTGCCGCGCTGGATGGCCTGGCGCACCCGGCTTAAGGGCAGGTTGAAAGCTCGCAGCTTTTCAGGATCGACAATGACCTGATACTGTTTAACCATGCCGCCGATTGTGGCAATCTCGGATACACCTTCCACGGTCTGAAGTTCATATTTCAGGAACCAGTCCTGAAGGCTTCTGAGCTGGGACAGGTCATGTTTTCCGGTTTTGTCCACCAAGGCATACTGATAGACCCAGCCCACACCCGTGGCATCGGGGCCCAGCGCCGAACGGGCCTCGGCTGGCAGGGTCGGGGCGACCTGACTCAGATATTCAAGAACCCTTGAGCGCGCCCAATAAGGGTCTGTACCATCCTTGAAAATGATGTAGACATAGGAATCGTTGAAAAAGGAATAACCACGCACCGTGACCGCCCCCGGAACCGCCAGCATGGCCGTGGTCAGTGGATAAGTCACCTGATCCTCCACCACCTGCGGCGCCTGCCCGGGGTATGTGGTTTTAATAATGACCTGAACATCCGACAGATCCGGAATGGCGTCAAGCGGAGTCTTGAGCAGGGACATGATGCCCCATCCGCCCAAGATCAGGGAAAAAACAATCACCAGAAAACGGTTCTGAAGCGACCAGTTGATAATGGCATTAATCATGGTCCATCCCCTTTCCCGGTTCCATTTCCGTTGCCGTTGCCGTTCCCGCAGCGGGGTCATGGGACATTTCAGAATGATCTGAATGGCCAGAATGATCTGAATGGCCAGAATGATCCATCTGGCTGTGGTCGCCGCCCTCATGGGAAGCCGGATCATGGGAAGCCGGGTCATGGGACAGTGTTGAATGATCTATCGCATGATCCGTTGCTTCGGTGCTGTTGCCGGTTTCCGTATGCAAACGCATCAGGCCGACGCTCATGCTGGCTTCGGAATCCAGCAGGAACTGGGCAGACGTGACGATGGTTTCGCCTTCATGCAGGCCGGACAGGATTTCGATGCGGTCTCCCGCCTCAAGGCCGGAAACAACCTGGGCCGGCCGGAACTTTCCTTCTCCCAGAGCAAGGATGACCCGTTCAGAACTGCCGGTTCTGATCAAAGCTTCCCGCGGGATATGTAGCGCGTTTTCCCGAGAGCGCCCCTTGATCCGAACTTTGCTGTACATATTGGGTTTCAGAAAAAGATCGGGATTTTCAAACCGCAACCGCAGTTTCACAGTCCGGCTAACGGGATCGACGACCGGATACACATAATCGACAACCCCCTGCCAGGTTTTTTCGGGTTTCCCGGCAATGGTCATTTCAGCGGCCTGTCCCTGGGCGACCCAGGCGATATGATTTTCGAAAATTTCCGCCATGACCCAGACCGAGGAAAGGTCGGCCAGCTTGAGGACAGTATCGCCGGGTTTCACAAACATCCCCTCGCGAACATTCAGCGTGAGAATGACGCCGTCCTGCGGGGCCAGGATATCCGTCAGACTTTCGACCTGTCGTTTTTTTCTGAGTGTGCGGATTTGTTTGTCTCTCATGCCGAGGGCTTTCAGGCGATCCTCCGAGGCTTTGATGAGGGAGGCGTTGTTACGCTTTACAGCCTGAAGATATTCGGTTTGGGCCGTGACGAGTTGCGGGGAATAGATTTTGAATAAGGGGTCGCCTTTTTTGACCCATTCATTTTCAGTCTTCACATAAAGTTTTTCGATCCAACCTTCCGTCCGCACGTCAATAAGGCTGATCTTGTCATCATCCGGTGTGACATACCCCACGGTATGAACAGGGTGATACAGGGTCGATCTTTCGACTTTGGCAGTACGCACGCCAAGATTGTTGACGACGGCAGGATTGATTTTAAGGGCCGGTTCTTCTGCACTCTCCGCCGCGGCGTCATCCGCATAGACCGGGATCAGATCCATGCCCATGGGAGATTTCCCGGGTTTGTCGGAGCGGTAATTGGCATCCATCGGGGCGACCCAGTATAGGATTTCCCTTTTTTGTCCGGTTTCGGTAGGGGCGGAATCGGCTGAGGGCAGATGCGCAAAACCGTAGCCCAGCGCCGCCCCTGTTAATAAAACGGTCCCCAATATGACAAGCTGTTTTTTATTCATTGTATTCTCCTTCCAGGAACAAGAGGCGGGACTGAGCCTGAAGATAGTTTGTTTGCAGACGAATGAGGGTCAGTTCCGCATCGAGCACGGCAAGACGGGAGCGGATCAGTTCCGGAAAATCGGCGACCCTGTTGCGATAGGCGTCGAGAGAGGCCAGACTGGTTTCGTCCGCACGGTTAATGACCACTTTTTTATAAAGCTTGATCCGGTCTTCCAGACCCTTCCAGTCCGAATAGGTCCGCTCCAGGAATTTATAAAGTTCCAGAAGTTTCTCGTCTCGGCTGAGGCGGGCAGCATGTCGCTTGAGTTTTGCCGCGGACAGAGCCTTGTCCTGTCGGTTGGCGGTAAACAGCGGCACATCCATAGTGACGCCCAGAGAGGCAAAATCGGACCGTTCGTTGCCCCGGAAACCATATCCCGCACGCACCGTCCAGCCGGGTTTATATTGTTCCTCGGCAATATTGATGGCTTTTGTCCGGGCGGTGATGATGGCGTCATCCACCTTCACGGCGGGGTGCTGGGTGAGTTTGTCCCTGATCACTTCCTTTTCCGAAGGGAACAGCAGAACCGGCAGGTGATCCGCCAGTGGCAAAGAGGCGGCCTCCCCCCCGATCAGGCGGGCGAGGTCGGCTTTGGTCATGTCGATTTGCCGATCCACGTCGATCAACCGGTCATCCAGGATGCTGAGTTCCAGTTCGGCCCTGAGCAAGTCCTGGCTGGTCTGGCGGCCTGTGACATAGACACTTTCGATTACCGCGATGAGTTCCTTGATTTCTTCACGGCTTTTTTCGACTTGTTCGCGAGCCTTACGCCAATAATACAGCTCCAGCCAGGCCTGCCGGACATCAAGAATGATGTTCCGGGTCTGCAGATTGTATTTTTCATATTCTGCGCGGGCTTCGGCTTCCCGTTTTTCACGATTATAGGACAGGGTCTTGCCCCGGGGCACGGATTGCTGAATGCCGATCTTGACCTGCGTCATGGGCTCCTGGGTATAACTGAAACTGTCCACGGGCCAGTTGGCCATATCCAGGCTAAGTTTCGGATCCGGGAGCTGGCTTTCGGCAATGGCCTGTTCAGCAAGCGCATCCCCCTGCTGTTTGAATCGGGTTGCGGACGGGTCATTGGCCTTGAGCGCTAGAGCTACAGCCCGGTCCATCGTTAATGTTTCCTCTGCGGTGGCGACGGTGGCTATTCCGGACAGAAAGCCCCATGCCGCAAGCAGAAGCGGAAGGGTTCTAATCATATGTTTTCCTCCATAAGGGAATGGAATTTTTTGCGGCCTGATCAGTTCAGGTCGCAGGAGTTACGAAACACGTAACAAAGAAAGTGCGGGCCGAATTAGGCCTTGGGTGGAGGAGAAATGAAGTCGGAAATATATGCCGTCGGATCATCCATATCAGGACGATGCGGCGCAGATGGCGTGGCAAAGGTGCGGACCGTACTGTCCGGCAGGGGAAGCGCCGCATGAAGGGCGATGCAAAACGTCATGCAGGCATCATAACAGGCCAAATCGGCGGACATGGGGACAACCGTCGGCTCGCCTAGGGAGGCGGAAGGGGTTCCCTCTGTCAGATCACAGCAGAGTTCAGACATTGAAGCCGTTGGCGATGAGGGATGTTGAGCCTGATGATTTTGGCCCTGGTGACCCTGAACATGATGATCCTGAACATGATGATCTTGGCCACAGGCCATGTGATCCATGGCCATAGCCGCATGGGCCGTTGCTGGCACAGACGACGCCAGTTGTCCAAGAACCACAGCGACAATGAGAAAAAGAAGGCTTTTTCCCTGCTGCCGGATCATATGTCGTACCCTCGTAAACATATAGGGATATTTGGGCGATTAGCTGGACGTCGTCAAGCAGCAAATGCTCTCAGGCAAAAAAAACTGCTTTTTCAGTATTTTTATAAGGGATGGGGATTATTTTTTCGTATTAATAAAGCCAGTTTAAAATGTCATGAGAGTATTTTGTTGTAATAATACATAAAATACAGTGACTTAGTCGTTTTTCCAGAAACTGGCCTCAAAACCGGTTTTTTTGTAAGTCATAACATGTTTTGCGACTCGGAACGCAAAACCAACCCGCAATATTTTAAAGACCGGGAGTATTGAAAAACTGAGACCGTATTCAGGGAGAGAGTTGAGTGGGTAAGTTTGTAGGTGTGATGATTTTGCTGGGGGCGCTGGCGGCTGTTTATGCCGTATGGAATAAAAACGAAACACAGGGGATATCGTCCCGACAACAGGTTGTTATCCCGGCGTTTTCTGCTGCGGCGCAAAAAGGTCTGGAGCTTTTCAATAAAAACTGCGCCCAATGTCATGGGGTCAATGCGTTGGGCACCGAACAGGGCCCTCCCTTGTTGCATGACATCTATAATCCGGGCCATCATTCGGATATGGCTTTTTACCGGGCAGTGCAGAGCGGTGTGCCCCAGCATCACTGGCGGTTTGGCAATATGTTGCCGCAGCGGCATGTCAGCCGGAAGCAAACAGAGCTTATTATTGCCTATATTCGTGAATTGCAGCGGGCCAACGGCATTAAATATAAAAAACATCAGATGTGACCTGACTGGTATATACATTGTGATGTATCCTGCGTGTGACGGGGACGCGTATGGCCCGGGACCAAAGGGGCTGCTTCATTATAAAGGGTATTAAAATGGACAAAAAAATAGACGATCTTCTCAACAGTTATGCGAGAGTGAACTTTGAAAGTGATTTGGTTTCACTGGAAAAAGACGTGAACCTGCGGCTTCAGCACAGGGTTGCCGAAAGTCGTGGTTTGGCAGGCTGGCTGAAAGCCTGTTTCGGCGTGCCTTCCTATGTGGGGATTCCGGCGATGGCTCTGACGTTGTTTCTGGGGCTGTATATGGGGGCGGTGACGCAAAAGGCATCCCCCCTGTTTCCTCAGGACCAGTTGGGTCTTGAGGTGCTTACGGCGGATAATAACCTGTTGCCGTCAACCTTGCTGAATGTGTCCCAATGAGCAGAATTTTCAAGATTGTTGTATTTGCCTTTAACCTGTTCCTGATTGCGGGCGCAGGTTTTCTTCTGGCCGAAAGGTTTTTTCCGGCGCCACCCAGGGACAACCATGGTTCGCATCAGGCATTTCACGAGATTCTGAATCTGACGGAGGAACAGAAAAAAAAGCTGATCCCCATAGAAAAGGTCTTTGCTGAACAGAAAGCCTTTTACGAGCATCAGATCGCTCTGTCCAATATGAAACTTGCGGATGTGATGCGCGAGGAAAAGGCCTATACGCCAGAAGTTCAGGCCGCGGTCGATGACATTCATGAGGCGATGGGCGAACTTCAGAAAATTACCTTGAAACACATCTTTGAGATGCGCGCCCTGCTGGATGAAGAACAATCAGAAATCCTGGACGATTACGTGGCGGACGTTCTTTATGGCAGCCGGCATAAAAAATAAAGATTTGGATGATGAAACCCTGGCCCGGGAAATGAGGGCGGGCAGTCACGGGGCATTTGAGGAGATCATGCGCCGATATAAGGCGCGGTTATATGCCTTCATCTGCCGTTATGTGACAGATCGGGAAGAAGCCTACGACCTGCTGCAAGAAACCTTTGTCAGTATTTATGAAAAAATTCATCTTTATGATCCGTCGCGACGGTTTTCCACCTGGGCGTTTCAGATTGCCCTGAACAAATGCCGGGATTGGGGGCGAAAAAACACCTTGAGGCGGTTTATATCCTTTACCGCCTATACAGACACCGACGAAGCACATGATTTTCTGGAAAATGTTTCTTTCAAGGGGGCGGGCCCCGATAAAATTCTTGATGACAAAATGGAGCTTCAGAAACTGGCCCGTTCTGTGGCGCGGCTGCCGGATAAGCTGAAAACCCCCTTTATCCTGTGTGTGCTGCAGGACATGCCCCAGGAGGAATGCGCGCAGATCCTCGGCGTGACCACCAAAACCGTGGAAACCAGAATTTACCGTGCCCGCAAAAAACTCGTTTCCTGACCCCTGTCCGGTACAGAACAGTCTTTCTGTCGCTCGGCTGTTCTAGAGTGAATTGTGCACAATTCACTCTAAGGGATGACCGCTGTCGTCTCGTATCAGTACTGCTGAACAGCATTTTGTAAACGAGACCCTGAATACAACTAGTTTCACAGGAGATGAAATCGTGAAAATCATGACAAAAACATTAATCATTGCGGCCCTGTTGTCCCTGCCCGCAAGCGGGTATGCTGCTTCCGGGCCTAAAGAGCATCAGCATGACCAGATGGTGAGCGGACAGTCTGCCGACATGATGCAGATGATGAAGGAAATGAAAAACATGCACACCAAAATGGGGGATATGATGCAGAAGATGTCAGATCCCGGCCACAGGTCCGAAATGAAGAAAATGCATGATCAGATGGGCCAGATGATGGATAAAATGAAAAAGATGCATGGCGGTGCGGGGAAAGACGGGCATCATCAGAAAGGCGACAAGAAGCCTGAACATCGCCATCAGGGAAACGGGCATAATCATTAAGCTCGCTTGACCCGGCTTTTGTCTTGCTGCGGGACTGGTCAGTGGAACTGTTCACATCGTCCGGTCCCGATATTTATAAGGCCGTTTTCCGGCTTGTTTTTATTTTTCCATTTTCGTTTGATTTTTTGAGGGCAGCCCCGTTGCCATTCGTATCACCCCATAAGACGGAAGTTGAAATCCACACTCGTTTTTAAAGGAGGGGTCGATGGAATTTCTTGGCGATATTGCGTTTATGGTTGATGTGGCGGTGCTGGCGTCGGGATTGATCGTTTTGCATTTTGCGCAAAAGGAAAACAGTTCGCTCATGAAATGGGCGGCATGGGTCATGATCGTTACGGGGACGCTCGCGGCGATCTGTACGGGAGCCTACTGGGCCTATTACTATTTTGAAGGGGTCTATGACGTTCAGCATATGATGCCTCATCGCTGATCCGAACTTTCTCCGTCATCACATAATCGGGAACTGAAGACCACGGTTTTCAGAAAATTTGATCGCGAACGGGTGTCGCGGCGGCGGTCCCGTGCGTGCAGTTCTTAGTCACTTATGGAAGGAAAGCTCATGCATATACGAAAGAAAATACTGTATGCCCCCCTAATGACAACTTTGTTATTGGGGAGCGCTGCAATGGCCCAGGCACAGGAAGATCCTGCGGGCTATCAGCAAAAACTCATTGAGATTGAAAAAAAGCTTGATGAACTTGAGCAGTTGAAACAGGACCTTTTGCAGCTCAAGGATAACCTTGTCACAAAAGAACAAACCCTTTCCAAAAAGGAAAAGGAACTGGAAACCAGAATCCAGTCACAAAACCCGGTCTTGAGTAAATATGTGTCCAGAGAGGCCGAACCGGACACAAAATGGCATCTGGCCGGATATGCGGATGCCGGGTTTGAGGCGGTCTCCGGCGGCAAGAATGACAGTTTTGTCGCGGGTAAGTTCAATCCCGCTTTCCACTTTCAATACAAGGACTGGCTGATCTTTGAGGCGGAAATGGAGATTGAGACGAGCGGTGACGGCGAAACCGAAATTGCCCTGGAATATTCACAACTGGATTTTCTGCTGCATGACAATGTGACACTCGTTGTCGGCAAATATCTGAGCCCCATCGGCCAGTTCCAGGAACGGTTGCATCCGAGCTGGATTAACCGGTCCATGAATGCACCGGCCGGGTTCGGTCATGGCGGTGCGCAACCAACCAGTGATGTGGGCTTTCAGTTAAGAGGCGGCGTTCCCGCCAATGATTTCATCTTTACCTATTCTCTCGCCGTCGGTAACGGGCCGCGTTTTGGTCATGATGAGGATGAACTGGAATTGGAAGGGTTTGGCGAGGACAATGACGGCAACAAATCCATCGGGGGGCGTGTGGCCGTGGTACACAGCTCCTCTTTCGAGGTCGGATTCTCCTATCTGGATGCCGCGCTGAACGAAGAAGCCGGCATCGCGGCTGATGGTGATATTATCGCCGCTAAAAATGGCGACTATCGTTTGTGGGGCGTTGACGGGGCCTATGCCAAGGGCCCGTGGGATGTCCGTTTTGAATATCTGAACGCCAAGGTTGACCCCCGCGGTGAGAGCGCTGTTATAGAAGAAGACGGTCACGGGGCGCTGGAGAAAACCACCTGGGAAAGTTGGTATGCGCAAGTGGCCTATCGCCTGTCGGACGTTTCCGATAACCCGATCATAGGGAAATTTGAGCCTGTGTTTCGATATGGAGAATTCCGGGTCAAAATTGACGATGCGCTACTCGACAATTCTGAAAAGAGGTGGAATGTCGGTCTCAATTACTGGCTTGCCCCTACCATTGCTGTGAAGACAGGGATCGAACGGCGTAATTTCATTCTGGCCGAGCGTCCGGATGAGACCCGATACAAACTTCAATTTGCTTATGGCTTCTAAGGCCGGGAAAGGAGCAGATCATGACTATTCCCAAAACACTTGTGTCAGTGTGTTTCATTACACTGTTTTCCACCATAGCCGTGGCGGAGGCCGCGGAGAAAAGTGATCCGTTACGTCTCGCCAGAGGTGCCAAAGCCTGGGCTCAGAATTGTGGGCGTTGCCACAATATCCGCGCCCCGAAGGAATTGTCTGATGAGGAATGGGAGGTTTCTGCGACGCATATGCGGGTGCGGGCCAACCTTCCGGGAGATATGGTCCGGGACATCATCCTGTTTCTTCAGTCCAGCAATAACGTCAAAGGAGAACAGAAATGATGACGGTCTTGCCGTTTCAAAAGACAGGGGTCGTCGTTTTCCTGGGGGGCATGTTACTTGTTGGTAATTCTGTTGCCGCCGGTCTGGATCTTCAGAATGGGGCCGAGGTTTATGGCGAAACCTGTGTCGCTTGTCATGGGGAAAACGGAAAAGGTGAAATCCCCGGTGTGCCCGATTTTACCTCGAAGGATGGGCCTCTTTCCAAATCGGATGAGATTTTGATCCGGAATGTGACCAATGGGTTTATCAGTCCAGGGGCTGTGATGGAAATGCCGGCCCTGGGCGGTAATCCGGACCTGACGCAGCAGGATGTCAAAGATGTGATTGCCTATCTGAGAAAGACCTTCCAGAAATAGGAAAAACTATTTGATGTTCCGCATCTCAGGCGGTCCCCCTGTCGGGGAGACCGCCTTTTTTTGGGGAAGGGAATAATGGCGAATTCACCGGAGAAAACGGCGCATTTCGATCCAAGGGATAAACCGGTTTTTTCCGTATTACCTGTTGGGCTTAAGAAAAATAAGGGAGTACGCTTATGGAAATCATACCGAACTGGCATCCGGTCTTTGTACATTTCACCATCGCGTTATATAGTGTTGCTACGCTTTTGTTTCTGATTGGCCGGTTTTTTCCGTCAAAAATATGGGCGGAAAAGATAACGATAGCCGCATATATCAATTTGTGGACAGCGGGGTTGATCACGTTTGTCACTGTGGCGGCAGGATATTATGCCTATAATACCGTGGCTCATGATGGCCCATCGCATCTGGCGATGACGGATCACCGGAACTGGGGCCTTACCACCGCGGTTGTTTTCTGGGGGCTGGTGCTCTGGTCAGTGGTGCTGTATCGCGATAAAAAGGTGCATGACCTGTTTTTGGTCGCGCTGGTGGTAGCGACGGGTCTTTTGAGCGTGACGGGGTATAAAGGGGGTGAAGTGGTGTATCGCCACGGCATTGGAGTCATGTCCCTGCCGGAAAGCGGGGGAGAAGGTCATGATCATCACCATGGAGAGGCCGGCGAAAATCATGAACATCCCGTCACCCCTGCACAGGAGCGTGAACATGACGATTCCCACCAGGATGGGGATCATAGTCATTGAGTTTGCGAGTTTGCGAGTTTGCGCCCTGAAGTGAGCTGTGAGGAGATTGATACGAATCCCAGGAGGTTGCCTTGGATAGGAAAAAAGAAGTTCATCGCCGTAACTTTTTATATGTGGCCTCAGGCGTCTTTGCTGCGACCGGCAGTGTGATATCGCTTTGGCCTTTAATTGACAGCATGAATCCGTCGGCTGATGTTCTGGCCCTCTCGACTGTCGAGGTGGATCTGTCTCCTATCGAAGTCGGACAGGCCATCACGGTGAAATGGCGGGGGCGGCCGGTCTTCATTCGCCGCCGGACGCCTGAAGAAATTGCCCATGCCCGTGCCGTAGATATTTCAGAATTAAGGGATCCGGAGACGGACGTACAAAGGATCAAGCCGGGATACGACGAATGGCTGGTGATGATCGGGGTTTGTACCCATTTGGGATGTATTCCGCTGGGGCAGAAACCCGGCGATCCAAAAGGCGAATATGGGGGATGGTTCTGTCCTTGTCACGGATCACATTATGACATGTCAGGCCGGATCCGGAAAGGACCCGCCCCCCGTAATCTGGATATTCCCCCGTACGCATTTCTGACGGACAGCTATATCCGTATCGGATAGGGTTTCGCCTTCAGAAGTTGAGCATTCTCAACCTCGGGAGATGCGGGAACCGGTATGGCCCCGATTTGCTTCCAGCTGCCGGTCAATGATGGTGATGTGGAGTTTCTTCCTCCCTAGTCCCAGAAGTTTGTTGGGAGGTTTTTTGAGAAGTTTTCTGGAGGAAATATCGTTCTCCAGCGAATATTGCCACCAGTATTCCAAGTGCCATGAAAAAGATCAGGCTGTCCGTTTCGGCCTTGATCTTCAGAAAAGCAATCAGGACCAGAAGGTCGAGGATAATGGCGGCTACGAGAATAAAGGGATTGGCCGCAACGTCGCGGCGTAGATGTCGTAATACGCCCCAATGAATAGCCATGTCCATAATCAGATAGAATATGGCGCCCAGGGCTGCAATCCGGCTAAGGTCGAAAAAGATGGTCAGCAGCATGGCCAGAACAATGGTATAGACAAGTAGGTGATGCTGCAGGCGGCCGCCCATGCCAAAATGACGATGGGGGATCATTTTCATTTCAGTTAGCATGGTCAGCATGCGTGAGACTGCAAAAACACTGGCAATGACGCCAGATGCAGTGGCGATAATGGCTAGGGCCACGGTAAACCACAGGCCATAGTTCCCCAAGGCGGGGCGGGCGGCTTCCGCCAGGGCGAAGTCTTTGGCCGCAATAATTTCGGGCAATGACAGGTTGGCGCCGATGGCTAGCGCTACAAGCAGATAAATGATCGCACATATGATGATGGAAATAATAATTGCCCGTCCGATGTTCCGGTGAGGGTCGATAACTTCTGAACCACTGTTGGTAATGGTGGTAAACCCCTTATAGGCCAGGATGGCCAACGCCAGCGCGGCCAGAAAACCTTCCCATGATCCGCCTGTTTCGGGCATGGGGGCCGGTTTAATAAAGCTATCTGCAATCCAGAGGCCGGCAATGGCAAAGACCAGTATGCCGACAATTTTAAGAAATGCCATGAGGAAGGAGAATATGCCGACAGAACGGTTGCCGGAAATATTGATCACATAAGCAAAGGCAAGCAGGCCGACCCCGAGGACGGGAACCAGAAAGCTGCTCTGGTCGATAGTGAACAGCTGTAGGGTATAGGTTCCGAAAGTACGCGCCACCAGGCTTTCATTAATGATCATGGAGAAGGCCATGAGCAGGGCGCAAGCTCCCGTCATGGTGCCCCGCCCATAGGCTTTTTTCAGATACATGGCGATGCCGCCAGCCGAAGGATAGGCCCTTGAGAGTTTAATATAAGAATAGGCGCTGAACGCCGCCAGGATCGCGGCAACGATAAAAGCCAGAGGGAAGAGGCTGCCGGCCAATTCTGCTACTTGCCCGGTGAGGGCAAAAATGCCTGCCCCGATCATTACACCGGTGCCCATGGAGACGGCACCGGTTAATGTTATGCTGTTTTCTTTATAGTCGCTTTTCATGCCGCAATTCCCCGTCTTTTTTAGGTTTCTGTCTTTTTTAGGTCATAGAGTCATCTGGGAGTCATCTGGACCTTCATTGCGACATGATACGGAAAAAGTCAGGATATCCCTTGCAACTATTATATACCAAAGTCGTCAAAGGCGATTTTTTCCTCTTTTATGCCCAGATCCCGCAACATCTTTCTTGTTGCCGCCAGCATAGCCGGTGGTCCGCACAGGTAAAATTCAATGTTGCCCAAATCAGGGTGAGACGACAGATAGTTTTTCAGGACAATTTCATGAATGTTTCCGGTCGCTCCCTGCCAGTTGTCAGTTTCAAGGGGCGCTGAAAGGCCCACATGAAACTCCATATTATCGTGCTGTGCCGCCAGATTCTCAAACTCTTCCTGATAAAGAATGTCGGCGGCATTTCGTGCCCCGTACCAGAAACTGATCTTGCGGGACGTTTTCTGATACAGAAGCTGATCCCGGATGATGGCGCGCAGTGGGGCCATTCCGGCTCCGCCACCGATAAAAACCATTTCATGATCGCTGTTACGCGCCGCAAAGTCACCGAAGGGACCCGAAAGGCGGACGATATCCCCGGCTTTGAGGGCGCACATATAGCTTGACCCGAGCCCTGCCGGGATTCCTGGGACATTTTCGGGGGCGGGCATGTATCGGACATTGAAAACAATTTCTCCTGGATGGTCCATACAGGATGTGGCCATGGAATAAGCCCGTTGCAGGGGGGGGCCGTCTGGTGTTGGAATATCCACCAACATATAACTGCCGGCGCGGTATGAAAAATCATCCGCCGTTTTCAGTTTGAGCCTGATTTCCCGGATTGTCGGGCTTAGGGGGCGGTTGGACGCCACTTCCGCGGTATAGGATTTGGACTCAAAAGCGTCTTTCGGTACGATAACGCTGAGATCCTCCATCAGACGGTGCTGACAGGACAGCCTGTATCCCTCGTCCAGTTCCCGGCGGGAAAAATGGTGCCGGTCCGGGGTCAGCGCCGGGGGCGGCGTTTCCGTGAATTTCACCCGGCACAGGCCACAGCTGCCACCGCCGCCGCAGCTGGAAGGCAGGCTGATACCCGCATAAGCCAGACTGTCATAAACAGACAGGCCGAAAGGAGTGGTTATGTTGGTTTTATGCCCGCCGTCGCTGTCATAGATGGTGAGGCTTCGGCGGGAGGTGCCGGGGGTCAGTCTGGCGAGAGCGGCTCTGAACTCTGCTTTACTGAATGACTGGAACAGCAGGATCACGCCAGTGATGGACAACCACAGACCAAAAAAGGCGACGGTAATGATCCAGAAGCTGTTGAAGTTATCTTGCCGGGTATAATCCATCATGTGGAGCATCCAGAAAACGTCAAAAACCCGCCAGACATCATTGCGTCGGGCAATAACATCTCCTGTTTCGGCAGAAATATACAATGTGGTGTCCCTGGAATCGTCATAGGTTACCTTCCATGCCGGGCCTGTATGACGCCGGGTTTCATGGGTGGGCATCTGTACAAATTCAGCAGCCACAATCGGTGCTGTACCGGCATAATCCCGATCGGCCAGGGTCCGGCCCAGCGTTTCGCCGATCGTTATCCGTTTGCCTGTGCGGGCGTCATAAAGATGGATACCGTTTTGATTCCGGATTTCATAAACCAGACGCTGATCCAGGCGACGCAGGGCAAATGTCTCAACATGGGTCGGGGAGGCAATGGTGGAAATTTCCCTGATCTCTGCGGGGGTGATATCGGACAGAAGGGGAGTGGCGGTATGGTGTTCAGCCCTATCATGGCCTTGTACCGTATCATGCGGCAGGATTCCCATGACCAGGCCACTGATGGCCCAGATGCTCACCTGCAGGCCGATAATCAATCCCAGCCATTTATGGAGGGAGCGGAACAGATTGCCGGATCCGGCGACAGGGGCTGAAGCCTCTTCTGTTCCGGTCAACTGGGAGGGGGTGCGTGTTTTTCGGTGATTGAAGCTATAAAATAACAGCCATAGCCCCGAAAGGGTCGCGAAAGAGACCACCGTAGCAGAAAATCGCAATAGCCAGTTGTTCACATCCGAGCGGTTTTCATAATCCATGATATGAAACATCCAGAGAAAATCGAAAGCCCGCCAGAAATCATGGCGTTTGGTCACGAGTTCTCCGGTGATTGGAGAAAGATATAGTGTCGGCGAGGCCGGGTCGTCGAAATTCACCTGCCATAGGGGCAGGGGCCGGGACTGGATTTCCGAAGGCGGATTGTCCGTCAGCAGTCTGACGGAACGGATCGGGCCGGGGCCGGCATATAGGTTCTGGGCAATTTTTTCTATGGTCTGCCGGGGCAGCGGCGAAAGTACAGCGCCGCTTTGGGCATCAATCAGATGCGCGCCTTCGGGGGTGCTGACTTCATAAACCGGCTGCTCCAGAAGACTGCCGGTTTCGATGTGGGTGGCTGTCGGGTAGGTAGAGAGAACCTCCTTGATGTCCACGACATAAGCGGTCCCGTCCGGGCGGGAGGAGGGCTCAGGCCGGATTAAATGATCGCCGTGGATATAGTCGATGGAAATGCTGACCATGTAAAAGCCGCTTACGGCCCACAAGACCATTTGCAGCCCGATGAGAAGAAACAGCCACTTATGAAGTTTCCGCGAAATAAAGGAGGCCCTCATTATAAAATTACCCTGAAATATGTTTGTTCCAAAAAGCGTTCTCAGAATGACGGGCTGCGGCTTTGCCTATGAGTGCCGCAGCCCGATTTAGGATTATTCCATCCGGAACGTTAACCGGATATATCCGCGACGGCCCGCCAGATCATAGGTCATGGTGTCGGTGTTACCGTCGGTCCAGCTGGCGACCCGCGGCGCTTTTTTGTTCCACAGGTTGTCAATGCCCAACGCCAGTTGCAGGCTGTCCGTAATCATATAGGTTCCTTGGATATTATGATAGGTCACAGCGTCCATATGCGAACCGATGCCTTCGGTGACAAAAAAGTCATCTCCTTCACCGATATACTGGACCGAATAGGTGGCCGACCAATGGTCCGCAGCCGTCGTGAAGTTGACA
Organism: Luteithermobacter gelatinilyticus; assembly: GCF_005849285.1. Taxonomy (NCBI): domain Bacteria; kingdom Pseudomonadati; phylum Pseudomonadota; class Alphaproteobacteria; order Emcibacterales; family Emcibacteraceae; genus Luteithermobacter; species Luteithermobacter gelatinilyticus. The sequence continues at coordinate 2,002,185 of NZ_CP040517.1, read as the reverse complement.
TTGCCCCGCCATTTGGGGTAGCCGCCAAAGCCCGCGCCAATAAAGCCGTCCAGCACAAACGGTTCGGCGCCGTCAAAGGCAATCCTTTCATAAGTGTCCAGGTAACTGACCTGCACGTCCAGGCTGTTGTTGAGCTCCATGGCCTCAAAATTATAGACCATGCCGAAATCAACCCCTTTGAGGCGTTCGGTCCCGGCGTTGGTTTTCTGGGCTGAGAGGAAATCAACCACTCCGGTCACCGGGTTGCGGCGATGATGCTCAGGGCCGCAGAACTCATGGGACAGATTATCCGAATTATAACATTCGGCCAGTTTCACTGAGCCGGACGGTTCAGTTATGGCGTCCGTGATCTTGATGTCAAAATAATCCACCGTGATGGACAGTCCTTCGATGAACGGCGGCTGCCAGACGGCCCCGATAGTGATGGAGCGGGCATTTTCAGGGTCTAGGTTGGGATTGCCCCCCCGATCCGTGAGAATCGTGTTGCCAAGCTGGGTGTATCCTACGGGGACCCCCATGGCCTGACAGTTTTTGTAAATGTTGGAATTGGGGTCAAGATTGCTCCAGCCGCTGCACGGATCCGTGGTGGTTAGATTGCCCTCAGAGACGCCACCGAACAGTTCCGGCACATTGGGGATCCGGAAGGCGGTGGCGTAGGTGCCGCGCAGTTTGAACTGATCAATGATCTGCCAGTTGACACCGACTTTATAGTTGGTGTCCGCGTCAAACCGGTCGTAGTCTGAATAACGGACGGCAAAATCGACGGTCAGCTCTTTTGCAAAAGGCGCGTTATTGAGCAGAGGCACGCTGAGTTCCGCATAAGCCTCTTTTGCTTTGGTCTTGCCGGAAATGGGCTCTTCCGCATTGGAATTGGCAATACCCAGAACTTTCAGGGCGTCCGGATTACGCCAGCCCTTATCCTCCCGGTATTCAACCCCGGTCGCGAAACCAACACTGCCGGCCGGCAGGGTGAATAGTTCACCTGAAATATTGGCGGTAAAGCTCAGTTGTTCGTTGCCGCCGGTATCGGTCATGTCAAAAGGCAGATAATCGAGAACCTCGTCGCTGACATTGCCGACCCCCAGATAATTGCCACAGGGAATGCCGCCTGTGCCGCAAATATCCGGGTCAATGGTTTCGTTGAACCGGTCCAGGTTGACCACATTGGTGATCGTATCGGTGCCGGTGTTGCGGCCCCAGTTAAACGCCGCGTCCCACGCCCAGTTGTCGGCCAAAGTGCCATCAAATCCCGCGACAACGCGGAAGGTGTTGACTTCCTGCAGGAAGATGCGCTCTCCCAGCTCCACCAGACGCCGGCGTTCCACAAGAAGATCTTCCCCCGTGGGGTTGGTGGGATGATCTGCGGCGATGTTGAAATTTGTTATTGTGTTGGGGGAGGCCGGCTGAGTCGAGCGGCGGTTGGTGAACATCAATTCTCCGAACAGCCTGACGTCATCGGTCAGATCAAGATGGCCGAAGGTGCTGAAGGAGAGCCGTTTGATCGGGTTTACGGCATTGAAATTGACGTTGTAGTTATAGCTGTGGAGGGCGGGATCATAGGGCGCCCAGCTGGTCGGCCCGGGGTCATTGTTGAAGTTGATGCGCACCAGGTCGCCATTGTCGTCAACATAGACGGCACGCCCGCCAGCGGTGCTGGAACTGCCACTGCATTCTGTGAGGCTGTCGGCAGCCAGCGGACAGGGCACCCGGTCTGCTAGCGGCGAGGGTTTGTTGTCCTGATAGCTGACGCTGGCGACCAAATTACCGCGATCATTGGAAACCCCCCAGGTCAGGTCTGCGAGATATTCCTCGCCGTCGCCCTTTTCGGTGATGCCGAATTTGGCGCTGGCCTCCAGGCCGTTAAAGTCACTGTCGGTAATAATGTTGACCACCCCGGCCACGGCATCGGCGCCGTAGATGGCCGAGGCTCCGTCTTTTAGCACTTCGATCTGTCTGACGATGGACATGGGGATCATGGACAGGTCAACAGAACTGTTGGCGCCGGTGCCGCCGTTCACAATGCGCCGGCCGTTGAGCAGCACAAGCGTACGGTTGATGCCGAGACCGCGCAGGTTCACCTGGGGCGTGCCCCAGCCATTGGAGACCCAGTAGGCGGCCGTCTGATTGCCACCAAACCCGGCCGAGGCCGGCAGGCGTTGCAGCAGGGTTTCCATATTGGTGATGCCGGTGCTTTTAATCATTTCCTGCGACAAAACCGTCACGGGGCCAACGCCCGTCAGATCCTTGCGCTTGATGCGGCTGCCGGTTACCACAACCTCATCCATGGCCATCGCTTCAGAAGCCTCCGCGTCAGCGGCGGCTTCGTCGGCATGGGCAACGACTGCCCCTATCATCAGGCTGCTAAGTGATGTGGCGAGAAGAAGATGTTTTTTTAATGTGTGAGTCATTGGAATTCCTCCTCAGATTTTAGCTCAAATTTTTTGGGTTGGATTTGTGTTTTGTGTCGTCTCATCTCATCGGGCAGGCCGCTCCCCTTACCCCGTCAGGTTTCATGTGTTCGGGGCACAGTTCCCCGACCAGAGTTTTCTGCCCTGAATTTTCTCCTGAATTTTCTGGCCAGAGTTTTTGCCAGAGTTTTTGCCTGAGTTTTCTGGTTAGAGTTTCTCGGGCGAAACAACCGCCAGAAAGGGTTTGGCAAATTTGTGTTAGGGAGGGGCTCCGTCGTCCTGAAGGCTGCCTTAGATGCCGAAACCTGTCAGGTTAACGAAGCAACGTTTGCGGGAAACGCCCGAAACTTCTTAGATCCGAAGGCGGGATGTCTGCAGATAGATGTCTTGGGATTTGATCGGAATATGAACCCGAGGCCACAGAAGAAATAGGGATTTGACTTTCTGGGGCTGTGGCAAAATAGCGGGTTTAATGTCTTGGGTGATGGCTTTTTCGGTATGGAAAACTTCTGTTTTGACTTGCATGGTGAGGGGGGTGGCCTCACAAGGCATCATCACCTGATAGTCGCAGCAGTCCCCTTTTCCCGGGGCCTCTTTTGAGGGCTGGTCCGGTTCTGGTGAAATTCCGGTCGTGGCCTGAAGGGGATCGCAGGCATGGTTATCGCCGGTTTCTGTCTTGTGGTCGGTTATGTCCCGGGCAACTGTTTTGTGTGAGGGCATATCGGCCATCATCGCACAAGCATTTGCAATATTGGCAAATAGCAGTGCGCAGAAGATGAGTGCGCCAAACACAATTTTGAACAGTTTCTGCGTCATGGTTATAGCCGGGTCATCGTTATTGCCGGGGTCTTGCTACACAGGGATGCCGTTACATGTATGGGGGCTGATTTGGCCCTTTTGTTGGGTACCGGACCCTGTGAATTGGCAGATATAGTTCCATGAATTTATGCAAAGTCAAATACTTTTTAAAAATCTCTTCTTTGGCGATACAGATAAAGATATCTTAAAATATGTGAATGTTAGTGATAATATCTATGAAATAGCCAATGTTATCTATATTTATCTTGTTATATGGTTGTATAGACATGTCATATATATTTAAAAAAATTCATGAATTTTTTTCTTTTTAACCGGAAAGAAGCCAATATTACGAAGGAATGAAAAACGAGTCGTTATCACCCAGGATTCCAATATGACCTTCGGAGTGAATTGTGATTGGGGTGACCCAATTCACTCCGAAGGCTTGTGCCATCAGATGCTGGGTGTTTAAACTGCACATAGGACTCATGGAACAGAACTCATGGAACAGAACTCATGGAACAGAACTCACGGAACAGGGGGCTGGTCTGAAGATCCGCTAAATGAACTGCGATAAATCAAAACCCAAGATGATCCTTTTGATGGGGCGGGATGATAAAATTTCTGATCACTATAGATAAGCAATCGAACCGGAAACTGCAGACCCAACTCCGCGAAAAACTGGTCGAACTGATTATCTCTGGCGTTCTTAAGCCGGGCATGAAACTGCCATCCACGCGGAAACTCGCAGAGCAGTTGGGGGTATCGCGCAACACTGTTGTCTTTGCATACCAAAAACTGGCGGATGAGGGGTTTGTCGAACCCCGGGAATGCAGCGGCGTTTATGTCAGTGATGAACTCAATGAAGGCGGAATTTTTGATCATCGCCGGCAAATACTATCGGCTCAAAATCCGCCGAAAGCGGTGGAAAGACAATTCAGCGACCAGGAAAGCGCCAAATCATTTCCTTATCCGTTTGTCAATACGCTGGTTGATGTCGGGCTTTTCCCCATTGCGGCCTGGCGGGAGTGTCAGCGCCAGGCTATGGCCCAGTCCGAGGTTTTGAATTGGGGCAAGCGGGGCCCTTATTATACGAATCCGGAACTTGCGGAGGAAATCCGGAGCAGAGTTCTGCCCGGCCGGGGCATCAGCACAAGCGTCGAGGAAATTGTCATTACTTGCGGCTACAGAGGAGCGCTGGCGCTGTTGACTCATGTTGCCAGAAATCAGGGACAACGTATCGGGGTGTGCGGGCTTGTTGATCCCGTTACTCGGGAGTGTCTGAACAGCAGTGGCGCCCCTGTTAAATTCGTTGAGCAATTCCCCAACGGAGGCAAGCGCATAACCGGCGCAGTGGATATTCTCTGTACCGTGCCCAATATGCGACTTCCTGCTGACGGGACAGAGGAAGGGGGGCGGGAGGTGATCCGGAAACCGACCCAGGAAACACCCCAGGAAACACCCCAGGAAACACCCCAGAGACTGGCTCAACTGAATGAAAATGTCATGATATGGGAATGTGATCCCAGGCACACCTATTATATTGACGATCTCTTGCCTCCTGCTCTGAAAAGCCTGTCTCAAAGGAAAAACGTCATCTATGTCAGCGAATTGTCGCCTGTGGCCTTGGCGGGACAGGCGATCGGTTATATTGTGGCACCCCGTGAACTGGCCCATCAATTGCGGCAAGTTCAGCGCAGACTAGGATTAATTCCCACCCCTTATTTTCAGCATGCCACGGCCATTTTCATTTCTCAGGGATATTATGATAGCGCCATGCGCCGGCATGCTCAGATCTTCCGGCAAAAATGGCATGAAATGAGCGAGGCGCTGTCTTATTACCTGCCGCTGTATCATGTCACCCGTTCTCCCAATATGTTGAGTTTCGGGGTTGAGTGCCGACCGGAGTTGGAAATTTCTGAGCTGGTGCGGCAAGCGGCAAAAAAAGGCATTCTGATTCAACCGGAAACAGATTATTCCGCTGCCGGGGAAGGCTGTGAGTGGGAAAATGGCCCAGAAAACGGGCCAGAAAACAAGCCAGAAAACAAGCCAGAAAACAAGCCAGAAAACAAGCCAGAAAACGGGCCAGAAAACGGGCCAGAAAAAGGGCAGAGAGACGGGCAGAGGGGCAGATGTTTTTATCTGTCCATCAATGCCATTCCGGCGGAAAGAATTGAAGAGGGGGTGAGGATTCTGGCGGAAACTATCCGCGAGCTAACCTCAGGGTATATGGAAACGTTGGACCGGGCCGAAGGGGAACTGCTTGATGGGACCACACTTCGGGACCGGATGAGCGGTCTGAATATATTGGGGATTAATTCGTTGGGTGAGCCTTACGAAATCACCTTGCATCCGGATGGCACCATGACCGGCATTGCCAATCGTGGCACGCCGGCGGAAGAAAAGGACGACGGTATTTGGTATGTGAAGGGCGATTTCTGGGTACGCAAGTGGAATAACTGGAGCTATGGCCGTGAATCGGCATCCCGGGTGGTTATTCGGGGTAGTGAAATCAAGTGGTTCCGGGAAAGCGGCCGTCTATTGGATAACGCCGTAATTTTTCAGCCTACCGAGCCGGCGGACTCCGCCTGAGAAACAAAACCAGGCTGTCCCATTATACTATTCACAACATACCATTCATAACTCACTCTATAGTGAATTGTGAACAGACGGGCTTCGATCCGGGCTTTATTGGGTCTGGAATAAGGTCTCCTCTTTCCGAACAGAAGGGCGTCCGCTGCCCCACCGTACAACAGAACTTCTTTCCCACGGTCCGGTAGTCTGGTTTGTGATCCCCTTAAACTGGACCTATAGAATATTAAAAAGTGGATCTATGTAGGGTCCAGTTTAGTCTGTTATGGTCATGGGCAGAATGAATGAGCCATGTCCCGGACAAAGAAAGACCGAAAACCGGGAATGGGGGAAGAGGGATCAATTTTATGACGCAGAAAACGTCGCGCCATTTTAGCATTGCCGGGCTGCAACTGGAGCTTCAGGGGGATAACAATCTGGATCTGATAGAGCGGGAGCTTGGGGCGCTGAAGCGGCGTTTGCCCTGGGTCGATATGGTGGTGCTGGGGGAGTTGAGCCTGTTTGGGGCTGCGCCGAAAAACGCGATAACGGCGGACGATGCCGTTTGGGCGCGGTTATGCGACATGGCGCGGCAGAATGGAGTCTGGTTCGTGCCGGGGTCGCTGTTTGAAAAGCAGCAGGATAGGATTTACAACTTGGCGCCGGTAATCAGTCCCACGGGGGAGGTGGTGGCGCGGTATCGCAAGATCTTCCCCTTTTTTCCCTATGAGGAAGGGGTGACGCCAGGCGCGGATTTTGTTGTCTTTGACGTGCCGGAAGTCGGCCGGTTCGGCATCTCCATCTGTTACGATATGTGGTTTCCCGAAACCACCCGCACCCTGGTCAGCATGGGGGCGGAGGTCATTATTCATCCCACCATGACCAATACCATTGACCGCGATGTAGAGCTGTCCATTGCGCGGGCGAATGCGGCCACCAACCAGTGTTATTTCGTGGATATTAACGTGGCCGGCGACTATGGTGTCGGCCGGTCCATTGTCTGTGGGCCGGGGGGCGAGGTGCTTCATCAGGCCGGGTCAGGCCGCGAGATCATTATTGTGGATATTGATCTGGAACAGGTGGATCGGGTGCGAAAGCGGGGCTGGCACGGGCTGGGCCAGGTTTTGAAAAGTTTTCGCGATAACAAGGTTGCCTTCCCGCCCTATGTCGAGGGGGGCGCCGATACAGAAGCATTGCGCAAGCTTGGCAGGTTGGAAAAACCCGGACGGGACAGGCCGGGCGTGTAAGGCTGTCCTGGGCCCTCCGCGGCCGATATGTCGGGAAGATTGCGGAGTATCCGGGAAAAGGATGAGTGAAAGATCGCTCGCCAGATAAGGGAGAAATATGATGAAACCAGGAACAGAAAGACGAATGATGAACAGACTGACAGCAGTGATGTTGAGCGGGACGGCGCTTCTGACGGGAGTATCGGGGCCGGCCCAGGCGGAGGAAAACAATCTGGATGAGGGGAAGGTTGTCACTCTTGATGAAATTGTGGTGACGGCGACCCGACGGGAATCGCGCATTCAGGATATTCCTTATAACATTTCCGCCGTGTCCGGAGCGGATGTCGAGGCGGCGAAAATGGTGGATACGGCAGAGCTGCTTCGGTCGATCCCGGGGGTGGGGATCGTGGATCGCGGCCCGCGCAACTCTGGTACCGTCAACAGCATCCGCATTCGTGGCCTGAACGTGGACAGCTCGATCCTCGGGGATTCCGCTGTTTCCGCGGTCTCTACAGTGTCCACCTATATTAACGATACGCCGATTTTCGCCAATTTCCTGCTCAAGGATCTGGAACGGGTTGAGGTGCTGCGTGGCCCGCAGGGCACGCTCTATGGTTCCGGCGCGCTCGGGGGTACGGTACGCTTTATCACCTCTAAACCGGTTATGGGGGAATTTGAAGGCCGTGCCAGCGGTGCGCTCAGCCATGTGAAGGGGTCCGATAGCGTGGGGGTTTCCGCCGATTTGATGTTAAATGTTCCGCTGGGCGATACCCTGGCGCTGCGTATGGTTGGCAGTTGGGCGGATTATCCGGGGATTACCGATTATGTGAATTTGTATAAGCTGGACGAAGACGGCGTGCCGGTGGCCCCGGACGGGGTGCTGGCGGACACGGCGGAATATGAAACCAAAAAGGATGCGGATACTTATGACGTCTGGTTCACCCGCGCCAGCCTGTACTGGGAACCGTCAGAGAGCGTCAATGTATTGCTGACTTATTCCCATCAGGAAGATGATGTGGGCGGCCGCCGCCAGCCAAGCCTCGGTACTGACGGTTGGGGCAACCCATATGGCGAGTATGAGAACGGTTCCATCCAGCTTGAACCGTCCAGCCGCAATGTGGACCTGGTGGCGATGGAAGCCAATATTGATCTCGGTTTTGCAACCCTGACCTCCAGCACGTCCTATTACGACAATATGGGCGACAGCATCAGTGAAAATACAGGCTTCTATGCCCAGGCCGGCTGGCTTGGTCTATATTATAACTATCCTCGCCCGATGGCCCAGGCCAACCGGACCTACAGTGATGATTCCTTCATTCAGGAGGTACGCCTGGTATCCAACACCGAAGGCGCGGTTGATTATGTGGTCGGTCTCTATTACCAGGATCAGGAGCGCAACATCACCCAGGAAAGTGTTCTGGTTGGCTTCAAGAGATGGTGGGATGAGTGGACCGGCCTGTCGGCGCTGGTCACGGGCGATACCGATTTTGATTATGACTATACCGACAATTTTACTGAAAAGGCGGTGTATGGCGAACTGACCTGGCATGTGACGGATCAGGTGCACGCCACCGGCGGCTTCCGCTATTTCGACAATGAATCGGAAGCAAAGGTTTTCATGGCTCTGCCTTTATGGGCGGGCCTGTTCCCGGCACTCGACCTGGAGCCGATCGAACGTTCTGAGGATGACATTCTGTTCAAGGGCAACCTGTCCTATGACCTGTCCGAAAACAGTATGATTTACCTTACCGTATCGGAAGGTTATCGGCGGGGCGGTGCCAATGGGGTGCCGATCTCCGGCTTCTTTGCCGAGGATCCGGCGTTTCTGTCTTATGCCTCTGACAGTGTGGTAAACTATGAGGCGGGCATCAAGGGCACCTTGTCCAATTTCCGCTATAATGTGAGCCTGTATCAGGTGGACTGGAAAGATCCGCAATTGAACACCTCGACGCCGAACTGGGGATTCTTCGTCGTCACCAACGGGGAAAAAGCGCGGACCCAGGGGCTGGAGATCGAACTGGATGGCAATCTGACCGAGGCCCTGCATGTCAATTTCGGCTACGCCTATGCCAATGCGGAACTGACCGAGGATTTTGTCTCGCCGACCGGTACGCTACTGGCCCCGAAAGGCACCATGCTGCCCGGCGTGTCGGAACATATGATCAACCTGGCGGTGGATTATACATATAATCTGGATAACGGTATGGATCTCGTCTTAAGGGCTGACGGCTATTACCAATCGAAAACCCGCAATATCGTCAATAATGTCGGCAATGCGCGGGTTGAGCAAGATCTGCCGGGCTTCTCCATCTGGAATGCCTCGGCAACCTTGATCATGGACAGGGTTGATGTGACGCTGTGGATGAAGAATATCTTTAACAACCGGGGGGTAACCGGTGTGTTTAAGGAGGAATTCATGGGCACTCTGCCGTCGGCCGGTTATTTCGGCAACGGCTCGAAGGAGCTGATTTCCCTGCCGCGCACCATCGGCCTGTCTGTGAATTATTCTTTCTGATACACCTTATCGAACCGGAAGGTGGTATGATCCGCCTTCCGGATTTTCTCACACGAAGAAGAGGTGGCGATAGTGACCAGGATCGAGAGCCAGGAAGAGATCCGCCGCATGTTCCAGCAGGCGGAGCGATTGTTCCGGGAACGCCGTCTGGCGGAGGCGGAACAACTCTGCCGCGACCTGGTGACCGATCATCCTGAACTTCTGGAAGGCTGGATGCTTCTGGGTCGGATCTGTCAGAGCAAGGCGGATTTTTCCGGCATGCTGGAAATGGCCCGGCGGGCCCTGATGCTCAATCCGGGTCATCCCACCGTTCGGTTGCAGGAGATTGACGCCCTGATTCATTGCGGCCGGATTGATGCCGCGCTGGAGTGCCTTGAGCGTTTGGAGAAGGAAAGCCTCAGCGGGGGTAAGGACGTGCCGCCCCCGATGATGCTGCAACATCTGGCGGAATTCTATACGATGTGTCATGCCTATGAAAAGGCTGAATCCTGTTACCGCCGGGCTGTGGAGGCCGAACCGGACAATGCAAAATTCCTTTATAACCTGGCCAGCGCTGTCATCGCGGTGGGCCGGATGGAAGAAGCCGAACAGCTTCTGAACCGGGTTCTGCGCCTCAACCCGCGGGATTATGACGCTTATTACAACCGCTCAACCCTGCGCCGTCAGACGGCCGACAATAACCATGTCGCGGAAATTCGCGCCGCATTGGGAGCCGAGAACCTTCTCCCCATGGCGGAAGTCCAGCTCTGTTATGCGCTGGCCAAAGAACTGGAGGACCTCGGGAAATATGAGGACTCGTTTCATTACCTGAAGCGGGGCGCTGACCTGCGGCGACAGCATATGTCCTATAAGGTGGAAGAAGATGTCGAGACCATCAACCATATCATGGATTGTTTTGATGACGCCTTCTTTGCCCGGTCCGGGTCGGCCGGACACAGCGACGATACACCGATTTTCATCATTGGGTTGCCGCGCAGCGGCACAACCCTGGTTGACCGGATCCTGAGCTCCCACAGCGATGTGGAAAGCCTGGGAGAAGTGAACCACTTTGCCTTGGCTCTGATGCAGGCTGCGGGACCGGCCCGCAACAAACGGGAGCTGGTGGAAAAATCCACGGAACTGGATTTTGCCGAACTGGGACGGCAATATTGCGACAGTCTGAGGGGGCATGGCCGCGCCGCGCCGCATCTGATTGACAAGACCCCGATGAATTTCCTCTATGTAGGCCTTATTGCCCGCGCGCTGCTGGGGGCAAAGGTCATTCATCTGCAACGTCACCCCTTGGACAGTTGTTATGCCATGTACAAGACCCTGTTCCGGATGGGGTATCCCTTTTCCTATGATCTGGCGGATCTTGGCCGTTATTATCTGACCTATGCGAAACTGATGGATCACTGGCGGCGTGTTTTGCCGGATTTTTTTCTTGATGTGGCCTATGAGGATCTGGTGGACGATCAGGAAGGCGTGAGCCGCCGGATCATTGAGTTCTGCGGCTTGGACTGGCAACCGCAATGTCTGGAATTTTACCGCAATATGTCTCCCTCGGCGACGGCCAGTGCGGCACAAGTCAGAAAACCGATCTATAAAACGTCGCTTGCCCGCTGGCGTTCTTATGAAAAACAACTTGCGCCGTTAAAAGAACAGCTCGAACAGGGGGGAATCCGTTTATGAGCAAACGGCGAGCCATAGTGTTGTTTCTGGTGGTCCTGTTGCCGCTTTTGGCGAGAAACGCGGCCGGGGCGGAAACGATTTTCCGGGATGACTTTCAGGACGGCGAGGCGGATGGCTGGGTGGCCCGCGGCAAGGGCGATATCCGTCTGACACGGTATGACGACAATATTTCCCTGCACCTCAGTCGCCGCGTTTCAGCACTCACCGTGATCTCAACTCAAGGTTATGAAAATACGGCCTTTGCCCTGTCTTTTGCCGCCGCTTCCCTTGAGAAGGACGAGTATTGCATCGGTGATGTATCCGGCGACGAGGGCAGGACCTGGCATGAGATAAGCCGGATTGGCCCCGGTCAGGATGATGGGGTCACTCTGCATCGGGGACAGGTGGTTTTGTCGCATATGGGGAATTTGCCCCGGGTCCTGATCCGGGCGCGTATTACCGGCAACAGTGCCAAGGATCAGTGCTGGCTGGATAATGTGGAGGTGACCGGCACGCCTGTGGGCCGCGACGCAAAACTTGCACCGTCCCTTTCCCGCGACCGGTTGCTGGACAGACCCGCCTATCCGACACCGGTGGACCTTGCCGCCTATGCCGAACCGCCAGGGGCGGCAGCGCCGGTTCATGTATTTGAGGGTCGGTTGTCTTTCACCGGGCCGCGCATCAGCGGTGGTTTCAAGGTTATCAGAGATGAATTTGATTATGTGCGGTCGGGAGTTGGAGCACCGGACAGCCTGCCTCCCTTTGATTTTGAATTTGTGCAGGCAGGGCGGGACCTGATCCCCCTTCGGCGCGGCCCCGTCGCCGGATCTCATCCGGACTGGGAATATATTCTGGAGCCGGGCCGGGTGTGGCATGATCCGGTGGATGGTGATTACAGCCGGGCGGCGATCCCTTTTGCGCTGCAGGAAAAAAACATGAACTGCACCCATAACGGGGTCATGACCTTCCTATTTAACGGGGCCGGGACGGTTTCGCATGTGGCGTTCCAGATTGGTAGCGAAACCTGTCAGTATTTCAAATTCGACATGTGGGGGCTGATGCCGGCCCGTTATGCGCCCGGGCCGGTCAAGGACAAGGCCGCCCTGATCACCGCGTATCGGCGAGAAGTTGCCAGCCGCCTGCCGCTGCGCCCCATTGAACGGCTGGCGGAGGATTATCCGGGGGTGGTGGCGGCCAATTTCGGCTCCACGGCGGAGGTGCCAGCGGAACATATGACGGCGTTCGGCTTTGTGATTGACGGCATCCATTATGCGGGGGGTTGCGATACGCGCTATGGGATCTATCCCTATTGCGATGTGCTGGACCTGCCGTCTTTTTCCCTGGCCAAATCCTTGGTCGGCGGTCTGGCGCTAATGCGCATGGAACTTCTGTATCCGGGGGTGAGCGATGAAAAAATCGTGGATTACGTCCCGCAATGCCGGGACAGGGGCACGTGGGACGACGTGACGTTTGCCCAGGCGCTGGAAATGACCACGGGACATTATGATTCCCCTGTAAGCATGGCGGATGAGAACGGGCCCAAGATGCGCCGGTTCTTCGCTGCGCTGGATCATGACACGAAAATCCACCTGGCCTGCGGTCAGTTCAGACATCAGACGCTGCCGGGGGAAAAATTCGTGTATCAGACGTCGGCCACCTATATTCTGGGGACGGCGCTGGACGCTTATCTGAAACAGAAACGGGGACAGGACGCCGATCTGTACCGGGACATTCTGGTGGAGCCGGTCTGGAAGCCATTGGGGTTGAGCCCCGTGACCTGGTCCACCCGGCGCAGTTATGACGCGCAGGCGCAGCCCTTTACGGGCTGGGGCTTGACCCTGCACCGGGACGACGTGGCGAAGCTTGGGCTATTTTTGAGCCGGGACCGGGGGACTCTTGGGGGCCGGTCGCTGTTTGATGGTGAAAAATTACAGGCGACATTGCCGCGCCTTCCCGGAACTTATGGCCGGGAAACAACGAGCAAGGATTTTCGTTACCGGAACGGCTTCTGGCTATGGAACGCAACAAAGATGTTGGGGTGCCGGGACGAGACCTGGATTCCCTTCCTGTCCGGCTATGGGGGCATCACGCTGGCCCTGTTGCCCAACGGCACTGCCTATTATTATTTCAGTGATAATCATAATTTTGCATGGGGGCGGGCCGCGATCGAATCCGATAAAATCCGCCCACTGTGCCGGAAGGAAAAACAGAAATGACGATCTCAGAAGGGAAAGGCGGCGAACTGGCGGTGGAAGCCATGTCGGACCAGACGCGGGGTCCAAAACTGCCCAAGGTTAATCCAGACGGTTATGCGGCCAGCGTCATTCTGTCCTTTTTGGCGACAGCGGGGTTCTTTTATATCAATATCATGCCGGCGCTGGTGACCGGGCTGGTGGATGGCTTGGGCTTTAGCAACCAGCAGTCGGGTCAGATCGCTTCGGCCAATGTCTATGGCGCGGCATTGGGTGCCTTTATCGTGGTGTTTTTTGTCAAGCGGGTGCCCTGGCGCCGGGCGGCGGTGATTACGCTTACCGCTCTGATCGCCATTGACCTGATTTCAATGGTGTTTTCATCTTGGGTTTTTCTGCTGGTGATCCGGTTTCTGCATGGTTTCGTCGGCGGTTTCCTGGTCGGGGTGTCGCTATCGGTCATCGCCCGTTCACGCTTTCCGGACCGCACATTTGGTGTACTGTTGGTGGTGCAGTTCGGGTTCGGGGGGCTGGGGGTAATGACATTGCCCCGGCTGGTGCCGCTTTATGGCTACGAAGTGTTATTCATGGCACTGTTGGCCTTAAGCTGCGCCACCTTTGCCATGCTGCCCTTTTTGCCAGACTATCCCCAAAAGAAAACGGTGCCGGTAATTCCAGGCAAGGGACCGATCCAGCATAACGGGCTGTTGATCCTCACCCTCTGTGCGATTTTTCTGTTTCAGGCGGCCAATATGGGGGTAGCCGCCTATATCATCGCGTTGGGACGGCAGTTCGGGCTGGAGACGGGCTTCATCAGCTCCACATTGGGGGCCGCCGCCTGGATCGGCATGGTGGGCCCGGTGCTGGTCATCGTGCTCGGCACCTGGCTGGGCCGTTTCTGGCCGGTGCTCGCCGCCATGATGTTGACCTTTTTCGGCACCCTGATGTTTCATTTCAGCGATATTCCTGTGATATTTATCGTCGCCAATTGCGGCACGGCGATTACCTGGGCCTTTGTGATGCCTTATCTTCTGGGCATGTGCGCGGCACTGGATCAGACCGGGCAGACGGCGGCTCTGGCCGGGTTCTTTTCCAAAATGGGGTTGGCGTCGGGTCCGATGGCCGGCGCTTATATCGTGGCCGGCGGCAATTATGATCTGCTGATCAATATTGCGGTGGGTGGGTTAATGATTTGTGCGATCCTTGCCCTGATCCCGGCTTATACCCTGGACCGGCGAAGATCGGTTCAGCCCCGGGCCGGATAAATCACCAAAATAGAGTAAATTAATATGTTCGGGCGATGACCATGCTTACGACCGGACACCCGGGTCATTATGGGCCCGGCGCTGTGTCCTCACAGGAGAGAATGGAGTTTTTACATGGATGATTACAAGAATTTTGACGGAATTGGCCTGGCGCGCCTGGTTCGGGAGAAGGAAGTCAGCCCGCGTGAATTGCTGGATTCTGCCATGGCGCGCTATGAGGAAAAAAATCCTATCCTTAATGCGGTGATCTGCGAGTTTTATGACCTGGCCTGCCGGCAGATTGAGTCAGGACTGCCGGATGGTCCCTTCCGGGGGGTGCCATTTTTGCTCAAGGATACCTCGGCTTTCCTGAAAGGTACGCCGACCACCTATGGCTCCCGGCTGTTCCGGGATTATGTGCCGGATCATAACTCCACCCTTGTGGACCGTTATCTGGACGCGGGACTGGTCATTTTCGGCAAGACCAATGCGCCGGAAATGGGGCTAGCAGGGTCAACGGAAAATGCCTTTTACGGCGATACCCGGAACCCGTGGGACATTACCCGGACGGCGGGTGGATCATCGGGTGGGGCCGCGGCGGCGGTGGCGGCGGGCCTTGTCCCGGCCGCCCATGCGACAGATGGCGGTGGCTCGATCCGCATTCCGGCGGCCGCCTGTGGTCTGGTGGGGCTCAAGCCTAGCCGCGCACGCACCCCCATGGGGCCGGATTATGGCGAAGGCTGGGGCGGCATGGCGGTCCAGCATGTGGTCAGCCGCACGGTCCGCGATAGTGCCGCGCTCTTGGATGCAACGGCGGGTTCCGCGCCGGGAGATCCTTATGTGGCGCCGGTTCCCGCGCGACCCTATCTTGAAGAACTGGGGGCGGGGCCGGGAACATTCCGGGTTGCTTTTTTCACCCGTCCGCCGAATGGGGTTGCCCTGGATCCGGAGTGTGACAGAGCCGTGCGGCAGACGGCGGCCCTGCTGGAGAGTCTTGGCCACGAGGTCGAGGAAGTGGCACCCTTCTATGACACTGAGGAGATTGGCGCGGCCTGGTGGGCCCTTGTTGCGACCACCGTCGATATCGCGTTGACCAATCGGGCCCGGGGACTGGGCCGGGAGCTGTGCCCTGAGGATGTGGAGGCTGTGACTTGGTCGGCGGTGGAGCATGCCCGCACCCTCAGTCCCGATGCTTATGCCCGGGCAGTCATGATTATGCATCGCCATGGCCGTCGCATGGCCGATGTGTATGAGAAATATGACCTTATCATGTCCCCGACCCTGGCCCAGCCGGCCGTCAAGCTGGGCCTGATGCGTATGGACACGCCGGATCTTGAGGCTTTTGAGAAGGCGGAGATGTCCTTCTGTCCCTTTACCTTCCCCCAGAATATGAGTGGCGAACCCAGCATTTCCTTGCCGCTGCACTGGACGCCGGAAAACCTGCCGGTAGGGGTCATGTTCAGCGCCGCCTTCGGGGACGAGGCGAGTTTGTTCCGGATTGCCGGGCAACTGGAAGCGGCTAAACCCTGGCACGCTAAATACAACACGCTATAAGAGGGAGAATGAACCCGAGCAGGGGCTAATTCCGGTGCTCGTATGTGGGATTCTGTGATCCGTCGTGACGGGTATCGTAAAGCGAAAAAGGGTCCTGGTCGGGCAAATTGGCGTAACCGGGCAGGGCCTGGATAAACATGGCATAAAGTTCGGAATTGGAGCTGATTGCATTGGCGGCCGGATATTCCTATATTCGCCTGACGCTCACTTATCGTAGCGACGGCACAAGTTTCACATATCTCGAGTGCGCGTGTCCGACCTTTACGCTGAACGAATCCGCCGTTAGCATGATGATATTGACAGAGGATCAGGAAGAGATTGACCGCTACTGGAACGCGATCGTCGGCAATGGCGGGGCGGAGAGCGCCTGCGGCTGGTGTAAGGAAATTGAAGGAGAAACGCCATGAGCTACATCGACGGCTTCGTGTACGCCGTGCCGACGGCGAACAAGCAGAAATTCATCGACCACGCCAAGCTGAGCGACAGCGTGTTTATTGAGCTTGGCGCAACGCGCGTGATTGAATGCTGGGGCGATGATGTGCCGGACGGCAAGGTCACAGATTTCCGCAAGGCCGTCCAGGCCAGGGACGACGAGATGGTCGTCTTTTCCTGGATCGAATGGCCCGACAAGGAAACGCGCGATGCTGCCCATGCAAAAATGACCGATTGGATGAAAAATCCGGAAAGGGCCGACCCGCGCATGGACCCCGAAAGGAACCCGATGCCGTTTGACGGCAAGCGGCTGATCTTCGGCGGTTTCGAGGTGCTGGTCGAGGCCTGACGGCGATACGAGCTCAAGGGGATCGGGCTGGGGGACGCAAAATCCTATTTCGGCGAACCCTTCATGACTTATTTCCTGGCCACCAAGGACCAGGAACTGGCCAATTTCGGGCGAGAGGTGACCAGCTTTGAATATGAAAGTTATCTGGTGAGTATCTGATCCGTCCCCGCTACCGAGGTCCACGCCTGACATTGTCGGTCCCGCCTACTCCCATGGGAGTATTTACGGTTGTCGGGGGGAGTGGCTAAATACCGCTTGGCTTCTGATAATTACATGCCACTGACTTCGGGTGGCGGGGAATGAAAGATGACGACAAGTGATTCACTTCTTCAATTACGCAAGGCCGCCGTGCCGCAGGGCATCGGCCATGTGACGGATATTGTCTGCGCGCGTGCGGAGAATGCGGAGCTCTGGGATCTGGAGGGGCGGCGCTATATTGATTTCGCTGCCGGCATCGCGGTGCTGAACACCGGACACAACCATCCCAAGGTCAAGGCAGCGGTTGAGGCGCAGTTGCAAAAATTCAGCCATACCTGTTTTCATGTGGCGCTCTATCCCGATTATATCATGCTCGCGGATCAGCTTAACAAGCTGGCCCCGGGCAGCAGCCCCAAAAAGACCATGCTACTGTCCACCGGCGTCGAGGCGGTGGAAAACGCCATTAAGATCGCCCGCGCGGCCACCGGCCGGTCTGGCATCGTCTCCTTTTCCGGCGCCTTTCACGGTCGCACCATGATGGGCATGGCGCTGACCGGCAAAGTGATCCCCTATAAGGCAGGTTTTGGTCCATTTCCATCGGAAGTCTTTCATGCCTCCTATCCTCACCTGTATCACGGGATCAGCGTGGAAGACTCTCTTATCTCCTTAAACACCCTGTTTAAAGTGGATGTGGACCCGTCTCGGGTGGCGGCAATTATCCTGGAGCCCGTTCAGGGCGAAGGGGGATTTAATATTGCCCCACCCGCCTTTTTACAAGAACTCCGCAAAATTTGCGATGCGCATGGCATTCTGTTGATCATCGACGAGATCCAGACCGGATTTGCCCGTACCGGCAGGATGTTTGCCACTGAATATGCCGGCATCGAGCCGGATCTCATGACCATGGCCAAGGGCATCGCCGGCGGCTTTCCCCTGTCGGCGGTGACCGGCAAGGCGGAAATCATGGACGCCGCCCCTGTCGGCGGTCTGGGCGGCACCTATGCGGGCTCGCCGATCGGCTGCGCGGCCGCACTGGCGGTGCTGGAGGTGATCGAGCAGGAAAACCTTTGTGAAAGGGCGCAGCAGATCGGAAAGGTTTTTGTGGACCGTCTCGGGAAATTCGCCCATAAGGAGCGGATCGGCGACATCCGTCACCTGGGCGCAATGATCGCCATCGAACTGGTCCGGGACGGCGATGCGGACAAGCCCGATGCGGAACTGGCGCGCGCCCTGGTCGCCGCCGGCCGCAAGAAGGGTCTTATCCTGCTGTCCTGCGGCACGCGGGGCAATGTGATCCGCTTTCTGCCGCCGCTCACTATCTCCGATGCGCTGATCCATGAGGGGCTGGATATTCTGGAAAACTGTTTTGACGAAGTGGAAACTGAGAGATGAGCAAATTTAGCTGGCCGAGTGCGCCGTGGGATGATGTGCTGTTGCTGGAGGACAGTCTTACGGAAGAGGAACGTCTGATCCGGGACAGTGCGCGGGATTTCTGTCAGGAGGTATTGCTGCCGGGGGTTCAGGAGGCGCACCGGCACGAGATTTTCGACCGCTCGATCATGACCCGGATGGGTGAGCTGGGCTTTTTGGGCCCGACCATTGACGGGTATGGCTGCGCGGGGGTGGGCTATGTGGCCTATGGCCTGATTGCGCGCGAGGTGGAGCGGGTGGACAGCGGCTACCGGTCCGCCATGAGCGTGCAAAGTTCGCTGGTGATGTATCCGATCTATGCCTATGGCTCGGACGCGCAGAAGGAAAAATATCTGCCCAAGCTCGCCAGTGGCGAATGGGTGGGCTGTTTTGGCCTCACCGAACCCAATGCGGGGTCCGACCCGGCGGGCATGCAGACCCGGGCGCGTCGCGTCGACGGCGGCTATTCCTTAAGCGGCGCCAAGATGTGGATCACCAACAGCCCGATTGCCGATGTATTTGTGGTGTGGGCCAAATGCGATGACGGGGTGGTGCGCGGGTTTATCCTGGAGAAGGGCATGACGGGGCTTTCCGCGCCCAAGATCGAAGGCAAGTTTTCCTTACGCGCCTCGATTACCGGCGAGATCGTGATGGACGAGGTGTTTGTGCCGGAGGATAATCTGCTGCCGGGGGTGGAAGGGCTGAAGGGCCCGTTGGGCTGCCTTTCCAACGCCCGCTATGGCATCGCCTGGGGGGCGCTGGGGGCGGCGGAATTCTGCTGGCATGCGGCGCGGCAATATACGCTCGACCGCAAGCAGTTCGGCCGGCCGCTGGCGGCCACCCAGCTGATCCAGAAAAAACTCGCCGACATGCAGACCGAGATCACGCTGGGCCTGCATGCCTGCCTGCAGGCGGGACGCTTAAAGGACAAGGGCAAGCTGTCGCCGGACGCCATTTCCCTGCTCAAACGCAACAATTGCGGCAAGGCGCTGGAGATTGCCCGCACCGCCCGCGACATGCATGGCGGCAACGGCATCGCCGACGAATACCATGTCATCCGCCATGTGCTGAACCTGGAGGCGGTCAATACCTATGAGGGCACCCACGATGTCCACGCCCTCATCCTCGGCCGCCTGCAGACCGGCCTCAATGCGTTCTAAGGCGCCCCGGTTCAGGAAACACCATCCCCCCTTCCCCGCCCAACGGGGAAGGGGCTTTTTATGCCGGGCACGGAGATCCAGAGACTTCAGGGCTTGATCAGGTGGTCTTTTTCGGGAGCGCTGGGGCGTGGGTCCGTTGTATTTCTTCCAGTGTCCCGTGCCATTTGTTTTCACGGCACTGCCGAATGCTTTCGTGATAACCGAAACGCTTGATCAGCTTGATGGCAAGATGACGTTCGCCGGGCGTTTGGGGCGGGGGTATGTCTGATTTCGCGTTCTGGCTCATGTCTTGTATCCTACTCTTCAGGAGACAATTTGGGGGGGCTTCTCCGGTACTGTACCGGGGTCTTGGAAAAATTGATGGGGTTTGAAATCGTCGGGAGGCGCATCCCGTCCTCTCGCACCATTTCCCGCACCATTTGGCGGTGGATCACCTGCGGGTCCGCGAAGGTTTCTTTCAGAGTGTTCACCGGGCCGCAAGGGATGTTGTTTTGTTCGAGAAGGCTTACCCACTCCCGCGTCGTACGTTGTTGCATGACCTCCTCAATCAGGGGAATAAGCTGGTTGCGATGTTCAACCCGGCTTTGGTTCGTGGAAAACTCCGCCCGCGCGGCCCAATCCTGCCCATTCAGTTCGGCAAAACGCCTGAACTGGGCGTCATTGCCGATGGCGAGAATGAGGTGGCTGTCGCGGGTGGCGAAGGCCTGATAGGGCACGATGTTGGGATGGCCGTTGCCCAGGCGTTCGGGAACCTGGCCGCCGATCAGATAATTCATGTTCTGGTTAGCGAGGCTGGCGATCAGGCAGTCCAGAAGGGCGATGTCGAGATATTGGCCTTCGCCGGTCCTGTCGCGGTGGGCAAGTGCGGCGAGGATGCCGACGGAGGCATACATGCCAGTCATCACGTCGGCGATGGCGACGCCCACCTTTTGGGGCCCGCCGCCGGGCAGGCTATCCTTTTCACCGGTGATGCTCATCATGCCGCCCATGGCCTGGATCAGAAAATCATAGCCGGGCCGGCTGGCATAGGGTCCGGTCTGGCCAAAGCCGGTGATCGAACAATAAATCAGGCCGGGATTGAGGGCGCTGAGACTGTCATAATCGAGGCCGTATTTTTTCAGGCCGCCGACCTTGTAATTTTCCACCACCACATCGCAGTCGCGGGCCAGGGCCTTGATTTTGTCCTGGCCTTCCGGCGTACTGATGTCGAGAACCATGCTGGTTTTGTTGCGATTGGCACACAGAAAATAGGCGGCGTCGCCCTGGCTGCCGTCCGGGTTGCGCAGGAAGGGCGGGCCCCAGTGGCGGGTGTCATCGCCGGTCTTGGGACGTTCGATTTTAATGACTTCCGCACCCAGATCGCCGAGCATCTGGGTTGCCCAGGGGCCGGCCAGAACACGGCTGAGATCAAGCACTTTAATATGAGACAGGGGGCTATTCATAACAATACGACCTGTTCTTGCTGAAGATACTCTTGCCAGTAAATCCAAGCATAAAGAGATGTGTGGCAGCGTAAATACCCCCCGGGGAGTAGTCACTCAGCGTCGCCGGCTCATATGATAACGGATCAGGGGGTCTTCCCCTTCTGCCGGGGTGACGGTGGACAGGGCATCAAAAAACAGCGAGAAAAGTTCGGAATGTGACGAGATGTCCAACTTGGCGTATATATTTTTCCGGTGCACCTTGATGGTGGTGGGGGAAATGTCGAGTTTGCCGGCGATGGATTTAGTGGAATGGCCTTTTAGCAGAAGCTGCACGATCTCAAATTCCCGTTCCGTGAGCAGGGAACGACCAAAATTCTTCTGTGCCTCACGCAGGGCGCGGTGGTGGGCGGCTTCGCTGTCTCCTGCGGAAATCTCCGGGGTCAGGCCTTGGCTCCACACCTCCTGGAGAAGTCCCTTAACAAGGGGAAGAATGGTCGAAAGGAGAGAGATTTCGGTCTGTGAGAACAGGCTGTGATCCATGTTTTTGGCCAAGGAAATCGCGAGCACAGGCCCGCCATCCACAGGAATTAGATAATTTACTTCGTCAATCAGACCGGATTGTTTGTACCAGGATTCATAATATTCAGTATCGTAAAAATCTTCCGAACTAATGCTGTTGAGTCGACACAGACAGGGCGCGCGACAGACTTCAGCGGCCTGATAAAACGGATCCAGAAGATAATAACCGGACAGAAATTCGTCGATATTGTTTTTGCGCCATTTGTGGTCGGCATCCTTGTAATAAAAAACCGGGCGCTGGTGGGGAAGATAGACAAGAATGAGCAGACTGTCGATGGCGACAAGGCTCTTGAGTGCGGTTGCAAGTCCGTGCAGCTTGGCTCGACTGTTCGGCGCGAAAAGCGCTTCTGAAAGAAGGTCGTACCACGCCTGCGAGGTCAGAGACATCAAGCCCATATCTTACTGCCTTGTCCCCGAATGGAATATGGTTCTGCCCATCATGGCCTGTCTGCTCCGCAGCCGTTTGTTCTCTGCGTAAATAGTAATGAGCGAACCGGGAAATACAAGCCTGAGTCTGAAAAATAGCGAACTGCAGACATGTTTCGTTAACACATGTCCGCATCCCTCGTTGTGGTTACGGAATGCAGGGCAGGCCGGCGCGATGCAAATGATGCATTATTTGATGTTGGTTCGTTGCAAAAAGGCAGCATTATGGGAAAGGGAAAAATAAAAAATTAGCATAACGGTTTGATTTTAAAGGATAGAAAAAAACGGCATGGGTTTTGCTTTCATCAAGCAAGAAAGTTCGGGACTGAAAACCAGATCCGGATTTCCGATGTTCGACCTGGAGCGGGTCGAGGTACTGCGCAGCCCCCAGGGCACGCTGTTTCTGGATGAAGTGGGAGAAATTCCGCTTTATTGTCAACCCAAACTGTTGCAGTTCCTCGAAACCGGAACGGTTCAACGATTGGGAGCCACCACAGCGAAGCAGGTTAATGTCAAAATCATTGCTGCGACCAACCGGAATCTGGAAAAAATGGTGGCCGAAGACACCTTTAGGAAAGATCTTTTTTACCGCCTTTGCGTTATTCGGATCAAAACTCCCCCCTTACGCGAGACACGGGAGATCGTCCCGGAACTGATTGAAAACTTCTTGGCGCATCTGGTAAAAAAACGGGGACGGCCGCTGCGCTTTAGCAAAGAGGCTTGGACCCGTCTGGTCACCTATGATTATCCCGGCAATATACGGGAATTGCAAAATATTATCGAGCATCTCGCCGTGGAATGCGATGAAGTGGTGAAGCCGGAAAATCTACCGGATTGTATTACGCATGCCAGTCAATATGTTTCTCTGGGCGGGGGCGGCAATACAGTATGGATGATGAAGGGCCGCCGGTTCCTCATCCTGACCAGCCGGAAAACCTGAAAGATCTGGTTCGTCACTTTGAATTGACGGTTATCGAAAAGGCAATTGAACTTCATGGTAGCAAGCGTAAAGCGGCCCAGGCGCTGGGCGTCGATGTCGCCACGATCGTCCGCAAGACAAACTACCAGCCTAAGCCCTAGGCGGGGAACGACCGGCCGGCATAATTCGGCGACTGACGCCGTTTAATCTCTTGTTAAGGCTTGTGTGTGAGCCTGGCCCTGGTGCCGCTCCACATAGCGTCAGCTCGGTTCGTCCGGGGGGCTGTCGGACAGCAAGTTCAGCTCCACGTGATAAACATGGCGATAAAATCGCACCCAAAACCAGGAGATCGCCAAAAAACAAATTCCGTAGGCGATATCTTGCACTATTCCGCTCAAAAATACATTAACGACTATAAGACATATGATCACGATCTCCGCCACGATGAACGAGGAGGCGACGAGCGCCCCGAAGATTGCCGAACTGCGCAGCTTTTTATGAGGCACATTCATGTCATGGCCTCCCGGCAAAAAGCACATCGCAGGGAGTTGCATATAATGCGATGCAAATATCCTGATCGCTCCGAAGTAAGTTGAGGGCGTTTTTGCTGTGGTTCGCGAGGTCTGTGGCTATTGACATGTTTTTCATTCTCATATTCCGCGGGATGCACGATCATGTTGCCGTCCGGATCGGATTCCGGACATTCATGGGCATCATCTTGATTTTAACCAGGGTTACATTGAGAGCGTGACGCCGGTGCGGTTCGGCGCACAGGCGGCGGAACCGTCACCGGGTCCGTCACGGTTTCATCGTGTCATGAGAAGAAAGGGGGAGCCCGCGGTCGGGCGTCTTCCGGTGCGGCGGGGACCCCCGGCAGGAAGCCGTTGGCAGGCTTGATGCCGCCCTTCAGGAGGACGGCGAAAAAGACATCCTGGGTCAAGTTCATGGCCCAGGGAAACGAGCCATCAGGATCATCTTTTTCCGAATGAGAACTTTTGTTTCCGCCCTGAAGCCGAAGGGTGATCGTGGCGGTCGCATTATCTTCAATGGTCAGGTGGTCTGCAGACTTGACGGGATATAACGTGCCCCCCAACCCTGGTGCCGGAGAACCGGAGCTTGCGTCATACAATGAAAAGGCGGCCGCCAGTATGAGAACCAGCAGCGCAACGAAAATATTTGGCCTCTTCATTGTTTCTGTCACAATAGCAACCGAATTTTTACGGGGTTTCAAGACCTGATGTTATCTTCGGTCCGTTTCATTTGAGTCTTTAGTAAGAACCAACTCGACCTCTTTCCCTATATAATCGTTTTCTTCTTCATGGCAAGACCCCCCGCTATTCTGGCGCTTCACGCTCGCTTGTCGAACAATATGGCCGCGGCCGATCATAAAGTCTCACGGCCAGTGTGATGAGCCCCGCCACCGGCAAGACATAGTCTACGGGCAAGGGCAGGGCCCAGGCGGTATAGGTTGCCACGCCACACCACAGCAGCGGGATGAACAAGAGGATAAGAGGAGCGGAACGGCCGGCAAGTGCCAGCACGCCCAGGGTCAGCATCACCGTAGGGCCAGGCGCAAACCCCGCCAGGCGCAGCGCCGTCCAGTCTTCGCTCCAAAGCCTGTCAATAAGGGGATATCCGATCAACGCATAAAGACATATCATGCGGCCGATCATGCCGGGTCCCCCCGCGCGCAGGGAAAGTTTCAGTTTGCCATGCCGGACGCCGTACCATGCCATAAGCCCCGCCTGTCCCACAAAAAAAGCACCATACAGCGGGGCCATAAAATTGAGTGCGGCAAAGCGCGTCATCAGAAAATATCCCCCCGTCCACAGCCAGCCAAACGCCAATAATGCGGCCAAAAGCCGCCTCCCGCATGAAACCGGGCGATAAAACCATACCAGCCCCATCCCCCACAGCCCCATCCCTACAATAAGCAGCGGCCATAAGGCGCTATTATACAGGCTGAGAAATGAAAAAAATACTTCCTGGGAATAGGGCAGCATCACAAATTTTCCACATAGTCGACCATGCGCCGGCGCATGGCCTGATCCGGTTGCGGGCCGGCGAGCACGGCCATGTTTTCGCGCATGTGCGGGATCTGGGACGTGGCCGGGATGGTACAAGTGACATGGGGGTGGGAAATGATGAATTTCAGCAAAAACTGCGCCCAACTGGTGCAGCCGATTTCCGCCGCCCAGATCGGCAACGGGTGCGGGCGAAAGCGGTGGATCAGTTCCTTGCGCCGGAAGGGCCGGTTGATGATCACGGCGATCCCCCGGTCCGCCGCCAGCGGTAGCAGGCGTTGTTCGGCCTCCCGGTCGAGAATGTTATAGGTGAACTGCACAAAGTCCAGCGGCTCGCGGCGCATGATGTTTTCCAACGTCCCATGTCGGCGGCCATGCGAGGTGGTGACACCGATATAACGGACAAGCCCTTTATCTTGGTCGGCCCGCAGGGTTTTGAGGTGATCCTGCCAGTTGAGCAGGTTATGGACCTGCATCAGGTCGAACCGCTCCACCCCCCATAGCCGGCGGGAGGTGGCCATCTGATCCGGACCCTGCCCGGTGAACCAGGTCCAGACCTTGGTGGCAGAAAACAGTTTCGACGTGTTTGTCAGTCGTGCTAGACCATAACCGATTACTTCCTCAGAAGAGCCATACATGGGGGAGGAGTCAATCAGGCCGCCGCCACCGTCAAAAAAAGCGTCGAGGATTTTCACCCGGTGATCCCGCAGGGTCTGATCCTGTCCCACATTGAAGGTGCCCCAGGTCCCCATGCCGATGGCGGGAATTGTTTCTCCGGTGGCGGGTATGGGATTCATCAGCCGCGTTTCAGGCAAGGCCCGGACACCCCGTACCGGTAGGACGCTGGACGCTAAAGCCGCAGACAGCGTTTCCATAAAGTTGCGTCGGGTCAAAGCGAGGCGCGGGTGTTCTGATAAAAAATCATGATATTTCACGTGTGTTTCCTTGCGCCCTGAAGTTTGCGCCCTGAAGTTTGGGCCTGAAGTTTTTCTCCGGCCGGCTCAGCGGTCGGGTCATACCAAACCATCCACCGTTCAGATTTCTCCACGCTCCCCTTAGAGTGAATTGAGCCAACCTATGCACAATTTACTCTAAAATATCATGAATCGGCCTGGTATTGAATTCCTATGGGGCAATCTCATCACCATTCACCTTAAAACCAGGTACAGATGACATAAAACTGTAAAGCGAAGATCGAATGATTTTGAAGGTGAGGGGGAGACAGGGCTGCGAAATGATATGCGGGACAGGGAATAAATTTACAGTTCGGGTAAAAACCGGTATAAGCTCAGAAAAAATCAGAACATAACAGGGCAAAGATGGGCGTCAGGTCGGGACAGAGGCCGCGGCTGCGTAAAACAGCGGCAAATGACATATACGAAACCCTGAAAATGCGGATTGTGGCAGGCCATTATCCGGCGGGGACACGTCTGCGTCAGGACGCGTTGGCTCAGGATCTTGGTACCAGCCGGATTCCGGTTCGTGAGGCGCTTTTTCTTTTGGAAGGGGATGGCCTGGTGGAGGTGCAGCCTTATCGGGGCGCGGTGGTCAGACCGTTAAACGCGGAAGAGATCCGGGAATTGTTTCGGCTGAGGGCTATGTTGGAATGCGACATGCTTGAACGGGCGGTGCCCAACATGACGGATAAGGATATTGCGGTTGCGGATAAGGCTCTGAGGGCCTATGACAAGGCGGTGGACTCCGGTATGAATGCGGCCCATTGGTCCGATCTCAACTGGCAGTTTCATTCCGCTCTTTACAGACCCGCCAACTCGCCTGTGACCCTGAAATTTTGTTATACGCTGCATGACAATACCGATCGTTATCAGCGTTTACAGATGAATCTGAAGGATGCCGCCACACAGGCCCATCAGGAACATGATATGATCCTGAAAAAATGCCGGGAGAAAGATGTGGCTGGGGCCACCGATATGCTCAAAAAACATATTCTTCATGTGGGGAATATGGTGGCGGATTTTATCGCAAAACATCACCCTTCCTGATTGTCAAGAGTGTCTGCAACCTGTTCCGCGATGGCCAGGGCGGCGGTGAGGCCGGGGGAGTCGATGCCCAACAGATTGACGAGGCCCTGAAAGCCGTGCTGTGCGGCGGTCTGGATCTGGAAATCCTGGTCCCCCTGATCGGGGGGCACGATTTTGGGGCGGATGCCGGCATAGTCCGGGATAAGCCGCTCTTCCTCAACTGCCGGCCAGTAGCGGCGGACGGCGGCAGCGAACTGGGGGCGGCGGTTTTCCGTCACGTCATAATCTTCCCGTTTCACCCATTCCACATCGGGGCCGAACTTGCCTTGTCCGACGAGATCCAGGGTTAGATGAATGCCGAGCCCGCCGGGCACCGGTACAGGATAGATCAGATGCCGAAACGGCACGCGCCCGCGGTAAGTAAAATAGTTCCCCTTGGCAAAATATAGCGGCGGAATCCGGGCCGTCGGAAATCCGTCGATCCGCCGCAGCAGAGGCACCGCCCCAAGCCCGGCCGCATTGACCAGATGGCGGCAGGCGAGCGGGAAGGAGGTGCCGTCTTCTTGGCGTACCTCAAGGACAAAGCCGGGCCCGTCGGGGGTGATGCGGTTCACCCGGCTGCCATAGGCAATCATCGCTCCGCGGTCCTGGGCCTCCCCTAACAGGCTCAGCATCAGGCCGTGGCTGTCGATAATGCCGGTGGAAGGGGAAAACAATGCCGCCTCGGCGGCAAGCGCCGGTTCACGGCGGCGACAGTCGTTTCGATCCAGCCAGATCAGATCTCCTACGCCGTTGGCCTGCGCCCGGATGCCGATCTGTTCCAGTGCGGGCTGTTCTTCGGGGGTTGTGGCGACAACAAATTTGCCTAGGCGGCGGTGCGTAATATGACGCTGTTCTGCGTAGGCGTAAAGAAGCGCTTTCCCGCGCACACACAAGGCGGCCTTGCGGCTGCCCGGCGGGTAATAGAGCCCGGCATGGATCACCTCGCTGTTGCGGGAACTGATGCCGCTCCCGATGGTGGTCTCTTTTTCCAGGACAAGAACCTCATGGCCGCGCTGGGCCAAGTTCCGGGCGCAGGCCAAGCCCACAACGCCCGCGCCGATGATGACAGTTTCACAATATTCGCTCATGACGTTCTTCCTTTCCGGCACTATAAGGGGGCGGCCTGTTTGGGTCGAGAGGGTTTTTTATCCTTATATCTTCCGTTTCGGGAGGCGCTGTGCTAGCGTTCCGGAAACAAAAACATGGAGAAAATCATGAAGAAAATTCTGTTGGGGATCATGTTGAGTGCGACCTTGACCGCCTGTGGCGGCGAGGAGAAAACAGTACAGGAAAAGGAACCGGACATTCAGGCAGCGCGACTGGATGCAAATATTCAGATTCTGGCTTCGGACGAATTTGAAGGCCGCAGCCCGTCTTCGCCTGGCGAGGAAAAAACCGTAAACTTTTTGAAACAGAAATTTCAGGAAGCGGGACTGAAACCGGGCAATGGAGACAGCTATTTTCAGGAAATGGATCTGGTGGAAATCACCGCCAATCCGGAAGCGGTGATGACTATTGCCCATGTGGGGGGGCGTGACGAGCTGAAATATGGCCCGGAATATATGGCCTGGACCAAGCGTATGGTGGAGCAGGTCAGTGTGGATGAATCCGAAATGGTGTTCGTGGGGTATGGCATTGTGGCCCCGGAATATGGCTGGAACGATTATGAAGGGGTGGATGTCAAAGGTAAAACAGTTGTCATTCTGATCAACGACCCGGGATTCGCCACGAAGGATCCGGCGTTGTTTACCGGCAAAGCCATGACCTATTATGGGCGCTGGACCTATAAGTTTGAAGAAGCGGCCCGACAAGGCGCGGACGCGGCGCTGATCATCCATGAAACGGCCCCGGCCGCCTATCCCTGGGCCGTGGTGGAAGGCAGCTGGTCGGGGCCGCAATTCTCCCTGGCGACGGAAGACAAGAATATGAACCGTCTCAAGGTGGAAGGCTGGATTCCGGGAGATTATGCGGAAAAACTGTTTAAGACTGCGGGGCTGGACTATGCGGCATTGAAAGAGACGGCCACTAAGGCGGACTTCAAGGCCGTATCGCTCAAGGCCCAAATGTCCCTGACCCTGAATAACCGGATTCGTCAATCGAAATCCCGTAATGTGGTGGCTGTCCTGCCTGGGACAGACCGGGCCGATGAATATATTATTCACATGGCGCATTGGGATCACCTGGGGAAGGACGAAAGCCTGGAAGGGGATCAGATCTATAACGGAGCCCTGGATAACGCGACGGGAACAGCAGGCCTGATTGAGCTGGCTCATGCCTATGCATCCGCGCCTACGCCGCCGCGCCGGTCGGTAATGTTTTTGGCAGTAACCGCGGAAGAGCAGGGGCTTTTGGGGTCACAATATTATGCTGAACATCCGTTGGTGCCGCTTGAGAAAACCGTGGCTGCCATCAATATGGACGTGCTCAATCATCTCGGGCCCACACGGGATGTCACCGTCATCGGTTATGGCAATTCCGAACTGGATGATTATGTGGACCAGGCCGTGAAGGCCGTGGGCCGTGTCACTCGGCCGGACCCGACACCGGAACAGGGGTCCTATTACCGTTCCGATCATTTCAGCCTGGCCAAGGTAGGGGTGCCGGCCATTTATATCGACGGGGGCGTGGACCATGTGGAGAAAGGCGAGGAGTGGTTCCTAAAACAGCATGAGGAATATGTCGCCAATGATTACCATAAGCCGTCGGATGAATATTCCCCGGATTGGGATCTCAGCGGTGCGGTGGAGGACCTCAAGCTGATCTACCGCATTGGCGCAAGGCTCGCCAATGAAGACAGTTTTCCCAACTGGCGCGACGGCACGGAATTCAAGGCCAAACGTGATGCCATGATGAAGTGAGCCTGAGATAAGGAGAGTCTGAGGCAAAGGGGACTTAGGCGCGCTTTATACCCCATAAACCTCTCATCGCGACCCGCCCCTCCTTTTTAGGGGGCGGGCGTAGCGATGATTTTTCCCCTTACCTTTTCCAAAAAAAAGACCCGACAGGATAGATGTCGGGTCCAAAGGAGGCAGTTAGGTGAGATCAGAAGAGAAATCGGCTCAGATGTGATGATCTGTTTTGTCTTACGGGCCTGGAAAATCAGTCATCCCCGCGGGCAATGCGCAGGGCTTCGGACAACACGTCCATATCCCCGATATGATTGGCCAGAATAAGGATCAGTTTGGCGTTCATCAGGTTGACCTCATCTTCGTCAAGGTCGCGTTGGGCATCAATCAGTTCCTGATAAAAGTCATCAGGTTTGGCGATGTTGGGGTCAAGATTGAGAGGTGCCATAAGAAGTCTCCCTTTAGGGTGAATAATGATGAGATTTACTCAATTCATTCTACCGTCCGGTCGCCGTGGCCAGGGCGGTTTTGATTTTTTCGGGATCAAAGCGGCGCCAGCGGGCGGCCACATATTGATCCGGTCGTAAAAGATAAGTGGTGCCGGGCTGGGCATCGTAACGTTTTTCCAGCAACCCTTCCTTGTCTTCAAAATCCCGGCCGACGACAAGGATCTCGGCGGTGATGCCGTCTATGGAGACGGTTTGTACCCCGGGCACCTCGTCAAAGCAGAGCACGACAAATCGGTCGCCGATCTGGTTCAGGAACCAGGCGTCCTGGCCGTCCTTGCGGATCGGAGCATCGCTGCAATTGGTGCCCGGTTTCATATCCCCCTCAAAGACATCCTCATCAGGGGTGTTGAGGGATGAATGTTCATAAGGGGTTGGCATGGACAGGCGGCCGCTGTTGACCAGCGGGCGGGCGAAGGCATATTTTTCCGCCAGCAGCAGGGTGGCGTCCCGGAAATAGCGGCTCATCTTGCTTTTGGGGGTAATGAAATCCGTGGAACGGGTGGAATTCTTCAGATTGTCATCGGCGGCAAAGGCCCGTTCTTCGTGATAGGTGTCGATCAGGCCAAAGGGGGCCTTGCCATCCATCACCAGTTTCAGCTTCCAGGCCAGATTGTCGATATCCTGGAAGCCGGTATTGGCACCGCGTGCGCCGAATGGCGAGACCTGATGCGCGGCGTCACCGGCAAACAGCACCCGGCCATACCGGAAATTGTCAATCCGGCGACAGGCAAACTGATAGATGGACACCCATTCCAGGACAAATTCCGTATCTTCACCCAGCATGGCCTTGAGCAGAGGGACGACGTTTTCCGTTTTGACCGCTTCTTCCGGATCGGCGTCCCAGCCCATCTGAAAGTCGATTCGCCAAACGTCATCGGGCTGTTTATGCAGCAGGGTGGACTGGTTTCTGTGGAAGGGGGGATCGAACCAGAACCAGCGTTCGGACGGGAAGTCATTTTTCATCACCACATCGGCAATAAGAAAACGGTCCTGGAAAAACTTGCCGGTGAATTTTGCCCCCACCATGTCCCGGACTTTGCTGTTGGCGCCGTCACAGGCGATCACCCAGTCGGCTTCCATCGTGAAGATCCCGTCCGGCGTTTCGACCTCAAGGACCGCATAATCGTTATGCTGTTCGATTCCAATGACCTTGTGTTTCCAGCGCAGTTCCACATTTTCCTGGGCCTCACAGGCCTTGACCAGTTCTTCTTCAAGATAATATTGCTGAAGATTGATCATGGCGGGCATTTTGTGCCCCTCCTCCGGCAACAGATCGAACTGATAAGCCAGATCATCCTTGAAAAACACTTTGCCGATTTTCCAGTCCACGCCCCGTTTGACAAGTTTTTCGCCAAGCCCTAGCCGGTCAAGGATTTCTAGGGGGCGCTTGGCATAACATATGGCGCGCGAGCCTATGCTGACCGTATTGTTGTCATCCAGAATCAGGGCTGGGACGCCGTGATGGGCACAATCCAGGGCCGCGGTCATGCCGATAGGGCCGGCGCCAATGACCACCAGCGGATGGCGCAGAACCTTACCCTCTTTCTGTTCGGGGGACTGCACATAGTCATATTCAGGCCACTGATAGGTTTTTAACATCTTAATCGTCTCCCTCGTGAAAAACTGCTACGTGGTTCTCTACACCCTGTGCCCCAATTTGTTTTTTGATTTCTGTTTTTTTGATTAATGATCTGCTTTTTATTTATGTGCTATTGATAGTGCTTCTGTAGGGGCACCGCCCGCGCCAGGAATGGGCAGGGGCGCGCCGCTTGTCGAATTGTCAGCCTTCGAGGCTTTCCCACATTTCCTTATCACGTTCCGCCGTCCAGATCCGCGGATCCCGAATGCCCTGGGCTTCGTCATAGCCGCGGGTCACGTCAAACGGCAGGCAGTGATCGAAAATAACCCAGTTGCCATATTTGGGTTTCAGAAGGTCATAGGTTTTTTTGTAGGTGGTTTTCAGGTCCAGTCCTTCGGCCAGACAGGCCTTGATGGATCCGTACATATCCTGAAGGAAGGCGCGGGTTTCATTAATGCCTTGCAGGCACTGTTCCCTGGTCATCAGCGCTTCGCCACGCCCAGGGACCAGTTTTTCCGGTTCCAGCTTGGCGATGTTTTCCAGGGTCTGCGGCCAGTCTTCTAGGTAGGCGTCCCCGGTATAGGGTGTGGCGCCGAATTCCACCAGATCTCCGGAAAACAGAACCTTGTCCTTGGGAAGCCAGGCGACGGTATCTCCTTTGGTATGCCCGCGGCCCAGTTGCATCAGCTTGACCTCCACATTGCCCAGCCAGATGGTCATTTCTCCGGTGAAGGTGATGGTCGGCCAGGTCAGGCCCGGAATGGTGTCCACTGCATTAAACAGGCGTGGAAAACGTTCATATTCGGATTTGTAATCTTGTTCGCCGCGCTCGACAATCAGGTCATAGGTGTCTTTGCTGGCGATGATGTGTTCCGGATTGTAACCGCTGGCGCCCAAAACCCGCACAGCATGGTAATGGGTCAGGACCACATATTTGATTGGCAGGTCGGTCACCTTGCGGATTTCCTTGATCACGGACTGGGCCATGACCGGCGTCGCCTGGGTATCCAGAACCATCACGGCATTGTCGCCTACGATCACGCCGGTATTGGGATCGCCCTCGGCGGTAAAGGCGTAGGCGTTATCAGACAGTTTGGAAAAGGTAATTTTCTTTTCTTCCAGATCAGCCTGTGAAGCAAATTTTTTCTCACTCATATTTAACTCCCTGAGTCATGACGGTTTTTAAGTGGAAGCGGGTAAGGTGACACGCCTGAATGTTGAACATCTTAATCTTTTCCGGGCGTGTTGTATGTCCTCACAGAAGGGGACAGGATGATCAGTATAACAGGAAATCAGGGACAGATCAGCTTTTCGGCGGTATTCAGGCCGTTACTGGCATGAATTCCAGGCACAGGCTGAACAGTTCATTCTGGGAGGAGATGCCGAGCTTGGCATAGGCGCGTTTGCGATAGGTATGGACGGTGGAAATGGCCACATCAAGCTCCAGCGCGATGGCCTCGGAGGTATATCCCTGCAAGATCCGCGAACAGACGTCCCGTTCCCGTGTCGTCAGCCGGCCGAAGACCTCGTTCTGGGTGTTGAGCACCTTGGCCATCAGCGCGGAAGAGCGGCTCAACGGCACACGGGTGACAATGGGGTCTGCCGGTTTGTCACGAAATTCCCTGAGCCGGGAATGTTTGAAAATCAGATTGGTCAGCAGCGGCAGCAGTCGTGATAATTCTGCAAATTCCGCATCGGTGAACTTGCCGCTGCGTTTCAGACGGTAGAAACTGCAATAAATATTGTATTGGCGGGTCTGCAGCAGGCTGGATACCTTGTCGATTAGTCCGGTGTTCCGGAAAAAACGGTTCCGGTATTCCGAGGTGTAAGCAGAGGGGTCGTTGTGTCCCAGAACGGTGAGTTGTTCATTTTCGGGTGGGGTTTTGAAACTTACCAGCGGTGCCAGATTGGGGTCCTGCACATAATATCCGCCGGCATAGGCGCTGGCGAGGGCGGCGCAGGTTTCCTCGTCCAGATGGCTTTGGGTAAAAAGATGGCCGGTGGTGCCGTCATGGCGATTGATGAACACGGTGCAATGATCCACTTTCACGGCCAGATTTACCAAGTCGAACAGGGTCTGTTCAAAACCCGCCCGCC
The DNA here is from genome assembly GCF_005849285.1 of Luteithermobacter gelatinilyticus. Lineage (NCBI taxonomy): Bacteria > Pseudomonadati > Pseudomonadota > Alphaproteobacteria > Emcibacterales > Emcibacteraceae > Luteithermobacter > Luteithermobacter gelatinilyticus. Next base: position 1,968,054 of record NZ_CP040517.1, on the reverse strand, counting down.
CCAGTTTGCAAATGGTGCTGGTCAGTTTTTTTAACCAGAGATCATTCCCGCTTATTGACACGTGTTCACTTCCCGTTATGGTTCCTCATCACTATCTATAATAACCTTATCTATAATAACCTTCAGGGAAAAGTCTAACACTATGACTGAAGAACGGGCACTATGACTGAAGAACGGGTGAAAACGTCTTTCTGGGTTTCCGCGGAAATTCGCAAGCTGGAGGGCCGGCTGATCACCGCCATGGTGCGTTACAAGGGGGATGTGGATCGGGGGCTTGTCCTGATCAAACAGAATCTGATGGGAGACGGTTCAATTCTGTATACACAGGGACGGGACCCGCAGGGGCGGTTGGGATGGCGTACGCCGCTGGGTCCCGACCCGCTACCGGAAGACAAGGCGGAAGACTATATCGCCCGGCAGCGCAAATTTGATGAAGATCTGTGGGTGCTGGAAATTGAAGACCCGCAGAGAGTTTATGTGCCCGGTGAATAAAGAATCTTTTCAACATTGAGGCGGACCAGCCGCCGGGCTTTGGGCATCTTTTCCGGGGGGCTGGTTTTTGCAGGATTATCTCCGGGGTCGGTCCAGCCGGCCGCTTCAAAATTATCGAAGATGACGTCCGCCTTGCCAAACAGGCGCAGCCGCAGGCCGCTGTCAAAATCCACAAAAAGGAGTCCGGCCCTGCCGTCCATCAGGATATTGCCCAGGCTGTTGAAAAAATTGTTTCCTGCGTAATCGGGAAAAATCAGCGTCCGGGCGTTCGGGGTCTGGACAAAACCCGGCGGACCGCCCCGATGGGACATGTCCATGCCGCTGAGCGTTTCGTTCTGATGGGCGGTATAACCGCTGGCAATGAAAAAACGGATGCTGCGACGGATGACATTACGGATTGCGGGAGTCATTTCAGACAGTCCAATAGGGGGGGCTGACGGGGAGCGAATGGCCGCAATATCCTGAATATCAATATATTGCGGACAGTTGCCGAAAGCCTGATCCACCCGAAAGATAATCTTTTCTCCGTCCAGGGCCGCAACCCTGCCATTGACGCGGTTGCGGCGTTTGTTGGAAAAATCCAGGCCCAGAAGCCCTAGATGTTGGCCCGCATGGAGATTGGGGCGGTCTTCAGGGAAAGCATGCAGGATCATGTGCTGACTGTCCGGAACGCTAATCAAGGGGACATCGCCAGCCATGATTGTGGGCAGGGGCCACCCCTTAGGGTCCCGAACAGACAAGAACAGATAGGAAAGATTGCTGAAAAATTCCTGTTGTTGTTCAGTCAGAAACGGGCGAATGAATTTCTGGCCTATTTTTTCCACCAGAGCCCGTTTGCCGGCCTTTTCCTGAATCAGGCTCTCCCCCTCGTGAAAGGGGGAGGCAGCAGATAAGGGAGGGGGAGAAGACGTCATGGGGTCACCTCTCGTCACGTGCAGGGGTAGGGTTAGGGAGAGGCATGGCCAGAAAACCATCCAGATTTTCCACATTTTTCAGCCAGCGGCGAATATTGTCATAGGGGCTAAGATCCACACCCGCAATGGGGGCGCGGGAGATATAGGAATAATTGGCAATATCCGCGAGTGTTGGCTGTCCCCCTACAAGCCAGTCCTGCCCGGCCAGCAGCGGATCCATAATTGCGTACAGTTTGTGGCTGTTTTCCACGGCAAGGACATGTTCATTGGTATCGCCGGTGAAGACGGTGGCGATATAGGCCTTGGCCGGACCGTGCAGAACTTGGTTGGCGGATATATTGAACCATTGCTGGACTTCTGCGGCCGTCTGGGCATCACGCGGGTACCAGTCCCGGGCGGCCTCTGCTTGATGCTTCAGGGCCAGATAGACCAGAATGGCATTGGAGTCCCGGATCACGGTGGATCCATCCACCAGCACAGGCACGGTGCCAAAGGGGTTAAGCCGCAGATAGGCCTCGCTGTGCTGCTCGCCCGCCAGAAGATCGACAGGGACGGTTTCGTAATCCTGTCCCAGGATATTCAGGAACAGGCGGACCTTGTGGCAGTGACCGGACAGGGCAAGATCATAAAGTTTATACATTTTATTATCCTTTCAGGGTGAAAGTGGGATGCCCCAATGAGAGGCGATTAATCAGCAGGCCCAGCAGAGTGACCGTGAGGGCGCCGCTGAAGACGGGAAAAATCAAAAATTCGGGCAGGGGCTGCGCGGAACGGGCGGGCGGGGACTAGAAAAGTAGGTCATCGCGTTTCTCCATAAGATATGGTATATATACAGACAAGTCTGTCTATTTGTCAACAGGATTATGAGAAACTGTTTCTTGCATCCGGCAAGGGGACCAATTAAGTTTGTAATTTCAAAGAATAACGGAGGTAATATGGCGTCCTCACGCAGAGATCATCTGGTCGATACGGCCGTCAGACTTTTTAATCGCTACGGATATCACGCGACAGGCATTGATACGATTCTCAAGGAAGCAGGCGTGGCGAAAATGACGCTCTACAATCATTTCAAATCCAAGGACGATCTGGTGGTGGCTGCTCTAAAAAAGAAGGAACAGTTTTTCGCCGATCAATACCGTCTGAAAACGGCGGGCTGGGACCTGAAACCCCGGGGGCGCCTCAATGCCATTATCGAAGTGTATGAGGACTGGTTCCGCTCCCCCGATTTTAACGGGTGTATGTTTCTGAGGGGGGCGGGCGAATATGCCGATCCAAGAAGCCCGGTCTTCCAGACCATTCGGGCTCATAAGGAAACCACATTGAAACGTTATGCGGGGCTTGGTGCGGAACTTGGCATGCGGGATCCGTTTTCTTTTGCCAGTCAGCTCATGGTGATCATTGATGGAGCGATCCAGGGGGCCAAGATTTTCGGGGCGGAACCCGCCATCAAAACCATGCGCACCATGGTCAATCGTTTGGTTGAAGGAAAATAACCAGGTCAAAGACGGGGGGCAGCGGCGGCTGTGGCGCTTCTACTATTATTATAATAGAACTTTCTTGGATATATATTTATTTAATATCTTTATATAGAGTCCATCTATATATCACTATATATCATAAGGTCACTAGAGTGAATTGTGCATAGGTTGTGAGGCGAACCTGCGATGCAAAACTGTGACGCGGAAAGGATAAAATGTCAGCAGACGGCTTGTAATTTTCAGTCTCTCCCCCATATGGGGTAGGGGATTGAAAAAAGTCTGGTTTTTTTTAAAAAAAATCTTCCACTACCCCTTGACACTTCCTGGATCAGATCTATTTCTCTAGACAGCTGTTAGCACTCTCTCTTGGTGAGTGCTAATATTTCAACCATGTAGAATGAAACCAACCTTATTAAAAGAGGAATAAGCAAAATGGCATTTCGTCCGTTGCATGATCGTGTTCTTGTCCGTCGCGTGGATAGTGAACAGAAAACCGCCGGTGGCATCATTATTCCGGATACCGCCAAGGAAAAACCCAGCCAGGGTGAAGTTGTTGCCGCGGGGCCGGGCGTAAAAGGTGAAGACGGGACTGTCCGTCCTCTGGATGTGAAAACCGGGGACCAGGTACTGTTTGGCAAATGGTCAGGTACCGAAGTGAAGATCGACGGAGAAGATCTGCTGATCATGAAAGAGTCCGACATTCTCGGCATCATCGAATAATTCATTCCGAACACGACTAAGAAATAGAGGAATTTCAATATGGCTGCTAAAGATTTAAAGTTCGGCTCTGACGCCCGTACCCGTATTCTCGCCGGTGTGGATGCACTTGCCAATGCGGTTAAAGTTACGCTTGGCCCGAAAGGCCGTAACGTCTTGCTCGAAAAATCCTTCGGGGCGCCGCGCATCACCAAAGACGGTGTTTCTGTGGCCAAGGAAATCGAGCTGAAAGAAAAATTTGAAAACATGGGCGCCCAGATGGTCCGCGAAGTGGCTAGCCGCACCAATGATGTGGCCGGTGACGGGACCACTACGGCGACTGTTCTGGCCCAGTCCCTGATCCGTGAGGGCATGAAAGCCGTTGCCGCTGGCATGAACCCGATGGATCTGCGTCGCGGTATTGACCTTGCCGTTGAAAAGGTTGTGGCAGACCTCAAAGCTAAATCCAAAGAGATTTCTTCAAGCGACGAAGTGGCTCAGGTTGGTTCCATTTCTGCCAATGGTGAAGTTTCTGTTGGTAAGATGATTGCCGAAGCCATGGAAAAAGTCGGCAAGGAAGGTGTCATCACCGTTGAGGAAGCCAAAGGTCTTGAAAGCGAACTGGAAGTTGTGGAAGGTATGCAGTTCGACCGCGGCTATCTGTCACCGTATTTCATCACCAATGCGGAAAAAATGAGCGTCGAGCTGGAAAACCCCTATATCCTGCTCCACGAAGCCAAACTGTCCAGCCTGCAGCCCATGCTGCCGCTGCTTGAAGCTGCTGCTCAGTCCGGCCGTCCGCTGCTGATCATCGCCGAAGACGTCGAAGGCGAAGCACTCGCTACCCTCGTGGTCAACAAACTGCGTGGCGGCCTGAAAATTGCTGCTGTGAAAGCTCCGGGCTTTGGCGATCGCCGGAAAGCCATGCTGCAGGATATCGCGATCCTGACCGGTGGCCAGGTGGTTTCTGAAGATCTTGGCATTAAGCTGGAAAGTGTCACGCTGGATATGCTGGGCTCTGCTAAGAACGTCACCATCACCAAAGACGATACCACCATCGTCAATGGCGCTGGGGCGAAAGAAGACATTGAAGCCCGTTGCGGCCAGATCCGCGCCCAGATCGAAACCACCACATCTGACTATGATCGCGAAAAACTGCAAGAGCGTCTGGCCAAACTGGCTGGCGGTGTTGCCGTGATCAAGGTTGGTGGTGCTACCGAGATCGAAGTGAAAGAACGTAAAGACCGCGTTGACGATGCTCTGCATGCGACCCGCGCTGCTGTGGAAGAAGGCATCGTCCCGGGTGGTGGTACGGCTCTGCTGTATTCAAGCCGTGTTCTCGAAGGTCTGGAAGGTGAAAATGCTGACCAGAATGTGGGGATCAGCATCGTGCGCCGTGCCCTTGAGGCTCCGGTCCGTCAGATTGCCGAAAATGCTGGTAAGGACGGTGCCGTCATCGCTGGCAAACTTCTGGAAAGCACCGACACCAACTATGGTTATGATGCTCAGAAAGAGGAGTTCTGTGACCTGGTGGCTGCCGGGATCATCGACCCGACCAAAGTGGTGCGTACCGCTCTGCAGGACGCAAGCTCAGTGGCTGGGCTGCTGATCACCACTGAAGCCATGGTTGCCGAACGTCCGGAAGAGAAACCGGCTGCACCGGCAATGCCCGACATGGGCGGTATGGGCGGCATGGGCTTCTAAACCCCGCCCGCAGACAAGCTTTACCGAAGGGCTGCGCCTGTCGCAGCCCTTTTTCATGTCTGTGGGGTTCTGTTTTTTTATAAAACGACCGTTTGAATTTTCCCGGCCAATGGCGTACACTTCATTGCAGTATAGGAAACGGGAGATTGTGGCGATGAGCGAACATATTCTGAAAGAACGGGATGACCGGGTATTAATTCTTACCTTTAACCGGCCGGATAAAAAAAATGCCATAACCCATGAAATGTATACAGCATTATGTGATGGCCTTGACGAGGCGGCGGCGGATGATCATATCCGTGTGGTATTGATTCGCGCCAATGGCGATGCGTTTACCAGTGGCAATGACCTGAAGGATTTTGCCGCGGGTCTGCAGGATGCCGAGAAAGCGCCGGTATTCCGTTTCCTGAAAACCATTTCCCGCTTTGAAAAGCCGATTGTGGTCGGGGTGCAGGGGCTGGCAGTAGGGATCGGGGTGACCATGCTGTTGCACAGCGATCTGATTTATGCGACGCCGGAGGCGACGTTCAGCACCCCGTTCACCAATCTTGCGCTGGTGCCCGAAGCGGGATCGTCCTATCTTTTGCCGCAGGCCATTGGTCCGGCCAAAGCGGCGGAAATGCTGATGATGGGGGAAGTTCTCAGCGCCGAGGAGGCGGAAAAGGCTGGCCTGGTGGCACGGCTTTTACCGGCCAATGACTTCGCGGCAGCCGTTTTGGCCAAGGCGCATGCGCTCGCGGCCAAGGCCCCCAATGCCATCCTGCAAACCAAACGGCTGCTGCGCAAAAACCATACGGTCATGCAGGACCGCATGATGGAGGAGGGGCAGCTTTTTGCCGAGCTTCTCAAAACCCCGGAATTTATGGAGGTGGCCACAGCGTTTTTCGAAAAACGCCAGCCTGATTTTTCCAAATTCTAAAGTGAATTGAGCCACCCTATTCACAATTCACTCTAGATCTTCCAAAAGAAAGGCGGCTGTTCCGTAAAGCCGCCCAAGTCTGGGGAGGAAAATGTCTTATTTGATCCAATATAGGTCAAATTGGTTGAGATTCAGTTAATTTCCATTACCTCAACAGTGCCGCTGATTTCATAAGCAACCAGCAATAACGGTTTGCCGGTGGGGCTGTCGTCGGCCGGGATGAAACTTATCCCTTCCGGTCCCAGCGGGCCGGCGGCCTTGATATCGGCGGTTCTGGAAAAGTCGAGCTCTTTATTGAAGACCCGGTTGTTGATATAGGTGGAGAATTGCGGCGCGGTTGGGTCGGTGACGTCATACACCATAATGCCGCCGACCCGTTCAAGTCCGATAAAGGCATAGGTTCTGTCGTCTACGACACCGATGGTGAGCCCTTCCGGTTCGGGACCTTTATTATCGCTGCGTTTGTCGGCGCTGGCGCCTTCGTCATTGTCGCTGTTGAATCCGTCCTTACCAAGGTGACGAGCAGTGATTTGTTCAAACTGGTCCCCGCTGTCAAACAGCAAAGTGCCTTGTTCGGAAAAAACCGAAAAAGAACGGGCGCCATAGCTGTGGATTCGGTCAATGTCCCCATCCCCATCAAGGTCACCGTCGGTGCCGGAAATGCGCAGTTTCTTGAAGGCAGCCACCAGATCCTTTGGAAAACGTGTTTCGTCCAGGGGGGCTTTCCCGGCCTTGATTTCTTCTTCCCGGGCATCGCCTTCATTGGCGGTCAGGATAAAGGTGCGGTCCTCATGGGTGAGGGTAGCAATGGCATCCGGCATATACATGCCATAGAGGGGCAGGGGGCGGATATTGATGCCGTCTTTATCATTGGCGTCCAGGCCCTGTCCGGCGTGGCTGTGGTCTTTGAGCCCCAGCGGCAGAATGCGGCTGATACGGCCTTCCACAAGGTCGATTTCCGCCAGCGCATTGTTTTCCTGCAGGGATACCCAGGCCCGGCGGCTGTCGGCGGCGGGGGCAATATATTCCGGTTCCGCATCTTCCGCAAAGCTCTTGCCGGGTGCGATACGTACGCCCTGGCGGATCAGTGCCCTGGTCGAAAAACCCTCAAAGCCGGCCTGGATCACCCGTGCCCGGGACAGCCCATGTACCAAATCAATGATTGTCACAGAGCCTGACGGGTCAACACCATCGCGAGGTTCGCCCTCATTGGCGGCCAGCACATAACGTCCGTCCGGGGTAAAGCTTACCATATCCGGCAGGGACCCGGCCGGAAATTCAGAAATTCTTTGAAAGCTGTTGTTGAAAAGCAGGATCTTGCCCGGTCGTTGTGGAAGCGCGTCATTATGGACCGCAACGGCGATCAGGTCGTGGCGCACCGCCACACTGGTGGGCGTTTCCACAGCAGTCAGGGTCAATGTGGCATGTTTTTCAAGTTTGTTTCCCGGCGTCAGACGCAGAACATCAACCGAAGGGGCGGCACCGTTGACCACAAAAATATTTTGTGTGTCGGGCTGGAACACCACAATTTCAGCAGCGCTTTTTTTGAAAAGATCGGTTTCGTAAGTCGCCAGCGTTTTGAGCTCAAGGGGGGCGGCATGGGATAAAGAAGTCGCAAGGGATAGCGAAATCATAGCGCCGCCAAGGGGTAAGCCGAAGAGCAGAGCGAGCGTCCGGAACAGTGATTTTTGCATCCTGTGGATAAGCGTTAAACGTGAAGACATGATATTTCCTTCCAGAACGTTGTTGGCTCATCCTGCCCTGGACATGTGAAGCTTTTATGAAAAAGTATTTTTTGGAAAAACACATTTGTTGTATTGAAAAACATAATTTTTAGGGTTATATATGTGTAGAATAAGATAAAATACACTAAAAAATACGGTAAATTAGCCGCTTATGCTGAATGAAGTCTGCCCTGAGCGGATAGACTGAGCAGACGAACCAGGCCGCCGGGCCAGCCCGGCATTGGATAAAGACCATGTATATATATGACGATTATGACCAGAAAATTGTAAATGAACGCGTTGCCCAGTTTCGGGGCCAGGTGGCGCGTCGTCTGTCCGGGGAGTTGACCGAAGAGGAATTTCGTCCCTTAAGGCTTCAGAACGGGCTGTATTTACAGCTTCATGCCTATATGCTCAGGGTGGCGATTCCCTATGGCCTGTTGTCGTCGCGTCAGTTGCGGATGCTGGCCCATGTGGCACGCAAATATGACAAAGGCTATGGTCATTTTACCACGCGCCAGAATATTCAATATAACTGGCCGAAGCTGGAAGATGTGCCGGACATTCTGGCGGATCTGGCCACGGTGCAGATGCATGCCATTCAGACCAGCGGCAACTGTATCCGTAATATCAGTGCTGACCAATATGCTGGCGTCGCAGGGGATGAGGTGGTCGACCCGCGGCCTTATGCGGAAATCATGCGGCAATGGTCCACCTTTCATCCGGAATTTGTGCATCTGCCGCGTAAATTCAAAATGGCCTTTACCGGTGCAAAAACGGACCGGGCGGCTATACTGTTCCATGATATCGGCTATCGGGCGACCAAAAACGATGCTGGCGAGATCGGTTTTGAAGTCTATGTGGGTGGCGGCATGGGGCGAACCCCGATGGTTGGCAAGCTGATCAATGCGTTTGTGCCGGAAAAGGACCTGCTGACCTATACCGAGGCGATCATGCGGGTCTATAACCGTTATGGGCGCCGGGATAACATGTTCAAGGCCCGGATCAAGATCCTGGTTCATGAGCTCAAGCTGGAAGAATTTACCCGCCGGGTGGAAGAGGAATGGCATAATATCCTCGAAGAAGGCGGTGTGGAACTGGATCAGGCGGAAATCGACCGGGTTAAGGCGCATTTTACGGAACCGGAATATGAGACCCTCCCGGCCAAATCCGCCGTGGTGGAGCAGCTTCTGCTGGATAACCGGGATTTTTCCTGGTGGTACAAGCAAAATGTCGTGGCCCATAAGAAACCGGGGTATGCCATTGTGATCGTTTCCCTGAAAAAACCGGGTGTGCCGCCAGGCGATGCCACGGATAAGCAGATGGAAGCGGTGGCGGATCTGGCGGATCAGTATAGTTTCGGGGAAATCCGCACCACTCACGATCAGAATCTGGTGCTGGCCGATGTGAAGCAGGACGATCTGCCGGAACTTTGGGAAAACCTTAAAGCACTGGGATTTGCCACCCCCAATATAGGCACATTGCAGGACATGATCTGCTGCCCGGGGCTGGATTATTGTTCTCTGGCCAATGCTCGCTCCATCCCCATAGCGGAGCGGATCAGCCAGCATTTTGACGACATGGATTATCTCTATGACCTGGGTCAGCTGAAGCTGAAAATGTCCGGCTGTATCAATGCCTGCGGCCATCATCATGTGGGCCATATCGGGATTTTGGGCGTCGACAAGAAAGGTACGGAATATTACCAGATCACCCTTGGCGGGTCGGAAAGTGATGACGCCTCCATTGGCAAAATCATGGGGCCGGCCTTTGGGGAAGAGGAGATTGTTCCGGCCATTGACCGGCTGTTGAAAACTTATGTGGCACTTCGTGAGGAGGGCGAACGTTTTCTGGATACCTACCGGCGTGTGGGAATGGCACCGTTTAAGGAGGCAGTCTATGCAGATCATCAAGCATAAAACCATCGTCGAGGACAGCTTCCAGCATGTGGGAGAAGCCGAGGCCCTGCCGGAGGGGGATGTCATTGTTCCCTTGGCACGCTGGCTGATTGAAAAAGACAAATTGCGGCACCGTGAGGGCAAGGTCGGGGTGCGTCTGGGCTCTGATGCCGATCCGGCCATCTTGAAAGAAGATCTTGATGACCTTGCTGTTATAGCTGTGGAGTTTCCCACCTTTATGGACGGGCGCGGTTATTCCATTGCCCGGTTGCTGCGGGGACGTTACGGGTATCAGGGGGAATTGCGCGCTGTGGGAGATGTCATGCGGGATCAGATGTTTTACATGCAGCGCTGCGGGTTTAATGCCTTTGAAGTCAAGGAAGGCAAGGACATCAGAGATGCCTTGCAAGGCCTGGACGGGTTTTCTGTGACCTATCAGGCCTCGGTGGATGAGAAATTGCCGCTTTACCGCCGCCGCTAAACCGGGATAGGGATCCATCATGTAAAGGCCGTTGCAGAACGGCCTTTATTTTTTGTGCGGTTGGTTTTTTGCTGGCTCAGCATAAGATGTCACAAAAATGTCATAAAACCATAATTTTTCATTCACGAATGATGTTTAGTGAAGGGGCATGCCACGGATGCGAGAGGAAACCGGATTACCGTAATCCGTTGACTGCCAAAGTGTATAGAACCAGAAACTTTTATAACCACAGAAGATAACCACAGAAGGAACATGAATATGTCTATCAGGAAACGTCTGACCCCTATACTGGCCGCGACTGCCCTTTCAGGGGTGGCTTTTGCAGCGCCTGCCTCAGCCCAGTCCGTTGAGGAATTGCAGCGCCAGATCAACGCCCTGCAGAATCAAATCAATGACCTCAAGAAAAATGAGAAAAAAGATGACAGCGGCAGTGATCTGAACGTCAAGTGGAAAGGCGCGCCGGAACTGTCCAGCAAGGACGGCAAGTTCAAAATGAAAGTCCGCGGTCGTCTGTATGTGGATTACGGCAATGTGTCTGCTGATGACGCCGCTGGCAATTCCCTTGACGCAGACAAGGTTGACGGAACGGAATTCCGCACAGCGCGCCTTGGCGTGGAAGGCGTGGTTTTCAAGGACGTCAAATACAAATTTGAAGCCGATTTTGCCGGTGATGAGGTGGAAGTCAAAGACGCCTATCTGGAATGGAAACTGAAACCGGTTTCCGTGATGGTGGGGCAGTTTAAAACCCCCAACTCTCTCGAAGAGCAAACCTCTTCCCGTTATATCACTTTCATGGAACGCGGTAGCTTCACGGATGCCTTCAGCCTGTCCCGTCAGACCGGTATTGCCCTGAACTATGTGGACAATGGCATGACCTTCAAAGCCGGCCTGTTCCAGGGGGATGCGGCCAGTGGTGGTGACAAACAGGACCGGACCTACGCCGCTCGGGCCACCTATGGGGCAAAATTTGATGGCGCGTTGGTCCATGTGGGCGCGTCTGTACGGTATCGGGAACTGGATGAGGCCGGTACCGTCCGCTATCGCCAGCGCCCACACAACCACCAGGCCAGCCGCTATGTGAATACCGGAAATTTCGCGGTTGATAACGACACCTTCTTCGGTCTGGAGCTGGCGGGTCGCATGGGCCCGTTCTCCGCACAGGCCGAATGGGCCTGGCAGAGCGCCGACCTTGTCGCTATGGATGACAACGCCTCCTTTAACGGCGGGTATGTGGACCTGAGCTATTTCCTTACCGGTGAAGAACGCGGGTATAAAAAAGGCGCGTTCAGCCGTGTAAAAGTGAAAAACCCGGTCTTTGAAGGCGGCATGGGGGCCTGGCAGATTGCCGCCCGTTATGATGTGGTTGACCTCACGGACAATGAGGCGCTCATCGACGGTGGCAAACAGGAAACCTGGATTTTGGGCGTCAACTGGCACCTGAACAACTATACCCGCGTCATGGCCAACTATTCCCACTCCGATATTGAAGGCGGTGCGGATGACGGGACCGACGTTGATACCTTTGGTCTGCGGTTCCAGGTTGACTGGTAAAATCATCTTTTTCTGACTTTGCTGGGAAAGGCGGGACTTTGTTCCCGCCTTTTTCATTTAAAGCCTGTTCACAATTCACTCTAATTTAAAAAGGAATGTGCTGGTCAGCCCGAAACTTTTGTGATACTTCCCCCGTCAATTTATGTAAAAAGGGCGGATGATGTATAACATAACCCTGCAAGAAGACAGCGATCTTGAGGCCATTGAAGAGTTGCTGGATGATGCCTTTGGCGTTGATCGCCACAGAAAAACAGCTTACCGGCTGCGGGAGGGGGTCTCCCCCCTGCCGGAGCTGTGTTTTGTGATCCGGGATGGGGGGAAGCTGATGGCGACCTTGCGGTTCTGGCCCGTGCGCATCCGCTCTGACCGCGGCAAGGTATGGCCGGCGCTGCTTTTGGGGCCCATTGCGGTGCGCCAGGGTCACCAGGGGCGGGGATATGGCATCGCCCTGATGCAACATGGGCTGATCCGGGCCAAGGAGTTGGGCCATGAGCGGGTTATTCTGGTCGGGGATGAGGAGTATTACCGCCGTGTAGGATTCTCCCGGGATCTGGCTCGGGGGGTGAAAATGCCCGGGCCTGTGGACGACAGACGGCTACTGGCGCGGGAGCTTGTCCCGGGGGCGATGAACGGGGTTGAGGGTCTGATGGAAGCGGCCCGACCCCCGATGTAATCTCTGCTTTGGCGGTGACAGGACTTCAAAAATTCCTTACCCCTTTCTATATTGATAGGGGAAAGGAAAATAACGCCATGTCTGACAAACCGAAAACGCCAGCTTCTGCATCTTCATCCTCCACTGCCGCCGGATTCCGCCCGGAACTTTTCGCAAAAAAAGCGGAGCAGGCCGCGCGTGAGGGGCAAACCAAATCGGACCTGCCGCCGGTACATTTGTGGAACCCGGAATTTTGCGGCGATATTGACATGGAAATCCGCCGCGATGGAAGCTGGTATTACATGGGGACGCCCATCTCTCGCCCGGCCATGGTTCGGCTGTTTTCCACCATTCTGCGTCATGACGAGGATGGCAAATATTATCTGGTGACGCCTGTGGAAAAAGTGGGCATTCGTGTGGAAGACAAACCTTTTGTGGCGGTGGAGATGACGCGTGAGGGGGAAGGCCGGGAGCAGATCTTGAGGTTCCGGACCAATGTGGATGACGACGTGACTGCAGATGCCGATCACCCCATCAGGGTAGAAGTGAATCCGGAAACAGGTGAACCGTCACCTTACCTTCTGGTACGTGACCGGCTAGAAGCCCTTATCAGCCGTGCGGTTTATTATGAATTGGCGAACCTGGTGGAGAAAAAAGACAATGTTTACGGGGTTTGGAGTGCGGGGTGTTTTTTCCCTCTCGCCCAGGTGGAACAGCCAGATGGAACAGGATGACATGGGCGCGGAATGAAGCAAACCATTACAGAAATTTTCCGGTTGCATGATCCGGACATGTGGCGGGCGCTTCGGCCGGCGGACAAGCGTGCCTGGTCCCGGCCAGCCCTTGGGGATCATGATGTTTACCGTCCCCATAACACATTGCCCCGTCGTGATCTGCCCTTGCGGCCCGCCGCCGTACTGATGCCGATTGTGGAGCGCAGGGAAGGGCTGACCGTTTTGCTCACTAAACGGGCGGCGGCGCTGAAAACCCATTCCGGACAGGTGGCTTTTCCGGGCGGGCGGTGTGATCCCGGGGATGATCACGCTCTTGCTACCGCACTCAGAGAGGCGGAAGAGGAAATCGGCTTAACGGGGGACTATGTTGAGGCAATCGGTGCGATGGAGGATTATGAAACGGTGACCGGCTTTGCCGTAAGCCCCGTGGTAGGATTCGTTTCCCCGGATTTCTGCCTGAAACCGGATCCCAATGAGGTGGATGATGTTTTTGAAGTGCCGCTGGACTATATTCTGGACGAAAAGAATCATGTTATCGAAAGCCGGGTCTGGAAAGGGGAGCAGCGATATTATTATGTTTTCCCCCATGAGCGTTACCATATCTGGGGGGCGACGGCGGCCATGTTGGTGCGGTTCAGCCGTTTGTTGAAGGAGCTGGGCTGATGCAGCCTTTTAAACATTTGCCGGCGGGCGAAATGGCGTGGGCCAGAACACCGGCGTTGAACAGGATTTTTTCTCTTCTTAACAGGGATGGCAGAAATGCCCGTCTTGTAGGAGGGTGTGTTCGGGACGCCCTCATGGGGCATAAGATCGGCGATATTGATATGGCTTGCGCTCTTGCTCCGGAAGAAAGCATGTCACGTTTGGAAGCCGCCGGGGTCAAGGTGGTGCCCACGGGGTTGAAACATGGTACCATTACCGCGGTCATTGAGGGGCAGCCCTTCGAGATCACGACCCTGCGCAAGGATGTGGAAACACACGGGCGTCATGCGACAATTGCTTTGACCGATGACTGGGTTGAAGACGCCCGGCGGCGGGATTTTACGGTCAATGCCTTTTATATGGACCCGGATGGTACGCTTTATGATCCCTGCAATGGCTGGCCGGATCTGGAGGCCCGTCATGTGCGCTTCATTGGCAATCCGCAAGAACGGATCGAAGAAGATGCCCTTCGGATATTGCGGTTTTTTCGCTTCGGTGCCCAGTTCGGGGAAGCCCGGCTGGATCAGGCGGGGGTAGAGGCCTGCGTTATGAAACGGGACATGATCTGCCGGTTGTCCGGGGAGCGTCTGGCGCAGGAAATGAAAAAGCTGTTGTCTTATCCGGCGGCCGAATGGATTGTGCCGATCATGGCGAAACACGGTATTCTTGAAAAAATCCTGCCGCAGTTTTCGGAACTGGAGCGGTTTCTGATTTATATTCGGCATGAGCATATGGCGGGCCGGAGGGATGTGTTGGGACGGTTGTGTGCGCTTTTGCCCCAGGACCCGAAACAGGCGCGTCTGGCGGGTCATCATTTGCGTCTTTCAAGCCGCGAGACCGGGCTGTTGGAGGATATGGCTCATCCCCGTCCTGACATCACGCCTGAGTTGTCAGAACCGGCACTGAGGCGAGCGGTTTATGAGGTCGGTAAAACCGTTGTGATCTATCATCTCATTCTCAATGGAACGGATCAGCGCCGTTTGAAGAAAACGCTTCAGGTCGTGGAAAATTGGGAAATTCCGGTATTCCCCCTCCGGGGGCGGGATCTGGTGGCGGGCGGCATGGAGAGGGGACCGGAACTGGGCCGGCTTCTCAAAAACCTTGAGCAAAAATGGATTGAGAGCGACTTTTCCCTAAACAAGGCTGACCTGTTGGAAATGGCGGGGTCATGAAACCTTATGGATCGCCACACCCCCATCCGGGGGGGCGATAGCGCAGGCTCTCCTGAATGAAACCCAAAATATGGGAGATGACGGCACAGCTTCACCGTCATGACGAACGGAAGCGGCGCCATCCACAGTACTGGACTATGGTTCAGGGCCATTTGGCTTCGGGCGGCAGGGACATGAGGATGGCTTCCACATTGCCACCGGTTTTCAAGCCGAAGGTGGTGCCCCGGTCGTAAACCAGATTGAATTCTGCATAATGGCCGCGATAGACCAGCAGCGCCTCGCGTTGCTCTGGCGTCCAATCCTGATTCATATGGCGCCGCACCAGTTCGGGATAGATATTCAGAAAAGCCTTGCCCACATCCTGGGTAAAGGCGAAATCCGCGTCCCAGTCGCCGGAATTCAGCTGATCATAAAAAATGCCGCCTTCACCGCGTGCTTTGTTACGGTGGTGGATGAAGAAATATTCATCACACCATTCTTTGTATTTGGGATAATATTCGGGGTTGTGCCGGTCGCAGGCCGCCTTTAGGGCCGCATGGAAGTCGGCGGTATCCCGCGGGTCGGGATGGGCGGCGTTCAGGTCCGCCCCACCGCCAAACCAGCTTTTTGTGGTAATGATGTGCCGGGTATTCATATGCACGGCAGGGACTAACGGATTATGCATATGGGCGACAAGCGAGATGCCGCTGGCCCAAAAACGGGGGTCCTTGTCAGCACCGGGCATGGAACTGGCGAATTCGGGGGTAAACTCCCCGTGGACGGTGGACACATTCACGCCCACTTTTTCAAAAACCCGGCCTTTCATGATGGACATTACCCCGGTCCCTTTATCGGGATCATTTTCCCGATGCCAGGTCTTGCGTTCGAAACGGCCTGGCGCGCGCTCGGCGAGGGGGCCGGAGAGCTCATCTTCCAGCTTTTCAAAGGCGGCGCAAATCTGGTCTCTGAGCGTTTCAAACCAGGCTTTGGCTTTTTGTTGTCTTTCATGGGTAATCGGATCGTCCAGAAGAGCCATATGCTTATTCTCTTTCGTTCAGCTAATACATCAGGCTGTAATACATCTGACAGTAATACTTCAGGCTGGGAACTGCCCTGTTTGCCGCAGGGCTTCACCCAGCACCATAGCGGCGGAGACCGCCACATTCAATGATCTTGTTCCTGGTTTCATGGGGATGAGCACCCGTTGGTCCGCGACGTTGTGAACCTCTTCCGGCACACCGGCGCTCTCCCGGCCCAGAAGCAGGATATCCGTGGGCTCATACTGAATTTCCGTATAGGGGGTGCGGCTTCGGGTTGTCAGCAGAACAAGTCGCCCCCGGGGCCGGTTGTTCTGAAAATCCTGCCAGCTTTTATGACGGATCACCGTGCTTTGATCTACGTAATCCATGCCCGCGCGGCGAAAACTTTTCTCCCCGAACGGAAAACCGCAGGGTTCGATGATGTGCACGGGGACTCCAAGACAGGCGGCCATGCGGATCATGGTGCCGGTATTGGGGGGAATATCCGGTTGATATAAAGCAATTTGCATACTTTTCACTACGTCAAAATAAGTATATCCTAGGTAAATCTATGTTGAGTACCTTGTGAGGAAGATAGTTGAGTAGAAAGGGTGGAGCAATAATTTTAAGGTGATATGTCCTTGGCGACAGAAGTCAGCATCACCATTGATACGGAATTCAGCATAGCCGGGGCTTTTGACAGTCCCGATTGCCTGCCGGTCTCTGACCCTATGGTGAGCGGGGCCGTGGCGGGGCGGGAAGAAGGCTTGGGGTTTCTTCTTGACCTTTTTCAGAAATACCAGACCAAATCAACTTTCTTTGTGGAATGTGCCAATTATTTTTATTTCGGCGATGAGCCGATGCAAGGATATGTGCGGCGTATTCAGGCCGCAGGGCAGGATGTGCAGCTTCATGTGCATCCTTGTTGGCTGCATTTCAATAAGAATCCGAGCATTGGCACATTTTCCCAAAATGATTCCTGTGCCGGCCGTGAGACCGGGGAACTGAAGAGAATTTTTGACCTTTGTGTCAGGGTCTTTGAACGCTGGACCGGCAAAAAACCACTCGCCTTACGCACGGGCAGCCTGCATGTGGATCGAACCGTATACCGGGTGATGGCGGAACTGGGTATTCCTTTGTCTTCCAGCATTGGACTGGGGGTCTTCCGGCCCGAGGTACCGGAATTGCAGCTGATGTCAGGGCGTCATCAGATCGAAGGGGTGATGGAACTGCCCGTGCTCAGCTATCAGGATTTTAGCATGTTCGGCAATCCCCATATCAAAACCTTGCAGATTACCAGTTGCAGCTGGCCGGAAATGAAGGCGCTTTTATGGCAGGCCCGCCGGTACGGGGTGGACAATGTGGTGATCCTTACCCATCCGTTTGAATATTTTAAAACGAATGGGGAACGGTTTGAAAAGCTCACCCGCAACCGGGTGAATCAGCAACGATTGGAAAAACTGTGCCGTTTTATCCACAGTCACCCGGATGATTTTGTAACCATGGATTTTGCCTCGGCTGCTGAACGCTGGCGGGCACAGGAGGAAGCCGAGAATATCTGTCTGACCATGCCGCCATGGTATGCGGTTGGCCGGAAATTGCACAATAAACTGAACGACATGGTGTGGCGATATTGACCCATATCCGGGGCCGGTTTGTATAAGGGAGGGGTTACACAAAATGCGTATGATTTCAAAGGGCAGAGATTTTTTCCGGTTTGTAGGCAATGAGTGGCAACGATACCGGGCACGACCCCTGAAGGTCCTATATAACTGGCTATATGCCTATCTGGTCCGCAAGTTTTCACCCGCGGAAATCCACCTCCTTGGTCTTGCGGACCCGTCCTTCAGTTTCAGGACACATTATAATACGATTTCCAAGGAAATGGCGGACCGGTTTTATATGCGCAAGATTGCTCGGTCTCATTTGTGCATGGTGGGGGATAAAAGCATTTTTTATCAGCTGTGCCGGAATTATGGTCTGCCGATCCCGCAAATTTACGGCGTCTATGATATAGAAGGCGGTTGGGACGAAGACGGCCAGCCTCTGGTCAGTCAATCAGACTGGTCAGAGTTTATTTCCCGGAAATTGCCGCAGGAGACACTCGTGAAATTATCCCTGGGACTGCTCGGACAGGGGATCAAGCTGCTGCACAAAACGCCGGAGGGGGATGTGGTCTATGGGGATGAAAAATATAGTCTGTTCGGTTTTCTGGAAAAACTGGACCAGGAATGCCGGAAAGAGGATTTTGAACTGGACCTGATGAGCCGAGCGCCTCAAAAGGCGATTTTTCAGGAACGTCTCAGTAATCACCGGGCAATCACTGAACTTACTGGCTTTACTATGTTGCAAACAGTCCGGGTCTGCACCTGTTTGACGGCCGGGGGCGATGTCGAGATCCTGTTCAGTTTTTTCAAACTGGCTGGTGAAGAGGGCCTGGCGGATGCCTTTAATGCCGGAAAAACCGGAAATTCATTGGCGCAGCTGGAACTGCAATCGGGAAAACTGGTTCGGGTCCGCCGCATGAATTTGCAGGTGGGATATCTTGAAGACATTGATTGTCATCCCAAAACGGGCATGCGGTTTGCCGATTTCAGGATTCCCTATCCACAAGACATCATTGACCTGGCGCAAAAGGCGGCGCGGCGTTTTCTGCCTCATGAATGTCTGGGCTGGGATATTGCGATAACGGATGCTGGCCCTGTCCTTCTCGAGGGCAATGCGGTCTGGACACCGATGGCCCCCTTTAGCCTGCCCAAGGACCGACTTAAAGCACATGGCCTGATATAAAAATTAACCTATGCTATATTTTCGGCACAGGCTTTTCATGGGGCCTTCAATCGGCATGAGGGGATCCCAGTAGATGTTGCCTTCCAGAAGTAGGGGGCCTTCATCCGTTATGGCCACATCCCAGCCAATGGTTTTGTGGGGCCTGAAATGTTTTTGCGCCCTGAGCACAAGATCCACACATTGTTTCCAGTGGGGGACCTGAAAACCGATCAGGCTCTTTCCGGTTTCCGGATGATGGCTGATGGAGGTGAGGGCCTGTTTCTCGGCGCAATAAGCATGCGCTTTTTCAATTTGGCCGTTTTCGTCAAGCAGGCATAACAGCGCGCCGGACTGACCAAACTGAAAATTGTCCAGCAGACGGTCCCGACCCGCCAGTTTGATTTTGCGCAGAATGAGCCGCGGCTCATTATTCTTGTCCATGACCGTGATCAGGCGCAGCCCTTGCACCTGTTTTTTCCCTGTCAGAGCTAAAATTTCCTGATGGCCGGTGAGTTTTTCCTGAATGATGAATTCTTCATGTCGGCCTGTGGTGGTCAGATAGTTGTAAAAACTTTCCAATGAGGGAAATTCACTTCGAATCCCCTCATATGCCTCATTTTTTTTGTCGAAGCCGACAATACCTGTGCCGTGCGCCCCGTAAACCGGTTTACAGATTACGCCTGTCCCGGTTTGCGTAAGCGCGGCCCTGAAATCCTCAAAACAGGTAATTGGACTGTGATCAGAAGCAAAGGATGCCCCAAAACGGTTGACGACGGCCAGCAGGCGCGGTGTGGCCAGGCTTGCAGCACTGCAATAATAATGAAAAACAACCTTGTCTTCGGTCAGAATACTATAGGCGGCCGGGTTCACTTTTTGCTGGTTGCGTAAATGGATCTCCTTGCTGACCAGTTCTTTTCGGTCTTGTTTTGTCCATTGGGGGCTGAGGAGGTCAAAGTTGTAAATCTCAACAGGGGAAAATTTTTTCAAAACCGCAAAATTAAAAAAATCGGCAAAGGCCCTGAAGGGATTGAGGTGATGTCGGCGGGTGGCGGAAAGGACGTAGTTGAAAGCAGTTATATATTTATTGTTTTGACGGGCAGGCATACTGGCGGCGTTTCCTTTGTGAAAGTCTTGTCTATTACATTTCAGTCTAAAAATAAACAGCATTGTTAACGCTTAGCATATCATGGTACCCTGAACGGGCATATAAAATACGCGTTATGTGGCTTATTAGGTGAGTTCAATGAACGTCTTATTGCTGGCGGGGTCCGAAGCGTTAAACCTGAAAGTTCTTTATTGTCTTTATCCTGTGTGTTCTCAGGTCCATGTCATGGCCAATGCCCGGGATAATCTCCTGAAATACTCCCGGCATACCTATAAATTCAGTTACCTTCCCTGGGGTAAGGATAAAGCACAGGATGAGCAAAATGCCTGCCATATCAGGGAATATTGTGAACAGCACGATATCTCTCTCATCATTCCCGGGGATATCGGGGCGACGGCATTTCTCAATCGGACCCTTTCCTTTTTTGGGGAGAAGGACGGCAAAGGCGCCATTCGCTGTTTCCCTTGCAGCAGTGCGGAAACCCTTAACAACATCCATAATAAATGGAGTTTTGCCCATATACTGATGACTCATGGGCTTGCCACGCCGAAAACCAAACTTATTTCCAGCTCTTCTGATCTGACTGAAGCCTTCGCGGCGGAAATCGGATTTCCCCTGATTGTCAAACCTCTGGAATGTGAATCAAGTCATGGGGTGGTGAAGATAGAGGATTATGAAAGCCTGAAAAACCATGTGGAAGGACCCGCGCCCTATAGCGAGCCGCCGTTAATCATCCAGGAATATATTCCGGGATATGACATTGACTTGAGCCTGCTGGCGGATCAGGGAGAGATTATCGCCATGGCGGTGCAGAAATGGAATGAGGGTGATACATTGTCCTTTCTCAGGAATGAAGAAATCGAAAATCTGGGGCGGGACATCATCAGATTGTTTGAATTCAGTGGCGTGGCCCATTTTGATATGCGTGTTGATTCCCGTAACAGCCAAGTCTATGTCATCGAATGTAATCCACGATTCTGGTTCACTATGCCGGCGGCCATGTGGACAGGGCTGAATTTTGTCGAAGCCGGTATTGATTATTGCACGGGCCGTGCGGACGGCAAACATTACGAAGCCAGGGGGGAATACCGCCTGCCAGGGGCGGTGGGGCGCGAACTCCTGAAACGCCCTTGGCGGGCCTTCACGTTGCCGACGGAAAATCTGAAAGGTCTTTTCCAGCCGCTGCTTGACCCAATGCCTCACTGGATAGATTACCGCCGCAAGAGCTGATCCGAACCGCCGTGGATTGCTTTGCCGTTATTGCCGTTTTTGCGTCTCGCAATGATGGTGAAAGGGGGAATGTCGTCGCGAGCCCGCGCTATATATCTTGGGAAAGGGGTGTGGCGATCCATTCTTCAATGTACTGGCTCCAATGCACTGGATTGCGTCGTTTGCGCTCTCCATGACGGGCCGGGATTGTTTTAGAGTGAATTGTGAATGGGCCACCCCATTCACAATTCACTCTAATGCTTGGTTTGCGTTCAGGCCGTCCGCCGGATCAACTTTTTGAGTTTGTTTTTGAGCCCGAGCTTGTCCAGCCCCCGGACGATGTTTTCCGACAGGCCACAGAGACCGTAATGCAGGTAAATCCAGAAAAGGGCGCCTGCCGATTTGCGCAGCAGCAGGATATTCGCGCATTTTACGGAATCTGTGGCAAACAGTTTTTTATGATCCGACTGCCCCTCGGTGAAATCAAAAATGGCGGCATCCCGGCTTTCAAACAGGTTTTCCAGCACCAGCAGCATTAAAATTGTGCCCACGGAATAACGCCCATAGTCCGGGTCATATCCCAGATAGGCATAGATCATGCAGGTGTTTTCAATGGGACAATACATGTAACTGACCGGCTGGCCGTCATGAAACAGCAAATAGCCCCGAACCCGGTTTTGCTCCGCCAGCTGTTTCATTTCGTCCCGGAACTCTTCTGAGGTGGGTAACCCCGCATCCAGCAGTTTTTCCTGATAGGATTTTTCGGACACCTGGCGGGCCAGCGGATAAAACGCATCCATTTCCTCAGGCGTGGCATAGATTTTCCAGTCCAGCATCCCCCCAGAAACGGTTTCGAATTTTCTGATTTTTCGACGGAAGGTGGAACGGGTCTTGGCGGAAAATTTGTTCAGATATTCTTCATAACTGCTATCGATTCTGACAAAAAACCGCTGATAATCCTTGATGAAATAGCCGAGATAGTTTTCCCAGGTGAAAATACGTGCGGCGATATGGCCCACTGGGTATGAATAAAGCAGGACCCCGGGTGTATTTTCCGTTTCACATAAGGCGGGCAGGGAAAGTCCGGACGGGTCGAAGGGGGGAGTGGTCAAATAGTCTATATTACAAGTGTGCAGCTTGTACGACTTGCTGAACAGGCGGAATTCCCCGAACCAGTAGGTGAGCTGTATCTTTTTTTTGTGCCAGTGATGCTGCATACGCCTGTAAGCCTTGGAAACCAGTAATTTCTTTACTACGCTTTTACCGTAATTCCCAGATATTTACCGCTCTTTTTTTTCCGCAAGAGGTTAACACAGAGTTGCGGGCGTCGCCATGAAAGAAAAATCATTGCATCTTGGCGGCTTTCTGAGTAAAACCTGTGCTCGCAGACTATGTTTTGGATGGGCGCGGCCGGAAGGGCCGTATTTGTTAGGGGTATATTGATGCCGGTGGCCTGTCCGTTTAACTGTCATTTGCGTGAGTATTGATCTGCGTATTCGCATCGAGGGGTTTTTTTATGGCCACTAAAGACCACAAAGAACAAGCAGGCGAAGTTACACGCCGTAACTTCCTCTATGTTGCCAGTGGTGCTGCCGGCGCAGTAGGTGCCGCCGCCGCCACCTGGCCGCTCATTGATCAGATGAATCCGTCCGCCGATGTGCTGGCGCTTTCATCAACCGAAGTTGACCTTTCCGCCATCCCCGAGGGACAGACCATCAAGGTTCTGTGGCGCGGCAAGCCGGTATTCATCCGTCATCGGACTCAGGCTGAAATTGCTGAAGCCCGCGCTGATGACACGGCGGAACTGAAGGATCCACAACCGGATGCCGAACGGGTTGTTAAGCCGGAATGGCTGATTATGGTGGGGGTATGTACTCATCTGGGGTGTGTGCCGCTGGATCAAATGGGGGAGTTCGACGGGTGGTTCTGCCCCTGTCACGGGTCCCATTACGACATTTCCGGACGTATCCGAAAAGGTCCCGCACCGAAAAACCTGCCGGTGCCGGAATATACCTTCCTCAATGATACAACCGTAAAAATCGGGTAGGAGAGGATTATGGCTGATAAAAAATACGAGCCCCAAAGCGCGGGCGTGAAGTGGTTTGAACAACGCCTGCCGATTCTGGGCCTGATTTACGGTTCGCTGGGCGGCGGATATTCCGCGCCGCGCAATCTGAACTATTGGTGGAATTTTGGCTCTCTTGCCGGTTTTATGCTGGTGGTGCAGATCATTACCGGTATCGTGCTGGTCATGCATTATACCCCGCATGTGGATATGGCGTTTCGCAGTGTTGAACACATCATGCGGGATGTGAACTATGGCTGGCTGTTGCGTTATATCCATGCCAACGGTGCGTCCATGTTCTTTATTGTGGTGTACATCCACATTCTCCGGGGCATGTATTACGGATCCTACAAGTCGCCGCGCGAAGTGCTGTGGTTCCTGGGCATCATCATTTATCTGCTGATGATGGCCACGGGCTTTATGGGCTATGTGCTGCCGTGGGGGCAGATGAGCTTCTGGGGCGCGACGGTGATCACCAACCTGTTCAGTGCCTTTGACTTTATTCCGGTCATTGGCGATGACATCGTGTATTTCCTCTGGGGCGGCTTTTCCGTGGATAACCCAACCCTGAACCGGTTCTTCAGCCTCCATTATCTGTTGCCGTTTGTGATTGCCGGCGTGGTGATCCTGCATATCTGGGCTTTGCATATTCCGGGATCCAACAACCCGCTGGGCATTGACGCTAAGGGACCGCAGGACAAAGTGCCGTTCTATCCCTATTATGTGGCGAAAGATGCCTTTGGGCTCGGGGTCTTTGTGATTTTCTTTGCAATCTTTGTGTTCTATATGCCCAATATTTTGGGGCATCCGGACAACTATATGGAGGCCGATCCCATGGTAACGCCGGCACATATTGTGCCTGAATGGTATTACCTGCCGTTCTACGCCATTCTGCGGGCTATCCCGGACAAGCTGCTGGGGGTTGTGGCCATGTTTGCCTCTATCCTGATCTTGTTCGCCCTGCCGTGGCTGGACGGTTCCAAAGTCCGATCTGCCACCTTCCGGCCGTTGACCAAATTCTTCTTCTGGCTGTTTGTGATCAACGGGCTGTTTCTTGGCTTCTTGGGCGCCAAGTCTCCGGATGAGGTGCTGCTGCATGTGGGAAGCGTTGAAGTGACCGTGCTGACTTTTGCGCAGTTTGCGACGGCTTTCTATTTCGCTTATTTCCTGATCCTGCTGCCGATTATCAGCCGGACGGAAACCACCAAACCGTTGCCGACCAGTATCGCCGAAGCCGTGCTGGCCAAGAAGAAAGGCTAAGGATATGTTGAAAACTATCAGAAATATTAGCCTCACAGTTATTGCGGCATCCGCAGTTGTGTTTGGCGTGAACTCAGCCCATGCAGCCGGTGGCGAAAAAGTGCATATCGAACGCCATGACTGGCCGCATGCCGGGGTGTTTGGTACCTATGACAAGGCGGCATTGCAGCGCGGCTTCCAAGTCTACCGCGAGGTCTGCGCCGCTTGCCACAGCCTGAACATGGTGGCTTTCCGTGAACTGTCCGCCTTGGGCTATAACGAAGATGAAATCAAGGCCATCGCCAAGGAGTATGAAATTGAAGACGGGCCCAATGACGAGGGTGAGATGTTCACACGCCCCGGTCGTCCGTCCGACTATTTCCCGGCGCCGTTCCCCAATGAGCAGGCGGCCCGGGCCGCCAATGGTGGGGCTTATCCTCCGGATTTCTCACTGATTGCCAAGGCACGGGAACATCTGTCCTTGTTTATGCCCTGGAACAGTGTTTACGGTGAAGATTATATCGTTGCGCTGTTGACCGGCTATGAGGATGCTCCGGAAGATTTCGTCCTGATGCCGGGCCTGTATTACAATAAGGTATTTGCCGGGAATCAGATTGCCATGGCCCCGCCGCTGGCTGAGGGATTGGTGGAATATGCTGACGGCACGGAAGCCACGGTGGAACAGATGGCCAAGGATGTGGCGACCTTTCTCTACTGGGCGTCCGAACCGAAACTGGAAGAGCGCAAGAAAATGGGTCTGAAAGTCATTGGGTATATGATTTTCCTCACGATCCTGCTGTATTTCGCCAACAAACAGGTTTGGGCACGAGTCAAGAAAGGCGAAGACCTTAAAGAGGAAGCTTAAATAAGCGCCTCACTTTCCTGTGAAATTCAAGAAAAGGGCTGCCATTGAGCAGCCCTTTTTGTATGCTGACGACATCAATAAGGAGAATGACAGGTGAAGGAAACGGATCTTTTAAACAAAACCCGGCTGGGCATTATCGGGGGCAGTGGTCTGTATGACCTGGATGGGCTGAAAGACGTCTGTTGGCAGCGGGTGGAAAGCCCGTTTGGCAGGCCGTCCGATGAGATGCTTACGGGACGCCTTGATGGTCTGGATCTGGTGTTTCTACCGCGTCATGGCCGAGGACACAGACTCTCGCCCACAGACATTAATTATCGCGCCAATATTGATGCGCTCAAGCGTCTGGGGGTTACGGACATCCTTTCAATCAGTGCTGTCGGGTCGTTCCGGGAAGACCTGAAACCCGGCGACTTTGTGATTGTTGACCAATATATTGACCGCACCTTTGCCCGTGAGAAAAGTTTTTTTGGTGACGGAATGGTGGCTCACGTCTCGGTGGCGGAACCCACCTGCCGCGCGTTAAGTGATATTGTGGAACAGGCGCTCAAAAAGGCTTCAATTCCATATCATCGAGGAGGCACTTATCTGGCGATGGAAGGCCCGCAATTTTCCACTATGGCCGAATCGCGCCTGTACCGGTCCTGGGGGTGTGATGTGGTGGGGATGAGCAATATGCCCGAAGCCAAACTGGCACGGGAGGCGGAAATCTGTTATTGCCCGGTGGCCATGGTCACGGATTATGACAGCTGGCACGAGGGGCATGGCACGGTGGATGTGCAGGATATCCTTAAGGTTCTGGCCGGCAATGTGGATAAGGGCAAAGAACTTGTCCGGACTGTTGCCCCGTTGTTGGCGCAGGCCGCGGATCGTCATCCTTGTGCCAAGGGGTGTGACCATGCGCTGGATATGGCGCTGATTACCGCGCCGGACAGGCGGGACCCTGAGGCGATGGCGCGTCTGCAGGCGATTACGGCACGGGTTTTGGGTCACCGGCAGGAAGGCGGGGAACAATGAGCTGGGTGAAAGACCATATCCGCACCATTGCTGATCACCCGGTCAAGGGGGTACAGTTTCGGGATGTGACCACCTTGTTTAAGGACGGGGCGGCTTTTCGCCGGGCCGTCAAGGAACTGGTTACTCATTGCCGTGGCTATAACGCCAATAAGGTTGTGGGGATCGAGGCCCGGGGGTTTATTCTGGGCGGGGCCATTGCGGATCATCTGGGGCTTGGGTTTGTCCCGGTGCGCAAGGGCGGCAAACTTCCCGCCCGCACCTATTCCCGCGAATATACCCTTGAATACGGCGCGGATCGGTTGGAAATTCATATGGACGCCCTCTCGCCCGGGGATAGGGTGTTGTTGGTGGATGATCTGATTGCCACAGGGGGCACTGCGCTGGCGACGCTGGAGTTGGTCCGGGAGGGCGGTGCCGAGGTTGCGGGCAGCGTGTTTGTGATTGATCTGCCGGATCTTGGCGGTGCAAATCGGTTGCGGGCGGCGGGGTGCCCGGTTTTCGCCCTGACATCTTATGAAGGAAAATAAGGGTGGTGAACTTCAAGGATCATTTTTCCCGTCAGTCCGGCGCCTACCGGCAGTATCGTCCCGCTTATCCTCCAGAGCTGTTTGCCTATCTGGCCGGTCTTGTGACAATAAAGGAAAGAGCCTGGGATTGCGGTTGTGGTACGGGGCAGGCGGCTCGGGGGCTGGCGGAACATTTCCGAAAGGTGATGGCGACAGATGGCAGCGCAGAACAGATCCGTCATGCCGCGGGCCCGGACAATATCGAGTTTCGGGTGGCCCGGGCGGAACAGTCTGGTCTTGATTCCGACAGTGTGGATCTGGTGACGGTGGCGCAGGCTTTGCACTGGTTTGATCTGGAAGCGTTTTATGCGGAAGTAAAACGGGTCGTGAAGCCCGACGGGGTTATCGCAGTATGGAGTTATGGCCTGTTGGGGGTTTTTGCGGAACTGGATCGGGAGATTCTGAGGCTCTACGAAGACATTCTCGGGGCTTACTGGCCAGAGGAACGGCGCCTGGTGGAAGAGGGGTATGCCAGTCTGCCGTTTCCTTTTCAGGAGGAGGCCGACATTCCCGGTTTTGCCATGCGGGCCCGGTGGACGTTTGATCAGCTCATGGGATATTTTTCCTCTTGGTCCGCCGTCCAAAGGTATCAGGAAAAGGCGGGACACTCACCACTTGCTCTGATTGAGGAGGATATGCGCCGGGTCTGGGGGAATGTTTCGCAGGCTCGAAACATTTCATGGCCCCTGAAGCTTCGCATCGGGCGCCTTTCCTGATTGCCTGCCTTTCTGCTGGCCTTCGGGAGGCTCGAAATAATCCCGAAGGCCGATGGTTGATCACTTACTTCTGATTTTCGATCATCTGTTCCAGTCCGGCCCGGGTCAGGAACATGGCAATGCTATACAGGCTGAGTACCACCTCGTCCTTCTGATTGAGCACGAGAACCTTGCTGCGAACGGTGCCCAGATAGGGGCGGGATCGTGAAGGGGTTACCTCAACAACTTCTATCACACAGCGCAGGCGATCCCCGGCAAATACGGGTTTTTTCCAGCGCAACTCATCCACGCCGGGGGAGCCGGCGCTGGCAGAGCGGTTCAGGAAATGATCACAGAACATCCGCATCATCACCGAGCAGGTCATCCAGCCGCTGGCGATCAGGCCGCCGAAATGAGTTTTGGCCGCCGCTTCCTCATCCAGGTGAAAGGGCTGGGGATCATATTTGCGGGCAAATTCGATGATTTCTTCCTTGGTGATCAGATAATCCCCGAATTCCTTTTTTTCCCCGACTTTGAAATCTTCCAGGGTGAGGTACTCCATCTTTTTCTCCGGGACAAACTAAAATAAAACGATCGTTTAAGATGGCTTATTGTGCCTTCTCTGCCGGGGTCGTGCAACAGCTTTTTCGTGTTCCTTGTATTTTGTCGGGAATAGGATAAAGTAACCTCCACCGTCAAACGGGCAAGACCCTGAATTAAGAATTATATATTTATCAGGCATTTATTATGAGAATGGATTTAACGGCGCGCCAGTTGGCAGTCCTTCTGGCCAGCATGGTCGCTTTGTCGCCCTTGGCGGTGGATGCTTATCTGCCGGCGTTGCCCACTATGGCGACGGAATTGGGAACTACGGTCAACATATTACAGACTTCCTTGAGCACCTATCTGGGGGGACTGGGACTTGGTTTGTTGCTTGGTGGCCCGCTTTCGGACCATTACGGCCGGCGGCTGGTGGGGAAAATCGGCATTTTCATCTTTATGGTCATCAGCCTGGCTATTGCGCTGATACATCACGCGGAAGCCATTATTGTCTTGCGGTTCGTGCAGGCGTTCGGCGGAGGATGTTTGACGGTTATTGCGCCGGCTTTTGTCAGAGACCGCTATGATGGCAAGGAAGCCGCGCGCATTTTTGCCCTAATCGGCCTGATCATGGCGGTGGCGCCGTTGCTGGCGCCGGCCATCGGGGCTGTCATTCTGACTTATTTCGGCTGGGAATGGATTTTTGTTTTTCTTGGCGCTTATGCCTTGCTCATTCTGATCGTGGTGATGCCGCGCCTGCCGGAACGGCGCATTAAGGTGCTGAGCGCGATCAGCCCTCGCCAGGTATTTAAGGATTATTGGGGCGTTTTAACGCATAAAAGCGCGATGGGGTATCTGCTCACTCAGTCCTTTGCAATTGGGGTGATGTTTGTTTTCCTGACCAGTTCTTCTTATACCTATATTGAATATTTCGGGGTTTCCGAGGGGATGTTTCCGGTTTATTTCGGCATGAACATGGTTGCGGCTATGCTTTTGAACCGCTTAAATCCGTTTTTGCTGAAATTTCTTGACCCGCACCAGATTCTGGGTATTGGACTGTGCAGCCAGTTTCTGACAGTGGTTGCTCTGGCCTTTCTAACACTTGCCGGCCGGGCAGAATTTGTTTTTGTTGTGCCACTGATTGTAGGCAGCGTGGGGGCGGCCGGTCTGATCATGCCCAATTGTATGACCTGTTTTATCTCCAATTTTCCGGAAAAGCCAGGCACGGCAAATGCCTTGTTCGGCACATCCCAATATGTGATTGGCGGGTGTCTCGGGGCGCTGGCCAGTGCTTTTCATACAGGCAACATTCTGCCCATGAGCCTGATGATGCTGGTGGGATCAGTGACGGCGCTTGGGGCCTATACCGTTCTGGCCGGTGGGCGTTTGCGGATGCCTGCCCTGCAACGCGACGGACAGGCCGATGACAGCAGACAATAGCTCCCGTCAATGATACTGGCCAATAATACTGGCCAAAAATACTGGTACTGGGGAATGATCAGGTGTTAAAGCGGAAGTGCATGACGTCGCCGTCCTGGACGATATAGTCCTTGCCTTCCAGCCGCATCTTGCCGGCTTCCTTGGCGCCGGCTTCGCCGTTGCAGGCGATATAATCGTCATAGGAAATGGTTTCTGCCCGGATGAACCCCTTTTCAAAATCCGTGTGGATCACCCCGGCAGCTTTGGGGGCAGGGGTGTTGCGGCGGACGGTCCAGGCGCGGGCTTCCTTGGGACCCACGGTGAAATAGGTGATCAGGTCCAGAAGTTCATACCCGGCGCGGATTACCCGGGCCAGCCCCGTCTCGCCTAGCCCCAGGTCGGCAAGAAAGGCTTTTTGTTCCTCTTCATCATCCAGTTGCGCGATTTCCGCTTCCAGCGCGGCGCAGATGGTAACCATTTTTGCGCCTTCCCGGGCAGCCTTTTCTTCCACCTTGCGGGTCAGCGCATTACCTTCGGCCGCCCCGTCCTCATCCACATTGCAGACATAAAGGACAGGTTTGGTGGTGAGTAACTGAAGTTCCTTCAGGAGCTTGCGCTCTTCATCGCTGTCAACCGGGGTTTTCCGGGCGGGTTCTCCTTCCTGCAAGGTGCCGAGAGCACGTTCGACTATTTCCAGAACGGCCTTGGCTTCCTTGTCATTGCCGCGGACCTTGCGGATCAGGCCGTCCTTGCGTTTTTCAAGGCTTTCCATATCCGCCAGCATCAGTTCAGTTTCGATGGTTTCAGCGTCAGCCAGCGGGTCAACGCGGCCTTCTACATGGGTAATATCGTCGTCCTCAAAACAACGTAGCACATGGACAATGGCATCAACTTCGCGGATGTTGGCAAGGAACTGGTTGCCGAGGCCCTCGCCTTTGGAGGCCCCGCGCACCAGTCCGGCAATGTCCACAAAGCTGAGCTGGGTGGGAATGATCTCCTTGGAGCCGGCAATAGTGGCAAGCTTGACAAGTCGTGGATCGGGCACCGGTACGAGGCCCACATTGGGTTCAATAGTGCAGAAGGGGTAATTGGCCGCCGCCGCGCTGGCCGTATTGGTCAGGGCGTTGAAAAGTGTTGATTTTCCCACATTGGGGAGCCCGACAATGCCGCATTTGAAACCCATGTCTTAGTCCTGTGTTTTTTCTTGTTCGGAAGCCGGGGCAGGCCCGGAAGAAGGTTGATCTGTTTTTGGTTGTGTCTTTTTGCGGGGCGGTCGCATAATCATGCCAAGGGCATTCATGAAGGCGTCCCCGCCATTGGAGAGGGCCGGGGCTGCATCGGCAATGGCTTCCAACAGGGGATGCAGCCAGTCCTGCTCGGCCTTGGAAAAATCGCTGAGCACATAGGATGTTACCCGGGATTTATCTCCCGGATGGCCGATTCCCAGACGGATTCGGTGAAAATCGCGGCCGATATGCTGCTCGATGCTGCGCAGACCATTATGACCGGCATGACCGCCGCCGGTTTTGAATTTCACCTTGCCGGCGGGAAGATCCAGTTCATCATGCAGAACAATCACATTTTCCGGGCCGATTTTGAAAAACCGCATGGCCTCGCCCACGGACTGGCCTGACAGATTCATAAAAGTCTGCGGTTTGAGGGCCAGAACCTTTTTATTTCCCAGCCGGCCTTCGGCCACCTCGGCCTGAAACTTGGACTTTGGAGCAGAAAAATTATGGCGGCGGACAATCGTGTCCACCGCCATAAACCCGATGTTATGCCGGTTGTTGTCATATTTGCTGCCCGGATTCCCGAGACCGACCAATAACAACATAGGCATAATATCCCTGTCCCAATCCTTGAGGGTTATTCGTTATTTTCTTCTGTTTCGCCTTCTTCTTCAACTTCAGCTTTTTCCGCTTCGGCTTCAGCACTCTTCAGACCGCTCGGGGCGGCGATGGTGGCGATGGTGAAGTCACGATCCGTAATCACCGGTGTGACACCTTCGGGAAGTTTCACATGGCTGATATGGACGCTTTCCCCCAACTCCAGTTTGGCGATGTCGATTTCGATAGATTCAGGGATGGCATTGGCCGGACAGGAGAGCTCGACTTCGTGGCGAACCACGTTTAGAACGCCGCCGGCACGCAGGCCCGGACAGTCCTCTTCATTCAAGAAGTGTACCGGAATCATAACTTCAATGGTGGCATCTTCGGCCAGACGCAGGAAGTCCACATGCAACGGCCAGTCGGTCACCGGGTGGAATTGTACGTCACGGGGCAGGACCATTTCTTTTTTTCCGCCCACTTCAATATCATAGGTGGTGTTCAGAAACCCGCCCGTATTCAGTTCCTTGACCAGCGCAATACGGTCAAGGGAAATGGTGACCGGTTCTTTTTTGTTGCCGTAGATAACGGCCGGGATACGACCTGCTCGACGCAGAGCGCGAGAGGACCCCTTACCCGCTTTTTCGCGCAATTCAGCTTTGATAACTGGATTTGCCATGGTTTAAATCTCCTTGATAAATGTATTCAGGCATTGGCCTCCAGGGGTGCCAATGCCCATGATGCGCCGCTTTTACCGTGTCAGGGGTAAAAACTCAACGGTTTTTTGGTAATTTCGGAGCCCGTTCTGACGTTTTATTCGAACGGGGGTATTCGAACGGGCCGCCGGGAATACCCTCCGGATAAGGTCTAGCTGAACAGAACGGAAACCGACAATTCCTGGTGGATCCGTTTGATGGCCTCGGCGAAAAGCGGGGCAATGCTGATCTGATGGATATTGTGAGCCGCCCGCACACGTTCGGTTGCCAGAATGCTGTCGGTAATGACCAGGCTTTCCAGCTCACTATTGGTGACCCGTTCTACGGCTTTGCCGGACAAGACACCATGTGCCACATAGGCACTGACGGCCTTGGCGCCCTGGTCTTTCAGAGCCTTGGCAGCATTGCACAATGTGCCGGCGGAATCGACGATGTCATCGACCAGAATGCAGTTGCGTCCCTTGATGTCACCGATGATGTTCATCACCTCGGAAACCCCGGCTCTTTCCCGGCGTTTGTCAATAATCGCCAGTGGCACGCCCAGACGGTTGGCATAGGCCCGGGCCCGAACCACGCCCCCCACATCCGGGGAGACAATAACCAGGTCTTCGAGAGAATATTTATCCTTGATGTCCTTAATCAATACGGGTGAAGCAAATAGATTGTCGGTGGGAATATCAAAAAAACCCTGGATCTGTCCCGCATGCAAATCCATGGTCAATACCCGATCGGCCCCGGCCGTGGTGATCAGGTTCGCCACCAGTTTGGCCGAAATAGGGGTGCGGGGCCCCGGTTTGCGGTCTTGTCGGGCATAGCCGAAATAGGGGATCACGGCGGTAATCCGTTTGGCGGAGGCCCGGCGCAGGGCGTCGATACACACCAGAAGCTCCATCACGTTATCGTTGGCGGGAAAGGATGTGGGTTGAATCAGGAAAACGTCTTCGCCCCGGACATTTTCCTTGATTTCCACCCAGACCTCTTCGTCACTGAACCGTTTGATATCGGCTTTGGTCAGTTCCATGTCCAGACAGGCGGCAATGGCTTCGGACAAGGGCAGGTTGCTGTTTCCGGACAGAAGTTTCATCGGGGGTTTACCTCTCTATTCATGTTTGCGGATCAGGCGACAATATGGTGCAGGGGTGTTTCATGGACCTGACCCTGAGATTTCATGATAGATGTTACACAATACCTTAATACTGGATCGTTATAACTTTTATACTGGCAAAATCATGAAAAAGCGACTCTGCCGCAAGTGCGCCGGACGCTAGCAGGGTGAAATAAAACTGTAAAGCCTTTGGTGTGGAAAAAAACGGTGTTTCCGGTGAGATGTCACGAACATATCATAATCGCGGAAATTTGCCGGCCATAATCCGTTTCGCGGCGGTGGGTGGTGCGCCGGTAACTGAAAAACAGATCCTGTTCGCCATAGGTATCCCGTTCCAGGTGATCAATATGCTCAAGGCCGGCGGTCTGAAGACGGTGTTTGACAAAACCGGCCAGATCAAAAAAAGAGTGATCCGGGCGGGAGGCGGGCCTGAAAAAACGATGCGCAGCAGGGTCCCGTTCCATAACGGCGGCATAAAATTCCGGCCCGGTTTCATAGGCGTTCTGGGCAATGCAGGGGCCAATGGCTGCCCGGATGGTTTCTCGCGCGGCGCCAAGGCGACACATTTCCTGCACAGTATTTTCCAGAATACCCTCAAGGGCGCCTTTCCAGCCGGCATGGGCGGCGCCGATCACCCCGGCCTCCGGGTCCGCCAGCAGAACCGGGCAGCAATCCGCCGTCAGAACCGAGATGGCAATATTCTTGCGACGGGTGACGAGGGCATCCGCCTGTGGCGGTGTGACCCAGGGAGACTCTAGGGTCCGGACAGTTGCGCTGTGGATCTGATATATGCCGCTCAATTCTTCTGCCCCGAGCGCCTCACACACCCGGCGACGGTTTTCTGTCACATTTTTTGGGGCGTCTTGTGAACCGGGGCCACAGTTCAAACTGGCGTAAATACCGCTGGAAACACCGCCCTGGCGGGTAAAAAAACCATGTTTCAGAGCGGGATGGAGCAATAGCGGACTGGTGAGGAAATCCATTATCAGCCCCCCTCAAAACCGGGGGGAACGGGAAGCCCGGGATCGGCAACAGCCAGCACCTTGAAAAGGTGCCCCATTTCTTCCGTCGCGACCAGGCGTTCAACCGCCATCATGATGTCAATCCGCTGTTTTTCAGTGGCTTTGCTCAGCAACGCTTGGGCGCGTTCTTCTATGCCGAGTGTGGTCAGGAACTGTCCCTGGGGCACCGGGCCATAAGTGGCGGCACCGCTTTCACGGGCACGTTCCTGGAGGGTCTCAAAATCTACGTGGGCCGTGAGGTCCGCATTGCCGGGATCGGCAAAAATATCTGTATATTCGTGATGGGCGACGGCCTGAAGCGTATCCCCGATGCCGTGGTGTATATGCCCATAATCAATGATCAAGGCCACCCCGCCATAAGTGCGCACATGTTCGGCAATATCCCTTATTATGGATTCGCCGGCCGGGCAAAGTTCTGCGACCGCGCCGATTTCCGCCCTGTCGAGCGCCTCGGGAATAAGTCCTTTATACTGCACGGGGTGAGGGGAAAGCACCGGTATCAGTTCCGCCTTTTGCTGGGCGACAGCCACCAGACGTTCATGCCAGCCGGTTTCGGTCTTTTGATACTGGCGAATGGGTAGAGCGTCAAAAAATTCGTTGGCGACCAGAAAAAGCGGGCCGTCTTGTGCGTGCAGCAGCACATCGTTGAGTCGGTTGTGCCAATGCGGGGTCCAGTCCGGTGTGATAAATGTGGAAAGACTTTCTTGCTGCTTTTGGCGCAGCACGGGAGACATTTCCACCAGATGCAGAGTGATGGCCTCGATCAGGCCGGGCACGATTTTCATGGCGCGCAGCGCATCCTGCATCAATGTGCCCCGCCCCGGGCCCAGTTCCACCAGGTGAATTTTGCCTGGTGACCCTGCCTGGATCCAGTTTTGGGCCAGCCACAGGCCGATAAGTTCCCCGAACATCTGGCTGACTTCCGGCGCTGTGGTGAAGTCCCCCTTCACGCCGAAGGGGTCCTGTTTCATGTAATAGCCGTGAACCGGGTTACTCAGGGCCTCTGCCATATAGGTGGACAGGGGAATGGGGCCTTGATGCCGGATCAGGTTAATCAGATGGTCTTTAAGGTTGTTCATGCAGCACCCGGAAATCCGTCATCTGTAAAACTGTAAGACGGTTTTTTAACCTAGTTTATAATATTGCTTTTTGGGGACGAAACACCAGATACAGCCCGATCAGCACCATGGGAATGGACAACATCTGCCCCATAGTCAGAAGTTCCGTGCCCCATAGGAAACCGATATGAGCGTCCGGCTCCCGAAAATTTTCCACAATTGTGCGTGCGGCAGCATAGCCGATCAGAAAAACCCCGGTCAACAGGCCCGGCTTTTTGCGCGCCGCTGTAAAATTATACAGCGCCCAGAGCAGAATCAGAAGCCCCAGCCCCTCTAGGGCTGCCTCATAAAGCTGGCTCGGATGTCTGGGCAGGGGGCCGCCACTAGGAAACACCATACCGAGAGGGGCATCGGTCACCCGGCCATAAAGCTCGCCATTGATAAAATTGGCCACCCGGCCCAGCAATAGCCCGATGGGCGCCACACAAGCCACCAGGTCGGTAAACCTGAAAAAGGGAATTCGGTGTTTGCGGCAGAAGATCCAGGTGGCCAGCGCCACCCCCAGAAAACCGCCGTGAAACGACATGCCGCCATCCCAAAGGGCCAGGATTTTTTCCGGATGATCAAGATAATAAGACAGGTTGTAGAACAGCACATATCCCAGCCGCCCCCCGAGAATGGTGCCCGCCATTGCCCAGACGGCATAATCGCTGATGTCTTGTGCCGAGCACGGGGCGCCGCGATGACGGATCAGGCGCAATAGATAGACCCAGCCAAGAATCCAGCCCAGCAGATAAGCCAGACTGTACCAGCGAATCGCCAGCGGGCCGATTTCAATCAGAACAGGGTCGATTTCTGGATAGGCAAGGGCAGAGGATAAAAGAACTTCAATCATGGGAATGAGCCGGATGTCGCTGTTTTTCAGTCATTTGCCCGTTATCATGACCGGCTTTCGAGGGAAGTCAAGGGTCCGAAAATGGATTCTTCTTGGCAACAGGGACATGATTGTCCATAGTGCAGAAAGAAGAAGTATGACAACAGGGACCAATACTAAGGTGCAAACAGACAACAAAATTCTGGATGATCTGGCCCGGCTCGGCCAGAGTGCCGCGGGGACGTTTCACGGCATCAAGACGGAGGTGGAACATCTTGTCCGTCAGCGGTTGGAAAATATGCTGTGCCATATGGATCTTGTAAGCCGTGAAGAATATGAGGTCGTGCGGGAAATGGCGGCGACGGCTCGTGAAGAAAATGAACGGCTTGCAGCGCGCCTGGAAGAACTGGAACAGAAAATCTCTCAGTTAGAGAAAAAGAAAAAATGACATCCCTGACGATAGACGGTTTTGATGCGAGCGGCGGCAATCCGCTGGATATTCTGGAAATGATTATCGCCCAGAATGAATGGCCTTATGAACGGGCGGGAGATGAAGAAATCACGGTGGCCGTGAGCGGCGATTGGTGCGATTTCCATATTCGGTATTTCTGGCTGAGTGAAGAAAATATGCTGCAGGCGGCCGGCATGCTGGATATGCGGGTGCCGAATAGCAAAAAAGCGGCGGTTCAGGAAACGCTGAGCCTGGTCAATGAACGACTGGTGATGGGACATTTTGGCATTTGGAGTGAAGACAGCACCATCATGTTCCGCAATACCCAGCTTCTGTCACATAACATGGAAGATGTTGCTCATCTCTGTGAGCAGGTCACTCAGGTTATTCTGGGAGAATGCAACCGCTATTATCCGGTGTTTCAGTTTGTGCTCTGGGCCGGGAAAGGGCCGCGCGAGGCGCTTGAAGCGGCCATGTTGGAAACCGTGGGCCAGGCTTAAGCGACAGATAATCCCCCGTATCCTCGGGGTGACAAAACAGAACATATGAGACGGCATCATCATGACGGATCTTTCCCGGATTACTCCTGAAAATCCCCTGCTTCTTATTGGCTGCGGCAAAATGGGCGGTGCCATGTTACAGGGGTGGCTGAAAAAGGGCCTATCCAGCGGGGCAGTGCTGGTGGTGGACCCGGCCACAAGCCAGGTCCAGGCTGCGTTTCCCGACCTTGGGCCGCAACAGATTTTGGCAACGCCCGATCGTTTGCCGTCTGCCTTACAGCCTGCTTTTGTGATTCTGGCGGTCAAACCCCAGATGATGGATCAAGCCGTGGATGGGGTAAAAGCGTTGAATCTTTCGCAGGCGGTAGTGTTGTCCATTGCCGCTGGTAAAACGCTGACCTATTTCGAAAACCGTCTGGGCCGGGACAAGGCGATTGTCCGGGCCATGCCCAATACGCCGGCGGCCATTGGCCGGGGCATCACTGTGGGCTGCGCCAATCCTCATGTGACGCCGGATCAAAAGGACACCTGTCATATTTTGCTGTCTGCGGTGGGGCAGGTGGACTGGGTCGAAGATGAGGCATTGATGGATGCTGTCACGGCCGTATCCGGTAGTGGTCCGGCCTATGTCTTCCATCTGGTGGAGGCGCTGGCGGCAGCCGGGAAAAATGTGGGGTTGTCGCCTGAGCTCGCCGGAAAACTGGCGGCAGCCACGGTAAGCGGCGCGGGGGCACTGCTGGATCAGGCGGGGGAAGATGCCACGCAACTGCGCATCAATGTCACCAGTCCCAAAGGCACTACCGAAGCGGCGCTCAATGTGCTGATGGATGATAAAGAGGGGCTGGGGGTTTTACTGGAAAAAGCCGTACGTGCCGCTTATGAGCGCTCCAAAGAACTGGCGGATTGAGTTTTTACGCTTGGTTTCAGGGCCACACTGATCCCGAGAATGAATAAAAATATGGGATATGGGTGATACAGGGTGCCGTCCACCAGCGCATTTACAGCTATAGCAAGTGCCATGGCAAACCCGCAAATTTGGTGGGCTGAAGTGGATTTTTTGAGCTCGTCACTTTGCCATATTGACCACAGACTTCCTATAAAAATGGCTAAGAACGGCAGCCCGCCGAGTATTCCCCATGCCATGAAAGCCTGTAGAAATACGTTATGGGGATGCGTGAAAATGTTGTTTGCCGCAACAATGACATTTCTGGTTTGTCCTGGTCCGATGCCCAACCAAGGGGAATCCTTCCAGACGTCAATGGTTTGTTGCCATATGACCAAGCGCCCGGCAGTGAAGGCATTAACGTTTTCTACTTCGGTCACCTTGGTCAGAAAACGCAACAAGCCGTAGGAAGGGGTGTCAGGTACAGGCAGAAATGCTGAAATCCCTGCGCCCAGGATCAGGATAAATAAATTGAACTGGAATAGTTTTTGCCATCTTTCTGGTCGCAGCCATATTAAGCAAATGCCCAGACTTGCTATCGCGGCGATTGATGAGCCGCGCCCTCCTGTCCAAAATAGCAGAACCCAAAGAGCTAGCATGAGAACAGCAAAAGCCGTTACCCGTAAAAGGCTGTTCAGAATTCGGGGGTGTGTCAGAGGAAGCGTGCCCAGAGCTGCGAGCCCTGCTCCTAACATATAATCCAGATGGCGCACATTGCTGAAACCGGGAAGAGACTTAACCCAGTCAAAGTGCTCATTGTCACGTGCCATCAAAAAGGTTGTGCCTAAAAATATCGGCAGGAATAAAAGTAAAGCAATAATCACAGATGGAATAATTATCTCTGTGGCTTTTGGTGCATGCTGTACGTAGTTTATCAATGTGATCGCAAAGGCGAAATGAATGAGGAATTGAGTGGTTTTGAATGCCGCCGCTTCATAAGACGGCGCGACAGACAAGTTGAATACAGAAACCGCGAGCCAAAGGCTGAAGCCCAGCCAGAATACAACTGGAAATAAGGGGGCGTTGGGAGCTTGCCTGTTTTTGGTCAGGATAAAAGCAATGATAAAAAGGACTTCCGCCAGACTGATGTGGGAATAATACAAGGGGATGCTGGAGATTATTCCCGTATTGGGATGCAGGAGAAGTCTGACTAAAGGTAATAGCAGGACAATCCCGCACAACACCCGTCCAGACGTGTCCAGAGTGGAAATTTTTTTATAAAAGTCTGGCATGAACGGCATCCCGTAATGGCTTGTAATGACAGAAGTTCCACGGATTACAGAATGCCTTTATCGCGCAAATAGATTAATCTCCCGTAAATACAGGATCTTTAGGGGAAGTCTGCCGCGGCAGGGAGGAGGCCACCGGTCATGGTTTATTCACATGGGCGAGAACTTCCTCACGGTTTTCCTCATTCAGCAGGGCCGTGAGAACTTTCCAGAAACCTTCCACCGCTTCCGGTCCCGCCGCGGCACAGGCCTTCAAGAGATGTTCCTTTTGATGCCGGGCAATCTTGGTCAGCAGGTCCTCTCCCTTGTCGGTAAGATACAGAAGCCGCTGACGTCGGTCCTGTTCACCGATGTTTTGGCGAATATACCCCTTGTCGATCAGGGTGCTAAGTACCCGGGACAGGGACTGTTTGGTAATATTGAGTAACCTTAACAGATCCGTGACCCTGAGACCCGGATTGCGGTGGACAAAATGCAGAACCCGGTGATGGGCCCGACCCAGACCATAGTGGTGCAGAACATCGTCAGGCCAGCTAATGAAGTCCCGATAGGCAAAATACAGCAGTTCCATGCCCTTCAGGAAGACCTGGTCATCGTCCATCTGGGTAATGGGAGGGTCCTGCTGAAAAAATACGTCAGTCATGTTGACATATTTTAATTATAATGTTACCAATATCAAGTGAATTATGAAATAATTGTTCATTGTTACCGGGGTTGTTGTTGGATAAATCGTTATCCCCCTCATTAACAGGTTGATATAATTTATTTTTTTGAGGTGACGTCATGTCTGTTTTGCCATTCGATGATCGGGATGGATTCATCTGGTTTGACGGGGAGCTGGTTCCCTGGCGTGAAGCCAAACTCCATGTTTTGACCCATGCGCTGCATTATGCCAGTTCCGTATTTGAAGGTCAGCGCGCTTATGGCGGCAAGGTTTTCAAGGCCCGCGAACACAGCGAACGGCTTTTGCGCTCGGGGCGTATTCTGGGATTTGAGAATCCTTATACAGCGGAAGAAATTGACAATGCCGTTGAAGAAGTGCTCAAAGCCAACAACCTGGTGGATGCCTATATTCGCCCGGTGGCCTGGCGTGGTTCTGAAATGATGGGAGTGGCTACCAAAGGCAGTAAAATTCATGTGGCCATTGCGGCTTGGGAATGGCCGTCTTATTTTTCACCGGAAGCCCGACTCAAGGGGCTCAGGCTGGAACTGGCTCATTGGCGTCGTCCGGCACCTTATACGGCACCCAATGATGCCAAGGCAGCGGGGCTTTACATGATTGCCTCTCTCAATAAAGATGCAGCGGCCGCCAACGGCTATGACGATGCCCTGATGATGGATTACAAGGGGCGCGTGGCGGAGGCCACCGGGGCCAATATCTTTTTCTATCGAGATGGTGAACTGCATACGCCGACGGTGGAATGTGTTCTGGACGGCATTACCCGGCGGGCGGTGATGGAGCTTGCGGAAAAACGCGGTCTCAAAATCGTGGTCCGGGAAATCTGGCCGGAGGAAATGAAGGACTTTGAACAGGCATTCCTGACCGGTACGGCGGCGGAAGTCAGCCCGTTGTCCGAGATCGGTCCTTACAAATTCACCGTCGGAGATGTGTGCAAAACCCTGATGCAGGATTATGACGATCTGGTGCATGGTCGCCTGGATTGACCCTGACGGACTTAAATTTTCCCCCAAAGGCGGCTATGGCCGCCTTTTCTGTGGGCAGAAGAAGGTTAGAGTGACTTGTGATGAGCATGCCATCCCTCACAAGTCACTCTATTTCTTATCCTGGTTCCGGTAAGCGATTAGGCGCTTTGCCTGTTCTTCGGTCAGTTTGGCAATGCCGTAGATGAACAGCTTTTCATCTTCAAACAGCAGGGCATCGCCGCCATAGGGACAGAGCCGGCCATCAGAACGGGAGAAGATCCCTAATTCCTGGCCAAATTTCAAGTTAAAGGTGGACGGGGAAACCTTGACAAGATAAGGACGCTTCCGGGTCGGGGCGTAAATGATCAGGTGTCGCCGGTCAATATCTGTCCAGCTTTCAATGGTGCGAATGAAGATACAGTCATTTTCTTTCCCCAGCCTTGTCACAAGTGCCTGATACTCTTGTTCGCTATAGGGAACCACATCTCCAACTTTGGCATCTTCACTTTGGGAAACGTTTTCTTGCGCCTGGACGGTGAACGATGTCGCCAGAACCAACACGACAAGAAGAATTAGTTTTTTCATGCTTCTGAATTCCTCATATTTGTTTTGCTTGTTGACCTTGGCGGCACCTTAAATAATACCTGATGAATGAACGCTGAATTGTCCATTCATCAGGTGACGCAATCAGGTGAAGTTATTGTAGCCCGAGGACATCTTTACCCTGGATGAAATAGACATCTACGGGAATATTGGACTGGGCCAGGCGGTTCAGGTCTTCGGCCAGGTCATCCCCCACGACACCTTTTTCCGCCAACAGGGCCTTGGCTCCTTCATAATCGCCGTTCCCCTGCAAGGTCAAAATCAGCGTGCTGAGGTTGGTCATCGCTTTTTGAAAGTTCTCGAAGTTGACTTTGTATTGGCCTTCTTGGTTGCGTTCAAAGGCGCCCATTTCTTTAAAATAATTAAACCGCACCATATTGGCCCGGCCGTGGGCGCTGCTGGCGCCGAAACGCACGGACCGGAAGATGCCAGCAAGGAAGGTGGTATAATAATCCATCAGTTCGCCGTCTTCCAGTTCTCCTTTTTCATGAAGGCGGGTCACCATATACAGACCCAGAATATCGGCCTTGCCTTCTTCCAGGGCGGACGCGGTTTCTTTCAGGGCCGTCCGCACCGTGCCTTTGCCGGTCAGAGTGTTTTTGATGCCCAGGCCATGGGCCACTTCATGGAACATAGTGTTGGCGAAAAAGGCCGGGAACGTGACGTGCTGGCGCTGTTCCGGCACAATCAGCTCATCAGCAATGGGCAACATGATCTTGTCGAATTTGGCCTTCATGGCGTTTTTCAGCTGCAGCCGCCGGGTGCCTTTTTTCAACTGCACCTCTTCATCATTGGGCAGGTTGATGGCGATGGTTTTGGAGCCTGCATTGCTGTGCCCGGCGTAATAGACCACATCATAGGCATTAAGATCGGACTCTGTGCCCGGCATTTCGGCTTTGTATTCCGCAGGCACGGGAAGCCCTTTTTGCAGTTCGGGTAGGAAAGCGGCATATTTGCTCAACCGTTCGCTCCAGGCCATATCCTTGATCAGGACATAGGATTCATAGGCCGCGCGATAGCCATAAAGCTGGTCTTCATAGGTTTCAATGGCGCCGATAACCAATTCGATGGGATTGGTTTTCATGTCCATCCAGGCCATGTCGCTGGGTTGGTAGTTATCGGTTTCCAGCGCGTCCGCCCGGAGCTTCAGATATTCCCTGAACCTGTCGTGATCCGCATATTTGGCGGCCTCCCTCAGCAGTCCGGCGGCTTTTTGCAGATCGGCGGCAAAGGCATCATGGTAGGGGACAAGTTTAAGACTCCCGTCTTCCTCGCGCCGGACCAGGGAATAAAGCCCCCGTTTGTCCGTATGCTCAAAGGCTTCGAATTCCTCCTTGGTCATGTCTTCGGGATAAAACCGGGCGCCGAGTGGCTTGTCCTTAACGCCCTTGATAAACGGCTTGTCGCCATCAAGGCGGTCCCACGGTCCGTAATTCAGTTCAATGAAATGTTTCAGTTTGCCGTCTTCCAGGCCATCAAGAAGTTTGTTTTTATCGCCATAAGCCTGCAACCAGAACAGGTTGTCCATGATCTGGGACGCCTCAATCAACAGGCCGATCATTTTACGCTGATTATCACTCAGGTGGGACAGGTCAGCCTGCAGGGTATAGGGCGCGTAAATATCCGCCCGTTTTTCGGCTTCGGCAGAAACCCACTCTAGCTGATGTTTTTCCTGCGGGGCGTCTGTAGAAGAGTTTTGCGATGTGGTGTCATTTTGCCCGCAGCCAGCAAGGAACAGACAGCTTGCAAGAGAAACAGAAGCAAGAAGGTGTTTTACAGAGGTGCTCATGAATATCCCCGTATATTGTTTTGAAAAAACCAGAGTCTACAATATCCTCTCCAGAGATAAAGGCATAAAAACCACTTCCGGTACAATCAGCAGAATATTGCCGCCAATCCGGAAGTGGCTCCCCGCCCTACGGGCAGGTAATATATGCGGTAAATTTTCTAGAGTGAATTATGACTAGAGTGAATTCATTCTCATCAAAACCATGTGAAAATAGAAAGTTTCCCCAAAAGATAATATTAAGGGTTGTATTTTTGAAATCCACTATAAAATTGTAAAAAATGAACAATTGTAAAAACTGACGGGCGGGACGAATAAACTTTGCCTGGGTTCAGGGCCTGGGTTCAGGGCAGATCCGGGGTGGTGTCCGGTAGGGAGGAAGGTCTGGTGGCTTTTTTCGTCGCATCGCCAAACTGAGGTTTTAATTCAAGCCGGGGTTTTAATTTCAGAAAAGGTTGAAGCAGCATACGGAAAAAATTCTGGTCCTGGAGGTCCCGATATTCATAAAGACCGACCATCATATCTTTTTGATCCTCCCGGGCCTGCGCGGTATAGGTTCCGAATATCTTGTCCCAGAAGGAAAAAATCACGGCATAATTGCTGTTGGTTTCGGGCTCCCAGGCGGAATGGTGGATCCGGTGCATGTTCGGTGTGACAATGACAAATCGCAATATCCGTTCCAGGCGGTCATTCAGCCGGATATTGGTGTGGCTTAAAAAATTGATGAACATGGTCAGGAATTCAAAAACAATCACCGCCAGCGCCGGCGGTCCCAAGACTAGAATGACAAGAAAAGTGCTGGCCGTGGTCACCAGCGCCTCGAGGGGGTGAAACCGCAACCCGGTAGTGAAATCATAATCCTGGTCCGTATGGTGGACCAGATGAAACCGCCAGCACGCCCTGACATGATGAAACAGCACGTGCTGCGCATATTTGACAAAATCATGCAGCAGGA
The DNA here is from genome assembly GCF_005849285.1 of Luteithermobacter gelatinilyticus. Taxonomy (NCBI): domain Bacteria; kingdom Pseudomonadati; phylum Pseudomonadota; class Alphaproteobacteria; order Emcibacterales; family Emcibacteraceae; genus Luteithermobacter; species Luteithermobacter gelatinilyticus. The sequence continues at coordinate 1,923,741 of NZ_CP040517.1, read as the reverse complement.
CCGTTATGAGAATGCTCAGCCAGGGCGACAGGGGAAAGGCAGAGAAAAGCCCCCAATGGTGTTCCTGAACATATAAGGCGAAAACAAAGGCGCTCATGGGCAGAAGCCCGCGGAATATGGCGGTGTTCAGCAACATGAGAGAGAAATTCCCCAGCCAGCGCTGCCGCAAGGGCAGGGCATTCTTGCGCAGGGGGATCAGACTTTCCAAAAACGCTGCAAGGGCCAGCAGAACAAAAAAACTGGCGGCCAGAAACTGTTCCAGGTTTTCGATATGCCCTAGATTTTCGATATGCAAGAGGTCAGCCATCACCGGTTTTCACATAATGCCTGATCGTTTCCTTGTGGCATATGGGACATGGTGGCATGTGGGGCATACCATTCCTTGTCCTGAACACTATGCCACCAGAATACCCTGAAACAGGATCCTGTTCCAGGTCTGGATAACCGTCGGACAAAAAACACTGAGCGGGAATATTCTGTCCCGCTCACAGGTGTCCTCACAAAACTCGATTTTTATTTCAACAGGCGTGCGCCAATGACGGCGGCGGCGATGGCCGCGGCAAACATGCCAAATGTTCCGGGTTCAGGCACCCTGACAATTTCTCCGGCAACGGCGGCAACACTGGACGCTGCCACAATGGCGATAGATGTCATTAATGTTTTCATTTTGCAGTCCCCTTTTCTAGTGTATGCCCGTATTTACAAGCAAATAATATGCCATAAGGGCATAGTTGTTTCGAATCAGGGGATTAGGTATTTGGGGAAGTCGGGTTGTTTCAAAACTGTAAAAAAATCCGACAGTTTTACAGGGCTTTTTTTGGGGGTTACGGGTTTTTCAGCCATTTTTCGCGGGCTTTGGTATCTTCTTCCCGGCTTTCTACCCATTCTGTACCGTGATCGGAATATTCCTTTTTCCAGAAGGGCGCATCGGTCTTCAGCCAGTCCATCAGGAATTGGGCGGCCTCGAACGCCGCTTGCCGGTGAGCTGCGGCGGTAATCACCAACACAATTTGTTCCCCGGCGTCCAGGGAACCGTATCGGTGAATGAGGGTGACATCCTGGAGATCCCAGCGTCTCATGGCCGTGTGGGCGAGTTCTGTCAACTGCCTTTCCGCCATGCCGGGGAAATGTTCCAGCGTCATGCGGTGAATTTTGCGCTCCCCGTGAAAGTCCCGTACCAGTCCGGTAAAGGTCACCAGCGCCCCCAAGTCCGTCCGTGTCCCGCGCAGATGGGCGATTTCGTCTTCAAGGCGGAAGTCTTCGGCTTGTACGGCGACTTTCATGATTCAGCCTCCGGTCATAGGAGGAAAGATGGCCACTTCGTCCGCCTCGTTTATCTCATGATCCGGCGTGACATAAACCTGATTGACGGCCAGGCGAATACGGCTTTCATCCGCCAGAGCCCGGCGGTAATGCTCCCCCCGGCTGCGCAGGTAATCCAGGAGATCAGCGACGGTTCTGACATTTGCCGGCAATGGCAGGTCCTCCTCCGACTGGCCGATTTGTTCTTTAATTCTGGCAAAATACAACAGTCGCATAAGGTTTCCTTACGTCATGTGTTTCAGACCGGCGCGCAGATAATCATAGCCCGTATACAGGGTAAGAATCGCCGCCAGCCACAAACAGGTATCCCCAATGACGATGGCAGGGATTGCTGCCGGGGCGGCGTCACCCACCAGCAGAAAACCAAGGGCGAAAATCTGGATGGTGGTTTTCCATTTGGCGAGCTTGGTCACCGGCACGCTGACTTTCAGTTCCGCCAGAAATTCCCTGAGCCCGGAAACCAGAAACTCCCGGCACAGAATGACCACGGCCGCGAGTACGGAATATCCCGAAATACGTTCCACGGCGACCATCATCATCAGGGCGGCCGCAATCAGCAGCTTGTCCGCCACCGGGTCCATAAAGGCGCCAAGTTTGGAATTCTGCTGATACCGCCGGGCCAGATAACCGTCAAAAAAGTCTGTCACTCCGGCAAGGGTGAAAATGGCAAAACCGACCCAGTTGCCTGTGTGCCCGTCGATATAGAAAGAGCCCACCAGCAGTGGGATCAGCAGTATGCGGGCAAGCGTGAGAATATTTGGCAGATTAAATAGCATAATCGGGTTATTTTCCTTGTATCTTTTGCTATATACGGCATGTCATTCGGCCTGCCAATAGGCTTTGCAAAAGATTTGCCCCAAGCCTTTGTCCCCTGGCAGATTATTCAGTCATTTTCATGAAAATAATTGTAAATGCTGCGGGCCAGTGTGGAACTGATTCCGTCCACCTTTTCCAGGTCCTGAAGGCCGGCATTGGCAACGGCCTTGGCTGACCCGAAATGCATCAGAAGCGCTTTTTTACGCCGCGGGCCGACGCCTGCCAGTCCATCCAGCAGGGATTTTTTCATATTTTTAGCGCGTTGCTGACGGTGGCTGCCGATGGCAAAGCGGTGGGCTTCGTCCCTGAGGCGTTGCAGGAAATACAGCACCGGATCATTGGGCGGCAGTTTGAACGGTTCTTTGCCGGGTAGATAAAAATCCTCCCTTCCGGCATTCCGGTCTGGCCCTTTGGCGATGGAAACCACCGGAATGTCCTCAAGTCCCAAATCGGCCAGTGTGGCCAGGGCGGCGGAGAGCTGTCCCTTGCCCCCGTCAATGATTAACAGGTCCGGCCAGCTTTTCTGATCACGGTCCGGGTTCTCCCTGAGTTGACGGCTGAACCTGCGGGTCAGCACCTCGCGCATCATGCCGAAATCGTCACCGGGACTTAGGTTTTCGGATTTGATGGAAAATTTGCGGTAGGCGTTTTTGTCAAATCCTTCCGGGCCAGCAACAATCATGGCCCCAAGGGCATTGGTGCCGGAAATATGGCTGTTATCGTAAACCTCGATACGCCGCGGGGGGGCGTCCAGATCAAACAGATCGGCAACACCGCGCAGCAGCTTTTGCTGACTGGACATTTCGGCAAGCCGGCGGTGCAGCGCATCACGGGCATTCTGTTCGACCAGGGCAACCAGCCGGAATTTGTCGCCGCGTTGCGGGAAGGTGAGCTTGACCTTATGTCCGGCCTTGAGCGACAGGGCCTCTTCCAGCAGATCTTTCTGACTCATGTGACAATTGACCAGAATTTGTTTGGGCGGGGGTTTGTTGTCATAAAACTGGGACAGGAATGCCGGTACAATCTCGCTTAGGGGCTGATCCTTGTCATGCCGCGGGAAATAGGCCTTGTTGCCCCAGTTCTGACCGGAACGAAAGAAAAAAACCTGGATGCAGGTGCTGCCGCCGGTTTGGAAAGCGGCAATAATGTCTGCGTTGTCCACCTGGCCCTGATTAATATCCTGGCGGGCCTGTACCGCGGCCAGCGCCTTGAGGCGGTCGCGGTATATGGCGGCCTGTTCATAATCCAGCCGGTCGCTGGCCGCCATCATTTTCGCAGTCAGGTCATCCTTGATGGCCTGGCTTTTGCCACTCAGAAAATCATGGGCCGCCTGTACCAGGGAAGCATATTCTTCGGGACTGACCTTGTCCACGCAGGGGCCGGCACAGCGTTTGATTTGATACAAGAGACAGGGCCGGGTGCGGCTGTTAAACACGCTGTCGGAACAGGTTCTGAGCAGAAATGCCTTCTGGAGAATGTGCAGGCTGTGATTCACGGCGCTGGTAGAGGCGAACGGGCCGAAATAGTGCCCCTCGATTGTTTTGGCACCACGATGTTTGCGCACCCGCGGGGAAGGGTGAGAGGTATCAATCAGGATATAGGGAAAGGATTTATCATCCCTAAGCAGGATGTTATAGGGCGGCTTGAAGCGCTTGATCATATTCGCTTCCAGCAACAAGGCCTCCACTTCCGTGTGGGTGGTGACGAATTCCATGCTACGGGTCTGACTGACCATGCGGGCAATGCGGTAACTCAGTCCCCTGAGATTGGTGTAACTGGCGACGCGATTCTTCAAGCTCTTGGCTTTGCCCACATACAGGACGTTTTCCTTGTCATCCAGCATCCGGTACACGCCGGGTTTGCCCGGCAGGGTCCTGAGATAAGATTTAATGATCTCGACGCCTTTATTCATGAGGCTGAGTCCAATACCTGAGTCCAGTGTGGTTCCAGAGTTCCTTTTGCTGTTATCCTGTCATATAATTGCATTGACGATGGGGACAACAGGATCCTGTATACCTTGTTTCACCTTTATTCAGAATGATTATTGTGATCAGATGATAAAAACCCTTCTGAATCAAGAGCTAACATACCAATGCCAGAGTCGGGCGAAAAACTATCCACGAAAGTTGTGGATAAGTGAGTGTATAACTTTTTGACATCTCGAATAATCCGGCAGGAACCTTGAGGTTTTATCGAATTGCCTATTTTTTAGGCAAATGGAATAACTTATTGATTTATAACAAAAAAAATAATGTCAAGGCCACAATGAAGAATATTAAATTAGAAAAAAATAATACGAAGGGTCTGCTCAAAGCCCGCTTTTTTCCGCTGTGCACAACTTTGGGGGAACGAATCTATATCGCCCGACAGATTATTTTAAATAAGGTCTTGAAATGTGACGCTTTTATGACATGCGGCGGGCGCGTTCTATTTCCACGCCAACGCTAGTGGTGTTTGGGATAGCTTCGAGTTTTTCAACCCTGACGCGTACCTTGACAACCCGGCTGTCCTGTAAACTCATATCGGCAATCTGTTCCGCCAGGGTCTCCACCAGATGAATATGGCCGGCGCCCACAATAGTCTGGATGTTGCGGACGATTTTTTCATAACACAGCACATTGTTGATGTCGTCGTTAAGTGGATGGGCGTTTTCCCGCACAGACAGGTCCACATTGATGCAGAGTTTCTGGGGGGCCTGTTTTTCATGATCATAAATGCCGATATACCCGTCTATGATCAGGTCCCGCACAAACACATGCCGCATGGCCTTTTCTGCATCGGCAAACTTTAAAGGGGCTAGATTGCTGGGTTTGACCAGATTGCTTGGTTTCATATATTTTCTGCCTGTTCTGCATCCGAAGCGACAATCCGCACTATAAGGGCCGGATCAAACAGCCTTACTACAGTGTTCTGTTTTCCGGGTCAAATGGTTCTGTCGCATGATCTTTCACTGAGAGTCACTCTATAGCTGTAGCCCGAGATAGGCGAGATAGCCGATATAGCCAACGCTCAGCAGGCTGCCGCCAAGCCGATTCAGGGATATTTTTTTCATCGTGTAGGGCAGCAGAATGAGCGCCGCGGCAGCCATGACCCACAGATCGACCCGGAAAAATTCCGCCGGTACGGGGATCGGCGCCGTGAGAGCCGTTGCCCCCATAATGGCGTGCAGGTTAAAAAGATTACTGCCCAGGACGTTGCCCACGGCCACGTCCCCATGTTGATGTTTGGCGGCCATGATCGAGGTCATAAGCTCGGGCAGGGAGGTGCCGACCGCAATGATGGTCAGGCCGATCACCGCTTCCGAGATTCCGAAATTTTGGGCGATGGTGACGGCTCCCATCACCAGAATATGAGCCCCGGCCAGCAGGCCGATGATGCCGCCCAGAATATACAGCGTGGCCTGGAAGGTTTTCATCTCTTTAGCGGGTTGTCCGCCTCCCACATCTTCCAACGCGTGCAAGGCCAGCCCGCGCTGTTTGCGGGCCCGACGATAGGAATGATAAAGATAGGCAAACAACAGGATCAGCAACAAGCCACCTTGCCAGAAGGCCAGCGGGGCCGTCAGGGCCAGAAGGATGAAGAAGGCGGTGCTGACCAGCATGATCAGGTAATTGTGCCGGACTTCTTTATTGTAACAGCTGAACGGATAAAACAGGGCCGGAACCCCGATCACCAGAAGAATATTGGCGATGTTGCTGCCTACCACATTGCCGAGCGCCAGCGTAGGGGCTCCGGACAAGGCGGCATCAACGCCGACCACTAGTTCCGGTGCAGAGGTGCCGAACGCCACGACGGTCAGGCCGATGACAATTTTTCCAACGCCGAGTTTCTGGGCCAGGCACACAGAGCCGTTGACCAGCCAGTCGCCCCCGTAAACCAAAAGAAAAAGTCCGCCAATGACTTGAATATATTCCATTATTCTGTTCCGGTTATGAATATGGGTACGCGTGTTCTACGTTCTCTCGTTTTCTGGGCTCTATATAGAGAGCTGGAAGGGTCCTGGCTAGGGGGATATGTGAAAAAGGTTACGTTTCCAGTGAGCGGGATGCCGCCAACACCTGCCGGTAGAGGTCATATTGTCGCCGGGCCACATGGGACCAGTCATAAGCCGCCATCTCCATTTCGATGTGTTTGCGGTCCCATTGCCTCAGTTTCAGTTCCTGTATCGCTTGGGCCAGAGTCGCGCTGTTGCGGTCTTTCAGAAGAATACCGTTTTCGGGGGTAATGACTTCGGGAATGCCGCCGACGGCGGTGGCTATGACGGGGGTACCGCAGGCCAGGCTTTCCAGCATCACATTGGGCATGCCTTCCATGACGGACATCAGGATCGTGGCGGCCGCGTGGGCATAATATCGGGCCAGGTCCGACTGATGGACATGCTCAATAAAAACAACCCGTTTTTCTAGCCCCAATTCGCGGACGAGGCGGCGCAGTTTTTTCCGGTCCGGTCCCTGGCCAATCAGCACCAGACGCCAGTCCGGCACCATTGTCAGGGCCTCAAGGATCAGATCCTGTCCTTTCAGCGGCACCAGATTGCCAACACAGAGCAGATATCCCGGCTGTTGAGGCGGGGAGGGCTGGCGGGAATGAAACAGGGTCTGATCCACGCCGTTGGGCACTACCGTCAATTTGGTGTCCGTTAGGCCATGGCTGAGAAGAGTCTGTTTTAAGGACTGGCTTACACAGATGACGGCGGCGGCGGCCTCAAGCGCTTCCAGAATGGCGGCGCGGGGGCGGGGCTGCTGCATCCAGTAATTGACATCACTGCCTCGGGCGGTGAGCACAAGCGGCCTGTTGAAATGCCGGGCCAGGCGGGCGGCGGCCACCCCGTCCGGATAAAGATACTGCCCGTCCAGAATGTCGAACAGCTGGTCATCGGTATAGAGCGCTTCAATCATCGGTCGGGCGGCACGGGCCATACTGTCGGCTACATTGACCAGATTGGTGCCGGGCAGGGTCAGATAACGTGGATGCAACACGTCAATGCCGTCCTGATCTTCGTGCCGGGGGATTTGGTTTAAGGTCCTGAACCGGCTGCCGTGCAACAGGTTCATGAAAGGAAACCAGGGCACCGGTGCAATTACCTTGCGCTCTACATCGCCTATCCGGTCAAGCCAGCTCATGCGGGTGCGGACAAAGATGCCGTGACGGGGTTGTAGGCTGTTGGGATACAGGGATGTGAAGGTGAGCAGTTTCATATGACCTTCCCGGATGCTCGCCGCCTAACAGCGGGCCATGAACTGGTCAAACATCATCAGGGTCCATAGCGGTGCGCTGTAATCGCGCAGGCCGGACTGGTGCTGTTCCACCAGATGTCTGAGATAGGCGGGGTCGAAATATCCGCTGTCCATCATGCGTTCGCTGAGTACGGACTGGCTGATTTTTTCTTTCAGGTCTTCCCGGAACCAGCGGCCCAGTGGCACGGCAAAACCCATCTTGCGCCGGTACAGAATGTCATTGGACAGCCGTCCTTCCAGGGCTTTTTTGAAGATATATTTGCCTTCATTTCCCTTGAGCTTGAACCCGGGGGGCAGAGTGGCGATCCATTCCACCAGCAGATGATCCAGAAGCGGTACCCGCACTTCCAGGGAATGGGTCATACTGGCCCGGTCCACCTTGGTTAGGATGTCGCCGGCCAGATAGGTCTTGAGGTCCAAATACTGGATCAGGGACAGCGGGTCACAGGTGCCGGCCTCTCTGGCGTGGCGTTCAAAAATCTGAAGAGCTTCATAGCCTTGAAGGTCTTTCTTGAAGCGGGAACTGAAAAGTTTTTCTTTCATGTCCTTTTTAAAGATGGACACCCCGTAAAAATAGGCCTCCACTGAATTGCGGGCCAGCCCCTGGAATGTGGTTTTTGCGCGCAGAAACCGCGGCGCCCAGTCGGCCTTGGGGTAGATTTCCCCCAGAAAGCCGAACAGCCGCTTCCTAAAGCCATAGGGCAGCATCTGGCGCGGACGTTCTTCCAGCATGTGCAGCCAGTAACGGCGATAGCCGGCCAGGTTTTCATCCCCACCGTCTCCGGACAACGCCACCGTCACCCGTTCCCGGGCCAATTCGCAGACCCGGTAGGTGGGCAGGGCCGAACTGTCGGCATAGGGTTCGTCATAAACATCCATCAGCCGGTCCACCAAGGAATAGTCATTGGGATCCACTTCCCGGGTCCAGTGATTGGTTTTATACTGCCGGGCCACCTGATTGGCATAGTCAATTTCGTTATAGCGCGGATCGGAAAACGCGATGGAGCAGGTGTTGACCGGATTGCTGTCCAGGGTAGCCATGTTCGCCACCACAGCGCTGGAATCCACACCGCCGGACAGGAAGGCCCCGAGCGGCACATCGGCCACCATGCGGATTTTCACGGCTTCACGGATCCGGTTTTGCAGTTCTGCAACCGCCTCATCAAATCCGCCCTGATAGGTCGGCTCGAAATGGACATTCCAGTATCTTTCCATGGTTTTGCGGCCGGTATCCAGGTCAATGGTCAGGGTATAGCCCGGTTCCAGCCGGTGCATGTCGCGATAGATGCTGTGGGGGTCCGGCACATATCCCAGTGAAAAATATTCTTCGATGCTTTGGTGGCGCAATGTCCGTTTCAGCCCCGGATACACCATAAGCGCTTTGTGCTCGGACCCGAAAATCAAAGTGTCTTCGTCCACATTGGCATAAAACAACGGTTTAATGCCGAGCCGGTCCCGGGCAAGAAAGAGCTGGTTCTGCCGGCGATCATGGATCGCATAGGCAAACATCCCCCTGAGGCGTTTCACGCTTTCCGGCCCCCACGCATGATAGGCCTTGAGGATGACTTCGGTATCGCAATGGGTGCGGAACTGATAACCGAGATTCTCCAGTTCACTGCGAATTTCCGGGAAATTATATATTTCCCCGTTGTAGACGATAGTGGCCTGATTGTCTTCAGTGGTCATGGGCTGTTGGCCACTGGCCAGGTCGATAATAGACAGCCGGCGATGCCCCAGGCCGATGCCCGCGTCAACATACTGCCCTTCTTCATCGGGGCCGCGATGATAAATCGCGTCCATCATCTTTTTCAGAAGGGCCGGGTCCGGACGCCTGTCCCGACGGGTTACAATGCCCACTATGCCACACATCTTGTTGTTCTTCCCCTGATTGATTGTTGTCGGCCACTTTTAAGCGAGCCTTGCTCCCCTAGAGTGAATTGTAATGAGATTGACTCTAGACCCATGCGACTATTGCCCACGAGTGTGATCATATCGTGATAACCATGCCGTGCAACGTTTAAATCTTTGTTAAATGCATGATTTTAAATGCCGGAACGTCATGCATCGTCCTTGAGACCCTCGGGCACCAGACAGCTCAGGCTGTCATCGGCAAGACGAATGGTCGCGGGCAGGAAGCCGGCGGGATCCCCGTCCAGCTGAACGGGGTGGGGGTCTGCTGCGTCGAGCCTGATTTCATGCGCTGACCTGATCAGTACATCCCGGCGTTTGGCCAGATTTCCCGTCAGCAGGGAAAAGGCATAGGACAATGCGGCCAGACGTCCGGTTCTGAGAAAAATCACAACTTGGAAATTATTGCTAAAAACATCTCCTTTGGGAGCCAGCAGGAAATTGCCCCCATAATACCGGCCTTTGGAGACAATGACCGACGCCGCGGCATGGCTGTGTCCGTCAAGGGTCACGGTGCACGCCATGTTCGGATAGCGCAGTAATGAGTGCAGGAACTTTATCCCGTAGGCTGCCGCTCCGATCCATTTTTTCAAGCCGCCATTGACATGGTGCACCACGTGGCTGTCCAAGCCGCAACTAACCATAAGTGCAAACAACCGTTTCTCACGCCCTTCGCACAGGCCGGGACGCATGTGCCGCAAGCGGCCGGAAAAAATGGTGTCGACAATGGCATCCACCGACCCATCAAGGCCGATTTCCCGGGCAAACACATTGGCGGTGCCCAGCGGGATGAGCGCAAAGGGAAGATTCAGATGAGGGAGAGCACTTAGAACGTCATTAAGCGTGCCATCACCCCCCGCAACAACAACCAGATCATAATCCTTGCCCTGTGCGTTGCGGATCAGGTCGTGGGCATGACCGGGGAAACGGGTCTGTTGTATATGGATCATGAGGTCCCGGCCGCGCAAGCGTTCCACCACCTGTCGGAATTTGTGATGGTTCCGGCGTCCGGATCGGGGGTTATGGACAATCAGTAGCTTTCGGAATTGTTGCGGATGGGAAGGGGGCGATGGAAATGCCATGGGCGATTCTTCTGATATATCGGGTCTGTTTGTGAGTTGTTTTTTATACTGTTTTGGGGGTTTCAGTTGAAGCCCTTGTGAGTGTAGCGCCGATTTATCCCGGGACAAGCCTTTCTGTTTTTTGTTGCTGTTGAGTTAAGATATAATTATAAAAGACTTTATATTAATGTTAATATAAAAAACAGGATTCTATTTAAAGAGCCATGCCGGAAGAACTTTTTTTTGACCTAGGGTTGGGTACCCGCCTGAAACGCGTCTATGAAATGATGGCGGCGGATATGGAAAAACTCTATGCGGAAGGCGGCTTTGATTTTCGGGTGCGGTATTTCCCTGTGGTGTATGCCTTGTCGCGTAAGGGCGCTTTGAGCATTGCAGAAATGGCGGATTTGTCAGGGCTCAGCCATTCAGCAGTCAGCCAGATTGTCAAGCAGTTGATGTCTCTGGATCTTCTGGAAATGGAAACTGGTGAAGACGCTCGCAGCCGTATTTTAAGGTTAAGTGTCAGGGGGCAGCGCCTGGTGCAGGACATCACGCCGCTATGGCAGGCGGCGACGCGGGCGATAGAAAAGCTCAGACAGGCCAGTGAAGCGGATCTTCTGACGGCGCTCAGGGAATTTGAAAAAGGGCTCAACTCCCGCTCCCTGTATCAGCGTGTTCTGGAAGAAATGGGCCAAAAAAACGACCCCGCAGTGGATATTGTACCTTTTCATGTGAAATACAAAGACGCCTGGTTTGAGATCAACCGGGAATGGCTGGAAAAATATTTTTATATGGAAGAGGTGGACATCCGGAATCTGAAACATCCGGAAGAGGAAATCCTGGCCAGGGGCGGCGAGATTTACTTTGCGGTTATGGGGGGCGAAGCCGTCGGTTGTGTGGCGCTGAAATATATGGGGGAGAGGGTTTATGAAGTTAGCAAGATGGGGGTGAAGCCAGCCGCACGGGGGCTTGGTATTGGGGGAAAGTTGCTGCTTCATGTCATCAACCGCTATAGGGCGCGGGGCGGACGGCATCTGTATCTGGAGACCAGTACAAAACTGCCTCCGGCCATTGCCTTGTATAAAAAACACGGATTCGTGGAGGCGCCGCTCAGGAAAGATTCAGAATATGCCCGGGCGGATTATCATATGATTTATGCAGAAGAACAGACAGCCTGATCCCGGGAGGCTTATAGCAGGCCGGCGGCGGCCAGACGTTTTTGCATGATCTGGGCCAGCAACATCAAACTGTTGCCTGGGCGGATCATCACCTCGAAATGAATGATCTGGCCGTCATCATTCCAGCGAATGAGATCCACCCCTTTGAGGGACTTATCCCCGATAGTGGCGGAAAATTCCAGCGCCATATCATTGGCTTCCACCCATTCCCTGTGATAGGTGAAGTTCTCAAAGACGTTGATCACCGAGGACAGGATGCCAAGCGTGATGTTCCGACCTTGATAAGGGGTCCAGACAAAGGGGGAGTTAAATTCCACGTCCTCATGCAGAAGCTGTTGTAATCCAGTCAGGTCTTTTTCTTTTATAATCCGATGCCAGTCATCAAGACGCGGATCCATGGCCATGGTTTTATCCTTATATATTTCAAACGATTGTTTGAAATATATCACAGCCCCTGGAGGGAGAAAAGAGGCAAGGGGAAAGGCAGGGGAAAGAGCAACCGCAAGGGAATTTTCATAAATACAGAGGAAATGGTTTATAGCATTGGAGTGTGCTACAAAAGAGAATATCCAACAATGTAACATTGGGGTAACATCGGGGTAACATCGGAACAGAGGGAAATTTGCTGACTGGACATGGGGCTATTTATGCATATAATAATCATTATTAATTTTAAGGTGGGATTCAGTCACTGTGATAGAGCATTCCAGACGCTGGATATTTAATCTTCTGGGTGGCATCTTTGTTGGGATCGGTGTGATCGGTGTTTTTTTGCCGGTCCTGCCCACTACGGTTTTTATGATCTTGGCTCTTTGGGCGTTTTCCAACGGGTCGGAGCGTTTCCATAACTGGCTTTATGAACATCCGCGCTTCGGACCGCCCTTGAAGGCCTGGACGGAACGCCGCGTGATCCCCCGACGGGCCAAGGTCCTTGCGGTGGTGTTTATGAGCTTCAGCGCGATTTATCTGATCTTTTTGTCTGAGGCCCCGGATTTCGCTATCCTTTTGGCCCTGCTTTCCATGCTGGGGGCCGGGGTCTACGTGGTAACCCGGGCCGAGCAATAATCCGGATGGAGCTGAACCGGCGTTCCTTATTTTTCTCTTTCATCGTTAATGAAGGGTTTACCTTTTACCAAGTATGACATTGACTGAACTGCAGTAAGGCGTAAGTGTGATCAATGATCGAGCCGGATTTTTCGGAAACCAGAATCTTGATTGTGGACAGTGATGTGTATCTGTCCAAAATCATCATGAATATTCTTCTGGCGTTTGATGTGGGCAAGGTGACGCTGTGTCATTCCGTTGAGGATGGAGAAAAGGCGCTTCGCAAGTTCAGCTATGACTGTGTTTTTGTGGATTGCATGAAGTTCAGCCGAGCCGGGCTGAAGCTGATTGAATGGATTCGCCGGCATTCTGATGAGAAAATTTCTGAGACGCCAATCATATTATGCACCGCCTTTACGGAAGAGGAAAATATTATCCAGGCGCGCGACAAGGGGGTAACGGAAATATTGGCCAAACCCGTGTCCCCGGAACAGATCATGCTGAAATTGATCAGTGCCCTGTGGCACAAGCGTGACTTTATTCGCAGTGAAACCTATGTGGGGCCGGATCGCCGCCGCCGCCGCGGATGCTGGGATGGTCAGGAAAGACGTACCCAAGATAAGATGACGCAAAAAAATATTGACCAGTTCATGGATGACGGTCAGGAGGAGATGCTGCATGGGGGATCGTAAATTTTCACCACGGGTGAAGGCCCTGCTGGACCGGGCCCACAAAGTTGTCGAGGTCGAGGCCAGACATTACCCCAGACGCCTTGCCGCGCAGCTTGATGAAATGCAGGTTTGTCTGAGTGCAGGGAACGTTGAAGAGGCGCTTTTGCTGACCTACAAGGTGGAAAGCGAAGCGGCAATGCTGGGCTGGCCGTTGGTGACAAATCTGGCCGGGATGTTACGCCGGCACCTGGAAGCGCAGGGACGTTTTACAGCCGCCTCCCAAGCGGCTCTTGACAGTCTCGGACTGATGCTCAAGGGGGAGATGGCCGGACAGGCGCAGGAAGCCCGGCTATTGCTGAAGAACCTTCAGGTCGCCATGTTGAAGGAACGCAACGAAGATCAGGGAAGACTTTAGCGCCGAAATCTTTTTGTAGGGCTTATTAAGGCTCTAAAAGCTTTTCTGGAAAAATTCCATTTTATGTCTTGCACCTCGGGACGGCCTTCCTATATGAGAGATAATTGAAATCGAGCGGAACGTCTTTCCGCTCACAATGCCGTCACACGGGGGGATAGGTCCGTGGGATCTTTTCGCCGTCATCGACAGGCCGGGCCGGCCTATTTGGTCAAGGTATTCCAAACCGCAATCCAGGCTTCCACCGGGGAGCGTTCTGTCCTTTGTGGTGCGATCTGGTGTGGTGCGGTCTGGTGTGGTGCGGTCTGGCGGGATACAAAATGTTAAGTTGAACCGACAAGTATGGAGAAAAAAGACATGGCTTTTGAACTTCCGGCATTGCCTTATGAAAAAAATGCGCTGGAGCCGCATATTTCCCAGGAAACCCTGGAATATCATTACGGCAAACATCACAACACCTATGTGACCAATCTGAACAAGCTAATTGCCGGCACCGATTATGAGAACAAAAGCCTGGAGGAAATCATCAGAACGTCCGATGGCGGGCTGTTTAATAATGCTGCACAGGTTTGGAACCACACTTTTTATTGGAACGGCCTGTCCCCCAATGGGGGTGGTGAACCCACCGGCGCCCTGGCCGAAGCAATCAATGCGACGTTTGGGTCTTTCGAGGCTTTCAAGGAACAGTTCACCACCAAGGCGCTTGGTAACTTCGGGTCAGGCTGGACCTGGCTGGTGAAAAAAGCCGACGGCTCTTTGGTGATTGTGAATACTGATGACGCCCAGACCCCGGCAAGTGACCCGAATGTCACGCCACTGCTGACCTGTGACGTGTGGGAACATGCCTATTACATTGATTACCGCAACAGCCGCCCGGATTATCTGAAGGCCTTCTGGTCTCTGGTTAACTGGGATTTTGTAGCAAAGAATTTTGCATAAAGTTGTTCCCTTTTTATAGAAGCCGGGCAGAAATCTGCCCGGTTTTTTTGTGTCTGGTGCGTTGCCGACCTCTTTTTCCCCCCGGATCGTAATCCGGGGGCAAGTGTTTGTTTGGGAATTATTTTATTTCAGGTTGTCGGCCACGGTGAAATCGGCTTCGGTGGCGGCTTTGATGTCTTCGACGGTGACGCCGGGGGCCAGTTCGATCAACGTGGCGCCGCCTTCCTCAATGGTGAAAACGCCCAGCGTGGTGATCAGCATGTCCACTACCCCGGTACCGGTCAGCGGCAGGGTGCAGCGATGCAGGAATTTGGGGCTGCCATCGCGGGCGGTATGGTCCATGACCACCACCACTTTTTTTACGCCCGCCACCAGATCCATGGCCCCGCCCATGCCCTTGACCATCTTGCCGGGAATCATCCAGTTGGCGAGATCGCCGTTTTCCGCCACCTGCATGGCGCCAAGAATGGCCATGTCGATATGCCCGCCGCGGATCATGGCGAAACTTTCGGCACTGGAAAAATAGCTGGTTTTTTTCAATTCGGTGATGGTTTGTTTCCCGGCATTGATCAGATCCGGATCCTCTTCGCCTTCATAGGGGAACGGCCCCATGCCCAGCATGCCATTTTCGCTTTGCAGGGTGACTTCCACACCATCAGGAATATAATTGGCCACCAATGTGGGAATGCCGATTCCCAGATTTACGTAAAAACCGTCTTTCAGTTCCTTCGCGGCCCGGGCGGCCATGTCATCTCTTGTCCAGGGCATGTTTATTCTCCTGTGGTTGCGGGGCGGGGACGGGTGGTGCGCTGTTCGATGCGTTTTTCCAGATCTTTGCTCTGAATGATACGCTGCACATAGATGCCGGGGGTGTGGATCTGATCCGGGTCCAGTTCGCCGACTTCCACCAGTTCCTCCACCTCGGCCACGGTGACCTTGCCGGCTGCTGCCATCATCGGATTGAAATTGCGTGCCGTTTTGCGATAGATCAGGTTGCCTTCCTTGTCGCCTTTCCAGGCTTTGACAATGGACAGGTCCGCCACCAGCGCCGTTTCCATGATATAGGTTTCGCCGTTAAACTCCTTGTGTTCCTTGCCTTCCGCCACCAGCGTGCCAACCCCGGTTTTGGTATAGAAGGCCGGAATGCCGGCGCCGCCTGCTCGGCAACGTTCTGCCAGTGTGCCCTGGGGATTGAATTCCAGTTCCAGTTCGCCAGCCAGATACTGGCGCTCGAATTCCTTGTTCTCGCCCACATAGGAGGAGATCATTTTTTTGATCTGACGGGTGTTCAGCAGCATGCCAAGACCAAATCCGTCCACCCCAGCATTGTTGGAGATGGCCGTAATATTCTTCACGCCGCTGTCGCGCAGCGCCGCAATCAGATTTTCCGGAATGCCGCATAGGCCGAACCCGCCGGCCATCACCGTCATGCCGTCAAACAGAAGCCCCTCCAGGGCTTCGGCGGCGCTTTCATAAACCTTTTTCATTGTCTGTCAGCTCCTGCTGTTTTTCGCATTACAAACCCGATATGGTTTCAAGTGAAACATATTGACCTTTATTAAAAAAAATTATAGGGCCTCGCAACACATAATCCATTTTGCTTTGCCGGCCTATTGTACTTTAGACCCTATCGGAGTGAATCATCTCATTTTGGTCTTTTTTATCTATATCATGAACATGTCGGGGGATCATGCAACATAACAGGGCAACATTACAGGGCAGAGTGCCCCCTCTCAGAGCATCCGGCGTGTCGTCTGAAAAATGCATTACCGGAAAAGTCGGTCTTGAGGGTGATTCGTCAGTTTGCTACTGTACGGCGGGGTTGATGTAAAACTTCAGAGGAGCTGATGCAAAAAAAAATCTTCGGTATTGTTTTTTCAGTATGTCTGGTGGCATTTCTGGGACTGGGGATCACCTCTGTCAGTCAGGCAGACAGTCGCCAGCTTTTGGGCAGTTACAAGGACTGGGATGCCTTTATTCTGAAAAAGGATAATGGGGAAAAGGTCTGTTACATGATTTCTGTGCCCAAGGCCAAAATGCCGGCTTCATTGCGTCATGGCAATCCCTTTATCACTGTCTCACATAAGCCAAGCCGCAAGATTTCCAATGAGTTAAATTTTGTGGTGGGCTATAATTTTCAGAAGAACTCAACGGTGCGTATGGTGGTGGACAAAAGCCGGACCTTCAAGCTGTTTACTCAAGGGGATGGTGCCTGGGGCTATGACGCCAAACAGGACAATGCTATGGCCTCGGCCATGAAGGCAGGGTTAAGCCTGGTGATGCATGCCACCAGTTCCCGTGGGAATGCCACCAGTTACCGTTTTTCACTTTCGGGCTTTACGGCGGCCCATAACGCCATTACAAAAGCCTGCCGTTAGGACCTGATGGCGGGGGCGGCAGGACGGCGATCTTGGCATGGGATGAAAGACAATCCATTCGGAACGTGGGATGATGCAAACTTTACCTCTTGGAACAGAACCGGTGGTGGCGCCGCGGATGCCGACGGCAGATGGCGCCTTCGCTCAGAACCGCACCCTGGTCGGTCTTGACCGGGCGGAAATCGCCGAGCGGCTTAAAACAATCGGGGTGCCGGAAAAACAGGTGAAAATGCGTACCCAGCAGATCTGGAGCTGGATGTATCATTACGGCGCCAAAGATTTTGACGTAATGACCAACATCTCCAAGGATCTCAGGGCCAGGCTCGCCGAGCATTATGAAATCGGCCGCCCAGAGATTATTGAAGCGCTTATCTCCCGCGATGGGACTCGAAAATGGCTGCTGCGTTATGCGGACGGAAATGAGGCAGAGACGGTGTTCATTCCTGATGATGACCGGGGCACACTGTGTGTGTCTTCCCAGGTGGGCTGTACGCTGACCTGCCGTTTCTGCCATACGGGCACGCAGCGGCTGGTGCGCAACCTGACCCCGGCGGAGATCGTCATGCAGGTGCTGGTCGCGCGGGATGACCTCGGGGAATGGCCGACGCCCCATGACGGACGCCGGTTGACCAATATCGTGCTGATGGGCATGGGCGAACCCCTGTATAATTTTGAAAATGTCAAAAAAGCCATGCAGATTGTCATGGACGAGCAGGGCATCAGCCTGTCCAAGCGGCGCATCACGCTGTCCACCTCTGGCGTGGTGCCGGAAATGGCGCGGTGTGGGCAGGAATTGGGGGTCAATCTCGCGATTTCCCTGCATGCGGTGGATAACGAAACCCGCAGCCGCATCATGCCGATCAACAACAAATATCCGCTGGAAGAACTTCTTCAGGCCTGTGCTGATTATCCGGGTGCCAGCAATGCACGGCGCATTACCTTTGAATATATCATGCTCAAAGGCATCAATGACAGCGATGATGATGCGCGAAAGCTGGTCCGGCTTTTAAAACAGTACAAGATCCCCGCCAAGGTTAATCTCATTCCTTTCAATCCCTGGCCGGGCAGCAATTTTGAACGTTCCGACGACAGGCAGATCAAACGGTTTTCCGATATTGTGTTCGGTTCCGGCATTTCGGCGCCGGTACGTACGCCGCGCGGGGAAGACATTCTCGCCGCTTGCGGTCAGCTCAAATCCGAAAGCGAAAAAAAACGCAAAAGCGAACGGCTCAGGGAAGAACGCCTTGGGCAAGAACAGGCGGGGTAAGGTAAAACATGGGGAAAGTGAAGAAATTTTCCTGCCAAACCAACATCTTAAAGATTTGTTGGTGGTTTGACGTTATTCTGCTGCGAATTTAAGGGTCGTTCCGGGCACAACTTCTGTTCTGGCGACGATTTTCCTGACCTGTTAATCACAACACGCGATTGAATCGAAACATGTCTGACTCCTCGCCGCCCTCCCTGTCCGGAGATATCATGAAAGGCACAATCTGGTATGTCGCGATGCGCTGGGGAATTCGGCTGCTGGGTTTCGTCAGTTCCGCCGTTCTGGCGCGCCTGCTGATGCCTGAAGATTTCGGGCTGGTGGCCATTGTGCTTGTGGTGTCGGGGCTGGTCAGCCTGCTATTCGAGTTTGGCGTCAACATGGCGCTGATCCAGAACAACAAGGCGGAAGATAGCCACTTCAACACGGCCTGGACCATTCGTTTGTTCCAGTCTTGCGCGGTTGCGGCCCTGCTTGTCTTGGTGGCCCCCTTTATTGCCGACTATTATGAAGACTCCCGTGTGGCCGTCATTACCTACTTTATCGCCGCCGGCACGGCCCTCAGGGGATTGCAGAATATCGGCATCATAAAATTCCAGAAGGATATGAATTTCGGTAGGGATTTCATGTTCAATGTGTTGACCAAGCTGCTTTCTATCTTGGTGACCATTGGATTGGCCTTTTATTACCGGTCCTATATGGCCCTGGTTCTGGGAACGGTCTGGGCAGGCCTGGTGTCGGTGGCGCTAAGTTATGTCTTCATCAGCTACAGGCCGTGTCTTACCCTTGAAAAATGGCGGGAAATTTGGGGCTTTTCGCAATGGGTCCTGATCCGTAACATTGCCCAGTATTTCAGCCAGGAAGGGGACAAGTTTATTCTAGCGTCCCTTGTTGGACCCGTGAAAATGGGGTTCTATAAATGGGGAACCGAATTATCCTTCATGACGATTTCCGAAGTCCAGCAGCCTTTTTCCCGGGCCCTGGTGCCGGGGCTCGCCAAAATCAAGGACAATCATCCAAGGCTAATAGCGGCGTATCTTCAGGCGTTGAACGCCATGACCTTTATCGCCGTTCCCGTGGCTTTAGGGTTTGGTGCGGTGGCCGAAGAATTCATTCCGCTCTTCTTGGGCGGAGGGGACAAATGGATGCCGGTGGTGCCGCTGGTCGAAGGGCTGGTCTTTTTTGCGATGCTGACGGCCATGTACGGCATATCCGGCAGCATGCTGACCATAAGCGGAAATGTAAAATACACGGCCTATATGTTCTGGATACAGGCGATTGTCACCTTGTCGAGTATTTATCCCGCCTATCAGTATTTTGGCCTAGAAGGGGTCGCCTATTCGCGGGCCCTGATCGGAGTGGTTATGTTTTTCGTGGTCAGTATGATGGTGGTGATGACTTGTCAGGTGCGATGGAGCCGTATTCTGGATGTGGTTTGGCGTCCGGTCATCGCCGGAGTGACCATGTATTTTGTGCTGATCTCCATGACCGCGGCATTCACGATCCCGTCCTGGCAGCTGCTTTTTCTGAAAATCTTGGCGGGCATCATTCTCTATCCCTTGATGGCGCTGTCTTTGTGGTGGCTGTCCGGCATGCCGGCCACCTTCGAAAAAAGGTTGACGCAGCAGATAAAATTACGTTTGACATTTGGCAAAACCAAGACAGATTATCAAGACAAGGCAAATTAAATGAGTGGCCAACAGAAAAAACTCCCGATTATCGCCCTGGATTATACAGGCTGGGACGGAAACTGGATGAACCGTCAACATATTCTTTCCCGTCTGGGGCGGCGGGGCTGGCCTGTTCTTTATTCCAACGGTGCCAGATATTATCACCACATGGATTTTTCTATGCCTTTTGGGGCTGCGGAAAAAAAAGATCATGTGAAAATTTATAAAGCAGGGTCACTTCTGCCGAGGAATTATAAATTTCCGGCCCTGGACAGGCTGGCCATCAAGGCGCATTGCCGGGACCTGAAAAAAAAAGCAGGTCTGAAAAGGGGGGACGACTTTATAACCTTTTGCTTCCACCCCGATTTTTACCCCTATGTAGAGGAACTGGCGGCACCCTATGTGATGTTCCATATATATGATGTGTATCAAAAGTTCAGCAAGAAACAGGCCAAAACAGATTTTACAGAAAAACTGGTCAAAAAATCTGATCTTATCACTGCGGCATCAGAGGTAATGTGGGATGAGGTTGTGGCAGACAGCAGCATTGTTCCAAAGATTATTCATAACGGCGTCGATTTCTCCAAATATAGAAAGGTTACTAAGTTAACCGACAGTCTTCTGGATGAAATAACCTCAATTTCCGGCGTTAAGATAGGTTATGTTGGAGCCATTAATCTTAAAATTGATTTCCAAACGATTTATACTCTTGCAAAACAACGCGACGATATACACTTTATTTTCATCGGGAATATTTTAGAAAAACAAATCCTGTCTGATGCCGTGGCAGGTGAATTCTTTTCTAAATGCAAGAAAGAAAAAAATATCCATTTCCTGGGACCTGTCAAACGGGAACTCGTCCCAAGTGCTTTAAGAATGATGGATATTAATGCAATTTTCTATACCCAGAATGATCAGGATTGGGTTCAAGCCGGATATCCTATTAAGTTAAATGAATATCTTGCAACGGGAAAACCGGTGATCACGTCGTTTATGCCGATAATAAGGCAATATTTCTCAGATACTGTCGCAATTTGCCATACATTGAAGGAGTGGGTGGACGCTATTGATATGGCTTTAGATGGAAAAGGCGTGGGAACCCCAGAGACACGAATAGAAATGGCCCGTCGAAATGATTGGGAAAATAGAGTAGATCAATTGGAAAAATTAATGTTTGCTATGCTTGCCTGATATTTTCATTCCGTGCATTAAATTATTTTAATCACCAACAAAGGGGGGGAATATGGAAATTCTTATATTTTTTTTTGCTCGTTGTTAATCTGGCAGCTTTGCTACTAATATGGCGCAAGGTTAAGAAGATTCACTTGTTTTGCTGGATGCTTCAGGAGGAGATGGGGAAACAGTCAACAAATGTCATCCGAAACATAGAATCTCTGGACAGTTTGTATCGTGAATTAAAATTTCCGCGTTCTCTACCACCCACCATGGGCTTTGCCGCATCCCCCGACTTCTTGCGACTGATTGCAGACTATGCGGCCAGTGAGGATGTTGATCATATCCTGGAATGTAGTTCGGGCATTTCCACCATTGTTCTGGCCCAAGTCATGAAGCTCAAGGGCCGGGGACATGTCTATAGCCTGGAAAATGATGCACAGTATGCGGATATCTCGCGGGAAAATCTTAAAAAATATGACTTGGAGGACTGGGCGACCGTCATTACAGCCCCGTTGACAGAAGTCTCTTTGCAGGGACAGGTCTATAACTGGTATGATATTGACGAAAAACTGCCGGACATTGAATTTGACGGGTTGGTGGTTGATGGTCCGCCTTGGTCTGTTTCGGAGAATGCAAGATATCCTGCCGGTCCACAGCTTTTTGGGAAGCTGAAAACAGGAGCGCATATTTTTCTTGATGATTTTGTGCGTGAGGGGGAACAAAAGGCCGTTGAAATGTGGCTGCGAGACAATCCAAACATAACCCTGTTCAGGCATCCTTTAATGAAAGGATGCGCTGAACTGGTGAAAAATTAAGCTGTAACAGATCAGTTTTCCAAGAACATCCGCTGGATAATCTCTACAATCCGGTCCGCCGTTTTGCCATCCCAGAAGTTGGGTTTGGTGCCAGTGATCCAGGTGCCGGCGAGCACCTTTTCCACATTTTGCTGCAATTCTGCCGTAGGCACGAGGCGATTGGTGCCCTCTGTTACCGTGACCGGGCGTTCGGTATTCTCTCTGAGTGTCAGGCAGGGAATGCCCAGATAAGTGGTCTCTTCCTGAATACCGCCGGAATCAGTGATGATCAGTTTGGCGTCCTTCACCAGGCTCATGAACGGCGCATAGCTCACCGGTTCCGTGAGGTGCAGACCGGATGTTGCCGCAAGTCGGTCCCACAGGCCGAATTTTTCCAGATTCTTGCGGGTGCGTGGATGCACGGCGAACAGCAGCTCGACCTTGGCCGCCACGGCCATGATCTGTTCCATAAGTGAGGTCAGAGTCGCTTCTTCATCTACGTTGGACGGCCGGTGCATGGTCACCACGCCATACTTGCCGGGGGTGAGTCCAAACTGGGCCGGGGCATTTTCGCGTTCAATGCGCTCTCTGAGCAGTTCGAAACTGTCCATCATGATGTTGCCGACCCGCTGGATACGGCTGTCGGGATGACCTTCTTTGCGCAAATTTTCATCCGCGTCCGGGGAGGGGGTCCACAAATAGTCGCTGATGGCGTCGGTCACCAGCCGGTTGATTTCCTCCGGCATGCGGCGGTCGCCGCTTCTTAAGCCTGCTTCCAGATGGGCCACGGGGATATGCAGTTTGGCCCCCACTTGGGCGCAGGCGGCGGTGGAGTTCACGTCGCCAACCACCACCAGAAGGTCCGGGCGTTCCTGTTCCAAACAGATTTTCTCATAGGCAATCATCACATTGCCCACCTGATAGGCATGAGTGCCCCCGCCCACACCCAGGTGATAATGGGGTTTGGGCAGCATCAGGTCCTCGAAAATGCTGTCGGACATGTTGGCGTCATAATGTTGTCCGGTATGGATGATTTTTGCCGTGCACCAGTCCTGTTTGCTGAGCGCATGATATAAGGGGGCGATTTTCATGAAATTGGGCCGGGCGGCCGCAATAAGATGAATAACTTTTGTCATGTTGTCGCAATCTTTCCTGTTGAGTGTGCGGAGCCTGTCTGTTGCAGGCCCGATGTTCTGTTCTTGGGGTATTCTGTGGCCGCTTCCGCAGTCATTTCACGGGCCATTACTACCCTGGTCATCACCATTATGGCCACAAGGTGATAATACAGGTCAAATGTTGCCAGATTGACAAAGGCGCCGGCCGAAGCATAGCCGACCATACTGATCTGGATCATGGCGGCAAGTTCACCACACCATTTAAAGCGGGGGTTGGCTTTGGCTTCCCTAATAATCCGATTGCCGGTAAGATAGGTGGTTAGCGCCAGCATAAAGAAAATCAGATAACCGGCATAACCGTGTTCGCCAAGCACCTCGAAATGCACACTGTGGACGGCGCGGCCCTCCTCCCCGGGACGTAGATACTGGGTGCGCACGCCGTCATCATAAAACACATTGAACCCGCCGCCCAACACCGGATTGTCATTGGCCACATCAATCGCCACCCGCCACATGGTGAGCCGCCCTTGGGCCGAGGCGTCTTCTTCATATCTTTCTATGGAGGCCATTCTTTCTTTCCAGCTGTCCGGCATGAACATAAAGCCAATGGCGCCAAGAAAAGGAAACAGAATGACCAGAATCCAGAGTTTTTTGGCTTTCCAGGCGAAAAAGGTGAACATGCAGACCATGCCCACCAGCGCCCCGCGGGACTGGGTGCCGAAAATCGCCATAATTTCACACATGGTCAGTACCGCCAGGCCGATCTTGAGGCGTTTGTCTTCCGTTACCTGGATCAGGTAAATGGTGATGGGCACAATCATCAGCAGAACAAGCGCAAAATGATTGTTGTCGCCAAAGAAGCTTCCCGGCGCGCCCCACACCCGGCCGCTGCCGCCGGTCAGAATGGTGAAAATGCCCCCCTTGAAGGCATAGAAGCCGATGGACAGCACAATAACCCAGATCAGCGCATTGATCCTTACCCGTGATTGCATGATCAGCAGCGTGGCGAAGGTAAAAAGAAGAATCTTGACCAGCGTTATATATTTGGGAATGGCCACTTCATGATTGATGGCAAACAGGGTGGTCAGGCTGACCCAGAAAAAATAAAGCGCCAGCAGATAGGTGATCGGATGGCGGGGAAAAATCTTTTTTTCTTTGGAAAAAAGCATGCCCAGCAGCGCAAACAGCGCAATATAATCCAGAAAGTTGAAATCATAGGCGAAACCATAGGCCAGTCGGTGCGGATTCATATAGGATACCCAGGACCAGGTCAGAATCCCGATTTGCGGGAATTTCAGCATGACCGGGATCAGGCCGAAGATGATCACAAAAAGAAAAATATCACGCATGAATCAGGTTTCTGTTATGGTTTGTGGTCTGCATCGTCATGATCATTTTAATCACCACGATCATCTTGATCATTAAAGACTATTAGTTAACATTTTTGAAATTGCTTTGTCTTAAAAATACTGAAAAATATTTCAGGAGATAAAAATGTTCCAGATCGTCATGGCGGGATTTATTTTCATGATCCTTTACGTCATGTATCTTGCCGTGAAAAAAGATGATTACGCGCCGCGGCAGAGTAAAAAATTCGACCCTAGGCAGAACCGCGCTGGGGGGCAGGATAATCAGACCGCAAAAAACAAAACCGGGAAAACAAGACCAAAGTCAGGCCGCAATGTTTCATGAAAATCAGCCAATCAGGACCAGGGCACCGGAAAAGGCGCCCTGTCTTATTGTCGTGATTGACACGGAAGAGGAATTTGACTGGGGCGCGCCTTTTGACCGCAACAGCCGTTCCGTTACCTGTATCCGCCATCAGCATAAAGCCCAGGACATTTTTCATCGTTACGGAATCGTGCCCACCTATGTGGTCGATTATGCCGTGGCGGAAGATGAAACCGCGGTGGGCATCTTGCGTGAATGGGCCGAGGCGGGAACCTGCCTGATCGGGGCGCATCTGCATCCCTGGGTCAACCCGCCTTATGAGGAAGAGGTGAACCGGCACAATTCCTATCCGGGCAATCTGCCCTATGGTCTTGAAAAAGCCAAACTGGAACGCCTCACGGACCTGATTACCACACGGTTCGGTCAACGGCCAGTGATCTATAAGGCCGGGCGCTATGGGGCCGGAAAGAATACGGCGCGTATCCTGGCAGAACTTGGTTATGAAATTGATGCCAGCGTGGTGGCGGATACGGACTTTTCCCACGACCAAGGGCCGGATTTCCGCGGCCTGCCAACACAACCCTATTTTTTCCAGGCGGCAGGAAAAACGCTTCTGGAACTGCCCAACGCCCGGGGGTATGACGGCCTTCTGGCTGGGTGGGGCAGCGTTCTGTACCCGCGGTTGGCCGGGCAGTCGGGGGTGCGTTCCCTCATGGCCGGGGTGCTTTCGAAACTGCGCCTTCTGGAACGTATTCCTCTGACGCCAGAAGGCATCTCTGCCGCTGATCAGATTCGCATGGTCCGCCGTATGGCCAGGCTTGGGCATTTTGCGTTTCATTACGCCTACCACAGTTCCAGCCTGATGGTGGGCGGATCACCCTATGTATGCACAGAGGGGGAGTTGCAGGATTTCCTGAACAATATGGAAGAATTTTTTGATTTTTTCCTGAATGATCTGGGCGGGGAAGCCCTCACCCCCTTGCAGATGCGGGACAGGCTGGCTCTTCCTTTACAGCCATAGGGTTAAACGTTTTTTGTACGGGCAAATCGCATCACCAGCTCTAGGCTGTAGACCCGATTGAGTTGTTCCGGGTGATGAAGCCGTTTCAGGTTAAAATAGTCCGCCATCACGGGGGCAGACAAATCAACCATCTGCCCGGCATAGGTCGGGTCCAGGTAACAGGGCCGCGGGTGCGGACGCAAGCGGTTTTTTAGCGCAAAACTGCGTTCCCGGATAAAAATCGGCCGATGAATATCCAACCGGTTTCTCAATCGTGCCCTAAAGGGGGCGGGGCCGGTAAAATCATACCCGTAATCTGAAGAATAGACGGCGAGAGTCGGACTAATCCGACGGATCAGGGCGGCTTCGAAATCGCCGTGATATTTGTCTTGCAGGGGCACCTGTAAAGCGTATTTCAGAAGCTGATAATCGGTAAAGGGCGTGAGGGCAGGGCCAAAGCGGTTATTCAGCGAAGTATTCCGGCCCATCCAGTAACGCAACCGGAAACAGGGATAGACGGCTTCCACCTCGGTACGGGTCAGGCGGGTCTGTTTAACACCAAGAGCAGCACGGATTTTGGCGGCAAGCGTCGCGCGATAGGTGTCTTCCTGAAAGATGTTGGTGATATCCTGCGTATCATATTGGCTATAAAAGCTGCGGACCACATCCCGATCTTCAAAGGAACGATCCGGCAAATGGAAAAAGTCCCGGAAAATTTCTCCGCCGCCGCCGTTGAGCGCCAGTTTGCCGTGCTCGACCCGTTCCCGGCGGGTTTCGATATTCTGACCATTGTCAAACAGTCCCTCATTGGGCAGGCCGTCCATGACATAAAAGTTCCGCTCAACGAGTTCCCGGTAGGTTTCCGGGGCGGGACGCGGGGCGTGAGACTTGTCCGTATGCGAAAGTGGAAAACCTTCCCCACGGGCAATGGCTTTGGCGACTTGCACGTCGGGATCCTGATCGCGGCCATAAACATGAATGTGGGGGCGCGCGCCGGCCTGAAACAGCAGAGCCAGCATCAGACGGGAATCATATCCGCCGGACAGGGCTGTATCAATCCGGTCTCCGAAATGTTCTACTAGGGTGGTAAACTGCGTTTGTAAACGTTCGGTGCAGGCCGCAAGCGCGTCTTGCCGGGACAGGGCGCCGGCCTCCCGGGGAAGGGAGAAGGGGCGGTTCCGGATCACAGGGCTTGGAGAGGGGGCAGTGAGGTTCCACTCATACAGCTTCTCGCCACAAGTCATATGAATTTCCTGAAACGGGGTGTCGCGGCCATAGGTCGCTCCCTGAAACACATATTCATATATTGCCTGCGGCAGGGGCGTGAGGCGCTTTGCGGCGGCCACAGTCACCAGAAAGGAGGAACTCCAGACCCGGTGATCGGCGGTATGATATTGGCGATAGGTGCCCAGCGGATCAGAAAACATATACAGCCGGCCGCCTTTATACACAAATGCTGTGAAACTGCCGTCCAGAGTTTCCGGCAGCAGGCGTTCGGGGTCAAACTCTTTATAAAGCCGTTCTGAGGCCCGCCGGCCATATGATCCTTTGTAAAAAAGGGTCCCCACCGAAAAGCAGAAATCGCCGGTATCGGTTTCAAACAGGGTGGAACCGGGAGAGGTTAGTTTATCATAATAATATAGCGAAAGGCCCGGCAGGGTGAGCTGTTTCGGGGTGGCAAACCCCGCCCGGTTCATGACGTCAAGGCATTTTTCCGGGACCGTCGGGGACGGGGATAACGGGCCGTTCTGGCCGAAAACAAGAAGATATCCACCCATCTTTTACCCCTGCTCCTTACTCAGACAGGATCCAGCGGCTGGTGGTTTCCGCCGCGGCCTGTCGCCATTTCTCGCTGGAAAATGTATGGTCGGTTTCGGCAATATCGACCCTGTCGATCTTGCGGGTTTTGAACAATGTTCGCCAGGAGGGAGACCGGCGGATCAAATCGTCAAATTCCCGGGCGACCAGATCCCGTTCACTCTGGATCAGTAGGACACGGCCGGAAAAACGCGCCAGTCCCTCACACATGCGTGCGGAAAAATCTTCGGTGGTTTTTTCTGTGGCACTGGTTTTCGGCTTTTGGAGAGGTGTGCCGGAAAGGGGGGGGGCGGGCCTGAACATGCGGACAAGATTGCTCAGGAAGCCCCTGATGGCCTGGCCCAGGTCAAGCTTTCCGGAAAACAGCTTGTTCCAGAATTGCGGTTGTTTCAGGCGGGCCAGATAATAATGTTTGACATAGGCCCTGGCTTCACCACTGTCGGAGCGGACCCATGGATTGACCAGTATCAGGCGGCTGACAGCCTGATGTTCCTGTGTGCCCAAAAGGCAGGCCGAAGCGCCTTCACACAGGCCCCAGACGGCCACCGTCCTGATGGCCGGGCACCGGTTGAGAAATTCATCAATGGCCGCATGAATATCTGGCGTGACCTGTTGAAAACCGGGATAATGGCCCGTGCTGTCCCCGATGCCGCGATAATCAAAGCGCATCACCGGAATGCCGGCGGCAGCGCAATGGCGGGCCAGATGCACATATTGACGATGGGCGCCGATCCGGTATTGCGGCCCTCCGACAATAATCAGCAGCCCGGTGTCCGTGGTCGGCCGGTCCGGGGTATGAATAATGCCGACAACCTCGTCTCCGGCGATTTTAAAGCAGAAGGCGGTTTCCGTCATGGTCTTGCCCTTAACATGAGGCCACCTCCGATAGGTCCGTCATCTCCATCATGACCTTTGAGGTCTCTTCAATCAGATTTTTGGCCCATTCCGGCTCCTGAAGGGCCCAGAACTGTACATCCTTAACGCTGTGGGCGGTGGCGTCGAGCCCCTGTTTATGCCAGCCTTCTATGGCCCGCCGGGCCGCCGGGCTGATTCCAGCAGTATGCGATGGGGACACATCAAACCAGTCTATTCTAGTCTCTGGCGGCAACGCAAAGCTGGTAAGAGACATCTCCAGCAGGGGCAGAGCCAATGCGGGGGGGAGATGGTACCCGGCGATCTCAAGCGTGTGGCCCTGATGCAGCAGGGCCAACATGTCGCGGGTGCCAAGGGGGGCATTTTCTGTTTCGTCGCCGTCTTTAGTCCCGGTTGTGGTTTCGGCCAGGTCTGCCGCTATCTTGATCCGCAGGAACTGGGCGATAAAGGCCTTGCCCTGGCTGACCGGCGCCCAAAGCAACAGATGGCATGCAAGTTGAGGGTAGCGCTGAACCAGGTCGGCGGCCAGCAGGGCGCCGCTGCGCAGAGCCCAGAAGGCGATGGGCCGGCTTTTTTGGTTCACAAGCCAGTCGCAGGCGGTTTTCATGTCCTGGATCCAGATTTCCCAGGAACTTTCGGCATAGCTGCCGGCGCTATCGCCGGTACCGAACAGGTCCACCAGAAGAACGCCGTATCCCAGGCGGTTGAAGGCCCGCGCCTGACGGCTGATCATGTGGCGGGACCGGTTGAGCTCTTCGGCAAAAGGGGGGAAAAACAGAATGTCGCCTTTGGCCTCGCAGTCGTCGGTCGCGGGGAAATAATTCCCGAATAACTGGCCGGCGGTGCTGTTAAAAAAGAAAGGTTGCAAAGGGATTCACCCCCGTTGGGCTGGATCAGGCCGCGGTTTTTTCTTCGACAAAATCACACAGGGCCCCGAAAGTTTCAAAAGTTTCCGCACTGATTTCATCATCTTCGATGAAGATATCGAAATGTTCTTCCAGGGAAGTCACGAGCATGGCCACAGCCATGGAATCCAGTTCGGGAATATTGCCGAGCAAAGGCGTATCGGGAGTCAGGGCGTCGGCCCGCTCTCCGATTTGAAGTGTAGCCTTCAGAATTTCCCTGACATTTTCCACTGCTGACATCTTTCAAGCCTTATCCTGTGTTGATCTTTATTCATGCAAAATATGCAAAACCGGGTTCTTATACTATAGGAGCGACATTTAACAAAGGGTGAAAAGCCCCTGTCCGGACTTTATGGGGTTTGTCCTCGAAGGAGATCGAGAATTTTGCTCACCCTGTTTTTCAGAGCCGCCTTTTTTCCATTAAAATTATTGTTGAAAATTTTTAAAGACTTTTTTTCTAGCCTGTGGGACATCCAGTCTTTTTTGTATGCGTCATTACCGCAACCGTAATCAATAAATGTCGCCCGGTCCCCGTCAAAGGCGACCTGCATCATGTTTTTCGACAAAATGGCACCTACGGATTTTGATTTATACGCCTCATCATAACAGAGTTTGTAAATCAGAGTGGTTGTGTTGTGATGAATATTCAGTTGGGTGGCGACCGGAATGTCTTCCAGATAAAGGATGCCCAGCCGCAAAATCTCTTTTTCCGCACACAACCGGATCAGGTCGGGAATGAACCCCGGATAGTTTTCACTGTCCTTCCAGCTGTTATCATAGACTTTGGTGTAGTCACGTATATAGTTCTCCAGATTTTTGTCCGATGTCCGAATGATTTTTATTTCCCCTTTATGTTCCTTGAACAGTTTGCGTTCGAGGCGGGAAATATCCCGTATTTTTTTTGATTTTCGGGCAAGGAACTGTGCAAATTCCAGGCCGGGATTGATATATATCCAGTTATGATGAAAAAAGTCGAAGACTGTTTCGAACCCTTTCTCCCGGAAGGCGTGTTCCAGCTGGATTATCGCCAGACTGTCGGCATCTACGGGGAATAAGTGCAGACTGTCCCAGTGTGCGGCATGCTGGCAAAAATATTCGGCGATTTTTTTGATCGTTTTGCCGCACTGATGGATGGGTTTGGTGAATAAGGGGGAAAAATCCAGACTGTAAAAATTGGCAAAACTGTTAAGGTTCCGCGGGTGTGTTTTTGTGATGAGCAAGGGCAGAATTGCTTCGATTTTTTTTCGTTCATCCAGAAAACATAGATATTTGACCGCAGTGCCATTTTGGACAATATGTTTTTCCAGCAGCGCGAACCATTGCGGGTCAAAGAATAAATTCTGATTATGTTCCATACAGGCCTGGACATAGGCCGGGGGAATTTGATCATAGTGGGTATATTCTTCTACAAACATATTCTATTCCAGATTGGCAAACGGGTTAACGCGGTTTCTTTCGCTAAGCAGCTTTATCCAGACAGCGCAGCACGGTCTCGATCATCCAGTCTATTTCTTCACTTCTCAGTCCTTGGTGGCAGGGGAGTTGAAGTACATGACGGGACCAGAACAGGCTGTTGCGGCAGGCGGCGACGGTTTTATCAGGCCACAGAAACTGTCCAAACCGCTGCAAGGGGAGCCCGCCATCTTCCAGAAAAGGAAAGACCCTCTCCAGATTATCTAGCGCAAGCGGGAACATATAGGGGACAACCCCGTCGGGTAACTGCGGCAGAAGCGGCCTGAGCTGTGTCATCCCTTTGACATGGCTGAGCAGACGTTGGTAATTCTCCCGTCTTTTTTGCACGAGCCTTTTTTGATGACAGAGCCGTTCTGCCCAATAGGTGACAAGTGGCGGACAATGATTTGTCTTCTCGTCAATGAAACGATTTTCCATATCCTGGCTTTCGGGGGTCACAGGCAGGTCGGCAGAGGCGGGAGGTGCCGCAGGCCTGCGGAGTTTCTCCAGAAGATGAACAAGGTGCCCCGCCCCTGTATGGCGACCATATTGGGCCGATCTTTCCAGGGTATTGTAGAAAAATTTAACATTCTCTTGCAATGCAGGGCGCCGCCGGGCAAGGCCCCGTTTCAAGACGTTGCGGGAGGTCAGAATGCCGCCTAAGGAGACGGGCAAAAACTTTTTGACGCTGCCTATGGCGTAATCCCCAAAAGATCCGGTCGCTATGCCGTTGTTGTGACCAAACAGGGCATGGGCGCAATCTTCGATCATCAGCAGGTTGTGGCTATTGCAAAAGGCGCGGAATTTTTCGATGTCCCTGAAAAACCCGAAATAACTGACATACAGGGCCGCTTTTGTATGTCTGGAGAGTTTTGTTTCCAGGTCATCCAGGTCAGCGCTCAAGTCTTCCCTGACTTTATAGAAGACCGGCCGGCCTCCCGCTTTCAGGACCGGATAGATCATAGCTTTACAATGATAGGCCGGGATCAGGATTTCGTCTCCTGGCTGACATTCCATATCTTTGAGGGCGGCGAAAAGAGCATATCGGGCGGCGATGAAATGGTCCAGATGCGGCGCGTCAAACTGTGAAGGCTGTCGTGTTCCCCATAATTTGAATTCGGAAAAATCCGCCACAGGAAAAACCGGTGCGTGCGGCATGGGAATAGGGCGGTAATAAGATTGCCCCCCCTTCATGATGGTCGTGGTCTGGGAATGCCCATCGGGTCGCCACTGCCGTGTTTTTTCATTTATGATTGGTTTCATGCTGGTCATGACGCCTTCCGGCCCTGATTGTCTGGCCCTGATTATTTTCTGCGTGATTATTCTTCTGGAAGAAGAATATAGATTGTTTAACATTTGGTAACGGGTAAAATGCTGTTAAGTTTTATCCATTCATATTTTTCTAACGATTGGCCGCTAAGGTTCATCAGGAACGCACAGACTTATATCTTACTGATAATTAAATAAAAATGAATATCCAGTTATATGATTTTATAAAAGCACATGCCGACAGGGTACCGGATCAAACCGCACTGATCTATAAGACGGCACAGTGGAGTTATGCGGAATTTTGCCACCAGCTCGAAACCTTCGGGCGGGCCCTGATGGCGGCAGGCCTGCAGAAAAATGACCGGGTGGCGGTTTATCTTCCCAAACAGTTTGAAACCGTTTGCGCACTGTTCGGGGCCTCTGCAGCGGGCGGTGTGTTTGTGCCGGTCAACCCGGCGCTCAAACCCCGCCAGGTGGCGTATATCCTCAAAGACTGCAATGTGCGTTTCCTGCTGACGAGCCCGGACCGCTTTGAAGCGCTGGTCGGAGATCTGCGGGAATGTGCGGACCTGGAGCATGTGATCCTGACCGGCGTCTGTCCCGATGCGCCTGCTTCATGCGGGGCAGAGGTGCGTCCTTATGAGGGATTTATGGCGCAGGGCGAAAGCTGGCACGGCAGCTTTCACCGCGGCATTGACGCGGATATGGCGGCCATTCTTTATACCTCGGGAAGTACGGGCCTGCCCAAAGGAGTGGTGCTTTCGCACCGTAATCTGGTGGTGGGGGCGCAAAGCGTGTCCAGCTATCTGAAAAACACGTCCGAAGACCGGATCCTGAGCGTTCTGCCGCTCAGTTTCGATGCGGGGTTCAGTCAGCTGACCACAGCCTTTTATGTGGGGGCCACTGTGGTGCTGATGAATTACCTGCTGCCGCGGGATGTCATCCGCCAAGCGCAAAAACACCGGATCACCGGCATCACCTGTGTACCGCCTTTGTGGATTCAGCTTGCCGATCTGGATTGGCCGGAAGAAGTGGTTGGTTCACTTCGTTATATTGCGACGACCGGCGGGCGTATGCCTGTGCCAGTGACCCGGACGCTGCGCCAGAAATTGCCGCAAACGGATGTCTATCTGATGTACGGCCTGACGGAAGCCTTCCGGTCCACTTATCTGCCGCCGGAAGAAGTAGACCGGATTCCGGACTCCATGGGCCGGGCGATCCCCAATGCGGAGATTCTGGTGGTGCGCGAGGACGGAACATTGTGCGGTGTGGATGAACCCGGGGAACTGGTGCACAGGGGGGCGCTGGTGAGTTTGGGGTACTGGAATGATCCGGAACGGACGGCAAGGCGGTTTCGGCCGGCGCCGGGACAGCCGGCGGGGCTGCCCAATCCGGAAATTGCCGTGTGGTCCGGGGATACCGTCAAGCGGGATGCGGACGGATTTCTGTATTTTATCGGCAGACGTGATGAAATGATCAAGACGTCCGGCTATCGCACCAGTCCGACGGAA
This sequence comes from Luteithermobacter gelatinilyticus, assembly GCF_005849285.1. Lineage (NCBI taxonomy): Bacteria > Pseudomonadati > Pseudomonadota > Alphaproteobacteria > Emcibacterales > Emcibacteraceae > Luteithermobacter > Luteithermobacter gelatinilyticus. The sequence goes on along the minus strand of NZ_CP040517.1, from coordinate 1,890,256 downwards.
GTGGAGGAAATTGTTTTCTCCAGCGGTCTGGTGGGCGAAGTGGCGGCCATCGGCGTGGCCCATGAACAGCTCGGGCAGGCCATCTGGATTGTGGTGAGCCCTCCGAAGGGACAAAAGGGCGGGGAAAAAGTGGACACGGATGCTCTTCTGGCATTTTGCCGGGCGGAAATGCCCTCTTACATGGTGCCACACCGGGTCATAGAATGGTCCACATTGCCGCGTAATCCCAACGGCAAGATTGATCGTAAAGCCATTGCGGCTGAGCTTACCGAGCCGGAATAAAACAGCAGGAATAAAAACAACAGATGCAAGGACCCAGGGACAGAAAGAATGACCAAGAAACCTGAACATGCGCCGATTTCAGGCTTTCCCGTTGTTGACGGGGAAATCACCGTAGGGGGCATTGGCCTCTCCCGGCTGGCGGCGCGGGTGGGCCGTACGCCCTTTTTCGCCTATAGCCGGGCGCTGATGACGGAACGGGTGCGTCGCCTGCGCAAGCTTTTGCCGGCAGAGATACAATTGCATTACGCCATGAAAGCCAACCCCATGCCGGCCGTGGTACACCATATGGCATCGCTGGTGGATGGGCTGGACGTGGCGTCGGCCGGAGAAATGGCAGTGGCCCTGGACACGGGCATGGCGGCGGATTTGATCAGCTTTGCCGGGCCGGGCAAGAGCGATCAGGAGCTGTCGCAGGCCATTGCCGCCGGCGTGGTGTTGAATATGGAGTCCTTTGGCGAGATGCGCCGGATCGCTGATCTTGCCAGGCAACAGGGGATCAGGCCGAAGGTTGCGATCCGGGTCAATCCTGATTTTGAACTGAAAGCCTCGGGCATGAAAATGGGTGGTGGCCCGAAACAGTTTGGCGTGGATGCCGAACAGGTACCCGATATGCTGAAGGAATTGAAAACCCTTGATCTGGATTTTGAAGGGTTCCACATTTTCAGCGGTTCTCAAAACCTGCGGGCAGACAGTATTCTGGAAACCCAGGAAAAGACCCTGGCTCTGGCGATGAAGTTGGCTGAACACGCTCCCACGGAACCCCGTAAGGTTAATATTGGTGGCGGGTTCGGCATTCCTTATTTCCCCGGCGATATGCCTCTGGATCTTGGAGCTGTAGGAGAAGGGCTTGGGAATTTGCTGCCGGCCTTTCGGGACAAGCTGCCAAGGGCCGCGGTAGTGATCGAGCTGGGGCGCTATCTGGTGGGGGAAGCCGGCATTTATGTCAGCCGTGTGCTGGACTGCAAGATCTCCCGCGGGCAGGTGTTTCTGGTGACCGATGGTGGTTTGCATCATCATCTGGCGGCGTCCGGCAACTTCGGACAAGTTATTCGCAAAAATTATCCGGTTGTTATCGGTAACAGGATGCAAGGCCGCGAAACGGAGGAAGCCAACATTGTCGGCTGCCTGTGTACGCCGCTGGACCTGTTGGGACACAAAATGTCTCTTCCGGTGGCGGAAGTTGGGGATTATGTGGTGTTGTTCCAGTCCGGGGCATATGGTCTTACGGCCAGTCCCACGGCGTTTCTGGGACATGAGGCGCCAAAAGAAGTTCTGGTATAGGGGGGGAAACATGGCTGGACTTTCCGGGTGGCAGGGGCGGGCTCCTGAAAATAATCCTGCGGATGAGTTGATCCGCAGGATGGCGGAAAAACTGGTGCGTGGTCCCCATGAGGGGCATTTGCTACAACAAATTGGCGGGGTGTCCACGGAACACGGTGCATTGGGCGTGACCCCGGCCGCGGAGGGAGGCAACCTTGCCCGCTCCGGTGCCCTGATGGCCGCCACCAGCGGCACCATCCGCTGGCAGGAAAAAGAGTTGCAGGATATTGCCGGCGCGCAGGGGCCGGCAGCGGCTCTTATCGAAGGATACCGGCGATATGGCCTGGATGTTCTGAACCACATGCGGGGGCCGTGGTCGGTGGCGTTGCAGGATCAGGAGGCCGGGGAAACGCTAATCGCTATTGATCGCATGGGCATCCATTCCCTGTGTTATGCACTGGGGGCGAATGGCGAGTTTGTTTTTTCGACCGTGACGGATTCAGTGAAACTGTTTCCAACCGTATCCGCAACAGTCACGCCCCAATCGGTCTATAATTATCTCTATTATTTTGTGGTGCCGGCGCCGACCACCATTTATGACAGTATGAAGAAGCTGGAACCGGCGCAATATGTGCGCTATCGCAAAGGTCGGGTTAGCAGCGGATTTTACTGGCACATGCCCTATACCGATCAGCGCAAGGGGGATCAGGACGAGTGGCGGGCGCGGCTCTGGGAGGTTCTGGACCGAAGTTTCAATCGTATCCTGGCGGAAACCGACCGCACATATCTGGGGGCGTTTCTCAGCGGGGGCTTGGACAGCAGCACGGTCGCCGGGCTGATGATGAAACATAACCGGCAAGGCAAAACTTTCACCATCGGCTTTCATGAACCGAAATATGATGAAAGCGGTTATGCCCGTATCGTGGCCGAACATTTTCAGACGGATCACCATGAGCTGTTTCTGACGCCGCAGGATATTTTCGGCGTGGCGGAAAAAATCGCCGATATTTATGACGAACCCTATGGTAATACCTCGGCCATACCCGCCTATTATTGTGCCAAAATGGCGCGGGAAAATGGGGTGACTTCGTTGCTGGCCGGAGATGGGGGTGATGAGCTGTTTGCCGGTAACGAACGCTATGTCATGATGAAAAAGATCGAAGCCTATGGTCTGATTCCCGAACCTGTCCGACGGTATGTTCTGGAACCGATCTTGTCGCTGCCCGGTATGCAGCATCTGCCGGTGGCTTCCCGGGCGCATCGTTTGGCGCGTCGTTATGCCACTCCGATGCCAGACCGGCTCTATTCCTATAGCTTTATCGCGGGGGTCGAACCGCTGGAAATCTTCCGGCCGGAATGTCGGGAAGGGTTGGATCCGGAAATGCCGCTCAAGCTGACCCGGAACACCTATCATCGGCATGATCAGGGACATATGCTGCAGCGAATGATGCATCTGGATCTGCAGATTACTCTGGCGGACAATGATTTGCGTAAAGTAAATCAGATGTGTCGATTGGCGGGGGTGGAGGTGCATTATCCCTTCCTTGAAGATGAACTGGTGGAATTTGCCGCGGGCATTCCGGTTGACGTGCTCCTGCCCGGGCAGAAATTACGTTACTTTTTTAAATATGCCATGAAGGGATTCCTCCCTGACGCCACTCTGCGAAAGAAAAAGCACGGCTTTGGGTTGCCCTTTTTTGCCTGGGTTCACAAGGACCGCAGGCTCAATGACCTGGTATGTGATGCCTTAAACGACTTTAAGAAAAGAAAATTCCTGGAAGAGGCGTTTCTGGACCAGGTGATCCGGGCCAGCCGGACCCCAGGGGATCCGGGGGCAAGTCTGGCCTGGGATATTTGTATGCTGGAACTGTGGATGAACCGGCATCTGTAAGACCTTCAAGGTTGGTCATACGGCATTGGACTTATAGGGGAAAAATGATGTATGATATTGTCAGAAATTAATGTCACACCGCATGTGCTCAAACCGTCTGGCGAATATTTAGGTATTTTTGTGCAATTTTTTTGCATAAATTTAATACTTTCCGGATAAACATATCTGATATTGTCGGGCAATTGGGGACCTGATCGGGGCATTGAAGTCATAAGAAACAGATAAGTAAGATGGAAGGGAATACGCTGTGAAGAACATAATTCAGGAAATGAAAAACATGAGGGCTGCTCTTACAAAAATTGCAGCAATTATGGGGGTGGCGTTTCTGGCAGGGTGTACAGGCGGGGGAGGAGACAATCTTCCTTCAGCCAATTTTGTACCGATTGATGAAGGGCCGGGACCGCAATATGTGGTGGGGCCTCTTGACAGCTTGCAGATTTTCGTCTGGCGGAATCCTGAATTGTCCACCAGTGTCACAGTCCGTCCCGACGGGCGCTTTTCCGTACCGCTGATTGATGACATGCCGGCGACCGGTCGTACACCTACGCAACTGGCCCGGGATATTGAGAAAAAACTCTCAGAATATATTCAGAGCCCGATTGTGACCGTTATTGTCAGCGGGTTCAGTGGTCCCTTCGCCCAGCAAGTGCGCGTGGTGGGGTCTGCCACCTCGCCGCGGGCCATTCCATACCGGGCGAATATGACCTTGCTGGATCTGATGATCGAAGTGGGGGGGACCACGGAATTTGCGGCCGGCAACCGGGCTGTGTTGGCCCGTGTGGAAAACGGGGTTCAGCGTGAATACAGCCTGCGGATCGACGACCTACTGAAAGACGGCGATGTAAGTGCCAATGTCAAAATCAACCCGGGGGATGTGATCATCATTCCGGAAAGTTTCTTCTAAGACGCATAGTCTCCGGGCGGCGGGGTGACCTGTGGCCCGGGATTTCCGTTTTTAACGTTACAGAATTTCAACCGGAAGCGGACAAGTTTAAACTATGAACGAGATTTATCAGCAACTACTCACATTACTCTATGGCGTTTGGCGGAAACGGCATTTCGCGCTGATCGTATCCTGGGTGGTTTGTATTGCCGGTTGGGTTTTTGTGGCTCAGATCCCGAATCAGTATAAATCCAGCTCCAAGATCCACGTGGACGCGGAAACCATGCTTAAGCCGCTGATGAGCGGTCTTGCGGTGTCCAACAATATCTACGGCCAGATTATGATGATGCGCCAGACGCTGATCAGCCGCCCTAATCTGGAAAAAGTGGTGCGGATGACGGATCTGGATCTGACCGTCACGACGGAAGATGAGATGGAGGAACTGATTGATGACCTGGCCAAGGATATCAAGATCAATGTCCAGGGGGCCAATCTGTTTGAGATTTCCTACGAACACCCCAATCCTGCGATTGCCAAGAAAGTCGTGCAGTCGCTTCTGAATATCTTTATTGAAGACAAGCTGGGGGACAGCCGCAAGGATTTGTCTTCTGCCCTGCGTTTCATTGAGGAACAGTTGCGTGAATATGAGGAACAGATGGAAATCGCCGAACAGCGCACGGCAGAATTCAAACAGAAAAACATGTCTTATCTATCGGATAGGGGGATGACCTATTTTGAAAAAATGCGTGCGGCCCAAGAGGCGGTGGCGACCGTAAAGAACCAGATCAGCGAATATAACAACAAATACAAGCAACTGACCACCTATCTGGAAAATATTCCCCCCTATCTGCCGGCTACCTCAGGACTGGGGCCGGAAGTGGGTGGGGCGGCGCCCGGCTCTAGCAGCAATCTGGCTTCACGCATTGCCATTCTGGAGCGGCGGCTGGATGAGCTTTATGCCCGGGGGTACAAGGACCAACATCCGGATGTCCGGATTATTACCGGGCAGATCGAAGATCTGCGCAAGAAGATGCAGGCGGAACAGCAAGAAATTTCCAAGGCTTTGGAAGAGGGGGATACGGAAAAACTCCAGAATACCGTGGGGGTTCGCCCCAATCCCGTCTATGACGAAATTAATATGAAGGTGATCGACCTGCAGGGGGAAATCGCCATATTGGAGGCTCGGCTGAAACAGAAGGAAGCCGAGGTGAAACAGCTGGCGTCTTTTGCCCAACGCGTGCCAGAGGTTGAAGCCGAACTGGCCCGACTGAACCGGGACTACGGTATTATTAAAAGCAATTACGACAAACTGCTGGCGAAACGGGAATCCGCGCGGATTTCACAGGATCTGGAAACCAAATCTGACCGGGTGCAGTTCAGGGTGATTGAGCCCCCGCAGGAAGCCCGTGAACCGAGCAGCCCGAACCGTCTGCTGTTTGTGGTCGGTGTGCTTTTTGTCGGCCTTGGCGCCGGGGTTGGTGTGGCTTTTCTGCTCAGCCAGATGCATTCAACTTTTTCCACAGAACAGAAATTGCGGGATGTTCTCTCCCTTCCTGTTCTGGGGAGTATTTCGGCAATTCCCACACCTGAGGAGTTGAGAGGGAGGAAAAGACGGCTGGTTCTGTTTTCCATCATGCTGGTCGGCCTGTTTATTTCCTGTATCAGTGTCTATGCGGTGATGGACTGGTATTACGTCTAAGCGGTCTAAATTCAATTATAAGAAGTTGAAAATATGAGTCTGATCGAAAAAGCAGCTGCAAAGCTCAAAAAGAATGAAAGCGCTGGTGGAGCGGGCTGCCAAGAAAATGGCGAAACCTGCCGAGGGGGAGGAGAAGAAAGACAGCGCCGCCGCCGAGTCAGCGCCCGCTGCGGCTTCCTCAACGACTTCCGAAAGTTCCAAGACAGCTCAGGCGCCTGCGGAAAAGAAACCTTCCCGCAAGCAAAGCCGAAGAGTCGAAATTGACATGGAACACTTGAAAAAGCAGAATATTCTGGTTGTAGACGGGGACCATTCGCAGATTTCCGAGGAATTCCGAATTGTCAAACGCAGTCTGCTGCTGAATGCCTTTGCCAAAGGAGAGGCGGCGATTCCTAACGGCAATATCATCATGGTGACCAGCACCCAGCCAGAGGAGGGCAAGACGTTTTGTGCCATCAGTCTGGCCATGAGTATGGCGATGGAGCGGGATTTGACGGTGCTTCTGGTTGATGCGGATGTGGCCAAGGCCGATGTTCTGAAACGGATGGGCCTGAAGGCGGAAAAAGGGCTCATTGATGTGATCGAGGATGAAACGCTGGACCTGGCCGATTGTCTGCTGCGGACCAACGTGCCCAATCTGTCATTGTTGCCGGCAGGAAAAAAACACAAACTGACCACCGAACTTCTGGCCAGTGAGCGCATGGGAGAGTTGATTGATGAAATCGCCAAACGCTATCCCGACAGGGTGGTTATCGTTGATTCCCCACCTGTTCTGGCCAACAGTTCAGCCTCTGTACTGGCGCTGAGGGTCGGTCAGGTATTGTATATCGTGGAAGCCGACAGAACCCGGGAAGAGGAACTGAAAGAAGCTCTTTCCATGATCAGCTCCTGTGAACATATCAATTTGCTGCTGAACAAGTCACGTTTTTCAAGCGGCAAGAAGAAGTTCAGCTCATATTATGGATATGGGTATAACTAACTAATAACAATATCCAGGGCGGGTAAATATGTATAAATACACCATGTCTATGTCTGTCAGAACGCTGTTTCCGGTCGTGATGGGGCTTTGTCTTTCCCAGACGGCCTTTGGGGGAACCTGGCGATTGGCGCCGTCTCTGACCGTTACCGAAACCTATACAGATAATGTTAATCTCGACACTGCGGAACGTCAGGGGGATTTTGTCACGCAGGTCTCACCAACGCTTCTGCTCACAGGCGAAGGGGCGCGTCTGAACACCACGTTGAGCTATACCCCTAATTATTTCTATTTTCCCGGCGCCGAAGACGACAAGGATGAATTCCGTCATCGTCTGGAAGGAAACCTTTCCAGCGAACTGGTCCGGGATCTGTTTTTTGTGGATGCTGCCGCCCGGATCAGCCAGCAGTTCCTGGACCGCCGTGCCGCTATTGCCAGTGTGGAGGCAAACCGGACGGAAAACCGCTCGACGGTTCAGGCTTACCAGATTAATCCCTATGTCCAGCACCGCTTCGGTGGTTTTGCCACGGCCCGGCTGGGCGGTACGGTTTCCCATGTGCGCAGCGATGCCGACGAAACAACAGTGGGGGGGGTGTTTCTGAGTAACTCCACCCGCTACGGCGCCGATTTTAGCTTGGCAAGCGGGACGGATTTCAGCCGCCTGGGCTGGGTATATTCGGCGGATTATTCTTTTGAGGAACGGCAAACAACTTCCGACTTTAAAACTTACGGTACCCGTCTTAGCCTGAGTTATCGCTTCAGCCGAATGTTCACCCTTCTGGGCAGCGCCGGCTATACAAAACGTGAGGCGAACAGCATTTTTGCCGATTTTGACGGGTTTGTCTGGGACGCCGGTTTCCGCCTTATCCCCGGTCCGCGAACCTCGTTATCGTTCCGGTATGGCAACCAGTATGACGGCGATACCTTTGCCGTTGATGCCTTTTACCGAATTTCGGCGCAGACCCAGATTTCCCTGAGCTATGATGACCGGATTCAGACGTTCCAGTCTCTGGTTCTGGGGGATGCGCTGATTGATGAATTTACGGGAGAATTGATCCCAGGGCAGCTTTTTGTAAGCGACAATCTTGTGCGCACCAAAACCTGGCGGCTCACCTTAACCGGCACCCGCGGGCGAACTACGTTCTCTGTCGGTGGTTTTTATCGAGATTTTGAGAGCGAGGTGTCCGAGCTGGATGAAAAAAGATGGGTGGGTTCCTTGAGCTTGACCAGAAGACTGAGCCCGCGCCTGTCCGTCAGCACCAGCGGAACGTACAATCTTTCGAACTTTGAGGATACGGCCGTGGATGACAAATTCTGGACAGCTTCGGCTAATATGTCTTACCGTCTGTCGGAATCCCTGACTTCTTCATTGAGTTATACGCATTCCGACCGGGAAGGCAGCCGCTTCCCCCTGTTTAACAGGGCGTCCAATTTTATTTCCTTGTCGATCAGGGCGAGCCTTTAGGTAACGCGATGTATGCAGAATTTTATGGCCTAGAGGGAAAACCCTTTCAGCTAACACCTGACCCGCGGTTCTATTTCGATAGCAGCACACACCGCAAGGCGATGGCCTATTTGACATATGGGTTGAGCCAAGGGGAAGGTTTTATCATTATTACCGGTGAAATTGGCGCTGGGAAAACCACGCTGGTGGAACATCTTCTGGAGGAGCTGGATCGGGATCAATATGTCGCCGCAAAGATTGTCACCACCAACCTTAATGCAGACGATATTCTCAAAATGGTCGCGGCAGGCTTCGGTCTGGATGTGGAAGGCAAGGAAAAGTCCGTTTTGCTCAAAGATATTGACAGGTTTTTAACCCGCAATCATGAACAGGGAAAAAGAGCGCTGCTGCTGATTGACGAGGTGCAGAACCTGCCGACCAAGGCGCTGGAAGAACTGCGTATGTTGTCCAACTTCCAGAAAGGCGACCGGGCTTTATTGCAAAGTTTTTTGGTGGGACAACCCGAATTTCGTGACAAATGGGCGTTTGACCCGGAGCTGGAACAGCTGCGTCAGCGGGTGATTGCCACCCATCATTTGCAGGCCATGACCTATGAGGAAACCCGGGAGTATATTCTTCATCGGCTTCGCCTGGTTGGCTGGAAGGAAGATCCGAGCTTTACGGAAAAAGCCTTCCAAAAAATATATGAATATACCCAAGGGGTCCCGCGCCGCCTCAATACGTTGTGTTCCCGGATTCTGCTTTTCGGAGCCATTGAGGAACTGCACGAAGTCACCGACAAGGTAGTGGATGACGTGATTGCGGATATGGAGCAGGAAAGCGCTTTGGCCACCCGGCCCCTGGAAAGTCCGTCTTCGGTCCGCCGACAGGTGGATGGCGCGCCTGTTGCCGGTTCCTCTTCCCCCGCCGGGTTGTCCGAACTCAATGCTGCGGAAATGGAGAGACGCCTTAATGTACTGGAAAAATATGTGAAGGTGCATGACGAAACCATTAAGGCGGTTTTGGACATGGCTTCGGTGTGGCTGGGCAAGAACGGCACCAAAAACGGCAACAAAGGTGAATAACGGATATGACCCGGGAGAGTGCAAGTTCTCAGCCTGTTGCAGGCGGCAAAGAGATCACAAATGTCATGTCCGTGGATGTGGAAGACTATTTTCAGGTCGGTGCTTTTGAGAACGATATTCGCCGGGAGGACTGGGACAGTCTGCCGTGCCGTGTCGAACGCAATACGGATGCGGTGCTGGCGCTGTTTGAGGATTTTGACGTTAAAGCCACTTTTTTTACCTTAGGTTGGGTGGCGGAGCGGTATCCCGCCCTGATCCGTCGGATTGTTGATGCCGGTCATGAACTGGCCAGTCATGGCATGGCGCACTGGCGGGTGACGGACCAGAGTCGCGAGGCGTTTCAGGACGATGCCAGACGTTCCAAGGCGCTGCTTGAAGATGTGGGGGGCGTGCCCGTTCGCGGCTACCGGGCGGCCAGCTTTTCCATCGGCTCGCGAAACCTTTGGGCGCTGGAGGTTTTGGCCGAGGCCGGTTATGCCTACAGTTCCAGTATTTATCCCATCAAACATGACCATTATGGGATGCCCGAAGCGCCGCGTTTTGCCTTTCGTCCGCTGGCCGACCGGGATTTTCGGGAGATGCCGGTGACGACCGTGGAATTGGCCGGACGGAAAATTCCCTGTGGCGGGGGAGGGTACTTCCGGCTGCTGCCTTATGGGATCAGCAAGATGGCGATGAAGCGAGTCAACCGCAAGGATGGACAGGCCTGTATCTTTTATTTCCACCCGTGGGAAATCGACCCGGATCAACCCCGTCAGACTCAGGCCGGGCTGAAATCACGGCTGCGCCATTATACCAATCTGGGGGTGATGGAAAAAAAACTGCGTAAGGTGCTTCGGGATTTTCGTTGGGGACGGATGGATGAGGTATTTCTCCGGAACCACGCCGCGGGGGAGAAGCTGTCATGCAGGTAAAATATCTTTCGCCTGAAGAGGACTGTAGTGTGTGGAACGCTTATGTTCTGGCTCACCCGAAAGGTACCGCCGCGCATATGGCGGCCTGGGGCCGGGCGGTTTATAAAAGCATGGGCCATCCCCTGTATTTTATGTATGTGGAGCAGGGCGGCAGGATTCGTGGTCTTTTACCACTGGTTCATGTGAAAAGCCGTCTTTTCGGTAACGCGCTGCTTTCCATGGCTTTTTCCACCTATGGAGGGCCATTGGCGGATGATGATGAAGTTCTGGCGCTGCTGGATGAAGAATGCGCCCGGCTGTCCGTGAAGCTCAAGGTGGATTATGTGGAATTGCGCAATATGGACCAGGCCCATGCGGACTGGCCCTGTAAAGACAGCCTGTATTCCACCTTTCGGAAGGAGCTTTCCCCCGATAATGAGGACAATATGAAGGCCATTCCCCGTAAACAGCGGGCGATGGTGCGCAAGGGGATCAAGGCGCGCCTGCGGGCGGAAATAGACGAAACAGTAGACAGGCTCTATGCGCTTTATGCAGAGAGTGTACGCAATCTAGGCACGCCTGTTTTCCCCAAATCACTATTTTGGCAGATGAAGGAACAGTTTGGCAAGGACTGTGAAATTCTGACGGTGTGCACCGAAGATGGGCAAGCTTTATCCAGTGTCATGAGCATATATTTCCGCGACGAGGTCTTTCCCTATTATGGCGGAGGCACCGTTGCGGCCCGTCACTATGCCGCCAATGACTTTATGTATTGGTCCGTGATGGCGCGGGCAGTCGCAGAACGGCAATGCCGGATTTTTGACTTTGGGCGCAGCAAAAACGGGACCGGGGCATTTAATTTCAAGAAATACTGGGGGTTTGAGCCGCGTCCCCTGCATTATGAATATTATCTCAGAGAAGGGCAGCAGATTCCTGACATCAATCCTCTGAATCCGAAATATCAGTTGATGATCCGGACCTGGCGGAAATTGCCTTTACCGGTGGCGAATTTGCTGGGCCCCATGATTTCACGGTCTCTGGGATAAGGACACCGTGTTTGCGGCTCCGTCTTCTCCAAAACAGAAGGGGAGAGAAAACGGGAAGGCAAAATGGGCCAGAAAAATAGGCCAGAAAAATAGGCCAGAAAAATGGAGCAGTAGGACGGAAAGCGTCCGCCGGACATGGTTTATTGGATGGGGAAAAAGGGTGAATCGTGAATTTGCAGTAGAGAACAGGGATCACTGGATCAGGGCCATATTGATGTGGGCCGGCCTGGTGCTTCTGCTGATTTGGGGGTTCTGGGACACGGTGACCCAACTGGTCAATTTTTGGTGGTATGATCCCTATTATAATTATTGTCTGCTGATCCTGCCGATTGTTGGCTATGTTGTTTATGAACGTCGCGAGGCGTTTCAGAAAATTGTGCCGCAGGCCAGTTTCTGGGGGACGCTTTGGATTCTGGGGGCCGGGGCGGTGTGGCTGATGGGGGACTTGGCTGATGTCAATGTGGTGCGCCAGACGGGCCTGATTCTTGCCCTTCAGGGGAGCATACTGGCCGTTTTTGGGCTCCGGGTGGTGGCAGCGTTCTTGTTTCCTTTTTTCTATTTGCTGTTCTTAATTCCCACAGGAGAATTCCTGATCCCCACATTACAGGATATTACAACGGATTTTGTGGTGGCGGCGCTTCACCTTCTGGATATTCCGGTTTATGTGGAGGGCGTATTTCTGACCATTCCCGGCGGCAAGTTTCATGTGGCGGAAGCCTGCGCGGGGCTGAGGTTTTTGATCGCCACGATTGCGCTTGGCTTCCTTATGGCGAATCTTGCCTATAAGACCCTAGGGCGGCAGATTATCGTTGTCCTGCTTTCTGTTGCGGTTCCGGTGATCGCCAATGGCGTCAGGGCCACGGGTATTGTGTTGATCGGGTATTATTCCGGCATGAAACATGCGGTGGGCACCGATCACCTGGTTTATGGCTGGCTGTTTTTTGCCATTGTCCTGGTGATTTTTATTTCCATTTCCATGACTTTTACCAACCGCGCCCTGAATGATCCCTATACGGATTTTGACAAGCCGTTCTGGGAAAAGGCGCGTTTCCCGGTTTCCTGGGGCCGGGTCGGCGGAGTTCTTTCTCTGTCCGTGGCCGCTCTGATGGTCGGACCGTTATATAGCGCCCACATTGAAGACAGGCTGTCTCAGCAAAGCGCGGACCGACATCTGGATCACATTGTATTGCCGGGGTGGACAGATATGCCGCCGCCAACGCAGTGGCGGCCCTATTTTGAAGGCGCTGACCGGGAAGTATTTCGCAAAATCGTGAATGGGAGCGGGCTGGAACTGGATCTATATATCGCGTATTATGCGTATCAGTTTCGGGACAAGGAGATGATCCGTTATGGCAATGGTGTTGCCGCCCCGACCATGTGGAACCGCACGTCAGGACGAAGGGTGACGGTTCAGCGCGGGGATAATGATTATCCTTTTGCCGAAGTGACGCTTCATTCCCGCCAGGGGAACCGCCTTGTATGGTATGCCTATTGGGTGAATGATAAAATCACGGCCAGTGCTTATGAAGCGAAACTTCAAGACGCTCTGGCAAAACTGTTTAATGGGAGACTGGATTCCGCCATTATGGCCTTTTCCATTCCGATTGAGGATGGGGGGCTGGAAAAAGCGCGCCAGGAGTTGCAACGGGCAATTCATCATCTGCCAGAATTGCGCAATATACTGGTGCGATAAGGGAACAGAAAAGAAAAGGCCTCGGGATTTGAGGCCGCTTGGCCGGTTGCCCGGAATGGTAAAATCAGACAAGGAATGATCATGCGTCAATTAGTTGTTGGGTTTGTTTTTCTGACGGGAATGATCCTGGTTTGGGCGGGTAGGGCGGATGTGGCTTTGGCGCATGACGTCGACCAGAATTTTCCCGGATTGGTCAAACGGATTGAAAAATCCATTGTCGGCATTGCAATCTACCACCCGCTTAATTCCCCCCGGATACAGCTTCGTGGCACCGGATTTGCGGTTTCCGAAGGTCGTCATATTGTAACCAATGCTCATGTTCTGCCTGAAAAGTCCCGTTTGAAACCTGGTGAAAAAATTGTGGTTCTGGTGGGGGAAGGACAAAATCCGGATGTGCGCGATGTGGAGATTATCGACCGGGATGACAAGCATGATGTGGCCTTGCTGAAGATTGCGGGCGGGGCATTACCCAAGCTTGCCTTGGGCACAGGCGCCCTGCAACCAGCGGGAACGGCGGTCGCCTTTACCGGCTATCCGATCGGCGCGGTGTTGGGGTTGTATCCGGTCACGCATCAGGGAATTATTTCCTCGGTGACACCAATTGTAATCCCTCAACCCTCCGCCCGGTATCTTGACGTTCAGATTATCACCCAGCCCCGTTTTGATGTCTATCAGCTGGATGCGACAGCGTATCCGGGAAACAGCGGCAGCCCCGTCTATAACATTTATAGCGGCCGGGTCGAAGGCATCATCAACAGTGTGAAGGTAAAAGGAACTAAGGAAAATGCCCTGAGCCAGCCCAGCGGCATTTCCTATGCCATTCCGGTGGTTTACATCCATAATATGTTGGCAAAGGCCGGTCTTTCGGACTGAAAGTAACCGGATGAGGGCAACCAGTCAATTTGATCCCAATTCACCCGTCCCCAAGTATTACGGGTCATCTTTTGAAGGTTTCTTTTTTTCGTCCGATCCCGCAGCGGGCATGATTTCCTGCACGCGTTCGGCATCTTCGGGGGAAACATCGTTTTGTGATGCGGGCTGGTCAGAGGCGATGTCGCTGTCAGGGGCGCGGAGTGCTGTATATACAGATGCAACAGCGACAAGCCATCCCAGAATTGCGCCGACAATCCATATCATGACGGATTGGCGCATGGAGAGACGGTCTTCTTCATCTTTATCACTGTTATCATCCATAATAGATCTCAAATAATCAATGAGTTAGCCTTTATAGCCGTCACCATAATATTTTATAGTTAATAAACTATGATGACCAGCGGTATTTTTATCGGACCTGTCTTGCGATTATGCTTTTCAAAATCTGTCGATACAGACACCATAAAACAGAGATATACAAAAAATATGCCAGTATAAGAAGTGCCTTGATTTCCATAAGCTTAAGGGAAACCTCTTCTTTCCCTAAAAAGATAACTGCCGGAAAATGTAAAAATTACCGACAGTTTTGCAAAAAAGTTTTACAGTTCCCCCGGGAAAGCACTAACTGTCTTTATCCAGAGCATAACCGGCAGAACGGACCGTGCGAATGATATTGGGCATGTCATTTATGTTCAGGGCTTTGCGCAGGCGTCTGATATGAACGTCCACTGTTCTGGACTCCACATAAATATCATTGCCCCAGACTGAATCCAGAAGCTGTTCGCGGGAGAAAACCCGGCCAGGATTTTCCATAAAATGTTTTAGCATGCGATATTCAGTCGGGCCCAGATGCAGCATAGTGCCATTGCGGGTCACTTTGTGTGAAGCCGTATCCATGACAATGCCGGCATATTCCAGGGTTGCGCCGGTCAGGGCCGGGCGAATACGACGCAGGATGGCGTTGATCCGGGCAATCAGTTCGCGGGGGGAAAAGGGTTTGGTGATGTAATCATCTGCCCCGGTTTCCAGGCCGCGAATGCGATCGGTTTCTTCGGTTCGGGCCGTCAGCATGATGATCGGGATGTTTTTGGTGGCGTTTTCCCGGCGCAGTCTGCGGCAGATTTCGATACCTGACAGATTGGGCAACATCCAGTCCAGAAGGATAAGATCAGGTGGATTTTCCTTGGCACTGATCAGGCCCTCTTCGCCGTCGGTTTCACAGGTAACCCGGAATCTTTCCTGCTCCAGATTGTATTTGGCCAGTTCCAGAAGATTCAGGTCATCTTCAATTAATAAAATATGTGCGCTCATGGCTCTCTTCAGTTTTCGGGTTCATGAAACTCAATATTGACGAAGCTGCTGGCGTCCTTTTTCGGGCGCTTGAGTTCGAGAAGCTCACCTTCGGCAATGTAATAAATAATCTCGGCGATATTGGTGCAATGATCCCCGGCCCGCTCGATATTTTTGGCAATAAACAATAGGTGTGTAGCCGCTGTGATATAGCGCGGATTTTCCATCATGTAGGTCAGAAGTTCCCGGAACAGGCTGTCATACAGGCTATCGACTTCCTGGTCCCGGTTCCAGACATCAATGGCTTTCTGAATGTCCCGATTGACATAGGCGTCAAGAATATCAGTAACCATGGTTTTGATGATGCTGATCATCTGGTTGATGATCGCGGCGCTGCCGGGAAGATGGTCGATCTTGCTGAGCACGGACAGCCGTTTGGCAAGATTCTTGATATAATCCCCCATTCGTTCAAGGGCGGAACTGATTCTGATGGTGGAAATGACTTCCCGCAGGTCATCCGCGACTGGAGCCCGCAGGGCAATAACTTCCACAGCAGACTTTTCAATGTCCAGCTCAAGCTGGTCGATCAGACTATCCGTTTTAAGAATTTCTGCCGCGAGTTCCTGGTCACGCTGGGACAGGGCTTCTCCCGCCCGGACGAACTGTTCTTCCACCAGATTGCCCATTTCGACGACTTTGCGGCGAAGCTGGTTCAGGTCCTCGTCAAATGACGATACGATATGTTTTTCGCTCATGTTTTCTTTCCTGGCTCGTCAAGGTCATTAACGTTACCCTCAAATTCTATCCGTAGCGCCCTGTGATATAATCCTTGGTTTTCTCTTTTTCAGGATTGGTAAAGATGTTGACCGTATCCCCATATTCGACCAGACTGCCCAGATGGAAAAAGGCCGTTTTTTGGGAGACACGGGCCGCTTGTTGCATGGAGTGGGTAACAATGGCAATGGCGTAGCGCCCTTTAAGCTCGTCGATGAGTTCTTCAATAATGGCAGTGGCGATGGGATCAAGGGCGGAACAGGGTTCATCCATCAGGATCACTTCCGGGTTGACGGCGATGGTGCGGGCAATGCACAAACGTTGCTGCTGCCCGCCGGACAAGGCCGTTCCGGGGGTGTCAAGGCGGTCCTTGACTTCATCCCAAAGGCCGGCTTTTTGCAGGCTGGTAAAAACAATTTCATCCAGTTCCGTATTGTGTTTGGCAAGGCCGTGAATTCGCGGGCCATAGGCCACATTGTCATAAATGGATTTGGGGAAAGGGTTGGGTTTCTGAAACACCATGCCGACCCGGGCGCGCAGTTGCACCACATCGACAGACTTGCTGTAAATATCCTCACCCTCCAGTTCGATCTGGCCGGTGACCCGGCAAATGGGAATGGTGTCATTCATCCGGTTGAGACAGCGCAGAAAGGTTGACTTGCCGCAGCCGGAAGGACCGATCAGAGCCGTAACCTCACCGGCATTGATGTCAATGCTGACATCCTTGATGGCCTGGTTTTCCCCATAATAGACGTTGACGTTGCGCGCCCGTATCTTGCAGGGGTGCGTGTCGATCAGGGGGGTTTTCTCTTCGGTCGGTACATTCATGATCGTCATTGTGTTTACCAGCGTTTTTCAAATTTTTGTCTGAGCCAGATGGCGAGACCGTTCATGATAATCAGGAAACCCAGCAATATGATAATTGCCGCGGCAGTTTTTTCCAAGAAGCCTCGCTCCGGACTGTCCGCCCATAGAAAAATTTGGACGGGAAGGGCCGTTGCCGCCTCAGTGATACCCTGAGGAATATCGACGATAAACGCCACCATGCCGATCATCAGCAGGGGGGCCGTTTCTCCAAGGGCCTGGGCCATGCCGATGATGGTGCCTGTCAGAATACCAGGCATGCTGAGTGGCAAAACGTGATGGAAAGAAGCCTGTACCGGTGAGGCGCCAAGACCTATGGCCGCATCCCGGATCGAGGGCGGTACGGCCCGGATGGCCGCACGGGCGGCAATGATAATGGTTGGGAGGGTCATCAGCGCCAATGTCAGCCCGCCGACCACGGGGGCAGAGCGTGGCAGATTGAACACATTCAGGAAAATGGCGAGCCCCAAAAGGCCAAATACGATGGATGGGACGGCTGCCAGGTTATTGATGTTGACTTCGATCAGGTCAGTCCAGCGGTTTTTCGGCGCAAACTCTTCCAGGTAGATGGCGGAGGCCACACCCACAGGAAAAGCCACCAGGAAACAGACCAGAAGTGTGTAAAATGACCCCACCACAGCCCCCCAGATCCCGGCAAGTTCTGGTTCGCGGGAATCGCCGCTGCTGAGGAATTGCCAGTTGATTCCCCGGCTGATGCGGCCTTCGGCGTCGAGATGGTCGATCCAGGCGATTTGCTTATCCGACAGCTTGCGTTCATTTTGTGGTACATCCCGGCGGATCTTGCCTTTGAAGAACATGTCGACGCTGCTGGATGCCAGCAGGGTCATAGACACGGTTTGTCCCATAAGAGAGGGGTTATCCAGCAGTCTTTGGCGGATTTCGTCCCGGGCACCGGTGCTGACCAGCCGTATCAGGGCAAATACATCGCCGCGCTGTTTAACGTCGGGGAATTTCTGGCGTAGGCTTTCACGCAGCAGCGCCGCATAATCGGCTCGCTGGATCATCTGAACCTGTTCGGCGCCGGAAGAGGAGTTAATGTCGCCGATAATGGCCGGATCCATATAAATATCCAGCTTGATGCGGGTTTCGATAAAACCGCTCCAGCCTAATGAAAGCACGCTGCCCAGCAGTACGGCCAGGGCTAGTGAGGCCGACAGCAGCCCGGCAAGGCCCAGCGCCTTGAAGATCTTTTCCTTGCGATAACGCCGGGCCACGCGTTGTTTCATGGCCTCCGTCTTCCAGGCCGTGGGCTCGTTGAAAATATCGGGAGAATTGGGTTTAGGAAGATCAGTCATATTGTTCCCTATATTTACGCACCACATGGAGGGCCAGATAATTCATTGCTAGCGTGATCAGGAACAACGCAAGCCCGAGCGCAAAGGCCGATAGGGTCTTTGCACTGTCAAATTCCTGGTCACCGGTCAGCAGGGCGACGATCTGGACCGTCACTGTGGTTACGGCTTCAAGGGGGTTGAAGGTCAGGTTGGCGGCCATGCCGGCGGCCATCACCACGATCATGGTTTCACCAATGGCGCGTGAGGCCGCCAGCAGAAAAGCGCTGACAATACCAGGCAGCGCCGCCGGCAGCACCACATTCAGAATGGTTTCCGTCTTGGTCGCGCCCAGACCATAGGACCCGTCCCGCAGGCTTTGGGGGACTGCCGCAATAACATCGTCCGACAGGGAAGACATTAGGGGAATAATCATGATGCCCATGACCAGACCGGCCGCCAGGGCACTTTCGGAAGCAATTTCAAGGCCCAGAATATCGCCTGTGCCCCGAATGACAGGAGCGACCACAAGGGCGGCAAAAAAACCATAGACAACAGTGGGGATGCCCGCCAGAACCTCCAGAAGAGGTTTGAAAAAACTACGGGTTTTGCGGCTGGCAAATTCGGTCATGTAGATGGCGGACAGCAGGCCGATCGGCGCGGCAACCACAAGAGCGATCACCGTAATCAGCAGGGTGCCCACAAACAAAGGTACGGCTCCGAACGCGCCAGAACTTCCCACCTGATCGGCGCGCAGCGCGGTTTGTGGACTCCATTGCAGACCAAACAGAAACTCTGTGACCGACACCTTGTCAAAGAATCTCATGGTTTCCACCACAAGGGAGGAGACAATGCCGATGGTGGTCAGAATAGCGATAACGGAACAAGCCACCAGGGAAAACAGGATGATGCCTTCCAGATAGTTGCGGGATCTCAGCTCCGGGTCGACCTGATACACGCCGAACAAGGCACACAGGCCGGTGACCCCGATAGCCGACAATGAAACAATCCAGAAAACCGACTGGGAAACATGTATATAATAATCTGCAGCGTTGCGTAATTCGGTGGTGACAGCGCGTGAGATGGCGTCGCCTTTGGCCAGATTGTGAATATCACTTAAAAGAACATTGAGTTCAAATTTGGAAAGATCTTGAGTGGAGGCCGCAATATGGGACAATACCAGATTGTCAATGACCGTCGAGCCGAAAACCAGCCAGATCAGCAGGATAAAAAGACCGGGAACTAAACCAACCATGGCGGCATACCAGCCGTAATGATTGGGCAGAGAATGAAGAAACCTGATTTCTCCTTGGACGGAAACCAGAGCCTTCCTGCGACCGTATACGAAAGAAACGGTGGAGATTATTCCCAGGATCAATATAAGTAAATATATATTCATGTGTAACGCTGCGTTGTCGGTTATATCCAGTCAAGCGCTCCGGTGTCTCCGCCGGAATAATGCCAGGCCGGTCATCAAGAGACCGGCCCGGACGGATGTTCTTACATCTGCAATGCTATCAGCTTTTCGGCTGCATTGCGGTATTTTTGTTTTTCTTCCTTCGGCAGTGGGATCAGCCCTTTTTCCGCCAGATATCCGAAGTCGCCCATGGCTTTTTCGCTGGTGAATTCATTCAGATACTCCTGGATGCCCGGAATTTTGCCCACATGGGCCTTTTTCACATAAAAATACAGGGAACGGGATACCGGATAAGCGCCGGAGGAAATTTTTTCAAAAGTGGGCAGTTCGCCATTGACGATGCTGCCTTGGATCACATCGCTGTTCTGGTCCAGGAAGCTGTACCCGAAAATGCCTAGAGCATCGGGGTTGGCCTGAAGTTTGCCCACAATCAGGTTGTCGTTTTCCCCGGCTTCCACATAGGCGCCGTCTTCACGGATGGTGTGACAGATGGCTTTATATTTTTTCTTGTTGGTTTTCTTCATCGCCTTGATTTCCGGGAAGGTTTTACAGCCGCCTTCCATGGCCAGTTCCACAAAGGCGTCACGTGTCCCAGACGTCGGCGGCGGGCCCAGAACCTCGATTTTTTTCTTGGGAAGGTTGGGGTTGACTTCGTTCCAGTATTTATAGGGATTGGCGACCATAGAACCACCTACGGGCACCTCCGCGGCAAGGGCCAGCCAGATGTCCCTCAGAGACAGTTTCATCGGGGCGGCTTCTTTAGAGTTGGCCAGAACGATGCCATCATAGCCGATTTTAACCTCGACAATATCATTAACGCCGTTGGAGGTGCAAAGTTCGACTTCGGACTTTTTAATACGACGGGAGGCATTGGTGATGTCCGGGTGGCCTTCCCCGATTCCGGCGCAGAACAGCTTTAGTCCGCCGCCGGAGCCGGTGCTTTCTACGACCGGTGTTTTAAAGGAAGTGGTTCGACCAAATTCCTCGGCAACCGCCGTAGCGAAAGGGAAGACGGTAGAGGATCCGACAATGCGAATCTGGTCCCGGGCCTCGGCTGCTGTTGCCATTGTCAATGCAAGTGTTCCGGCGCTGACCAGTGTGAATAAGGATTTTTTCAGCACGTTTCTATCTCCGAAGATTTTTGTGTGACTGTGTTGGGTTCCATTCGAAAAAAACTACCTCTGAACAGGAGGGCTGTTTTTTCCTTGGACTGGACACTAAGCAACCTCGGTGACTGATATGCGACACTTTTGTTAAAGTTTTATGACGCTCGGAAAATATGGCAGGAGTCTGGCGCCAAACTGAGGAAGATTATTTTGGGGGAGCCTCAGAATTAGTCTGGGGCAGGGAAACCGTGACGCGGGTATATTTGTTGACCTCGCTTTCAAAACGGATATGTCCCTTATGACGCTGAAGAATATGTTTCACGATGGCCAGCCCCAACCCGGTGCCCCCAAGGCTGCGGGACCGGGCGGTGTCCACCCGGTAAAATCTTTCGGTCAGGCGCGGGATATGTTCCGGGGGGATGCCTGCGCCGGCATTCGTGATAGAAACGTTGCAGGTCTGAACATCCAGGGGAGGGGTGGCGGTTTCTTTATAAAGTCGAATGTCGATTTCGCTGTTTTCCCGTCCGTATTTGATCGCGTTGTCCAGCAGATTCTGGAAAACCTGGGTGAGCTGATCATAATCCCCGGGGACCATGTCTATATGATCGTCATTGCGAAACGTAACCGACATGTCTTTTTTTCGAAGCCTGACGGCAAGGGTTTCCACGACGCTGTCAATAAGTGTGGGCAGATTCACCATGCCTGAAGGTGGGATATGGGCTTCGCGTTCAATTTTGGACAGTGACAGCAGGTCATCCACCAGCCGGGTCATGCGGCAGGCTTCATCATACATGATTTTGAGAAAACGGTCCTGGGCCTCCCTGTCGTTGCGCGCCGGGCCCTGTAATGTCTCGACAAATCCCAGGATCGAGGCAAGGGGGGTGCGTAGTTCATGGCTGGCGTTGGCGACAAAATCCACCCGCATCTGTTCCGCCTGCTTAATGGGGGTAATGTCATAAATAGAGAGAAATATATAACGTTTGAGGCTGGAGGCGGGATCTTGCGAAGGAATGTCCAGGGCATGAATCCGCACCAGAAGATTGCGTGGCATCACATTACCATAAAGATATTCCACCGTGTGTGATGTTCCGCTTTCAATGGTCTCCCCGATGGCGTCATTGACTTCGTGACTGCGGATAAAAAGAGATAGATCCTTGCGCAGGATATCATGGCCCAGCATATCCAGAGCGGATTTGTTGGCCATGAGGATTCTTTTGCGGGCGTCCAGAAGCAGAAACGGGTCAGCCAGGTTTTCCATGATGCTCGTCAGCAGAAGTTGCGAGGCCTTGGTGTCGCGGCTTTCATGTTCCTGTAAAATGATTTTGCGGCGCAACTCCGCCATTTCCTGTTCATATTTGCGGCTCAACTGAAACAGGCACAAAATAAACACTATGGACAACACAAACGCCACTGTAACGCTGATGGTCTCAAGATAGATCAGCAAGGACAGCACCAGAGCAAGCGGAAGCATCAGAAGCAAAGGTCTGAGCTCGCGGGGAAGGGACGGGAATGTGCTGTTCTTTTTTGTCATCTCTGTCCAGTGCAAAAAAACAAAATCTGCGAAAACCTATCCTGTGTTACGGGTAAAGTCACGTTTGTCACAAAAAAATAACATTTTTGCCTTTTATTATTTTTTAGTCAGACAAAACTTTATTTGAAAAACCCTGCATTTTGGCCCATTATAGGAACGGGTGTCGGAATAATTTACACATTGGGTTTTTTCTTCGTGGCGTTATTTGGTAACTTATTGTAATTTAAAGGGAATAACATATGGCCCCTATTTTGCATATAAAGTGAGCATATGGCATTAAACCGATAGTTTTGTTCAGTATTTTGACAGTTCAGCATTTTGGCACTGGCGACATTTTTTGAACAGCACAATTTCATGAGGCTGGAATAATGGAAGATCTAAACACTCATAAAACTGGTTCTGGTGCGGGAGTATCGCCCTCTCTTACTTCGGAAGAACAGTTAAGAGCGCATCGTCGCCGGTTATTGAAAACAGGCGCGGCCATGGCGCCGTTGGCGATCACCTTGAGCGCAGGGAATGCCTGGGCCACGGGCGTTAACCCGGGACTGGTATCTGATGGGCGGTGTTTTGCCAATCTGTATGAAAACATTGACCAGCTTGGTCTGCGGGTCAAAGAAAACCGCAATGAATGGGTTGATTTTGACCGCACCAAGGCGTCTCATTGGTTCTATCTCAAAGAACATGCGTCTTATCAGGATGGTCTGTCCTGCCTGACGTCCATTTCAACGTCCGCTCTTACGCAGAAATTGACGGAAATCGGGGATATTGACTGGACCCCTTAAGGCACGGGAGAGCTCAGGGAAGCTGTCGGGCGAAATATCCGGGGCCTGCGACAATTTTGTTTTTGGAGCACGAGGGGGTAAAACCGGGGGTATTGTATTGTGATGGCATTTTATGAAAAGGCTGTATTCAGGGTTCCTGATACAGCCCGCTTTTTATGGCAGCACTGGGATGATGCCTATGTCATTTATGATACGCGCTCAGGGCATACCCAAGCCATGAACGAGTTGGCGCGGGAGGTGTTGGCGATAATCGAAGATCACTCCTGTTCGCTGGGTGATATTCTGCGGGAGCTGGAGAATATTATGGGCCAGCCTTTGAGTGCGGCCCTGGGGCAACAGATTCTCGACACGCTGAAAGAATTTGACAAAATGGGCCTTATCGAGCCTGTCCGGCAGCCGACTGGCAGAGAATGAGGCATTGTTTTACATTGACGTTTCTTTTTTTCGCTGCGTAGACTTCCCTTATTAGGCGATCATTCATATTTTGGGTATATAGAGGGCTCATGAACATTACTGCCCCCTTGAACATGACCGTGGGACAGATTCCCCGAAAACACGCTCACAAATTGCTTTCCACCGATGGACTGGTGGTGAATGTGGGGCATTTTGCCGTCAATGTGCGTATTGGTTTTGCGCGGGTGCGGGAAGAATTTCTGTCTTTGTACCGGGACTATCCCGTCAGCGATGCCGACAGGACAATTCTGAACAGCCATTTACATGTGTTCGGGCGTACCTTCTATCGTCGCTGGATCAAGCCCCAAGCCTATGTGGAAACATTGATGAATGATCACTTTATTCCTTTGCCGGCGCGTCTGGGAGCGGTGGCGGCGGAAATGGGCCTGAACTGGCAGATTGCGGTAGGATGCCGCCATTATTTGTTGTTTCATGCCGGGGTGGTGAGTCGGGATAATAAGGCTGTGATCATGCCGGCCATGTCGGGTAGTGGCAAAAGCACGCTATCAGCGGGACTGGCCTATGCCGGATGGCGGTTGTTTTCCGACGAGTTCGGCATGGCGGATCTGCAAACAGCGGAACTGGTGCCTTATCCGCGGCCAATTTCCCTGAAAAATGAGGCGATCCCTGTCATGAAGGCCTGGGTGGGAGAAGCAGAGCGTTTCAGCCCCGAATATGAAGGCACCCCCAAAGGCACCATATGTTATTTGCGCCCGCCTTCGGATTCCTTACGGCATATGATGCAACCAGCTCCGGTAAAAGCGGTGATTTTCCCGGTCTTTGACCCGTCCGCCAAACCTGAAATACGGACGATGAATCGGCCTATGGCCTTTTTTAAACTTGTGCTGTCTTCGGCCAATTATGCGGATATTGGGGAAAAAGCCTTTCGGGCCATTGGCCGGATTGTGGATCAGTCCATAGTTCGGGAAATTGTTTACCCCACCTTAAAGGACGGCGTTGATCTGGTGAACCGGATCATGGATCGTGAAGTGCCGGAGTAGGGGGCCGATGTCACAGTTTTCCGCGATTAAAAACAATATCCTGCTGCGTGCGCTGACCCGCCCGCAAGACATGCCGAAGTTCAGCCCGGCTCAGTGGAACGCCTGCCTGTTTCTTGCGCATCTTCACAGCCTGTCTGGCCGTCTGGCGGCGGATGCCGAAAAAACCGAGATATGGTCGCTGTTGCCGCCAAAGGTGCAGGATCTGCTGACATCTGCCAAGCTGGTCAGCGAGGCGCGCCAGCGACAGATCGTCTGGGAAGTCAATCGCATCCAGCGGGCGCTGTTTGATGATGGGGGAGATATTCTGCTCTTGAAGGGCGTGGCCTATATCAAATGCGGTTTGCAGGCGGCGCGGGGGCGTTTGAGTGCGGATATTGATATCCTGGTGGCCCGCGACCGTCTGGAGACGGTGGAAAAAATGTTGCTTGATGCCGGATGGGTGCATCATGTGACAGACGAATATGACCAGAAATATTATCGGCAGTGGGCCCATGAATTGCCCCCGCTGCGGCACCCGGACCGGGGCGTGAGTACCGATGTACATCATACCATCCTGCCACTGACCAGTCGTTTAACCCCTGATATTTCCCGGATGTGGGCGGCCAGCCGGGAGATCGAACCGGGGCTGAGGGTGTTTGCGCCAGAAGACATGATCCTGCACAGCAGTGTGCATCTTTTTCATGACGGTGAGATTGCGGGTGCTTTAAGAAACCTTCTGGAACAGCATGACATGTTGACTGAATTCGGGACGATGCCCGGATTTTGGGAACGGCTTACCAGCCGCGCAGAACAGCTTGGTCTCAGCCGTCCGCTTTATTATACATTGCGATATTGCGCCCGGCTTCTGGACACCCGGATCCCGGAACAGGCTTTTGAGGCTCTTCAAGGTGCTGAGCCGCCGCCCGTTCTGCGCCGCTTTATGGATGTTGCGGTGCCAGAAGCCCTTCTGGCCCCGCGCAAGGGACTGCTGTGTTGGCTGTCTTGTAAGCTGTTGTATCTGCGCGCCCATGCTCTGCGGATGCCGCCGCTTCTGCTCAGTCGACATCTGGCGACAAAAACCCTGCGGCGGCTCAAGGGACAGGAACATTAGAGTGAATTGTGTATAGGGCGGGAAAAAATTCGTTATAGTGATCAATGACTATATCCGGTTTGAGGTCCTGAACCGGGACTGGCGTATAACCGAAGGATACCCCGATGACGGGAAGACCCGCCGCCCGGGCGGCCTCGATGTCATTGGCGGAATCCCCCACCATCAGCGCTTTCTCGGCAGACTGACCCATTTTTTCCAGGGTTGCCAGCAGGGTGCGGGGATCCGGTTTCCTGAACGGATAACTGTCGCCGCCGGTGACAGCGGTGAAGTATGGCGCAAGTTCCAGTTCCTCAAGCAGTTTATGGGTCAGGAGCTCTGATTTGTTGGTGCATATAGCCAGATCAATACCATTTTTTTTCAGGCGGCTGAGCGCATCGTGCACACCAGGAAAAACAACGGTTTCCTCAGACATGTGGGCTTGGTAATAGGCCAGAAACATATCCTGAAGCTGATCAATTTCTTCCTCCGGCGGTACGTCGCCGGTTTTTTCCATGCCTTTCATGATCAGGGCCCGGGCGCCGTGTCCAACCATATGGCGCACTTCATCCAATGAAACTTCGGGACGTCCCGTTTGACGCAGCACATGATTCAGGCTCAGGGTAAGATCCCGGGCGCTGTCCACCAAGGTGCCGTCCAGATCAAAAAGCACCGCGGATAGTTTTTCTGACATAAAATCGACATTAAACGCTGACATTTCTTCTGAACCATGGAATAAGACATTTGAGTTATACAAATTTTAGGAAACTTGTGGCAAAGTGCCCGAAAACGGGGCGATGGATGCCATGCCGGAACAATCCGGATTTCCTGAGCTCAGTGTTGGTACTATATAATGGAATAAAGAATACAAGTCATGAATTCTTCTGATCTGGCAGTTGTTATCCTGGCAGCGGGCAAGGGAACCCGCATGAAATCCTCTCTGCATAAGGTGCTTCACCCTCTGGCCAACCGCCCCATGTTACTGCACCTTATGGATCGTCTGGAGGCACTGAATCCTGTTAAAAAAATAGTGGTGGTCGGGGCAGGTAAGGACCAGGTGCAGGCTACCATAGGTGATCAGGCGGAAATTGTTGTCCAGGAGCCGCAGCTGGGTACCGGGCATGCCGTGCAGATGGCACGGGAGGCGCTCGGAGATTTTCAGGGCAATGTGCTGATTCTGTATGGTGATGTGCCGATGCTGACAGAAGATACCCTGATGGCCATGGTGACTGCCCGCACTCGGGCGGACGGGAAAGCGCCGGCCGTTGTTGTATTGGGTTTCCGGCCCCAGGATACCAAGGCTTATGGTCGTCTTGTGCTGAACGAGAGCGGGGAGCTCGAAGCGATTATAGAGCACAAGGATGCCACAACGGAACAGCGGCAGATTACCTTGTGCAATTCCGGCATTATGGCAGTGGATGGCCGGATGTTATTTGATCTTCTGGAGCAAATCAGCAATACCAATGCCTCTGGGGAATATTATCTGACAGATATTGTTGCCATTGCGCGGCAACGCGGACAATCCTGCGCAGTGGTCGAGGCTCCCGAAGAGGAGGTTATGGGTATCAATTCCCGCAAAGAACTGGCCGAAGCTGAAGCGATTTTTCAGGCCCGCATGCGGGATCATTTTATGGCCGAAGGGGTAACCCTTCTGGACCCGGCCACAGTGTATTTTTCCTATGACACGAAAATAGGGCAGGATGTGGTGATCGGCCCCAATGTATTTTTCGGACCGGGCGTTGTTGTTGAGGACAATGTGACCATCCACAGCTTCTCCCATTTGGAAGGGGCGGTCGTGCGTGAAGGGGCCTCTGTGGGGCCATTTGCACGGCTCCGGCCCAAAGCAGACGTTGGCCGAAAAGCCAAGATCGGGAATTTCGTCGAGGTCAAGAAATCCGTCATCGAAGAAGGGGCCAAAGTCAGTCATCTGACCTATATTGGGGATGCCCATGTGGGGGCCGGGGCCAATATCGGTGCTGGAACCATTACCTGCAATTATGACGGGTTCAATAAGTTCAGAACGGAAATCGGCAAGGGAGCCTTTATTGGTTCCAATACGTCGCTGGTGGCCCCGGTAGTGATTGGTGAGGGAGCCATTATCGGCGCCGGCAGTGTCGTCACCCGGAATGTGAGTGGCGATGCCCTTGCGGTAACCCGGGCGGAACAGAAGGAACTGGGCGGCTGGGCGGCCCGCTTCCGGAGCAAACAGCAAAAACATAAAAAATAATGCAGCAGCAGGAACAGAACCATGTGCGGAATTATCGGGATTATTGGCAAAGAGGAGGTGGTGCCCCGGATCATGGAGGGGCTGAAACGGCTGGAGTATCGGGGGTATGATTCGGCTGGAATCGCCACGCTTTATGATGGGAAAAAAATTGACCGTCGCCGGGCCCAGGGCAAATTGGTCAATCTTGAAGAGCGCCTGCGGGAAATCCCGCTGCTGGGCACGATCGGTATTGGACACACCCGCTGGGCCACCCACGGGGCGCCGACGGAACAGAACGCCCATCCCCACGCCACCCCGCGTGTGGCCGTTGTCCATAACGGCATTATCGAAAACTTCCGTGATTTGCGCGAAGAACTCTCGGCCGCCGGGCATCAGTTCGAAACGGAAACCGATACGGAAACCATTGTCCATCTTATCACCAGTTTTCTGGACCAGGGGCTTGATCCCCGTGCCGCCGCAGAAGCGGCCCTGAAACGCCTGGAAGGGGCTTTTGCACTTGCCATGATCTTTGATGGCGAAGAGGACCTGATGATCGGCGCCCGGCGCGGCAGCCCGCTGGTGTTGGGCTATGGCGAGGGAGAAATGTATCTCGGCTCCGACGCCATTGCCCTGGCGCACCTGACCCGGAAGATCACCTATCTGGAGGAAGGCGACAGGGTGGAACTGACCCGCAATGGCGCTCGCCTGTTTGATGAGGCGGGGCGCGAAGTGATTCGCCCTGTTACGATGGCGACCATTTCCGGCGGTATGATTGACAAGGGCAATTATCGCCATTTTATGCTTAAGGAAATTTATGAGCAGCCCACCGTGATCGGGCAGACCTTGGGCACACTTATTGATCCCTTGCAGGGCAAGATTACATTGCCGGAGTTTCCCTTTGATCTTGCGGGCATCGACCGGGTAACCATCATAGCCTGCGGTACTTCCTATTATGCGGGCATGGTGGCCAAATACTGGTTGGAACAAAAGGCGCGGCTCAATGTGGAGGTGGATATCGCGTCCGAATTCCGCTATCGGGAAGCGGTCATGCCCAAAGGCGGGCTCGCCATTTTCATTTCCCAATCAGGGGAGACGGCCGACACGTTGGCCGCACTGCGTTATGCGCAGGCGCAGGGTCAGCATATTCTCAGCATAGTCAACGTGCCACAAAGCTCCATGGAACGGGAAAGCGACATGGTGCTTCACACCCATGCAGGGCCGGAGGTGGGCGTGGCGTCCACCAAGGCCTTTACCTGTCAGCTGGCGGTGCTCGCCTGTCTGGCCATTGCCATGGCGAAGGCGCGCGGACAGATTGACCATGGGGAAGAAGAACGCCTGTGCCAGGCATTGACCGAAGTGCCGGCGCGCATGGCGGAGGTGCTGAACCATGACGAAGCCATTCAGGCGCTGGCCGATGATGTGGCCAAGGCGCGGGACGTGATTTACCTGGGGCGCGGCCCGGAATATCCGATCGCCATGGAAGGGGCACTGAAGCTCAAGGAAATTTCCTATATTCATGCCGAAGGCTATGCCGCTGGGGAAATGAAACACGGTCCCATTGCCCTGATTGATGAAAACGTGCCGATTATTGTAATTGCACCCACGGGCCGGTTGTTTGAAAAAACCGTTTCCAACATGCAGGAAGTTATTGCCCGAAAGGGCCGGGTGATCTTTATCACTGATGAACAGGGGGCCAAAACTGATAGCGAGGAGGCGGAAGCTACCATTGCACTGCCGATGCTTGATGAGTTTGTAACCCCGCTGCTTTATGCGATTCCGGTACAGTTGTTGTCTTATCATGTCGCGGTGGCCAAGGGCACGGATGTGGATCAGCCGCGCAACCTTGCCAAATCGGTAACGGTAGAGTGAGTTAGAAATAAGACCTCGGAACCCCCGAAAGGGTTAATTTATATCAATTCTTTTTGGGGCTATCTTGTGTTACAAGAAGGCATGTTTCAAAATACGCTACACCAAAAACTGCAAACCGTTTTGCAATTTCAGAAGGCGGGCCGGGTTGCTGAAGCGGAGCAGCTTTGTAAGCAGATTCTCCTGACCCACCCCGCTCAGCCGGATGCCCTGCATTTTATGGGGCTTTTTCGCAAGCAGGCGGGCGATTATGCCGCTGCAGAGGATTTTCTGAAAAAATCTCTGAAAGCCAATCCGAAAAACCCGGCGGTTGAGGGGAACTATGCCAATCTTCTGGCGGATATGGGGCGGCTTGAGGAAGCTCTTCCCCATTATGAAAAAGCCACGAAACAGGAACCCCGTTTTGCGGAGGCGTGGTTCAATTGGGGGGTGGCCTTGTATAAGCTGGAGCGGTTTGAGGAAGCTCTGAAGAAACTGAAGCAGGCGCTGAAACTCAATCCCAAGAACAGCCGTTATTACAACGCCTTGGGCCTGTGCCTTAAAAAGCAGACCCGGATGGATGACGCCATTGAGGCGTTTGAAAAAGCCGTTTCCTTGAACCCCAACAATGTGAAGGCCCTGCATAATCTGGGTGGTCTGTTGCGGGATGAAAAAAGACTTGGTGAGGCCAAGAAGTGTTTTTTTGAGGTTCTAAGACGCAATCCCCGGCAGCAGGAGAGCTGGCAGAATCTTGCTGCAGTGTTTCATGAAGAAGGGGATGTGGAGCAGGCGATCAAGGCGTATCAGAAAATTCTGGAACTGGATCCGGCTCATCTGGAAAGCCATAAGATATTAAACAACATTCTCTGGGAAGCCGAAAGGCAGGATCAGTTTTTGCAATCCTATGAATGGGCC
This sequence comes from Luteithermobacter gelatinilyticus, assembly GCF_005849285.1. NCBI lineage: Bacteria > Pseudomonadati > Pseudomonadota > Alphaproteobacteria > Emcibacterales > Emcibacteraceae > Luteithermobacter > Luteithermobacter gelatinilyticus. The sequence continues at coordinate 1,859,689 of NZ_CP040517.1, read as the reverse complement.
ATGCAACAACGCCCGGATGTGGTGGACCTGCCGTTGAGTTATGCAACGGCTCTTAATCAGGCAGGCATGCCGGACCGGACGGAGCAAATGCTTCTGCAGGCACGGCAACGATTCCCGGATGCGCCTGAAATCGACTTTGCTTTTGCGGAACTGTATGCTCTGGTCGGGGAAAAGGATAAAGCCAAAGACTATTATGAACGCTGTGTGGCGAAACAGCCGGGGCAGGAAAAGTTTCATATCGAATATGCAAAGTTGTTGATCACCGAAGGGGATCTGGACTATGCCCACCGGCAGCTTGACGAGGCGGAAAAAATCGACCCCGATGATCAGCTCATGTGGGCGCTGCGGGGTGTGTGCTGGCGCCTGACAGAGGACGAACGGGAGTTCTGGCTGAATGACTATGATCGTCTGGTGCGCGGCATCGAAATCGAAGTGCCAGAAGGATATGCGTCGCTGGATGAATTTAACGAGGCGCTGGCCGAGGTTCTGAATGAAAAACATGTCTTCCAGCGCCAGCCCCTGGACCAGACTCTGCGCGGCGGGACCCAGACGGTAGGCAGCCTGTATCAGGAAAAACATGAGGTGATCCGGAAACTGAGGCAGGCCGTATACGACGCGGCCCGGCGTTATGTGGCCGGATTGCCCGATGATCCGGCCCATCCTGTGGTCCGGCGTTTGAGCGGCGATATTACGTTTAGCGGGTCCTGGTCCTGCCGCCTGAAAAGCCAAGGGTTTCATACCAATCACGTGCACCCCAAAGGCTGGGTCAGCGGACCGTATTATGTTTCCCTGCCGGATGAAGTGAAACGGGCCGACGGGAAGCAGGACAAGTCCGGCTGGGTCAAATTCGGGGAAGCCAATCTCGATCTGGGAGACCGGAACTTTCCCCGCAAAATCATCAAACCCCAAGAGGGCATGCAGGTATTCTTCCCCTCTTATACTTGGCACGGCACTTATCCGTTTCAATCCGACCAGTACCGTATGACGGCCCCCTGTGATCTGATGCCGGCCTGAGGGCCGGATAATTTCCAGGGGAGGATAATTTTTGCGGGACGGCTTACTGACCCAGCGGAATATCCAGTGGCTTGCCATTGATCAGCTGCTGGCCGTTCTTGATTTCAATATGGGCGTTATAGAGGCCGTTTTCTTCATCAACAACAATAAGTCCCTGATTCACATAGGTCTGTAACATCAGTGTTGTCTGGATGTTGACGGCCTGTTGTAGCTGTTCTTCCGGAAGATGGCTCATGTCGATACCGGTGCCCGCCATCTGCTGCTTCATGCCGATGGTTACGATGGCTTCAGCCAGGGCTTGATCAAATCCTGCAGTAAGGTCTACGGCCAGTCGTGACAGAAGGGTCTGTGGATCATTCAGGGTTTCAAGCTTTTTCAATCCTTCGCCCTTGAGAGCAACGGTACCGATACCAGCGAAATTCCCCTCGCCAAACTTGAATTTGAGGCTGTTGATGCTCATTTCGGGGGAGCGTTGCGCAAGAAGGAAACCGGTTCTGGAAATAATGTCCATGGTCTTCTGGGCAATTTCTTCTTCTGTGAGGGGAGGCTGATCGTCTTCCGTCAGGGAGATGGCCTGGATTTCCTCGACATAGCGGGTTAAGCCGTCAATATCCAGGCGATTGAAAGTCAGATCAAGAATACCGTCGGTTACATTGTTACCCCCCGCGCCCGCCTGGCTTAGGGTCATTTTAAGACTGGCCTGAAGGGTGTCATCACTCTCGCGGTTGATTTCATGGGTGGTTTTCAGGTTTTTAAGGGAAAATGAACTCTTACCCGCGACAAGAGCGGTTATTTCGCCAATTTCTGTTTCCCCCTGTCCCAGCCACAGATAATCATTTAGTCTGTCGGCTTGCATGGACAGGTACATATCCTTCAACATGATGCCGCCTTCGGTCGCCTCGAATTTGAACAGAGGCATTTTTGCCTCGGTGACGTAATGAGTGACGTCCGCATTGACGGTTGTGTGACTGGTCAGGCCGCCGGATTCAATGGTGATTTGCTGTTCCTGATTTGTAGGAAGGGCGGCTTTGAACGCAGGGCTTGTTACATCGGCGGTGGTTACGCCGTTATACGCGATGACAGTATGGAAGTTCAGAAAATTGGGCACTCCGGCCAGTTTCCGGAAATCCTGATAGAGTTGGGAATCAATATCTTTGAGCCGGCCTTCAAGGCTCAGCAAGGCAAAGTTCAGACCGTTTTGGAAGGTGACGGGGCCATGGGCCACGGTTGCCTCGAAATCCGCTCCCGCCTTGAGCAGATCCAGCAGAACGCGTTCAGCGTCATTCTGGGCTTCGGATTCTTCCATAATTTCAATTGTATGGGCGTCAAACCCGAAGTTAAAAACAACATGGGAAGTAAACCAACCTTGTTCATAGTCCTTGATGACAAGGGCATATCCTGGGATGTCGGAGATGACAGCGGCCTGCTGTTCCAGCGTTTCACGGGCCTTATCCCCGAAAAAATACGGAAGTACGCCCAAAATTATAACAACAACGCCCAGAAGTGAGGTCAAGGTGAGGCGTTTTCTGGTCATGGAAATCCCCCTTTATATGTGTCCGAACAAGAGAAGCTCACAAAGAGTTGTTCCCGACTATACCGCATTCTTTCGCTCAGTCACTTGATATTTTCATGCTATACACGATGTCATAATCATATTTCTGATAAACTTAGAGTGACGCAATATGATGTTTGATTATGATTTTTTTGTTATAGGCGCTGGCTCCGGCGGGGTGCGGGCCAGCCGCATGGCCGCCAGTTATGGAGCCAAAGTCGGTTTGTGTGAAGACTACCGGGTTGGTGGCACTTGCGTCATCCGGGGGTGTGTACCTAAAAAACTATTTGTTTATGCTTCTGAATTTAAAGGACATTTTTCAGATGCTGCGGGATATGGCTGGCATCATGATGGCGTGAGATTCAACTGGCCTGAACTGGTGCGGGCTAAGGATAAGGAAATCGACCGGCTGAACGGGTTGTACCTGAATACTCTCAAGAACCACAATGTGGAGGTGATTGAGGCCCGCGGTCGGCTTGTGGATCGTCACACCATTGAACTGAGGGGGGCTGAGGGCACAACGACGGTAACAGCAGACAAGATTCTGATTGCCACCGGAGCCCGGCCGCAATTGCCGGATATTCCCGGCATCGAGCATGCCATTACCTCCAACGAAGCGTTTCACCTTGAAGAATTGCCGGATCGTATCGCCGTGGTGGGCGGAGGTTATATTGCTGTGGAATTTGCGGGCATTTTCAACGGGCTGGGTGTCAAGACCTCACTTTTGTATCGGGGGGAACAGATTTTACGAGGGTTCGACCGGGAAATTCGTGATAAACTGAATATGGAAATGTGCAAAAAAGGCGTGGAGGTGCGCGTTGAAACCAATGTAACGGCAATCGAAAAGACAGATCGCGGCTTGAGCCTGAAACTTACTGATGGGTCTGTTCTTGAGGTTGGCGCTGTCATGTATGCCACCGGTCGGGTCCCCAATGTGGAAAATCTGGGGCTTGAGGAACTGGGGGTAGCGACGAAACCAAACGGCGCCATTATTGTGGATGAGGAATATCGAACCAACATCGACAATATTTTTGCCGTGGGCGATGTGATCGACCGGGTCCAGCTTACTCCGGTAGCGATCAAGGAAGGGGCGGCCCTGGCCGCGACCCAGTTCAACAAAACACCCACCAGGGTGGATTATGACTATATTCCGACGGCGATTTTTTCGCAGCCGCCCATCGGCACAGTGGGATATGGTGAAGAAGAGGCCCGGGAAAAGTTCGGTGAGGATATCGAGGTGTACCGCTCGGAATTTCGCGCCATGAAATATGTCCTGCCGGGACGGGAGGAACGCTCCCTGATGAAGTTGATTGTGCAAAAAAGCACGGATAAGGTGATTGGGGCGCATATGATCGGACCGGATGCGGCGGAAATCATTCAGGGGGTGGCTATTGCGCTGAAATGCGGGGCCACCAAGGCGCAGTTTGACAGCACAGTGGCGGTTCATCCGTCCTCCGCGGAAGAATTTGTGCTGATGAAATAATATTTCTTTTCAGTTCTGCGCAATGGAATAAAATAGGGGTTTTCTAGCTTTCTTCTGGTATTCAGTCTGGAAGAGGCTTATATGATGGGCCCAGGCGTATCTAAAAACGCCGCCATTAGGTGCGCAATGATGACAAAATCGTAACAGTTAAATGTGAATGGATGACGTGATGACGAAGACCTGGACACCTGACAGCTGGAGATCAAAGCCGATCCGGCAGGTTCCGGAATATCCCGATCAGGGAGAGCTTGAGGCTGTGGAAGAAGAACTGCGGAACTCTCCGCCGCTGGTGTTTGCCGGCGAGGCCCGGCGCCTGAAAAGCCAGCTTGCGGATGTGGCCGCGGGCAAGGCTTTTTTGTTGCAGGGGGGGGACTGTGCAGAAAGTTTTGCGGAATTTCACGCCAATAACATTCGCGATACATTCCGGGTTTTGATGCAGATGTCGGTGGCGCTCACTTTTGCGGCGTCCTGTCCGGTGGTAAAAGTGGGGCGTATGGCCGGCCAGTTTGCGAAACCGCGCAGTGCCGCAACGGAAGTCCAGAACGGGGTGGAATTGCCCAGCTACCGCGGCGATATCATCAACGGTATTGATTTTACACCCGAAGCCCGTATCCCGGACCCCCGGCGTATGAGCCGGGCCTACAGTCAGGCGGCGGCCACTCTGAACCTGCTCAGGGCCTTTGCCCAGGGGGGCTTTGCCAACCTGCACAAGGTGCATCAGTGGAATCTGGATTTTGTCAGCAATAGCCCCGCAGCAGAACGATATCAGGATATGGCGGACCGTATTGACGAAGCGCTCAGATTCATGGAAGCCTGTGGGGTCAATGCTGAATTGCCGCAATTCCAGGGCACGGACTTCTATGTATCCCATGAGGCATTGCTGCTGTGGTATGAAGAAGCGTTGACCCGTACCGACAGCACCACCGGGAAATGGTATGACACCTCCGGTCATATGTTGTGGATCGGAGACCGGACCCGGGTTCTGGATGAGGCGCATGTGGAGTTTCTGTCGGGTATCGAAAATCCGCTTGGTGTCAAGGTGGGACCGACCACGGATCTTGATGAATTGATACGCATCCTGGACAAGCTCAACCCGTCCAATGAAGCCGGGCGCATCACCCTGATCTGTCGTATGGGCGCGGACAAGGTGGAAGACAAACTGCCGCCGGTGATCCGGCGCATTAAGGAGGAAGGCCGCACGGTGGTGTGGTCGTCGGACCCAATGCATGGCAACACCATCAAATCCACCAGCGGATTCAAAACCCGCCCCTTTGACCGGGTATTGCAGGAAGTGCGCAGTTTCTTCAAGGTGCATAAGGGTGAAGGCACCTATGCCGGTGGTGTGCATTTTGAAATGACCGGTCAGAATGTCACCGAATGCATCGGCGGGGCGGAAGCGATTACGGATGAAAAACTGGCGGACCGGTATCACACCCATTGTGATCCGCGGCTTAACGCCAGCCAGTCTCTGGAACTGGCCTTCCTGATCGCCGAAAGCCTGAAAGAAGAACGGGATGCCCGGAATGCGGAGATGAAAAAAGTTTCTTGATCAAGGTGTTGGGTCAGGTTCATGACAAATAACTTGAAGATCGCCCTGGCGACGCTTAATCCCACTGTCGGAGATATTGAAGGCAATGCCCGGAAAATCCTCGAGGCCCGGGATAAGGCGGCGCAGGAGGGGGCAGATCTTGTTGTCTACAGTGAACTGGTACTCATCGGCTATCCGCCGGATGACCTTGTCCTCAAACCGGTTTTCCAGCGCCAGGCGATGGCTAAAGTCCGTCGTCTGGCCAAAGTCACTGGTGACGGTGGACCGGCCATGCTTATTGGCAGTTGCTGGGCTGAGGAGAATGGCCGGTTGTACAACGCCCTGATCCTGCTGGACGGGGGAGAAATCGCCGCCATACGCTACAAACATGACTTGCCCAATTACGGGGTGTTTGATGAAGTGCGGGTGTTCCGGCCCGGCCCCTTGCAGGGACCGGTGAATTTTCGCGGGGTGCGTCTGGGGGTGCTGGTCTGCGAGGACATGTGGTATCCGGAAGTGACCGAGTGTCTGGCCGAAACCGGAGCGGAACTTCTGGTGGTCAGTAACGGGTCTCCCTTTGAAACGGATAAACATCATGAACGCCTGAATCTCGCCGTGCGCCGGGTCAAGGAAAGCGGTCTGCCGCTGATTTATGTGAACCAGATAGGCGGACAGGACGAATTGGTGTTTGACGGGGGCTCTTTTGTCCTTAATGCGGATTATCATCTGGCTTTTCAGGGGCGGTGCTGGCAGGAGCAGGTGAAAGTGTTGTCCTGGAAGCGCACAGAAGCGGGCTGGGGGTGTGAAAAAAGCGACGTGCACCCTTATGGTGAAGGTTACGCGGATATTTATCAGGCCATGATGCTGGGGCTTCGGGACTATGTGGAAAAAAACCGTTTCCCCGGGGTGGTGATCGGGATGTCCGGGGGCATTGACAGTGCCTTGAGCGCCGTGGTGGCGGTGGATGCTCTGGGGGCGGAAAGGGTGCATCTGGTGATGATGCCCTCCCAATATACCAGTCAGGAAAGCTTGCTGGATGCGGCTGACTGCGCGGCCATGATCGGGGCGCGTCTTGACAATATCCCCATTGTGCCGGCCGTGGAGGCCATGGCGCAAATGTTGACCGGGGCCTTTGCCGGAACCGAACCGGACAGCACTGAAGAAAACCTGCAAAGCCGCATTCGCGGTATGACGCTGATGGCGCTCAGCAATAAGTTTGGCCACATGCTGCTGACCACCGGGAACAAGTCGGAAATGTCCGTGGGATACGCCACACTGTATGGCGATATGTGTGGCGGTTATTCCGTGCTCAAGGATATTTACAAGACGGATGTGTTCGGGCTCAGTCGCTGGCGCAACGAACATCATCCCCGCGGGGCGCGGGGACCGGCGGGCCAGGTCATTCCGGAAAATATTATTACCAAACCGCCAAGCGCGGAACTGCGGCCGGACCAGAAGGACGAGGACAGCCTACCGCCTTATGAGGTGCTGGACGATATTCTGGCATGTCTGGTGGAAAAGGAAATGGCCTTCCACGAGATTGTTGAGAAGGGCCATGATGCGGAAACGGTGGCCCGCATCGAACATCTGCTGTATGTGGCGGAATATAAACGGCGCCAGTCCCCGCCGGGGGTCAAGATCACCCGCCGCAGTTTCGGTCGGGAACGCAGGTATCCGATCACCAATGGGTACCGCAACGCCCGTTTGCGCGATCTGGATGCCTAGAGTGAATTGTACATCATTTTGACTCTGAAATTTCGAAGGGCCTAAGATACAAAGAGCCTGAGATACAAAGAGCCTGAGACACATATGATGCGCATTTTAGAGTCAGAAGACGAGAGTCAATCGCATTCCATTCGTTCCAAGTGAGCGGTTGAAAAATTCTTTGATTAAATCATAAATCCCGGTATGAGTATGATCGGAAAATGCGGCCATGACACAAAGATCAAAGGTCAGGGATAGTTTATGACGGTAAAAGTTCGTTTCGCGCCGAGCCCCACGGGCCGGCTTCATGTGGGAAACATCCGCACCGCGCTGGTGAACTGGCTGTTTGCCCGACAGCAGAAGGGCGTCTTCATGCTGCGTCTGGATGATACGGACACGGCGCGTTCCAGCGAGGAATATGTCCGGGGAATTATGGAAGATCTCACATGGCTGGGGCTAGATTGGGATGAAACAGTGCGGCAGTCGGACCGTTTTGACCGCTATCACGCGGCGGCAGAAAAGCTGAAAGCCGCCGGCCGGCTTTACCCCTGTTATGAAACGGCCCAGGAACTGGACCTTAAACGCAAGATTCAGCTGGGACAGGGCAAACCACCGGTTTACGACCGGGCAGCGCTGAACCTCACGCCGGAACAGATTAAGGCGTATGAGGCGGAAGGACGCAAGCCCCATTGGCGCTTCAGGCTGGAGCTTCCGGCCCGCATAGAATGGGACGATCTGGTGAAGGGGCATTTGAGTTTTGATCTTGCCGCAGTGAGTGATCCTATCCTGATCCGTGAGGACGGGTCTTATCTCTATACACTGCCTTCGGTGGTGGATGATATTGATTTTGGCATCACCCATATCATGCGTGGTGAGGATCACGCCACCAACAGCGCGGTTCAGGCGCAGATTTTTGAGGCCCTGGGCGGCAAGGTGCCCGCCTATGCCCATTTCTCGCTGCTCACCGGCAAGGGTGGGGAAGGGCTCTCCAAACGGCTTGGCAGCGCCAGCATCCAGGCCTATCGTGAGGAAGACGGGTACGAACCCATGGCGATCAACAGCCTGCTGGCGCGGCTGGGATCGTCGGACCCGATTGAACCGTTTTGCCGCCTGGAGCCGCTGGTGGAAAGTTTTGACTTTGGTAAATACAGCCGGTCTTCGGCGAAATTCGATCCGCATGACCTGGATGTCTTGAATGCCAAGATTTTGCACGACACCAGCTATGATGAGGTGAAAACCCGGCCGGAAATGACCGGGGTCAGTGAGGCGTTCTGGCTGACGGTGCGTCCCAATCTGAAAAAACTGCGGGATGTGAAGGAGTGGCGGGCGCTGGTAGAGGGGCCGGTTCGTCCAAAAATCGAGAACCCGGCCTTTACCGCGCGGGCGGCAGAACTGCTGCCGGAAGAAGACTGGGACGAGGGCACCTGGAAAAGTTGGACCACAGCTGTGAAAGACGCCACGGGGGCCAAGGGCAAAGCCCTGTTCCTGCCGCTCCGTCAGGCGATAACAGGGCTTGATCATGGCCCGGAAATGGGGGCGCTGTTGCCGCTTATCGGGCGGGAAAAGGTGCGCGCCCGGCTTTTGGGGGAGACGGCATGAAACTGTTCAATACGCTGACCAAAAAGAAAGAAGACTTTGTGCCGCTGGATCCGCATCATGTGAAAATGTATGTTTGCGGACCGACCGTCTATAACTACGCCCATGTGGGCAATGCGCGCCCGGTGGTGGTGTTCGATCTTCTGGCCCGGCTGTTGCGTCATGACTTTCCGAAAGTCACTTACGCCCGCAACATCACCGATATTGACGACAAGATCATCACCGCAAGCCAGGAAACGGGTGAGGATATTTCGGCCATTACCACCAAATATACCCGTATTTATGAGGAGGATATGGGGGCGCTGAATGCCGAATTACCGGACCTTAGACCCCGGGCCACCGACTATATCCCGCAGATGATTGCCATGATCGAGACCCTGATCGACAAGGGGTATGCCTATGTGGCGGATGGCCATGTGCTGTTTCATGTGCCAAGCATGGAAAATTACGGCGAACTGTCCGGCCGCAACCGCGAAGAGATGATCGCCGGTGCCCGGGTGGAGGTGGCGCCTTATAAAAAGGATGCATCCGATTTTGTCTTGTGGAAACCCAGCCGTGCCGATCAGCCTGGCTGGGACAGTCCCTGGGGACGGGGTCGGCCCGGCTGGCATCTGGAATGTTCCTGCATGATTGAAGATACCTTGGGGGAAACCATTGACATTCACGGCGGCGGACTGGATCTGATTTTTCCGCATCATGAAAATGAGATCGCCCAAAGCCGCTGTGCTCATGGCGGGGCGGCGCTGGCGCGTTACTGGGTGCATAACGGCTATCTCACGGTCGAGGGCGAAAAAATGTCCAAGTCGCTGGGCAACTTTATTACCGTGCATGAGCTTTTGGAAGAAGGCGTGCGGGGAGAGGCCATTCGCCTCGCTTTGCTCAGCGCCCATTATCGCCAGCCACTGGATTTCAGCCGCGACGGCATTGACCAGGCGAAGAAACAGCTTGACCGCTGGTACCGCCTGACCGAAGGGGTCGAAGCCACGGAAGAAGATATTCCGGAAGACTTTCTGGAGGCGCTCAGAGATGATCTTAATACCCCGAAAGCCATTGCGGTTCTGAGCGCGCTGGCGCGGGAGGGCAAGGTGAAGGAACTGAAGGCGGCGGCCAATATGTTCGGCCTGTTGCACCAGGACGACTGGTTTACCATGGCGGGGGGGGAAGACGCCATCGAGGAGGTCGAAGTCAACCGTCTGATCGAAGAGCGCGCCGAAGCCAAGAAAAACAAGGATTTTGTCACGGCTGACCGGATTCGGGACGAACTTGCGGCGCAGGGGGTGATCCTCAAGGATGGCCCGGATGGCACCACATGGGAACGGAAATAAGTCCAGATGATACAACAGATCACCATCGACAAACGGTTTCAGGGACCGCCATTTGGTGCCAATGGGGGCTATTGCATTGGCCTTGCGCTTCAGGCTTTGGGGCAGGACTATCCCATGGCGGCGGAAGTGAGCCTGTATAAACCGATCCCCATGGACGTTCCGCTCAATCTGTCCCGACAGGACGGCCTGTCCCGCCTCCATCAGGACGATACGCTTCTGGTGGAGGGAAAACCTTATGATCTTGACGCGGTGCTGAAGGACATTCCCCCGGCTGTCACTTATGAAGAGGCGTTGGCGGCGGAAAAAGCCTGTGTGTTTCCGGGCTATAATCCGTTCCGCGACTGTTATGTCTGCGGCGATAGGCGGGATCCCCGTGACGCCCCGCATTTGATGTCCGGACCGGTGGCGGGACGCAAGGACGGGCTTCTGGCTTGTGTCTGGCGGCCGTCCCTGTATCTGGCCGACGAGGGTGAAACGGTGTCCGCCTTGCAGATGGCGGCAGTGCTGGATTGTCCGTCGGCCTGGGCAATTTTTGAACCCGGTGAAAAAGCCCTGATTGGCCGGCAGCATCTGGCGCTGTTAAAAGAGGTTGCCGTGGCGCAGGATTATATTGTGATCAGTTGGCCGATCCGCCGCGACGGCCGCAAGCTGTTCTCAGGCGCGGCCATTTTTGATCATAATGGCGATTTGCTGGGGGCGGCCAAATCCACCTGGATCAGAATTGAATAAGGTGAGCAGTCAGAAAACCCATGGCAGGCACAGACCATACACAACCCGCAATCCTTCATGATAACGGTCCGGCAATTATTCTGGTGGGGCCGCAGCTTGGCGAAAATATCGGCAAGGCGGTACGCGCCATGTATAATTTCGGCCTGACCGATCTTAGACTGGTGGCGCCGCGTGATGGTTGGCCTAACCCGGCGGCCTGGCCGGCGGCGGCCGGTGCAGATGTGGTGCTGGACAATGCCCGCATTTATGCCACTACAGCCGAGGCGACCGCCGATCTGCATCATGTCTATGCCACCACGGCGCGGTCGCGGGATATGAAAAAATCCGTGATTACGCCGCGCAGATGCGCCGACCTGATGCGCCGACAGGTAAGTCAGGGGCACAAGGTTGGGGTGTTGTTTGGCCCGGAAAAGGCAGGGCTTAAAAACGAGGATGTGGCGCCTTGCGCCGCAATTGTATCGGTGCCGCTTAATCCGGCCTTTGCCAGTCTTAATCTGGCGCAGGCGGTGGTCCTGGTGGCCTATGAATGGTTTCAGGCAGGGGACGAGACGCCGGCAGAATATATTCCCGAGCTGGACACCCGGCCGGCCACGGGTGAGGAGATGCAAGGACTGTTTGATCATCTGGAAAGCGAACTGATGAAAAGCGGGTATTTGCGCCATGAGGAACGCCGGCCGGTGATGATCCGTAATCTGCGCAATATGCTGTCCCGGGCTCGTTTCACCCATCAGGAGGTCAGCACCCTCCGGGGCGTGATCCGCGCACTCGCCACCATGGGAGGGGCGGGCTGGCAACAGGAAAAAGCGGCGCGGGAAACAGACGGAAATCCCGAAAAGGAATAAAACAAGGCGCCGCGGCTTTCTTCGGGGTATGATCCATCATGACGCACATGGCAATGGCGCGCCCTTTAATTTTCGGGGCGTTGTGGAATTTTCGGGGCGTTGTGGCATAAAAAACCAGGTTTCCAGGCTTTTTTATTGACAGGTTTCTTCAGTTGCGTATAGTCCGGCCAATGCGAATGACCCGGGGGAAGGTCCCGGGTTGCATAATCCGTTTTCTGAAATGTCTTAGATAGTTGGAAAACCGGGTTATGGCGCTGACTTTTAACTCTTAACAGAAGCGATTCGAAAGATGACAAAACGTATTCAGGCCAAATATAAAATTGACCGCCGGATGGGTGAAAACATCTGGGGACGTCCGAAATCTCCCGTCAATTCCCGTGAATATGGTCCGGGCCAGCATGGTCAGAACCGGCGTGGCAAACTGTCCGACTTCGGCATCCAGCTGCGCGCCAAGCAGAAGCTGAAAGGGTATTACGGTAATATTACGGAAAAACAGTTCAAACGCATTTATAAAGAAGCCGACCGTCGGCGCGGCGATACCGGGGAAATCCTGGTCGGCCTGCTGGAGCGGCGTCTGGACGCGGTGGTCTACCGGGCCAAATTTGTGCCGACTGTTTTTGCGGCTCGTCAGTTCGTGAACCATGGCCATGTGCTGGTGAACGGCAAAAAAGTGAATATTCCCAGCTATCAGGTTAAACCCGGCGACGTGATCGAAATTCGGGAAAAGTCCCGCAACATTCCGATGGTGCTTCAGGCCCAGGAGTCTGCCGAGCGTGACATTCCGGATTATATTCAGGTGGAGGACCCGTGCAAGGTGACCTTCCTGCGTCAGCCGGCACTGGATGAAATTCCCTATCCTGTGCAGATGGAACCGAACCTGATTGTCGAGTTCTACTCCCGCTAAGTAAGATATTTTCTTCTGGGAAAAGCCGCTCCTTTGAGCGGCTTTTTTGTTGTGGTATAAGGGCAGGACATTCCGGCGATTTTTCTGTCTTCCGGTTGCACGTATTATCGGAAATTTAAGAAAAACGAAATAGCGTATCCCGAGCAATATCCCTGAGGAATATCTATGGGAGTCGACCCGTTTGTCTAGGACCGTTGCCACAGTGCAAGATCATTATCCGGAAACGTCATATCTTAAGGATGTGACGCCACATGATCTGCGGCGCGCTTTTCAAATCGAGCAGGTGGGGCTTCTTTACAAACATATTGTGCTGATTGCGTTCAGCAATATCCTGATTGCCACTTTCCTGTTTCTGGCTATGCACAAGCCGCCTTTCGAAAAATATATGGAATTATGGTATGCGGGGGTGTATCTGGTCAGCGCCTATCGTTTTCTGTCATGGTACAGTTTCAGGAAAAGCGATTGGGAAAAGTCTCCGGGCAAATGGCTGAGGATTTTTTTGTCCGGAACCTTCCTCATGGGGCTCGTCTGGGCCAGTACTGTGGGGCTGTTGTTTCAGGCCACTCAGTATGAAGATATTCTGATTATTGTTTTTGTCATATCCGGGATGACGGCGGGGGCGCTTGTATCCTCGGCTTCTTATGTTAAGGCGTATACGGCCTTCAATCTGCCGCCATTGATGGCGTTGATTCTGTATCTGGTTGTCGCGGGACACACCGAAATGGCCAGCATGGTGTCGTTTTATACGATTTTCGTCAATATTCTCGCCCGCAGTATTGAAAACAATATCCGCCATTCCGTGAAACTGAAGATCCTGAACCAGATTCTGGCGGACGAAGCCCTCAAAGGCAAGGCGTTGGCCGAAGCGCATGAGAAGGAACTAAAAAAACATATTGCTGAACTGAAAGCCACACAAAAACAGCTTAGCGCCAAACAGGCGGCTTATGAGAAGGTGTTTGAGGAGAATCTCCGCTCCCGCTTTGAGGCGGAAAAGGCCAATAAGGCCAAGACTGATTTCCTGGCCGCCATGAGCCATGAAATCCGCACGCCTATGAACGGCATGCTGGGCATGATTTCCTTGCTGCTGGATACGGACATGACCCGCCAGCAACGGGAATATCTTAAAACGGCGCGGGATTCCGGCCTTTCCCTGCTGCGGATGCTGAATGATCTTCTGGACCTGACCAAAATCGAAGCGGGGAAGATTGAGCTGGAGTCCATAGAATTCAGCCTGCGGAAGGCGCTGGAGGGCATTTCCAATCTGTGGGAACCGAAAATCCGGGAAAAGGGGCTAACCTTTAAGGTGCTGATTGACGACCAGCTTGAGGATATCTGGAAGGGTGACCCGGTTCGCCTGCGGCAGTTATTGCATAACCTGATCAGCAATGCCCTGAAATTTACCGAAAAAGGCAGCATTCTGGTTCGGGTGACTTTGTTGTCAGAAAATAAAGAATATGGACTGTTGCGTTTCGAAGTTCAGGACACGGGCATCGGGTTTGATGTGGAAAAGAAACACTTTCTGTTTGACAAGTTCAATCAGGCGGATGCGTCCACGACCCGGAAATATGGCGGTACGGGATTGGGGCTGTCTATTTGCCGGGAACTGGTGGAATTGATGGATGGGGAGATAGATGTGACCAGCGTTCCTGGCAAGGGAACAAATTTCTGGTTTACGCTCCGTCTTGCCAAAACGCCGCAGACAAAGATTATCAAAGCCTCTGGATATGGGGCCAATAAGGACATTGGGAAAAAAATACGGCTTGTGGCAGAGGCGCCGGTTTCCATTTTGATTGCCGAGGACAACAGCATTAACAGAGCCGTGATTGAATCCATGTTGAAGGTGCCGAAGGTTCGTCTCCATTATGCGACGAACGGGCATGAGGCGGTGAGAGCTTTGCACCAGGAACAGGTTGATCTTGTGCTGATGGATATTCACATGCCCGAGATGGATGGGGTGGAGGCGGTGCGCGCCATCCGGACGATGGACGGGGAAAACAGAGACGTGCCGATCATTGCTTTGACGGCGAACGCCATGGCCGGGGACCGTGATGTGTATCTGAAGGCTGGCATGAACGGTTATGTCAGTAAGCCGGTTGATCTTCCCAAATTATATGAGGCGATTACCGCCCAGGTGGATAGGTTGAAAATTGTTTACCTGGAAAAAAATACGTCTTCGCCTGACCTTAAGCCCGAAAAGGCAGAAACGGTTCAGAATTCTCTGGAAGACTTTGTCAAAAGCCTTGAAGAAAAAAATATAACAGGGAAAGACATAGGCGGGGGCTCTCGATGACGTTTCCCCCTGTGCCGTCATAGCCGCTTTCCTTTTAATAGGGTGGCGGTTTTTTTGCTTGTGGTCGGCGTATTTGATCTGCCATTTGATCTGCATTGAGTGCATAGCAGACTGCCGTAACACGCATCTGGTCTTTCCTGTGTGCATGGCTTACCTTTTTATAAGACAAGTCTTAAAGGTCGGAATATGTACGCAGAAGCACTCAAAACCCCTGAAATTTGCCCCGAGCAGGACAATGAACCGGTGACGGTCACCATTTCCCGCAAGGTCAAGCCCGGGCGGGAAAAGGCGTATGAGCGCTGGGCGAAGGAGGTGTCCCTGGCGGCCCGGGAGTTTATGGGCCATCAGAATTTAAGCATTTTCCGCCCCAGTGTGACCACCGGCGGCCGTTATGTTTTTATGCTGCATTTCGACAGCCATGAACATCAGCAGGCCTGGGAACAATCCCCGGTGCGCGCCGCGTTTCTGCAACGCCTTAGGGATGAGGACCTTGTGGAAGGGGAAACGGAAATCGCCAAAGCCACGGGCTTTGAGTTCTGGTTTCCTTATGCGGAAGTGCCCGAAGCGGCACCGCCGCCGCGCTGGAAAATGGTGGTGATTATGATTCCCACAGTTGTTGCTCTGGTATTGCTGGTCAACACGCTGCTGGCGCCGCTGGCCGGTCACTGGCCGGTAGAGGTCAAGATTGTCGTGCAGTGTGTTTTCCAGATTCTGTTGATGACCTACGTGATCATGCCCCGGCTCACCACCCTGTTTAAAGGCTGGCTTTATCCGCAAAAGTCATCCTGAAGCCGTTCTTGTACGATACAAAAAAGGCCGCCCTTTTCTGGGGCGGCCTTTTTGGCGATGAAATATGCTGAAGCTCAGCAGACACAAATATTTTCTTGCCCTATTCACAATTCACTCTAGAAGGGAAACAGAATGTCAAACAGTTGTGTGCCGTAGCGGGGTTGTTGCACATCGGTCAACTGTCCCCGACCGCCATAGGAAATCCGGGCCTCGGCAATCTGGGTGTGCTGGATGGTGTTGGTGGAACTGATGTCTTCCGGCCGAACCACCCCCATAATGGTCAGTTCGCGCACTTCAAAATTTACCCGCACCTCCTGACGGCCCTGGATGACGAGGTTGCCATTGGGCAAGATCTGGGTCACGACCGCCGCCACGGTGAGCTTGATTTCTTCCTTGCGATCCACGGTGCCGGAACCGGAGTTGCTGGTGGTGCTGCCCATGTCCACCAGCGAGGCCGGATCGACCGCATCGGGTAGAACGTCGCCAAGCTTGCTTTCCAGGCCCAGGAAATTGGTTGAGTTGGCCTTGTCCGAATTGGTTCGTTTGCGGGTTGTGCTGTTATTGATGGTGGCTTCGTCATTAATGGTGATGTTGACGGTCAGGATGTCACCGATCTGGCTGGCTCGCTGGTCTTTGAAGAAATGTTTGGCACCGATCTTCCACAGGGAATTGTTTCTGTTGGCGTTGGGGTGCGATGTGGCGGCATAGGGGGCCGGGGGGTGGCGGTAGACCACCACCTGTTTTTCCGGCGGTGCATTTTGTGGCACCACGGAATCTGCCTCAATAGGGGCCAGGTCCGGGGCCTTGCCGATGCTGGCGATACGGTCCACGGCACCACAGCCCGCCAGGGCGAAGCTGGACAACAGCATCAAGGCGCCCCGCGCAAAAATTCTCTTCCGGTACGGCCCGGAATATGATCCGCAAATTTTCACAAGACTTTTCAACATCAGAATTTCCTTCATCTTCCGGTTTTATGGTCCGGTCTTATTTTCCGGTCAGCGCCGCCAGATTGCTGCCCGCCGCAATGACATGAACTTCGGCAGGCCCGGTCACAACGGCGTCGATTGTTTTGCGGGAGGCGGTATTCATCACCTGAATCACATCGCCCTTGCCACCGCTTTCAATGGCTTTTCCCAAAACAGTTAAGGTCATTTTGGCGGTGGCATAGGTGATGTTCACCAATTTGCCCCGCTCGACAATTTCCGGGCGCTTGAGGTCGGAAACCCGAATCATGTTTTCAGCCTTGAGCGGCCGCCGCGGGGTCATGCCGATCAGATCATCCAGGCTGGTCACCACATTCTTGCGCACCATGATGGCTGGCACGGTAATCCAGGTGATATCCCGACGGGTGATCGGCGCGCCGGGATGAACGGCGTTGCGCAGGGCCGGAACACGAGTGACTTCTTCCAGCCGGCCATGAAGGCGGGTTTCACGATAGGTGTTGTTGCCCGCGGGGTATTCGATAACGGCGGTAAATTTGCCACTGCCGCCGTCAATGTCCAGCCGGCTGAGACGCAGATCCTGGATGTCATAACCCAGCGGCAGGACAATTTTCTGCCCCATGCCATACAGGCTGACCTGGCGGTTGCGGTCCGCATGCTGGCGGATGACTTGCTCCTGGATCAGGGTTTTGAGTTCGGCCGGCTCCACAAGCGTGCCGGTCCGGGTGACCACAACCTGCCGCACAGCGCGGGGGTTGCGCCAGTAAATGCCGTGCTGGCGGGTTAATTGCACAAGATAGCTGGCGGGGACATAGGTTTTGCGGCCCGGCAGAGGGGCGTCCATCACCCAGAGGTTCTGTTTTTGATCAAGGTTATCGAACAGATCCCCCAGGGTGATGACATTGTCATCGACCTGGGCTTCGGATTTGATTTCGGCAATGTCCGCCCTCGCCGAATAAGCCGGAGCTGCGGGAAACCCGGTCATCCAGACCAGGGTACACAGGAGGCCGGCGCAGATATATTTAATTCGGGTCATGGCGTGTTTTACCCTTATCTCAGATTTGATGTGACGCTCATCATTTCATCGGCGGAGCTGATCACCTTGGAATTCATTTCATACGCCCGCTGGGCGGTGATCAGGGAGGTGATCTCGCTCACCGAGTTGACGTTGGAGGTTTCCAGAAACCCTTGGATAATGGCCCCGAAACCGGCTTCATTGGGGGTGCCCACATTGGCGGCGCCGGAGGCCGGCGTTTCCAGGAACAGATTCTGCCCCGTGGCTTCAAGACCGGCCGGGTTCGGGAATATGGCCAGTTCCAGCTGTCCGACCACCTGTGGGTCGATCTGTCCGGCCAGTTTGACCTGAACCTCGCCTTCAGGGTTGATGGAAATGTCAATGGCGTCCTGCGGGATGGTAATGCCGGGGGAGACCACATACCCCTCGGGGGTGACCAGTTGGCCCTGAGGGCTTAGCTGAAAAGAACCGGCCCGGGTATAGGCATCCTGGCCATCGGGCAGCTGGATGCGGAAATAACCGCTGCCGTTGATGGCCATGTCAAAAGGGGTGTCGGTGTTGACCAGTTCGCCCTGTTCGGTAATGCGGTATACGCCGCCGGCCTTCACGCCCACACCGATCTGAATCCCGCTGGGCACAATATTCCCGGCATTGGAAGAGGCGGCGCCCACCCGTTCGATATTCTGATACAGAAGATCCTGAAACTCTGCCCGCTGACGTTTAAAGCCTGTGGTGTTCATATTGGCGATGTTGTTGGAAATAACTTCCACATTAAGCTGCTGGGCCAACATGCCGGTTGCTGCGATACTGAGTGCTTTCATGATCTTTTTCCTGTTTTCTGATCCCTGTTAGCCAAGTCGTGTCAGCCGGTTGATGGCCTGATTCTGGGAATTCTGGACATCCTCGATCATCTTGGCCATCTGGATATAGGAGCGGGTGACATTGATCATTTTGGTAATTTCCACAATCGGCTGGACATTGGAGCTTTCGGTTACCCCCTGAAGCAGCCGGGAATCGGGGTCTTCAATGGGGGGTTGATCGGTGATGAACAAGTTATCCCCGATTTTGTTCAATTTTGATGTGTCCTCAAAGGTCACCATGGCCAGTTTGCCGATGATACCGTTTTCCTTGGACCAGATGGTCCCATCATTGGCAAATTCGATTCCGCTGAAATAGGCCGGGGAGGGAAGCTGAATGGTATTGTCGTCCGCATCGAGGATGGGTTGTCCGGTGGACAGGACAATGGTGCCGTCTTCGGCCAGGGCCAGCCGGCCATTGCGGGTATAGGCGATGTCACCGTTGTCCCGCTGTACCTTGAACAGGCCCTTACCGCTGATGGCGACGTCAAAGGGATTCCCTGTGGTCTGGTATTCCCCATCACTCATTTCGCGGGAAATTCCATAATCCTGGACAAAGGCCACATTACGCAGGGAGTGGGGTAATGCCCCTTTTACGTCATTGACATATTCGCGGAACATCACCGATTCCCTTTTGAAAGCGGTGGTGTTCATATTGGCAACATTGTTGGCGATAATATCCATCTGTCGGCGCATGGCGACCTGATGGGATAAAGCAACATAAATATTTGTGTCCATGTCTTGGCTCCTTCTAGCCAGTCACCTGTTTCGCCGTTTTACATGCAGGGAGTGTGCCAGATTCTTTTATCTATATAAAACAAAGGGATAGGGTGTTTATGGGCGAGGATCCCAGGAGAATTGGCAGAGTTTGCCGGGCAGGAATTTCCTCATTTATGGTTGTGGCATGGTTTTGGGGAGAACATATCTTTGTTGCAATCCGGATTACTTGCTGGCCGGGGCACTTGCTGGTATGTTAGACACACGGCGTTAACCATAATGTGTTAGCCATATGCGCAAGGGACGAAGCAGCGGAAAAAAGCGGTCAAGTCCCGATAGGGGCATATCCTGGGACATATCCTAACGAGTTATTAACTATCGAACGATAAGTTGGGCAAAAGCACTATATTCTGCAGATCTTTAAGGGACGTCAAATAGCGCATGAGTGATGAAATAAATGATGAAGACCTTGCCGAGGGGCTGGAACGAAAGAAAATCAGCGGCAAGAAGATCGTGCTGTTTATTGTTTTGCCGGCGCTGCTTCTTCTGGGGGGGGGAAGCCTTGCTCTGATGCTGCTTGGCGGTGAAGATGGCAATGATGCTGCGGCCGGGGAAGAGCAAGCGGCCCTGGCGGCGGCGAAAGCCAACGAACCCACAGAATTGCTGTTTCTTGATCTGGATCCTATGCTGGTTAATCTGAATACCGCAGGGGGGAAGCCGAGCTATCTTAAGCTGACCATTTCTCTTGAAGTGGACAAACAAAGCTCACTGGAGGATTTGCAGCAGAAACTGCCCCGGATCATTGATAATTTTCAGGTTTATCTGAGGGAATTGCGGGTTGAGGATCTGAACGGATCGGCGGGCATGTTCCGCCTCAAGGAAGAGTTGCTGATCCGAGTCAATGAAGCCGTATACCCCACTCGCGTTCATGACGTGCTTTTTAAGGAAATTCTGATCAACGGATAGCTGAAGTCATGGCTGAAGACGAGATTGACAATGATGCCGTTGCCGCCGAATGGGAGGCGATGGCCGCCGCGGAAGCCGGCGAAGATGGCTTTGATGATGACGAGACAGATATGGCTGCCGCCATGGGGGCGGACCGGGTTCTGGATCAGGATGAGATCGACAGTCTTCTCGGCTTTGACGGCGACGACGATGATGACACCACAAAATCCGGTATTCAGGCGCTGATCAACAGCGGTCTTGTGGCCTATGAACGCCTGCCCATGCTGGACATCATTTTTGACCGCTATGTGCGGATGATGTCTACGTCGCTCAGGAATTTTACGTCGGACAATTTCGAGGTGTCCATCGATAACATGACTTCGATCCGGTTTGGAGATTATCTGAACTCCATTCCACTGCCGGCGATGCTGGCGGTTTTCAAAGCCAAGGAATGGGATAATTACGGCCTGATCACCATTGACAGCAATCTGATCTATTCCGTGGTGGATGCCCTGCTGGGGGGGCGGCGGGGGACGGCGCCCATGCGGATCGAAGGGCGGCCCTACACCACCATTGAGCATACGCTGGTGGAACAGATGCTGCAGGTGATACTCAAAGACCTGTGCGCGGCTTTTGAGCCGTTGAGCGCGGTAACGTTTACGCTTGACCGGTTGGAAACCAACCCGCGTTTTGCCACCATTGCCCAACCCAGCAATGCGGCGTTGTTGATTAAAATGCGGGCGGATATGGAAGACCGGGGCGGCCGTCTGGAAATGGTGCTACCCTATGCCACCATTGAACCCGTGCGCGAACTGCTGTTACAGCGTTATATGGGGGAGAAATTCGGCCGGGATACCATCTGGGAAAATCACTTGGCCAGCGAACTTTTGCAGACCGATGTGTCTTTGGAAGCCGTTCTGGACGAACAAACCATGACCCTGGGCGAGGTTCTGGGCCTGGAAGTCGGGCAGACACTTCTATTGAATGCCGTCCCGGACGGGGATATTGACATCCGCTGTTCCGGTGTGCCGATGATGCGTGGCAAGATTGGGCGCATGGGGCGGTATGTAGCGGTCAAAATTCATCAGATCAAACGCCATATGGCAGGAGGATAAGAAGATGGGGCTGGAACTGGTCATTGATGCCGCGGTGCTGTTACTTCTGGCCGTACTGATCGTCTACAGCGTTATCCTCAACAATCGTCTGAAAAGATTTCGGGGCGCCCAGCAGGAAATGGCAGCGGTAGTGCGCCAGCTTAATGAGACCACGGCCCGGGCCCAGGAAAGCATCGCCACCCTTAAATCTTCCTTTGGCGAGGAGGAAGCCCGTCTGAGTGAACTTTTGGGTAAGGCGCGACGTATTGCAGATGAACTGTCGGTGATGACCGATGTGGGCACGGCGCTGGCGGACCGTTTGGAGCAGGGGCTGGCTCAGGGACGTACGGCCGTGGATCAGATGCAGGAACCGGAAGAAGAGAAAAACCCAAAACCGGAAAATGACATTCTGAAAACATTAAGAAATGTTCGTTAACTTGCCAGAGAGCATATAGCAAGAGCATATAGCGAGAGCATATCGCGGGAACGGAAGGAAAAACTTTAAGATGCGTGGGTTCAGATTGTTGCCTTTGATGATTGTGGTTCTGGTGATGTTTTTTGGCATCCGGGTCTATGACCTTGCCGTGGGCATCGAAACGTCGATGGCCCAGGATGCTGAGAATGTTGAACCGCAGGCCGGTACCCTTGAGGCAGTAACACCCACAGCCGGGGACCAGACTGCGTCGAGTGAAACTCAACTCCCCCCCACAGAAAACACATCGTCCCCGGCTGAGGCCGCAACGGGCGGGGCTGTGGACGCGATAACAGATGAGGCGGGCTATCCTGCTGTCTGGAGCCGCTCCGAAGTTCAGATTTTGCAGGATCTTGCCGAACGACGTGAAGAGCTTGAACGCCGGTCCCGGGAGCTGGATATGCGGGAGAAGCTGTTGAAGGCTACAGAAAACCGCATTGATGAAAAAATCGCGTCCCTGAAAAAAATTGAAAGCCGCATCGAAGGGTTGCTGAAAATTCATGATGAACGCGAGCAGGCCCAGCTCGATATGCTTGTGAAAACATATTCGTCCATGAAGTCCAAGGATGCAGCGCGCATCTTTGATAAACTGGATATGGATATTCTGATCCGTATTGTGGAAAAAATGAAAGAAAAGAATGTGGGCGCTATCCTGTCCGATATGTCGCCGGAAATTGCAAAAAAACTGACAACAGAGCTGGCGACCCGACGGCAACTTCCCGACATAGAGGGGTAGGCCTTAAGTCCAAAACCGCAGATTTAACCGGCTATTAAGAACTCCTTGTTAGGCTACAGGGATAAAAAATCCTCAATCAGCAAGGAGCAAGGGGAAAGTTATGTGTTCCAATATCGTCGCCCTTGAAGAGCGGATTGACAGTATCCGTAAGAAATTCGGTGATCAGGTGCCGGTCAGGGATGTTACCAAAATTGTCGGGGAGGTCATGGGGAGCTTTGAAGGAGATGTCGCCCTCATTGACATCCATTTTCAGGATGAACTCCGGGAACTTCTGGATTTTATTGAAAAGGCCAAGATCGACATTTCGCAAATCCGCCCCAAGCATCTGAGCGAAAATAAAATCCCCGAGGCTTCCGACCAACTGGATGAAGTGGTGAATGCCACGGAAGAGGCCGCTTCCAGCATCATGGATGCGGCGGAAGAGATCGGCGAACTGGCCGCTGGGGCAAAAGGGGAACTGGCAGAAAGGCTAGAAGCCATTTCGACCAAAATCTTTGAGGCGTCCAGCTTTCAGGATATTACGGGACAGCGCGTCAGCAGGGTGGTCAATACCCTTAAGCATCTTGAAGAAAAACTTGCGGAACTGGCTCGCGCCATTGGTGATACGGAACTGCCGGAAGAGTGCCCTGTTGATAAAGTACCAGAAGAAATGGACCACGACGAACTGTTGCACGGCCCACAATTGTCGCATGAGGCCAATGACCAAGATGCGATTGATGCGTTACTGGCGAGCTTTGATTGATTGTGAGGGCAATATTGTATAGGCTGGCTGCACTTATGGTTAACGGGCCGGTTGACATCAATGACGCCTGTTTTATGAATGGTGAAAATCAGGTAGTCCCCCGATATGGATAAAAACTTTCGACTTCCTGGATATACCGAAAACCTTCCGGGGTCTTCTGAAAACAATGACACCTCTAAGGGGGCTTCGGACCAGACAACAGGGATCTTTGTATCCCTGTATCTGATTGTGCTGGCCTTTTTTATGGTGATGAATTCGATTTCCAACCAGGAAGAAAACCGGGTGGCGGCCGCGACGGAGAGTGTGACCCGGGCTTTCAAAAATCCATTCGAGCCGGAGGCGGATTTTGTCGACGTGACCTCTGATCCTGAGGCGCAAACTCCCAACGATGAATTTTATGCCCAGATTCAGGGGGTGTTTGCCTCGCTTGTTGGTTTTGAAGGCAAGTTTCCGACCCAGGGCGGCCATATCATTGTGGTCAAATTTGAGGCCAATGACCTTTTTGAGCGCGGGACGGCACAGTTCCGCTTGGATCAGCAGAACTTCCTTAATCAGTTGGCGGCTTTCTTGAAAGGTGGGCGGACCGCTGAGCGACGGGAAATTGATTTTCTTGTCTATACCGGTCGCGATTTGCCCCAGGGACCGAAATACTGGGAAGATCTGCATATTCTCCGGGCTGGCGCTATAGTCCATCGGTTAAAAAATATGGGGGTGCCTGAGGAACAAATTTCAACAGGCGTTGTACAGGGAGACAAGAACAAAGTCGAAATCACCTTTTATAACCGGGAGAGACTCTCTTCGATTCAAAGCCTGGAAAGGCAGGAAGAGCCTTTTTTCCCCGTAGGAGGGGGGCGGAATGATTGAGAAGGGGGTGAACGTCAGCCGCAAAAAAGTGGCCAGCAGCTGGATGATTGTTTTTGCTGACCTTCTGGCGCTGTTGCTCACCTTTTTTGTGTTGATGTTTTCCATGAATTCGGTCCAGGTGTCCAAATGGAAGGCTGTGGTGGAATCACTGAGCGAACAGTTGAATCCTGAACGGGCGAAAATTGACGATACGGATTGGCAAAAGGTGGAAACGGCGCTTGTGCACAAGGAACCGGCCCTGAGCCTAATGTATCTGAAAAAGGTTTTTGAAGACAAACTGCAATATGACCCCTTGCTGAAACGCAGTACGGTAACGGTTCTGGATGATCGTCTGGCCATATCCGTGCCCACAGACATGATTTTTGAAAAAGGCAGCTCGGAATTGCCCTCGGAAGCCTATCGGGCGCTGCTGGAGCTGGGCGGGGCACTACGCAACATTCCCAACAAAATTGTCGTGGTTGGGCATACGGATCTTGAACCAACCACGGGGGTGCGCTATCCCACCAACTGGGAATTGTCGTTGGTGCGGGCCATTGCCGTGGCACGCATTATCCGTCAGGCCGGGTATCCCGAGGCAATTGAAGCCTATGGCAACGGTCCGTCACGGTTTAAGGAACTTGATCCTGAAATTCCCTTGCATGAACGATATGTTCTGGCGCGGCGGGTGGATATTGTCGTTCATAAGGAAGACCGGCATAAGGAAGACCGGCATAAGGAAGACCGGCATAAGGAAGACCGGGCTGAATAACTGCTGAGTGAACGGGGTGTGTGTAAGAAAACATGATGGTGTGCGGGCATTATTTCCAGAAAAAGACGAACAGAATCTTCGGAATGTGGATTTTGGCGCCTGCTCTGATTCCTGTTCTGGCGCTTATCTTGGTGATGGGGGGAAGAGTCGAGGCCGTCGCCCAGGTTCCGCTCACTGTCCGGTCCGCGGATCATCCCAATTTCAGCCGGATTGTATTTGACTGGGCCGAACGCGTGTCCTACACGCCGGTGTTGTCCGAAGATACACTGCGCATCACTTTTGGGCGCAACGCTGTTCCTGATTTTGGCAGGTTGCAAAACAGGCCATTGCGGTTCTTCGGCAATCCCCGATACAGACAGGATGAAGGCCGTCTGGTTGTCACGCTGGACATTCTTGAGCCGGGCAGGCTGCATCATTTCCGCGACGGGACAAAAGTTGCGGTGGACATTATCGAGGTGGCTCCGGTACAGGAAAGGGCAACCAATGACAGGGGGGGCGGGAAAGCCGCCTTGCAACAAAAAAAACTGCACCAAGAGCCGACGTCCCCGGCGGTGGCTTCTGTCGAAGTGGAGCAGGCCTCTCTTCCTTCTTCTTCAGGCAATCAACCTGTGGATCACGAAGGCGGGCTGCTGGTTGGGGTTGAAGACGCCGGTAATGCTTTAACGCTTACCTATCCCTGGCCAGAAAAGGTGCGGGCGGCCATCTTTACCCGTCATGATCTGCTATGGGTGGTTTTCGAAAAACAAGCTGACTTTGACCATGCCGCCTTGAGGGCGCGACTTGGTAAAATTGTTCATGAAGTAAGGGAGATTGACCATCCGGATGCGACGGTCCTGCAATACAGTCTGACACCGGGATATTTTGTCAAGGTGGATCGTAAGGGAACCGACTGGAAGGTTTATCTTCAGCCCGGTTATGCTACCGCCAAACTGCCCATCCGCAATGGCCAGCAGCGCGGCAGCGGCCATGGGGAGAACTTCTTTTTTGCTTTTGAGGCGCCGGGGTCCGTTTTTCGCCTTCAGGATCCGGTGATTGGGGATGAATTGGCCATCATCCCGGCTTTGGAAACCTCTCAGGGGGTCATTAAGCCCCGTGAATTCACCGAGTTTACGGTGTTGGAAACGGCGCAAGGCGTGGCTGTAGAACTTCATGCCGACCGGTTGCAGGTCACTCGGTTCAGAAACGGTGTGGGAATAGCTACAGAGCAAGGCCTGGCCCTGTCCAAAAGTCGTTTGTCCAATCAGTTCGATATTGACCAAGGCGACGCCCGACAGACCGACGGGATTGAAAAAATAAGGCTGATTGATTTCAGAAAATGGCGGGAGGGTCCCGATCCGGCGTCGGGATATAACCCCAATCGCAAGAATCTTCTCTATAGGCTGTCTCAATCCAGTGAAGATGAACGCAACATGGCCCGCTGGGATCTGGCGCGGTTTTATCTTGCCAACGGATATGCGCCGGATGCCTATGGCATTTTACAACTGATGCTGGAACGGGATCCGGAACTGTTGCAAACACCGGAATTCAGGGCGGTGTTGGGCGTAACCCAGATTCATTTGCGCCGTTATGAAGAGGCGGTCCGCCACCTGACCCACAAGACGCTGGAGACGGAACTGGATGCTTATTTGTGGCGGGCTGTCGCCAATGAGGCGTTGGGGCGTGATCGTGAAGCCCTGGAGGACTACCGAAGAGGGGCAGATATCCTGTCGCTGCATGAGGCGGCTGACCGTGCTAGGTTTGTGCTGGCGGCAATCCGTGCGGCCTATCGGACGGGGGATCGGGAATTTATGAATGAGCAGATCAAGATCCTTCGACGTTATCCCCTGTCGGCGGAACAGGTGACGGAACTGGACTACTGGAAAGCGCGTCTGACCGAAGATTCCGGTAATATGGAAAAGGCCCAGGGCGAATATGAAAAGGTGATCAAGGCCGGGGTGCGCAAAACCGCGGCCTGGGCCCGACTTGCTTTGGCCAATCTGGAACTGAAAACCGGCAAGATCACGCCGGCAGAGGCAATCGACCGGTTGGAAAAACTGCGGTATGCTTGGCGGGGGGACGATTTTGAACTGCGCCTTCTGGCCCGGTTGGGGGAACTTTATGTTGCGCAGCAGGAATATCGCACCGGTCTGGAAACCCTAAAACAGGCGGCGACCTATTTCAAAAGATCAGCCAAAACCCGGGAACTGACAACATTAATGTCCGATATTTACCGCAAGCTGTTTCTGGAAGGTGAAGCGGACAAGCTGGCCCCGATCAAGGCGGTCGCCCTTTATAATGATTTTCGGGAATTGACCCCGCTGGGCCCGGCAGGCGACAATATGGCCCGCCGGCTCGCAGACCGGCTGGTGTCGGTGGATCTTCTGGGCAAGGCGGCGGAAATTCTTGAACACCAGATCCGTTATCGCTTGAAAGGGGTGGCTCAGGCGGATGTGGCGAGCCGGCTGGCGATGATCTATATTCTGGATGCCAAACCGGAAGAGGCCCTGAAAATCCTGCGGGCGACGCGTCAGGCGCAAACACCAGAGGATATTGAGCGCAGAAGACGATTGATTGAGGCCCGGGCGCTTATTCAGCTGGACCGGTTTGAAGAGGCCGAAGTCCTCTTGCAGCAGGAGGAAGGCCCCGATGTGGACCGGTTGCGGGCAGATATTTACTGGAATGCGGAGAACTGGCCGATGGTGGTTCAGCAGAATAACAAACTGCTGGGCCGGCGCTGGGAAAATCCCGAAGATCTGACGCTGGATGAAAGGCAGACGGTGCTGCGTCTGGCTGTGGCGTTGTCGTTGGCAGAAGACAAGGAAGGGCTTGAGGTGCTTCGCAGACGCTATATGCCGTTGATGGAACGGGGGCGATATGCGGAAGCCTTTGAGGTGATCACGGCCCAGCAGCAGGATAGCGGGGCAGATGTGCGACGCCTGACCCAGAGTATTGCCAGTGTGGAGCGGCTGGAAACCTTCATGGATAGCTACCGCAACGAATTTTCCACCAGACCAGACGGGGAAAACAGCGGTAGTTAACTTTCCAAGATCAGGGCCTTCAGGTGCCAAAACTCTGGATCAGGCTTCCGGCAATGAGATGCCAGCCATCGACCAGCACAAAAAAGATCAGCTTAAAGGGCAGAGAAATCATAATGGGCGGCAACATCATCATGCCCATGGACATCAGGATTGATGAAACCACCAGATCAATCACAATAAAAGGCACAAAAATCAGAAAACCAATTTCAAAGGCCCGGCGCAATTCGCTGATCATGAAGGCCGGTACGAGAATCTCAAACGGGGTGGAGGTCCGATCCGCCGGTGGTTCCCGGCCCGACAGATCCACAAACAACTGCAAGTCCTTTTCGCGAACATGACGCATCATAAAATCATGAAAAGGCTGGGTGATTTTATCAAAGGCCTCTTCTTCGCTGATCTGTTCCTCGATGAGCGGACTGACTCCTTCCTCATAGGCCGACTTTAAGGTGGGAGCCATGATGAAACCGGTCATGAACAGGGCCAGACTGATGAGCACCACATTGGGCGGCGTCTGTTGGGTGCCCAGCGCACTGCGGAGCAGCGAAAAGACAATAATGATGCGGGTGAAGGAGGTGACCACCACCAGAATGGCCGGGGCCAGGCTGAGCACCGTCATCAGCATCAACAGCTGCACAACCCGGCCGGATAGGGTGCCGTCTTCCCCAAGATCCAGGCTGAACTGTTGCGCCAGCGCGGGAGAGGCGGCAAAAAACAGAAGAACGATCAGAGAGAGACCACCCACGGCCCATAAGGAATACCGGAAAAAGCGGTTGTCTTTACACACGCTGCGTAATGTCAACATTATGATGTCTGCCTGATTTTTGTTGAGCTCTTTTTTATGGTCTCTTTTATGGCCTTTGCGGAGCTGTCCAGGCCGGACTCACAGGGAATATTCTGTTCGATCACAAGATCCTTTTCCACTCCCAGCATGATAAGATGTTCTACATTGTCCCGCCGGATCAGCATCAGCCGGCGTTTGGAATCAACTGTCAATACCTCGACAATATTCAGCCGGCGTTCCTGGGCTTTGGGGGAGTTGATGGTCACTCGGGCCGCCAGGCCCAGCCTTTTCGCGCCGTAAGCCAGAAGCAGGATAAGGCCAATCACAAACAGCAAGGCAATGATAAACTGTATATAGGCTGCAATGTCCATTCAGTTTTCCCCTTTGCGGGTTGTGCCAGACGGTGTGGGCGGCTGATCCTTCCGGGCCATTTCGTGATATTTCTGTTCTTGCAGTCTGATCGGTTCGTTATAGAGGTAACTCAGGATTTCCGAAACGGCTTGCAAGGCTTCCAAGGGAATCAGGCTGCCTTCGTCGAAACTGGACAGAATGGAGACAAGATCCTCATCCTGTCTGACCTTGACACCACTGGCAAAGGCGAGTTCAAGGATCTTTTCGGCGTTTGCCCCAAATCCCGTGGCGGTAATGCGGGGAATGTTTTCCCGGTTCCCCGCCTGACTCAGGGCTACTGCCTTTTGTCTTTGGGCCTTTTGTCTTTGAGAAAATGGGGCGTCGTTTCCTGTCATGCTTTCGGTCCGGTTTCGTTTGAAATCTTTTGGGGCTTAGCACCGGTTTTTTCGGTCGATACAGATATTAATCCCAGATATTAATCCCAGATATTAATCATAGGCTGGCGGCCTTGTCAGCCATTATGTGACTCTTTAAAGACAAATATGGTTAAGAGAAACTTATCCTGGTGCCGGAACTTAACAGAATGTTAATTTTATCTCTCCACAATAACAGCAGGGTGTAGTATCGTAAGGCTCATTTCGTATTTTGTGCATCCAGCCCAATCGTGAGGGGAAGGCGGAAAAATACGATACAGGAAGCAAGGGTTGTGGAATGGACCTGAACAAAATTTCTCTTTTCAGTTCACTTAGCAAGAAAATGGAATGGCTGAATGAACGACAGAAGGTCCTGGCACAGAATATTGCCAATGCCAATACACCGGGATATATCCCCAAGGATCTGAAGAACGTCAGTTTCAAGGCACATGTGGACCGTTATTCAACGTCCGGCACCCTGCAGATGCAGGTTGACGAGAAAGAACATATGAAGCCGAATGGCGGCGCTGGTGCGTCTTTTGAAATCAAAAAGGTGGAGGCCCGCTATATGAGCACGTCGCCTGATGGGAATGCCGTTAATCTTGAGGATGAACTCATGAAGATGACGGAAACCCAGATGGACTATACCATGGCGGTTAATTTGTACCGCAAGCATGTGGGGCTTTTGAAAACGGCCCTGGGCAAGAAAAGCTGATTTAAGAAAAGCTGATTCAAGAAAAGCTGATTAAGGAGATCCTTAGATGGACCTGTCAAAAGCCATGATGATATCTGCGGCGGGGATGAAAGCCCAGACAGTGCGGATGCGCGTGATTTCCGAAAATTTGGCCAATGCGGATTCCGTAGCCCTGTCACCCGATCAGGACCCGTACCGGCGCAAGGTTGTGACCTTTGTGAATGAACTGGACCGTGAACTCGGGGTGCAGCGGGTCAAGGTGAATGATGTCAAATTCGATCAAAGCAATTTTGGTCTGCGATACGATCCCGGGCATCCGGCGGCGGATGAAAACGGTTATATCAAAACCCCCAATGTCAACAGCCTGGTGGAGGCGATTGACATGAAACAGGCCCAGCGCAGCTATGAGGCGAATCTCAATGCCATTGATGTGTCCAAAAACATGATCATGCGAACGATCGACTTGTTGCGCTAAACACGGGAAATGAGGAAACTGTGTCATGAATATCAAAGCTCTGGACGCCGTTAACGCCTATTCAAGTGCCCTGAAAAATCAGGGGATTGCCGGTCCGGACGAGAAGATCGAAAAAATTTCTCCTGTCGGGTCGGCGGAAGCTGAAGGGTCGGCGTCATTTGGCGCTATTCTCAAGGAAAGTCTGAGCGATGCCGCGGACAGCATTGCAAAAAGTGAATCTGTGGGAATTGAGGCCCTGAACAAACAGGCCGATCTTGTGGATGTGGTTACCCATGTGCAGAATGCTGAAATGGTGCTGGAAACGGTGGTGGCCGTGCGGGATAAGGTGATTGCTGCCTATCAGGACATTATCAAAATGCCCATCTGAAGGGCATGAAACTTTACGGGCTCTGAAACTAAAGGATCCGCTTAAATGAATGGGGCAGATGTTATTGATGTGGCGCAGGATGCTCTGTGGGTGCTGATCAAGGTGGCTGGTCCCGTGATGATTGTGGCCCTGGTGGTCGGCTTGTTTATTTCCATGTTCCAGGCGTTAACCCAAATCCAGGAAATGACCCTGACCTTTGTGCCCAAAATTGTGGCCATTTTTATTTCTTTGTTTTTTTTCCTGCCGTTTATGGGGGAAACCCTGGGTGCTTTCATGCAACGTATTGCCGAACGGATCATAGGTCTTGTTTAGCTTATATCTGCCGCAGGAAATTTTTGGTTTTCTGCTGGTTTTTTCACGACTTGGAAGTATTTTTATGGTGCTTCCTGCCTTGGGGGAGACGGCAGTGCCAATCCGGGTGCGGCTGATTCTGGCGCTGGGGGTCTCGCTTCTGATTTATGTTGTGGTGCGCACTGCGCTACCGGACCTACCGGCAACGCCACTGGGTATTTTCATGCTGATCTTCCGGGAAGTGGTGGTGGGGCTGCTGATTGGGACCGCCATTCGCCTGATTGCCAGCGCGCTGCATGTGGCCGGCACCATTATCGCCATGCAGACGGGATTGGCGGTGGCCCAGGCTTTTGACCCCGTACAGGGCGCACAAAGCGCGCTAATGGGGACCTTTCTCACACTGGTGGGGACGACGCTTATTCTGGTGACGGATCTGCATCATATGATGATTTTGGCTATGCGCGACAGTTATGTTCTGTTTCCTGCCGGCTCGGACATTAAAATTACTGATTTTGCCCAGCAGGTACTGGACACCGTGGCGGGGGCTTTCAGGTTGGGGGTGCAGATTGCCATGCCGTTTATTGTTTATGGCCTGATTTTTAACATCGGCCTAGGTATATTGGCCCGGCTGATGCCCCAATTGCAGGTGTTCTTTATCGCCATGCCGTTGAACATCATAATGGGATTTCTTATTTTTCTGATTGTGATCGGCGCGGCGATGGCGTGGTTCCTGGAATATATGGAAAAGGGAATCGGCCAGTTTCTGGCGTGATGCAAAAAGGCGGACGATCTCATGGCGGAAGATCAGGACCAATCCCAGAAGACAGAAGAGCCGACCCAGAAGAGACTCCAGGATGCCCTGGAGAAAGGGGAGGTGGCGAAAAGCCAGGAGGTCAGGCATTTTTTTATCCTTCTGGCGGCAACTCTGATTATTTTGGTCTCTGCTTCCGGTGCCATGAGGGGCATAGGTAATCTTCTGGCCCGGGTTTTTGAATATTCCTATGCGGTGCCGATGGATGGACCCGGCCTGGAAACCTATGTGGCAGGACTATTTCTGGATGTCGCTGCTTTTATGGTGCTGCCGGTGATTTTGCTCATCATG
Organism: Luteithermobacter gelatinilyticus; assembly: GCF_005849285.1. Taxonomy (NCBI): domain Bacteria; kingdom Pseudomonadati; phylum Pseudomonadota; class Alphaproteobacteria; order Emcibacterales; family Emcibacteraceae; genus Luteithermobacter; species Luteithermobacter gelatinilyticus. The sequence continues at coordinate 1,827,311 of NZ_CP040517.1, read as the reverse complement.
GGGGCGTTGGCCGGGGCGATGGTGCAACACAGGCCCATGATTTCCGTCGAAAAAATCAAACCCAAGCTGAGCAAGATTTCCCCGCTGGCCGGTGTGAAACGGTTATTTTCCATGCAGAATGTGGTGGAGTTCCTGAAATCCCTGCTCAAAATCATTATTGTGGCCTGTGTGGTACTTTTGTTGGTTTGGCCGGAACGGGATCAGCTTGAAGTCATGATGACCTATGAGATTTCGGAAGCTGTGGATATTGTTTTTTTGATGGTGCTCCGGATTCTCGGCGGCGTGGTGGCGATCATGGCACTGATTGCCGGTTTTGATTATCTGTTCCAGCGGTTTCAGTTTCTCAAGCAGTTGCGGATGACCAAACAGGAAGTCAAGGACGAGTTGAAGCAAACCGAAGGGGACCCTATGGTCCGGGCGCGGCTGCGGCAGATCAGAATGGAGCGGGCCCGAAACCGGATGATGAGTGCGGTGCCGGAGGCGGATGTGGTGGTCACTAACCCGACCCATTATGCAGTGGCCATGCAGTATAAACATGGAGAAATGGACGTCCCGAAAGTGGTGGCAAAGGGCATGGATCATATTGCCCTGAAAATTCGGGAAATTGCCGAGGAACATGAGATTCCGGTCTTGGAGAACCCGCCTTTGGCGCGGTCCCTTTATGCGGTGGTGGAGGTGGATGAGGAAATCCATCCTGAACATTACAAGGCCGTGGCGGAGGTGATCAGTTATCTTTTGCGCCTGAAAAAAGGGGAACGGGTAACCTATCGTCCAACAGCAGCGGTTACGGAAGAAGGATAAGGGATGGTCTCAAAGAATTTCAAGAGGACAAGGCCCAAAAATTGCCGCGTTCGCTTACGCTCACTCGAGATGACGATGACATCTCATCACAATTAGGTACAGGAGAAGGGGGAGGCATTGTAAACTTGTTTGAAACTTCTTTGGGATATATGCGATATTTCTCATCAATCCACATGGCAAAGATAAGACCAAGATCATGAATGACATCAGTCCCAGACCTTCACAACACGCTCGGTCCCGTCCTTTCAATTTGGTGAAGGGTCCCCGCAGAGATTATCCGTTTCTTGTGGCGCTGGCCGGGACGGGTCTTCTGGCGGGGCTGGCCTGTTATCTTCTGGGCCTGGGATTCGGCCGTCCTGAGCTGGGTATTTTCCTGGCCGCCCTGTCGGTGCTGGTGACGGTGGGGATCATGATTTATATCCTGAAACAGTATATGCGGGCGCTGGATCAGGCTGATGTCGCCTCTCCGCAAGCGGATGTTTCGCCGGAAGTCCCCTATCTGCTGACCAGCCGTCGGGGCGAAACGATCTATTGCAACACGGCCTACCGTCAATTGATGCAACAGCTGAGTGACAATCGTATCGTCTCTCCTCTGGCCATGAATTTTGCCGATAAGGCGGAGCGGGCCGAACTGGATGTAACGGTCATGAACATGGCGCGGGGGCAAAGCTTTGAGATGGGAGTGGATATCCTCAGCAGTGATGGGAAAAAACACGCGCTGTGCCTGACTGTGGAGCGGGAAAAGGAGGAAGAAGGCTATATCCGCTGGATGGTCTCTCCCGATAGGGGACACCAAAGAAGCCTGCACACGGGCCGGGACCGTCGGATCAGTTTGGAAGATATTGGGGCCGTTCTGGCGCAAAGTGGGCAGGGATTTCTGGCGGTTAATGACCACCATGAAGTCATCTTCATGAATGCTGTGGTGCAGGAATTTCTGGAACCTTTTGACGCCGGTGAAATAGCCTTGCCGGCGTCGTTCTCGGAACTGTTTGGTACGGGGGGCGGACAAGTCCCGGAACGGGTAACCCTGACGTCTCGCGGGGGGCGGAAAATGGTGCTGGATTTCCTGCTGATCAAGGCGCTGGCCTCTATTTTTGAGAAACAGGACTTGACCTGTTATGCCGTGACCCAAAGTGGCGTGGACAGAAATCCGGATATGACGTCGGACTCGACCATGTCCGTCTCAGGAGAAAAAGGCGTGGGGATTGATCGGTTTTTCACGGATTCTCCCATCGGAATTGCCGTTGTGACGACCCGCGGCAAGATGCTGGAACGCAACAATGTTTTCCGAGACTTTCTTCGGGATCTGGGATTGGGTAAGGTCAGAACGCTCGAAGACTTTATCGAAGCTGAGGATTACCGGGATATTCTGGGCAAGGTGGATGATACCATCGCTTCCGGCGCGGCCAATACCGTAGCGGATGTCAATTTCAAGGGAGATGCCGACAAGCGGGGCCAACTTTATATTACCCGGCTTGAAAATTTTGCCGGTCATGACGCTGTGGCCATTCTGTATCTGATTGACACGACGGAGCAGAAAAGCCTGGAATTGCAGTTTGCTCAATCCCAGAAGATGCAGGCCGTGGGGCAGCTTGCGGGGGGAATTGCCCATGACTTTAACAACTTGCTGACAGCGATTACCGGGTTCTGCGACCTGCTGCTGGTGCGCCATGGGCCGGGAGACCAGTCCTTTTCCGACATCATCCAGATCAAACAGAACGCCAATCGGGCGGCCAATCTGGTCCGGCAGCTACTGGCCTTTTCCCGCCAGCAGACGTTGCGTCCCAAGGTTCTTCTGATTACCGACGTGCTGGCGGAACTGTCCAACCTGCTCAGGCGGTTGATCGGGGAGAATATCGAACTGGAGATGAAACACGGGCGTGATTTGGGCCTGGTGAAAGTGGACCAGGGGCAATTGGAGCAGGTGATCATCAATCTATGTGTAAATGCCCGTGACGCCATGCCGGATGGCGGGCGGATCGTGATCCGCACGCGCAATGTTTCTTATAAGGAATCCCTGAAAATCAGCCAGCGGTACAAGGTCATGCCGCCCAATGACTATGTCCTTCTGGAAGTGGAAGACACCGGAACCGGGATCCCTAAGGAACATCTGGGCAAGATTTTCGAACCCTTTTTCAGCACCAAGGAGGTGGGCAAGGGGACTGGGCTTGGCCTGTCTACGGTTTATGGCATTGTCAAGCAGACCGACGGATTTATTTTCCCGACCAGCGAACTGGGCCGGGGAACGGTGTTCAGCATTTATCTGCCGATTCACAAGGAGGCCGGCCGGGAAAAAGCTCCGGCCGGTGGTGAGGAAGGGGCGGGTAAGGCAGCCAAAGATCTGACCGGCAAGGGCAATATTCTTCTGGTGGAGGATGAGGACGCTGTGCGCATGTTTGCCTCGCGCGCGCTCAAGAATAAGGGATACAAGATTTTCGAAGCCAGCGGCGGTGACAAGGCGCTGCAACTGGTGGAGGAACTGGAGGGCAAGCTGGATCTGGTGATCAGCGATGTGGTCATGCCGCAGATGGACGGGCCGACCCTGGTGAAAAAAATCAGGGAAACCAACCCCGATCTGAAGGTGATTTTTATTTCCGGCTATGCCGAAGACGCCTTTGACAAAAGCATGGGGCAGGAGGATTTTAATTTTCTACCCAAACCCTTTAGCCTGAAACAGTTGGCCGAGCAGGTGAAGGAAGTTTTGGAAAACTGAGTGCGGTTGCCGGCCCGTCCTTTTTTGGTTTGGCTGTTTCGATTTGATTCTGCTTGATTCTGTTTGATTCTTGATTCTGCTTGATTCTGGCGCGTTTTGTCTCAAGGCGCGCTTTTTTATGTTGTTGATTTTTTCACGTTACGAGAACATTTATCGAATATTTTATGTTTTACAATTTAAAAACAATAAGTTAAAAATGTTCTTGTAAAATAGAACAAATAGTGTACATTATACCTGTTTGCAACCTGCCACAGGCTATGGAATAAGAGGAGACGCAACATGGCGACAACACAATTAAAACTGGTCGGACAGGAAAACATGGATAAACAAAAAGCGCTCGAAGCGGCCTTGGGGCAGATTGAACGGGCTTTTGGCAAGGGATCGGTCATGAAGCTGGGGCAGAACAATACGGCCGTGGATATCGAGGCCGTTTCCACCGGCTCCCTCGGTCTGGATATTGCGCTCGGCATTGGCGGATTGCCCAAAGGACGAATTATTGAAATTTATGGTCCGGAAAGCTCCGGGAAAACCACGCTGGCGTTGCATGTGGCCTCGGAAATTCAGCGGGCTGGTGGTGTGGCGGCTTTTGTGGATGCGGAACATGCCCTGGACCCGGTTTATGCCCGCAAGTTGGGGGTGGATATTGATGAATTGCTGATTTCCCAGCCGGACACCGGGGAACAGGCGCTGGAGATTGCCGATACGCTGGTGCGCTCCGGAGCGGTGGACCTCCTGGTGATCGACAGTGTGGCCGCGCTCACCCCGCGCGCCGAACTGGAGGGGGAAATGGGGGATTCCCATGTGGGGCTGCAGGCCCGCTTGATGAGCCAGGCCCTCAGGAAACTGACCGGTTCCATTTCCCGGTCCAAATGCATGGTGATTTTCATCAACCAGATCCGCATGAAGATCGGTGTTATGTATGGCAGTCCGGAAACTACCACCGGCGGTAATGCGCTGAAGTTTTATGCGTCGGTGCGTCTGGACATTCGTCGGACGGGCGCCATCAAGGAAAAGGACGAAATCGTCGGGAATCAGACCAAGGTCAAGGTGGTCAAGAACAAGGTGGCCCCACCGTTCAAAACGGTAGAATTTGACATTATGTACGGGGAAGGTATTTCCAAAACCGGTGAACTGATTGATCTCGGGGTCAAGGCCGGGGTCGTGGAAAAGTCCGGATCCTGGTATTCCTATGACAGCCAGCGGATCGGCCAGGGCCGGGAAAACGCCAAACGGTTTCTTAAGGAAAACCCGGAAGTTGCCCAGGCCATTGAACAGGCCGTGCGGAAAAATTCCGGCATTCTGGACGAGGTTATGCTGAAAGACGGCGGGGCAGTCGCAGACGAGGAGTAAGAGAGTTTCCGGGTTTTAATCCGACTTTCAGGCGTCGCCATGCGGCGCCTTTTTTACATGTCTACGTGTTTACATGTTCACCTGCGGCATTTTTTATATGTCTTTTCTATTTCTATAATTAATGACAGGAACTTCACGTTCCCCACACTGGACTGACCAGGTCTGGAAGCCATCTCATAACACTTCACTGTAAACTGTTTACAAGCATGCCGGGGATATATCAGTAGGATAAAAGACATGATATGATTCCAGATAGAGTTCCGGGGTGTGGTTCCCCATGAGACAGCACTGGACAGGGAAAGGGGCACAAGGTAAAAGGCTATCAAGATGTAAGGGTGATGGCACCGAGGGGAAAGGGCCAATTCGACGGATCTGACCCCCGGTCCCGCAGATAAGTGACAGAAAGGGTAAGGCATATATGAAAGGCACCAACGACATCCGCAGTGCTTTTTTGGAGTATTTTGCAAAAAACGACCATGAGATCGTGCCCAGCAGCCCGTTGGTGCCTCATAACGATCCGACCCTGATGTTCACCAATGCGGGCATGGTGCCGTTCAAGAATGTGTTTACCGGCGTGGAGCGGCGCGATTATGTACGTGCGGCATCCAGTCAGAAATGTGTGCGCGCAGGCGGCAAGCACAACGATCTGGACAATGTGGGGTATACCGCCCGTCACCACACCTTTTTTGAAATGCTGGGGAATTTCTCCTTTGGTGATTATTTCAAGGAAAAAGCTATTTTTTACGCCTGGGATCTGATTACCAAAGGATATGACCTGCCGGCAGACAGGCTCATGGTTACAGTCTATCACGAGGATGACGAGGCTTATGACCTGTGGCGGAAAATATCCGGTTTGCCGGAAGAACGGATCGTGCGTATTGCCACTGCAGACAATTTCTGGTCCATGGGAGATACCGGTCCGTGCGGTCCCTGTTCCGAGATTTTTTATGATCATGGGGCGGATATTCCGGGCGGCCCACCAGGCAGTGCGGAGGAAGACGGGGACCGCTTTGTGGAGATCTGGAATCTGGTGTTTATGCAGTATGACCAGCAGGCCGGTGGCAACAGGGTCGCGTTGCCCAAACCGTCCATTGATACGGGCATGGGATTGGAACGGATTGCCGCCGTCTTGCAGGGGGTCCACGACAATTACGAAACCGACCTGTTCCGCCATCTCATCGAAACCTCCGCGGAACTCAGCGGCGTGGCCCCATATGGCGATCACAATGTGTCCCATCGGGTGATTGCGGATCATTTGCGGGCCTGCTGTTTCCTGATCGCCGACGGTGTTTTGCCGTCCAATGAAGGGCGCGGATATGTGCTGCGGCGGATCATGCGTCGGGCCATGCGTCATGCCCATATGATCGGGTGCAGCGAACCGCTGATGTACCGGCTGGTACCTGCGCTTATGGCGCAAATGGGACAGGCCTATCCGGAACTGACCCGGGCCGAGGCGCTGATTAGAGAAACCCTTAAACTGGAAGAAACAAGGTTTAAAAATACGCTAGAGCGCGGCCTTAAGCTTCTGGATGAAGAAGTTTCCCGCCTGGGTGAAGGGGGAGCCTTGCCGGGTGAAGTGGCGTTCCGGCTGTATGATACCTATGGTTTTCCACTGGATTTGACCCAGGATGCCTTGCGGAGCAAGGGGTTGAGTGTGGATGAGGCCGGTTTCCACAAGGCCATGGAAAAACAGAAAGCCGAAGCCCGCGCCGCCTGGAAAGGGTCCGGTGAGACCGCCACAGATGACATATGGTTCGAGGCGCGGGAAAAACATGGGGCCACGGAATTTGTAGGCTACAATTCGACCACATCCGAAGGCAAGGTGCTTGATCTTGTGGTGGGAGGAAAACAAATCCTTGCGGCAGGCCAGGGCGATAAGGTGGCCGTGATCACCAACCAGACCCCGTTTTATGGTGAATCTGGTGGTCAAATGGGGGATGTGGGCATGATCACCGGGCCAGACGGTCTGCTGATCGAGGTGCAGGACACGTCAAAACAGCTTGGGGCGCTGCATGTACATCATGGTGTGGTGAAACAGGGCAGCGTTTCGGTGGGAGATATTGTTCATCTGGAAGTGGATGAGGAAAACCGCGACAAGCTGCGGGCCAACCATTCTGCCACTCATATTCTGCATGCCGCGTTGCGCAATATATTGGGCGAGCACGTGACACAGAAGGGGTCACTGGTGGCCCCCGATCGGTTGCGCTTTGACATCAGCCATTCCAAGGCGTTGAGCCATAAGGAGCTCCGGGCCGTGGAAGAGCAGGTGAATGAGGTGATCCGTCAGAACAGCGAGGTGGTTACCCATCTGATGACACCAGACGAGGCCATTGCGGCCGGCGCTATCGCCCTGTTCGGTGAAAAATACGGCGATGAGGTACGGGTTGTGTCTTTGGGAGCGACTACAGCGGGCAAGGACAATTTTTCCGTTGAATTATGTGGTGGAACCCATGTGCGCCGTACCGGCGATATTGGCCTGTTTAAAATCATTTCCGAAGGCGCCGTGTCCGCCGGGGTGCGGCGTATCGAGGCAGTGACCGGCGCGGCAGCACTGAATTTTGTGGCACAGGAAGAGGACCTGTTGCAGGAGGCCACGGCGCTGCTGAAAATTTCGGTGCAGCAGTTGCCGGAGCGGGTGAAAAACCTGCTGGAGGAACGCAAGGCCCTGGAAAAGGAAATTGCGGATCTGCGCAAGAAAATCGCCATGGGCGGCAGCGGGACGGCCGGAGGACCGGAAATCCGGACAGTCGGAGCCTATAACTTTCTCGGACAGGTGCTGGACGGCGTACCAGCAAAGGATCTGCGGGGGCTGGCCGATGCCGCCAAAGACCGGATCGGGTCCGGCGTGATTGCGTTCGTGGCGGTCAATGACGGCAAGGCTGCCGTGTTGACGGCAGTGACCGATGACCTCAAGGAACGCATCAATGCGGTCGATTTGGTGCGGGCCGGGGCGGCGGCGGTTGGCGGCAAGGGTGGCGGCGGTCGCCCGGACATGGCGCAGGCCGGCGGACCTGACGGGACCAGGGCGCAAGAGGCGTTAAACGCCGTGGAGGGGCTGCTCCGCGACATGTGAGAGTGAGGCCAAGAAGGCTGCCGTAACGGTGGCCTTTTTGTTTTCTGGAGGGGATATGAAAACCATGCAGGCGCGGGGCAGGGGGCTGAGACGCAGACTTTTTGAAATCATGGAGATTGGCGGCACGCGCACATCTGCAGGGCTGATTTTTGATGTTTTTATGGTGTTGCTGATCCTGTTGAATATTATTGCTGTCGCGCTGGAGACCGTGCAGCCGCTGGAGCAGAACTACCACATTGAATTCTTGTGGTTTGAATTTTTTTCCCTGATAATTTTTGGGATCGAATATCTGCTCAGGGTTTGGGTATGTGTGGAATACCGGCAAAGTCCTGATGCCAGTGGACAGGCCGCCTTCCGGGGGCGCTTTCTGTTCACCCCCCTGATGATTATTGACTTTATCGCCATTGCGCCGACCGTGATGTTTTCCTTTTTGGGCATTGATTTCAGAATTCTGCGGGTGTTCCGTTTTCTGAGGTTGTTCAAACTGATGCGCTATTCCCCGGCGCTGGGCACTCTTGCCAATGTGATTTACGAGGAACGCCGGGCGCTGCTGGCGGCGCTGATTATTATGCTGGGGCTCATTCTGTTTTCCGCGACCCTGATCTATTATCTGGAACGCCATGCCCAGCCAGAGCATTTCGGTAACATCCCCAAAGCCATGTGGTGGGCGATTGCCACCCTGACCACCGTAGGCTATGGCGATGTGGTGCCGGTCACCGTGGCGGGCAAATTCTTCGGCAGTTTTGTCATGTTGTTCGGTCTGGGGATGTTTGCCTTGCCCATTGCCATTATTGCTTCGGGATTTTCCAGCGAAATCCATCGACGGGAATTTGTGGTGCGTTGGGGGTTGGTGGCCAGCGTGCCGTTGTTTCGGGGGCTGGATGCCTCGCTGATCACTACCATTGCCAAATATCTGCGCTCGCGGGTGGTTGCGGAAGGCAAGCTGATTGCGCATATGGGGGACAAAGCCGAACGCATGTATCTGATTGTTTCGGGGGAAGTGGCGCGTCGCGACCGGAAGGGGGTGGTAACCCTGAAGGAAGGGGCGTTTTTCGGGGCGCGCTCCTTGTATGAAAATACGGTGCTTCCGGCCAGTTATATCGCCAAGTCCCGCTGTCAGCTCCTGGTTTTGGAAGCCAATGACTTTCACCATTTGATGGAAAACCATCCGACATTGAACCGGCGGATCCGGGAACAGGCTTGGATCATGGAGGATTACGGCCAGCCGGAGGAGGACCCGTCCCAAGAGATATAACAAGAGATATAAAAAGGCCCACCGGAGCGGCGGGCCTCAACATTGGATTTTTTCCCTGATCAGGCCATGGCGGCTTTCAGGTTCTCGTCAATCTTGTCAAAGAATTTGCCGGTGGTCAGCCAGCTCTGATCCGGTCCCACCAGCAGGGCCAGGTCCTTGGTCATATAGCCGGATTGGACCGTATCGACACAGACTTTTTCCAGTGTCTCGGCAAAATTGGCCAGTTTTTCATTGTTGTCCAGTTTGGCACGATGTTTCAGACCGCCGGTCCAGGCAAAGATGGATGCAATGGGGTTGGTGGAGGTTTCTTCGCCAGCCTGGTGCATGCGATAGTGCCGGGTCACGGTGCCGTGGGCGGCTTCTGATTCCACGACTTTCCCGTCCGGCGTCATCAGGCGGGAGGTCATCAAGCCCAGGGAACCAAACCCTTGTGCCACGGTGTCGGACTGTACGTCGCCATCATAGTTTTTACAGGCCCAGACGAATTTGCCGTTCCATTTCAGGGCGCAGGCCACCATATCGTCGATCAGACGATGTTCATAGGTGATACCGGCTTTTTCAAACTTGTCGGCGAATTCGTTTTCATAAACTTCTTGGAACAGATCCTTGAAACGCCCGTCATAGGCTTTCAGGATGGTGTTCTTGGTGCTGAGATAGACCGGCCAGCCCATATCCAGACCATAGTTCATGCAGGCGCGGGCAAAATCGCGAATGCTTTCATCCAGATTGTACATGGACATGGCGACCCCGCCGCCCGGGAACTGGAAAACCTCATGCTCGATCACCTCGCCGCCGTCTTCCGGCTCAAATTTGATGGTCAGACGGCCCTTGCCCGGCACCACAAAATCGGTGGCGCGATACTGGTCACCGAAGGCATGACGGCCAATGACAATCGGATCGGTCCAGCCGGGCACCAGCCGCGGAATGTTGCTGCAAATAATCGGTTGGCGGAACACGGTCCCGCCGAGAATGTTCCGGATGGTGCCGTTGGGAGAACGGTACATGCGTTTCAGGCCGAATTCCTTTACGCGGGCTTCGTCAGGGGTAATCGTGGCGCATTTCACACCAACGCCAATCTCCTTGATGGCGTTGGCGGCATCGACCGTGATCTGGTCGTCTGTTTCATCACGTTTCTGAATGCCAAGATCGTAATAATGCAGATCAATATCCAGATAGGGATGGATCAGGCGCTCCTTGATCCAGGCCCAGATGATGCGTGTCATTTCGTCGCCGTCAAGCTCGACGACAGGGTTGTCAACTTTAATTTTAGCCATAATGACCCCTTATTCGCTTCAATGGCAATCTGATGATTGCCGGGTTGTCGGAAATGGTTCTTGTCAGAGCAGGTGGGTTGCTCCGTTGTGTGGCGCAACATAACACCGGACTTGCCATCAGGGAAGTCCCGAAACAACAGAATCGGTCTAAAAAAGGGTGTTTTTCGGATCTATGCGCGGTTCGGGCAGGGTGCGCAGCAGGGGTAAGACTTCTTCGGCAGTATCCACCACTTCAAACAGGGACAGGGTGCCATTGTTCATGAAACCTTCGGATACAATATCACGCAGCATGTCCAGAAGGGGGTCCCAATACCCGTTGTGATTAATCAGTACAATGGGTTTGTCATGCAGGTGCAGTTGTTTCCAGGTGATCATTTCAATGGTTTCGTCCAGTGTACCGATGCTGCCGGGAAGGATGACAAAACCATCGGCATGATCGAACATCTGGCGTTTTCTTTCATGCATGTTGTTGACCACAATGCGCTGGGTAATGTTTTTTTCCCCCACTTCCTGGATGTCCAGATGACGTGGAATAATGCCAGTCACTTTTCCGCCATGGGCCATGACGCTGCGGGCGACAATTCCCATAAGACCGATACTACCGCCGCCATAGACCAGGCGAATGTGGTTTGCTGCCAGAATCTGGCCAAGCTGTTCTGCCAGCATCTTATAGCTTTCTTTATTCCCGGTTCGGGAGCCGCAATACACACACAGAGATTTTATTGTTGCCATATACGTCCTTTCAACATGTTCAGATTCTGTTTGTACGGGAATGTCTCAGACCGAGAAAAATCGGGCTGCAAAAGGTCGGGTTGGAAGAAGTCCAGACTGCATAAAGGTCTGCATAAGCTGTAATACTCATTCTATTAAAATACCATTTTTCACTCTCAAGCTACAGACATAGTTTTGCCGAAATTTGACGATAGAAAATATTTTTAAGGCTACGCTGATCCAGAAATTCAAATTCAGTCTGGAAAGTCCGGGGCAGGCGTTATATATGAATGATGTGTCATGTAAGTAATATCGGTATAATTTTTTGGCTGAGCAATTCAGGAAAACACCGCAGAGAAGAGACACCGGCAGTTCGGACTGGGCCTTGAAAGTAAGCTTGGTTCTACTCGCTGTGGTGGCGGTGTGCGCTGTAATCTGGATTATTTTCTTTTTGGACGGCGACCGGACGGATTTTTTTACCTCTGACAGGCTCAGTGAAGAAGAAGTAAAAACCACCCAGGTGGAAATCGCCCCCGATGAGGTGGCCGAAACCATTATCCCAACATTTGATATTGTGCGGATCAGCCGTAACGGCACGGGAGTGATTGCGGGTCGGGCGGAACCCAACAGCGATGTTTATGTCTATGCCTGGGACAGGCAGATCGGTGCGGCCGTCGCCGACCGCAATGGCGAATGGGTGTTGATTTTTGACGATCCCCTGCCCAGCGGTCCGACGGAGCTGAGCCTGAAATCCCAGATGCCGGGGCATTTTGACATTTATTCCAGCGACGTGGTTATTGTGGCGGTACCCGAGCGGGATGAACAACGTTTTATTGATGACGAAACGGAAGGTGTGGTGGCGATTTTGAGCCCGCGCGCCGGTCACGGGCCTAGCAAAGTATTGCAAAAACCTGCCCGGGTTAACCTGGGGGATATGACCAAGGGGCTGGGCCTTGACTCTCTGGATTATGACGATGCAGGCAAGGTAATGATTTCCGGAACCTCCGCGCCGGGCAGCTCTGTTCGTGTTTATCTGGATAACGGCTATCTTGGCGAAGTGACCGGGGATGAGGACGGCAACTGGACCCTGACATTTAACCATCACCTTGGTCCCGGCGAACATGTTCTGCGGCTGGATCAGCTTCTGGAAGGGGACGATGTGGAAGTGCGCATCGAACAACCCTTTGACCCGGCCCTGAAAATGGATCCGAACCGGGCGAAGGGCGAAATTGTAGTGCGTCCGGGCAATAGTCTGTGGCATATCGCCCGCAAACTTTATGGCTCCGGTTTTCATTATACGCTCATCTTCGGCGCCAACCGGGATATTATTCGCGACCCGGATCTGATCTATCCCGGTCAGAAATTCACCCTGCCTCAAAAACCAGAACAGGAAGAGGCGACGGCTGGTAGCTGACCTCTGTCCGGCTCTTCCGCCTGATCTTAGAGTGAATTGTGCATAGGTTGGCTCAATTCGCTCTAGACAAAGCGGTGAGCAATTTCCTGCAATTTCGGTTGAATGTCGAGCAGGGTAAAGGTGATTGCCGTCATAATGTTTTTCGCCTGCATGCCGCCCTTGAAAGTCGTTTGGGCGATAAGCTGTATCTGGCTGTGGCGGTTGATCGTGAATTCGCCTTTTTCGACAAGCGGCAAAAAGATCTCTAGCATTTTCCGGCGCCGGACAATATCTTCTGCACTATAGGTCAGATGGCCGATATTGGCGACAAGGTTCAGTTCGTGAAGCCGGTTTTCCTTGAGGGTCAGGATCTGGCCGGCAAAGGGGATGTCATGCCACATAAAGCTGAAATTCAGGGGGGAGTTTAAATCCAGATCTTTGACTTCCGCGGCCAGGCGCTCCAGCACCCGGTCCAGTTCATATATGCTGGCCGATTTGGTCCTGATCGCCCCTGTCTCGTCAAACTGATCATGTCGGGAATATTGACTCTGAACGTTGGACACTTCAAAACTCCATCACCGCAAACACGCTTCTACGGTGACAGCTTACGCCGCCCCCATTAAAATAGGGTAAATAAGGTTATCCCATTCTCTCTAACCCCTCAGAATCAGGCTGATATTTATGACCGAAACAATCCGGAGTTCCCCATCCCCCCAAGATAATCATTGGCAAACGATCAAGTCGCTTCTGCCTTATTTGTGGCCGGAGGGGCAGATGGCTTTGCGTTTTCGGGTGGTTCTGGCGCTGTCCTTTTTGGTGGTTGCCAAGCTGATCGGGGTATATGTGCCGTTTATTTTCAAGGAAGCGGTGGACATTCTGGCCGGTGAAAATAGAGGAGGGGATGCTGAAACGCTGGCGGTGGTTCTGCCGCTGGGGCTGATTTTGGGATATGGGACGGCGCGTATTATGGGGCAGTTGTTTGGTGAACTCAGAGACGCTGTTTTTGTCAGGGTCGGCCAGCGCGCTATGCGGAATATTGCGCTGAACGCATTCCGTCATCTGCACAATCTGTCGCTTAGGTTCCATCTGGAACGAAAGACGGGAGGCTTAAGCCGCATTATTGAACGCGGCACGCGCGGTATTGATTTTCTGCTGCGATTTATGCTGTTCAATATCCTGCCGACGATTCTTGAACTGGTTCTGATTTCCGCTATTTTCTGGGCCAAGTTCGGCTTTTTTTATGCGCTTGTGACTTTTGTGAGCCTGGCGAGTTATATCGGATTTACGGTGTACGTAACGGACTGGCGGCTAAAATTTCGCCGGGAGATGAACAAACAGGATACCGAAGCCAATACCAAGGCCATTGACAGCCTGCTGAATTTTGAAACTGTCAAATATTTCAGCAATGAACCTCATGAAAGCCGCCGGTATGATCAGGCGCTCAAACGGTATGAGGAAGCGTCGGTCAGGAGCCAGCTTTCACTGACTTTCCTTAATGTGGGGCAAGCCGCCATCATTTCTGCGGGGCTGATGATTGTGTTGATCATGGCAGGACGCGGGGTTGTGGAGGGGCGTTTGACCATCGGGGATTTTGTGCTTGTCAATTCGCTGCTGATTCAGATTTATATGCCGCTCAATTTTTTGGGATTTGTATACCGGGAAATCAAACAGTCTCTGGTGGATATGGAAAAGATGTTTTCCATTATCCACGAAAAACCGGAGATTACGGATGCGCCCTATGCCAGGGATCTTGAGATCCGGGGCGGTGAAGTGTCCTTTGAAAATGTGTTTTTTCATTACCGCGAAGACCGCCCGATCCTCAAAAATGTGTCGTTTCATATTCCCGCGGGGCGGATGACGGCCATTGTCGGCGCCAGCGGGGCCGGAAAGTCCACCATTTCGCGAATCCTGTTTCGGTTTTATGATATCTCTGCTGGCAGCGTGAAAATCGACGGCCAGGACATTCGTCTCGTTACCCAGGAGTCGCTGCGTCGGCATATTGGGGTGGTGCCCCAGGATACGGTATTGTTCAATGACACCATCCGCTACAATATCCGTTATGGCAGGCCCGATGCCACGGATGCAGAGGTGGAAGAGGCCGCGCGGCTGGCGCAGATTGATGATTTTATCCGGACACTTCCGGAAGGATATGACACGCCAGTAGGCGAGCGTGGCCTGAAATTATCAGGGGGGGAAAAACAGCGGGTGGCCATTGCCCGGACGATTTTGAAAAACCCGTCCATCTTGTTGCTGGATGAAGCGACCAGTGCCCTGGACAGTCATACGGAGCGGGACATTCAGGCCGCTCTGAAAATGGTGGCGAAGGACCGAACAACGTTAATTATTGCGCACCGTTTGTCGACAATCATTGAGGCCGATGAAATTCTGGTGATGGACCAGGGTGAGATCGTCGAACGGGGCCGGCACCAACAGCTTTTGGAAAATAAGGGGCTGTATTACGGCATGTGGCGGAAGCAGCAGGAAGCCACGGAAGCGATGGAACTTTTGGAGGCGTTGGAGGAAAACGAACAAAAAAGACCCAAAGAAAACGCTGAAAGCATTTGATGAGCCTGCCATACTGATTTAAAAATGAAGGCAGACTGGAATTTTAGAACAGCTTATCTTTTAACGATATAGGTTACGGCTTATGGATTCACTCCTTTCGGTTTTTGTCCCGCTTCATCGGGAAGGATATAAATTTGTGGGCGCCTTCGCCGTCGCAACAATTTTATTGTATTTGATGGAAGTGCCTTTTCTGCCACCGCTGGGGGTCATTTTGACTCTGTGGTGTGCTTATTTTTTCCGGGATCCGGACCGGGTAACGCCGACCAAGGAAGGACTGATCATCAGTCCGGCGGATGGGGTGGTGCAGTCTGTGGGTCCTGCCGTCCCGCCGGCGGAACTGGAAATGGGGGATGAGGAACGTGTCAGAATCAGCATTTTCATGAATGTATTTGATGTGCACGTTAACCGCATTCCCGCTGACGGGCAGATCGTCCGACAGGTCTATACACCGGGGAAATATCTCAATGCGGCGCTTGACAAGGCCAGCGAGGAGAATGAACGGCACGCCATTTTGATGAAAACCGCAAGCGGCAAGGAAATCGCCTTTGTCCAGATTGCGGGACTGGTGGCCCGGCGTATTTTGTGTTGGGTGGAGGATGGCCAGACCGTCAAGGCCGGCGAACGCTTTGGTCTGATTCGTTTTGGCAGTCGGGTTGACATTTATCTGCCCAAGGGGGTGAGTTCATTAGTCTGTGTGGGCCAGCGGGCGGTTGCCGGGGAAACGGTTCTCGGCAATGAAAAGTCGCGCGAAGGTGATCGTGAAGGTGAAATCCGGTGACCAATATTCACCCGATAAAAGACTCCGACAAAAACAAAGCCGACACCACAGCCCAGGCCGGAAAAGCGGCGGGGGATGCGGCCCGGCATATGCCGATTATGCCGCTCAGGAGTCTGGCGCCCAATGTGATTACGGTGTTGGCGCTGTGTTCGGGCATGTTCGGCATGCGTTTTGCTATTCTAGGCAAGTGGGAGGCCGCCGTGGTGGCGGTAATCGTGGCCGGAATTTTTGATGGTCTTGACGGTCGGGTGGCCCGGCTCCTGAAAGGGGCAAGCCGTTTTGGCGCAGAACTGGATTCCCTGTCTGATATTGTGTCTTTCGGGGTGGCACCGGCGTTGATTATGTATATGTGGGTGCTCAATGACATCAAGGGCGTGGGCTGGGCTGTGGCGCTGGCTTTTGTGATCTGTATGGCCCTGCGGCTGGCCCGGTTTAACACGGCCCAGGGGCAGGAACCATCCAGCGCCAAGAAAGCCAAGACTTATTTCACGGGAATCCCGTCGCCGGCGGCCGCTGCGTTGTCCTTGTGGCCGATGATTCTTTCTTTTGAAACGGATTGGGCCTTATTTCGGAATCCCATATTCTGTTCCGCCTATGTGGCGCTGATTGCCTTTCTGGCGGTGAGCAAGATTCCCACCTTCAGTTTCAAACGTCTCGCCATTCACCGGGAATATGTGATGTTTTATTTCCTCGGCGTGGCGATTTTTGCGTCGCTGCTGGTTACACATTTGTGGATTACCCTGTCGGTTCTTGGCGTATTTTATCTGTTGTCTATCCCTTTTGCCGTCAGAAAAAGCAAAACTGCCCTGAAGCATGAATGAAAAATGGATAAAAAGCGACGACGGGAAAATGGTGCAGAGCCCTGCTGCCGGCGGTTATTCCGAAACCGTTTCTGAAACAGCCGATTTGGTCTTGCCCAGTCTTCCGCTCTCCCCCAGTTCACCTCCCGCCATGGCGGGACGGGAGGGGTCGTCTTCGCTATCCTGATGCTGTGCGCGGCGTTTCTTGAAATAATTCTCAACCTTGACCCGGGCGGCCAGCATGCACGGGGTCAACAGTAGGGTGAGCACCGTAGCAAACAATAGTCCCACCGAAACAGCAACTGCCAGGTCCACCCAGATGATCGAGTAGGGGGAGCCGATTTCCACATTCCGGGCCGTAAAATCAATATTGACCTGAAACACCATGGGTGCCAGTCCAATAACCGTGGTGAAGGTGGTCAGCAGCACCGGACGCAGGCGTTGGGCCACGGTCTGGACAATGGCGATATAGGGATTGATGCCGGTTTTTTTCAGGCGCGCGAAGGTATCAATCAGCACAATATTATTGTTCACCACGATCCCGGCCAGGGAAATGATACCGACGCCGGTCATGATAATCCCGAAATTCCGGTCAAAAATCATGATTCCGGCCAGAACCCCGACAGTGGACAGCAGCACCGCCAGAAGAATGAGGAAGGCGTGATAAAAACTGTTGAATTGGGCCACAAGGATCAACGCCATGAGGAACAAGGCCATCATGAATGCCTTGACGAGAAAATCTTCCGATTCCTGTTGATCCTCGTCCTGACCGACGAATTTGACCAGGACGTTGCGGTCAAAATTCTGTTGTTTGATCCAGGACATCAGTTCCTGCACCTTCTGGCCGCGTTCCGTCTGGGTCACCACATTGGCGCGGATCTTGTAGGTGGGCATAGTGTCAATACGTTCAATGGTGCTGATCTTCTGTTCGGCGACCTTGCGGACAAAATTGCTAATCGGGACCAGGCCCTCGGGGGTGTTGACGCGCACGTCATCCAGCTGGTCAAGTGTACGGTATTGTTCCGGGAAACGCACCCGAATATCCACTTCGTCATCCGTATCATCCGGGCGATATTCGCCCACCTTGATGCCGTTGGTGACGAGCTGAACCATGCTCCCCACATTCAGCAGGTCGGTGCCATACAGACCGGCCAACGCCCGGTCCACCTGTAATTCCCATTGAATGCCGGGCAGTGGCAGCGTGGTGTCCAGATCCATTAGGCCCTGCACATTCTGCTCCATATGCTGGAAAATAATTTCTGCCGTCTGACGGGCTTTGTGAACATCGTTGGCCCTCACATCAATCTGAATATCCTTGCCCTGGGTTGGTCCGAAATCAGGACGCACCACCTCGACAAGAACACCGGGGATGTTGCTCACCCGCTGGCGCAGATCTTCAATAATTAGATCTGAACGCCGCCGCCGATCCCAGTCATCAAAATGAACGGTGACCTTGCCGATGACGTCTTCTGTGGCGTTGGAGCCAGTACTGACGGTAGCCAGAGTTTCCGACTGGATATTTTCAATACCTTCCACATCAGTGATCAGGTTTTCCACCTTGCGCACCAGCACATCTTTTTCATCCAAAGACATGTTGCCGCGAGCATGAACCTGAAGGGCGACCTGCTGCGGCTGATCCTCAGGAAAGAATTCAACAGGGGTGCCGGATTGGACAAAAAGGATCACGATGCTGAACAGCAGGGCAAACAGCACAAAAATCAGTCGGAAGGGGCGGCGGATCAAACGGTCCACCAGACGTACATAGCTGCCGGTGAAGCCTCTGAGGGTTTTGACATCAAAATGACCAGCGGCAAGCTGGGCGACAGTGTCGTCCTCGATGTCCGCTTTTTTGCCGATTTTACTACCCAGTGTCGGCATAAAAATCAATGCCATCAGAAAAGAGGCGGACAGTGTGAAAATCAGGGTCAGCGGCAGATAGCTCATAAATTCCCCGGCAATGCCCGGCCAGAACAACAACGGAAAAAATGCAGCCAACGTGGTTGCTGTTGATGAGAGGATCGGCCAGGCCATGCGTTGTGAGGCCATGCGGTAAGCATCTTTTTTATGCAGGCCTTCCTGCATTTTCCGGTCGGCATATTCGCTGACCACGATGGCCCCGTCCACCAGCAACCCCACCGATAGGATCAGGCCAAACATGATGACCTGGTTAATGGCCATACCGAACATGTAAATCAGGAAGATGGACAGCAGGAAAGATCCGGGAATGGAAATCGCCACCAGCAAGGCGGAACGGTTGCCGAGCGCCGCAACAATGGCCACCGCCACCAGCAGGATGGCCGAAATTACGCTGTTTTCCAGGCTGCTGACGGAATTGTTGATTTCTTCGGATCTGTCGCCCACAAACGTATAATTTATGCCTGTTGGCCAGTTCTGGCTTCTGGTTTCAATCAGGCGCTTGACCGCTTCCACTGTGTCAATGGCGTTCTGGCCGGCCCGTTTGCTGACGGCAATATTGATCGAAGGTTTGCCGTTGAACCGGGAATAGCTGGTCGGGTCCTTATAGCTGCGTCTGATTTCCGCCACGTCGGACAGGGTGACGATGCTGTTTCCGGAAACCTTGACAGGCAGGTCATATACATCCTGGGCATTCTGAAAGATGCCGGGAACCTTGACGGAAAAACGGCCCGTTCCGTTATCCAGGGAACCTGCGGCGACGAGCTTGTTATTGTTGCTCACCACGGACAGAATGTCGGTATGGGAAAGTTTGTAGCTTTCCAACCGCAAGGGGTCGATGACGACCTCCAGAAGATCTTCCCGGTCCCCGGTCACCTTGGCTTCCAGAACGCTGGGAATGCTTTCCAGATCATCCCGCAGGTTCCGGGCGATGGTATAGAGCGCACGTTCGGGGGCATCGCCATAAAGGACGATGTTGATAATCGGAAACTCGCTGAAATTGATTTCCGTAACGCTGGGTTCATCCGTTTCATCGGGCAATTCGGAGCGGGCCTTGTCTACCTGTTCTCGGACGTCCAGAATTGCCTGATCCGGATCAATTCCCGCATTGAATTCGATCACCAGGCTGGCGCCATCTTCCTGGGCAATGCCGCGCAGTTCCTTGACCCCTTCGATGGTTCTTAACGTGACCTCCATCGGTTTGATCAGCAGACGGGCGGAATCCTCAGGCGAGATACCGTCATGATGCATATGCACATAAATAATGGGAATGGTGATGTCCGGTTCCGCTTCCTTGGGCGTGTTGGCATAGGAAATCAGTCCGCCCACAAAAATAATGAACAGGCAAAGCAGGACAACCCTGAAATGTTCTATGGCAGCGTTGATAATGCTATTCATGGGAGAGCCCCTTCATACGGTGCTGTTTTGACTTCCTGCCCCTCTTTGACGAAATCCTGTCCAACCACCACAAGTGCTGCGCCTTCCGTCGGACCGGTAATCCAGATACCATTATCATCGGAACCGATGATTTCCACCGGTACAAAATCTACGATATTATCGTCCCCCACAGTGCGCACACCGACACGGCCCGCGCCGTCCAGAACGAGATTGGCCGATGAAATATGAAAGGCTTCTGTCTGTTCCGTGGGGATGATCAGCTCGGCCGTAATGCCATCGCGTAAGACCTTGTCAGGGTTTTCCACTTCAAGTTCCACTCTGAATGTCCGGGTATTGGGGTCTGCGATTGCGGAAATATACCGGATTTTTCCCTGAAGAATGCGTCCGCTTGACAAACGGGCCTGCGCAGGCCCGCCAACCCGAAGCGAGGATATTTCCCGTTCTGCCACTTCACCCACAACAAGAAAAGGGTTTTCCTCCATAATCAGGGCACAACTGTCGCCTTCCTGAAGATAAGTGCCCACCTCGACAAAATGTTCATTTACGATACCATCGAACGGGGCCCGTATGGTGGTATAGTCCAGTTCCAGCCTGCTACGGGTCACGCGCGCAATCGCGGCCTCGAGGAGAGCCTTGGCCTCGGCGGTTCTGGTTTCAGCACGGAACCCTTTTTCAGCCAGTTGGCGGGCCGCGTTATACTCCAGTTCCCGCTGTTTTTTCAGTGCCTTTGCTTCCTCGTAATTGGCCTGGCGGTCGTCGATGCTCAGCCGACAGACCGCATCACCTTTTTTCACTCGTGTCCCTTCGGCAGCGGGCAAAGCTTCCACCCGCCCCTTGGTCTGGCTTTTGAGGGTGACCTGGCGAATGGCTTCGGTATGGCCGCGGACAATAATTTTTCGAGTATATGGCAAAGGGGCAAGGCTGTGCACACTCACGGTCATGATATCCCGGGATGAGCCATCTGCAGATAACGCTTTATCTGCGGCTTCGTTTCCCGGTGCCTCCTCCGTTTGAAACAGAACACCGGAAAGAACCCAAAGGATAATTAATAAAACAATGCCCAATGCTGTCAGATAAGACTTTTTCATCAATTTATGGTTCACACTTGTCAAAATATACAGGGTGGAGTGATGTTATCCTTTAATAATCGTTATGGCGGCCAAAGCCTACTTTTTTTTATGGACCGACTGAGAATAGGACAGAAATTTTCTTTCGGACTTAACAAAAAAGTGATATGAGCGTACACTGGTTTTAAACGTCTGTTTTAAATGCAGATACATCCATAACACCTTATAATGAATATAAAGACCGCGAGATGGACAAAAAAACAAATACGAGGCAGGACTCTAGGGAACGCATCCTTGATGTAGCAGAAAAACTGTTTTCCACCAGCAGCTTTGCGAGCGTTTCTGTCAGAACAGTGACCACGGAGGCCGGTGTTAACCTGTCCGCGGTCAATTATTATTTCGGATCAAAACAGGGATTGTTCCAGGCGGTGTATGTGCGCCGGGCCAAGGCCATGAACCGGGAACGTCTTGAGTTGCTGGCTGAATATGCCCAAGCTGCTGAAACACAGGGTAACCCACTGCCAATCCGGCAGATTATCAGCGCGTTGATCTCGCCGCCCATTCGGTGGCTGTATGATGAGGAAACGGGGGTTTATATTCGTTTTCTGGCCCGCGCCTATCTGGAAGAAGCCAGCGACATGGCCAATGTTCTTGAAGAGGAGGTGGCAGTTTTTGACAAATTCGTGCCGCATATCAAGGATCTGTATCCCGATATGTCGGATGAGGATATTTACTGGCGGATTCATTTCATACTTGGGGTGATGCATCACACCATTAATCATATTGACAGGATCGGCATCCTATCCCATGGCCATTGCAAGGCCAGGAACTGGCAGGATACCCGGAACAGGATTGTTGAGTTCTGTGAGCTTGGTTTTCGCGGTTCAGGCCTTGACGGATAAGGTTTAGAGTGAATTGAGCCAACCGATGCACAATTCACTCTAGTCAAACAGGTCGTCGGCCCTGGATGTTTCGGAAAAATAGCTGTCGATGTCTTCCTGATGCACAACCGGACGGGCACCATTGATAATGGCGCTGCACTCATCAATCAATTTCTGCATTTTCGGGCTGTAATTCTTGATGATTTTGTGCAGTTCGGTCCCGTTTTTTTCGGCGACGGCCGCGGAAACCTGGGCGACGGTCTGCAAAATCAAGGCATCCATGCGCTGCACAATTTTTTCAAAGGGCAGGCGATGTTCATCAGGGGCATGTTCATAGGCCTCAATGGCCAGGTCTTTGGCCTGAAACACGCTGTCCCGAAAATGTTCCTGATAACTTTTCGGACTCCAGTGTTGGACATCTTCCAGACATTCCGGCATGTCCGGCAGCATTTCCAGCAACATGTGAACTTCATTAAAATGGTTAAGGTAATCGGTCGCCAGCAAGGTTTGAGGATTGATATTTTGTCCTGAAACCTTCTTCTGAAATTCGAGATAAGCTGTATTTTCAGAGCTGCCGGTGTTCATGGAGTACAGATTTTCTCTACAGAATTAGATGTTCATTATGCCATGGTGCAGACGTGAAAGCCGTCATTCACTCTAAGCACCGAGTCATTAATTTTCTGATAAGATCCGTAAATGCAGAAGGCCGGCCTCGACGTTTACTAACGCAAGGCCGGCCCCCAATTTCATGCACATGCAGAGGTTTATATCAGAACAAAAACTTCCGCAAGACCTTAGGCGGAATAATACAGTTCGAACTCTTTCGGGTTCGGTGTGAGTTCCACGGCTTCCACTTCTTCCATCTTCAGGCCGATGTAGGCGTCGATCTGGTCATCGCTGAAGACATCACCTTTTTTCAGGAATTCACGATCCGCATCCAGTGCCTCAAGGGCTTCGCGCAGGGAAGCGGCAACCGTCGGCACCTCCTTCAGCTCTTCCGGCGGCAGAGCATAAAGATCCTTGTCCATGGCATCGCCCGGATGAATTTTGTTCTCGATGCCGTCCAGGCCGGCCATCAGCATGGCGGAAAAGGCCAGATACGGGTTGGCTGTCGGGTCCGGGAAGCGGATCTCAATCCGTTTGGCTTTCGGGCTTGTTGCGTAGGGGATCCGGCAGGAAGCGGAGCGGTTACGGGCGGAATAGGCCAGCAGAACCGGCGCCTCAAAGCCCGGAGTCAGCCGCTTGTAGCTGTTGGTGGACGGGTTGCTGAAGGCGTTGATGGCTTTGGCGTGTTTGATGATGCCACCAATATAATATAGTGCCGTATCGGACAGGTCGGCATAACCACTGCCGGCAAAAAGAGGTTTGCCGTCTTTCCAGATGGACTGGTGGGTATGCATGCCGGAACCGTTGTCGGCGGCCACGGGTTTGGGCATAAAGGTTGCGGTTTTGCCATAGCTGTGCGCGACCTGATGGACCACATATTTATAGATCTGTACACGGTCGGCAGTCTGCAACAGGGTGCCGAACATCATACCCAGTTCATGCTGGGAGGCTGCTACTTCGTGATGGTGTTTGTCCATCGGCAGGCCCAGCTCTTTCATGATGGAGACCATTTCGCCGCGAATGTCGCTGGCGGAATCCACTGGAGCTACCGGGAAATATCCGCCTTTGATGGCCGGGCGGTGGGCATAGTTGGAACCTTCGTAATCCTTGCCGGAGTTATAGGGGCCTTCCACGTCGTCCAGTTCGTAAAAGGCTTTGTTATACTGAACATCAAAGGTTACATGGTCGAACATGAAGAATTCCGGTTCCGGTCCGAAATAGGCGGTATCACCGATGCCGGAATATTTCAGATAGGCTTCGGCCCGGGCGGCAGTGGAGCGCGGATCCCGGTTATAACCTTCGCCGGTGGAGGGTTCGACCACGGAACAGAAAATCACCATGGTGGGCTGGGCGACAAACGGGTCCATGGTTACTGATGCCGGATCAAGTTTCAGAATCATGTCGGATTCATTGATGGCTTTCCACCCGGCAATGGAGGATCCATCAAACATGACACCATCTTCGAACATGTCCTCATCCACGACGCTGGCGTCCATGGTCAGGTGCTGCCATTTTCCTTTGGGGTCCGTGAAACGAAGATCCACAAAGGCGATTTCTTTTTCCTTAATGGTCTCAAGAATAGTTTTTACGTCGGACATTCTCTTGTTTTCCTGTAAGTTGGTTATGGGTATTACTGATTTGACCAAACGCCACAGACCGTTGCGTCAGACGGCCTCGTCGCCGGTTTCGCCGGTCCGGATCCTGATGGCCTGTTCAATGTCACTGACAAAGATTTTGCCGTCTCCAATCCGGCCCGTTTTTGCGGCCTGCTGGATGGCTTCCAGCGCTCGTTCCAGCAGGTCGTCGCTCAGGACGATTTCAATTTTGACCTTGGGCAGAAAATCCACGACATATTCTGCGCCGCGGTATAATTCCGTGTGTCCTTTCTGGCGACCAAAACCTTTTGCCTCAGTCACCGTGATGCCGGTGAGGCCGATTTCATGCAGGGCCTCTTTCACTTCATCCAGTTTAAACGGTTTGATGATGGCTTCGATCTTTTTCATGGACGCTTCCCGTTCCTAAAAGGGCTTATATGGTTAAATTCATGTATGGGAAGATTCAGGCGCATGATATCCATGCGCGGTTTGTGATTTTCCCGTACGCAGCTCATATAAGCACGTATCGTGCCAATTTGCGAAAGGTGGGTAATCAAGGTATTCTTGTGGGGGCAGGCCCCAGATTGATTAAAAAAAGTGCATTTTTTGATGAAATAATAGGCAATCTGGGAGGTTTTGGAGCTGTTCCGCAGAATGCTGCGCCTTTTTTCTGGTATTTTTTGCCCTAGTTTGGGGTCCAGTAAAAACTTTTCTTGACGCTTGTCGAAACTGAACGTAAAAGGGCGGTATTCTTCTTGGGGCGGGTGTAGCTCAGTCGGTTAGAGCGCAAGATTGTGGCTCTTGAGGTCGCCGGTTCGATCCCGGTCACTCGCCCCATTCCCTTCTTTCTGATCCCCTTGCATACCTGCGCTGTTGATTGAGTTGCAAGCCCGAATTTTTGGGGGCAGCCAATCAGATTGTTTCAGATAAGTCCCTTCAGTCTGTACAAATTCCCTTCATCTGATAATCTCTGCTGGCTGAGTAATTCATTCAAAAAACACATATAAGGGGATACGTCTCAATGAAATCACATATGCTTTCTACTGTAGCCGTCATGGCGTTGTTGGCTCTTTCCGGCTGTTCCGAGGCGAATAAAACGGTTCATACCGAAACAAGTGAGTCGCAAGCTGCCGCTCAGGCCGAAGTTCAGACAGAATCACAGCGCGCTAATCAGTTTTTTGAAGCGGTCTTCATGGAATCTGTCAATGACAGCCCGGAATTTCAGACTTATCTGGGCATGATGGAGAACTCCGGCGAATGGGATGATTATTCCGAAGAACAGGCGCAAAAGGAGCTGGATCGGGCAAGGAAAAACCTGGCGCGGCTCAAATCCGAATTTGATTATGACAAACTGGACGAAGCCACAAAGCTCAGCTACCGGCTGATGGAGCGGGCTCTAGAGGAGGAAATCGAAGCCTATCGCTGGCGGCATCATTCTTACCCGCTGAATCAGATGTATGGCTGGCAGTCACAGACCCCGGCATTTCTGGTCAATTTTCATGTGATCAAGGATGAGCAGGCGGCAGAAGGATATGTTTCCCGCCTTGAAAAATTCAAGGATATGGCGGAACAGCGTTTCGAGCAACTGCGCATTCGTGAGGAGAAGGGCATTCTGCCGCCGAAATTTGTTTATGATTATGTCATAGATGATGCCAAGAATATCCTGAGCGGGGCACCTTTTGATGACGGTGAGGACAATACGCTGCTGGCCGATCTCAAGAAAAAGCTGGACAATATAGAAATCAGCGAGGACAAGAAAGCCGAATTGATTGCGCGTGCCGAAGCCGCATTGCTGAATTCTGTGAGGCCGGCTTATGAAAAGCTGATCGAAATTGCCAAGCGCCAGCAGGCGGCAACCACCACTGATGATGGCGCCTGGAAACTGCCGGATGGGGAGGAATATTACAATTTCCGCCTGCGCAAAATCACCACGACCGATATGACGGCCGAAGAAATCCACGAGCTGGGGCTTAAGGAAGTGGCCCGCATTCATGGGGAAATGCGCGACATCATGAAAAAAGTGGGTTTTGATGGCAGCCTGCAGGATTTCTTTGAATTTACGCGCACGGATAAACGTTTTTATTATCCGGAAACGGAAGAAGGGCGACAGGCGTATCTGGAAAAGGCGAAAGCCATCATTAATACGATGAAATCCCGCCTGGATGAGGTGTTCCTGACCAAACCCAAAGCAGACCTTCTGGTCAAGGCGGTAGAGCCGTTCCGGGAAAAATCCGCCGGCAAAGCGTTTTACAGCCGCCCGGCGCCGGATGGCAGCCGTCCGGGCATTTATTATGCCAATCTTTATAAAATGTCGGACATGCCCACCTATCAGATGGAGGCGTTGGCCTATCATGAAGGCATTCCGGGGCATCATATGCAACTGGCAATCATGCAGGAGCTGGAAAACATCCCCAAATTCCGCAAATTCGGCGGTTATACGGCCTATACGGAAGGCTGGGGTCTGTATTCGGAGCTTCTGCCGAAGGAAATGGGCTTTTATGAAGACCCGTATTCCGATTTCGGCCGGCTGGCAATGGAGTTGTGGCGGGCCTGTCGTCTGGTGGTGGATACCGGCATCCATTATAAAAAATGGACCCGGGAACAGGCCATTGACTATCTGTTGAAAAATACCCCCAATCCCAAAGGGGATGTGGTTAAGGCCATCGAACGGTATATTGTTATGCCGGGCCAGGCGACGGCCTATAAAATCGGCATGTTGAAAATTCTTGAGCTCAGGGAACGGGCAAAAGCCGAACTAGGGGACAAGTTTGACATCCGTGAATATCATGACGTGGTGCTGAAAGACGGGGCATTGCCGCTGTCTATCCTCGAAGAAAAAGTCATGGACTGGATTGCGCGTCAACATGGCAGAAGCTCATAGGCGCAGAACGACAGGCTGCTGACTTTTTCAGGACAGTTTGCCCTTGATTATTTTTCCAGACAACCGTGGGGCTTGATCCGGGGTCCATTTCGATGTCATGATAACTTCATGCAGATAAAAATGAATATCTGTAATGAATATCTGTATCGGGGCGGATTCCGGATTGCATTTTTGTTTGCTCGGAATGACAATCTTGTTTTCCGGATGCGAAAATTGTTCCGCATCTGTCTAAAGCGAATTGTGATGAGATTGACTCTATGACTCTAATTGCGAGGAAGCATGGATCATGACATATCCACCTGGTGACGTCCTCCTGACGGTTGCGGAAACGGCCATGGCGGATCGTCTGACCATGGAAGCAGGGGTTCCCGGTGTTCAGCTTATGGAGGCTGCGGGTTTGTCCATTGCTCGCAAAATCCTTGATTTATACGACCAGGGGCCGGTGATGGTCCTGTGCGGCCCCGGCAATAATGGCGGGGATGGTTTTGTTGTGGCGCGGCATCTTCGGGCGGCGGGATGGCCCGTTGAGCTGGCGCTGTTGGGAAAGGCGAGCCGCTTGAGGGGGGATGCGGCGGTCATGGCCCGGCGGTGGCGGGAGGAGGCAGGGGATAAAATTCAGGAGTTGTCCCCTGATGTTTTGAAAGAAGATCACCGGATCATCGTCGATGCCCTGTTTGGGGCGGGGCTGGACCGGCCATTGCAGGGAGTAGCGGCGGACGTGGTGATGAGGGCCAATGAAATGCCGGCTGTCCGGGTCGCGGTGGACGTACCCAGTGGCCTTGAGGGCGACAGCGGCCAGGTTGCCCGGGATCCGAAAACCGGGCAGGGGAGCTGTCTTGATGCCGATGTCACGGTCACGTTTTTCCGGCGCAAACCCGGACATGTATTATATCCGGGCAAAAATCTTTGTGGGGATATTTTTGTCACTGATATTGGTATTTCTCCACGGGTTCTGGATGATATCGCCCCCCTGACAGCGATCAATACGCCGCGGGCCTGGCTTGATCATTTTCCCTGGCCTGTGTCCTCGGGGCATAAATACAACCGGGGCCATGCTATCGTCATGAGCGGGGGGCTGGCCCATACAGGCGCGGCGCGCCTGGCGGCGACCGCGGCGCTCAGGATTGGGGCGGGGCTGTGCAGCGTGGTCTGTCCGGAAAATGCTGTTCCGGCGCATGCCGCACAACTCACTGCGGTGATGGTCAAGCCGTTGGACAGTGCGGAAACCTTCGAGACGCTATTGCGGGACGAGAGGTTGAATGTATGGTGTGTGGGGCCCGCCAACGGGGTTGATCAGGTCACATGGTTCAGGGTGCTGCGGGTGTTGTCTCACAATCGTCATGCGGTGCTGGATGCGGATGCGTTGACGGTTTTTCAGGATAACCCGGAACAGCTTTTTGGGGCATTGCAGCAGGAAGCTCGCCAGGCCGTCGGCGCGCAAGCGGTGTTGACGCCTCATGACGGGGAATTTGCGCGGCTGTTTCCGGATTTGTCGGCAAAACAGCCGGGATATAACAAATTGCGGAGTGCACGCGCGGCGGCCGAGCGCAGCGGTGCAGTGATTTTGCTAAAAGGGCCCGATACAGTAGTGGCGGCGCCGGACGGGCGCGCCCTTATTGCGGAAAATGCCCCGCCGACCTTGGCCACGGCCGGTAGTGGTGACGTGCTGGCGGGGCTGGTGACGGGGCTGCTGGCGCAGGGCATGCCGGCCTTTGAGGCTGCAGCGGCGGCCGTATGGTGTCATGGCGCGGCGGCGGTCCGGTTCGGGCCGGGACTGGTGTCTGAGGATATTGCCGCCCAGATTCCGGCGGTGCTGACTGATTTGGCCGATCAGGTCAAATAGGGCGGCCGGCAGGCGGGCAGGGAGAAAAATATCTGGACATGATCCAAACCATCCTATATCAGAGGCGCCAAAGCCTTATGTGACATTGAGCCAACAGGCGGGTGTGGCGGAATTGGTAGACGCGCCAGATTTAGGTTCTGGTGTCTTCGGACGTGGGGGTTCAAGTCCCTCCACCCGCACCAGTGTCATATAGAAAAGAACCGGGCAGAGCGTCTGGATTCTTTTGAAAACAGAGGTGAATAGAGTTTAATATCAGGCTGTCGGCGCAGCCCAGGATCAACATCTAAATGAAACAGAGCGATCAATGCAGGTAACGGAAACACACTCAGAAGGTTTGAAGCGCGGGTTCAAGGTCGTTATTTCGGCGCAGGACATCGATGCAAAGGTTGACGCGGAACTGGAAAAGGTTCGCGCCAACATCAAAATGCCGGGATTCCGCCCGGGCAAAGCACCTCTTTCGCTGCTGAAAAAGCTTCATGGCAAAAATATGATGGGACAGGTTCTGGAAGAAACCATCCACAGTACCTCCCAGGAAGTTCTGGAAGAAAGAAAGCTGCGCCCGGCCATGCAGCCGAAAATCGAGATCGACGAATCTTATGATGTGGGCAAGGATCTGGAATATGCGATGGAGGTGGAAATCGTTCCCGAATTCTCCATTCCCGATCTGACCAAGCTGAAGCTGGAAAAACTGGTGGCGGAGCCGGAAGAAGAACAGGTTCAGACCGCTCTGGAAGGTATTGCCAGCCAGCAGAAAAACTATAAAAAAGCTGCCAAAACCTATAAAGCCAAAGAAGGCGACGCTGTTGTCATCGACTTTGTCGGCAAGATTGATGGTGAAGCTTTTGACGGTGGCAGCGGTGAAGGACATCAGCTCGTGCTGGGCTCCAACACCTTCATCCCGGGATTTGAAGAGCAGCTTATCGGTGTTAAGGCCGGGGATAAAAAGGACGTGAATGTCACGTTTCCGGAAAATTATCATGCCGAACACCTGAAAGGCAAAGCGGCTGTCTTCGAAGTAACCGTTCAGGAAGTTCAGAAACCGGAAGACGCCAAACTGGATGACGAACTGGCTCAGAAACTGGGACTGGAAAATCTGGATGCACTCAAGGATGCCATTAAGAAGCAGCTCTCTGCTGAAACAGATAACCTGTCCCGCACATGCCTGAAGCGTTCGCTTCTGGATGCTTTGGCCGAACAGGTCTCCTTTGAGGTTCCGGCCGGGATGGTGGAGATGGAATTTGAACAGATCTGGAATCAGTTGAAAATGGATCTGTACCGCGACGCTGTCCAGGAAAACCCGGATCTGAAACCCGAAGAGGTGGAAGAGCCGGGAGACGATGTGAAAGAAGAATACAAAGCCATTGCCGAACGCCGTGTGCGGCTGGGGTTGCTGTTGTCTGAGATCGGTCAACAAAATGAGATTACGGTGACCCAGGACGAGGTAACCCGTCAGATCGCCCAGGAAGCCCAGCGTTTCCCGGGCCAGGAAAAACAGGTTTTTGAATTCTATCAGAAAAATCCCAATGCCTTGGCCCAGATCCGTGCACCGCTTTATGAAGAAAAGGTGGTGGACTTTATTCTTGAGCAGGCGGAAGTGTCTGAGAAGAAAGTTAGCCGGGATGACCTGATTGCCGCAATTGAGGCCGATGACGAAACTGCTGAGGCGGCCGCCAAGGCTAAGAAGAAGGCCGCCGCAAAGAAACCGGCCGCCAAAAAAGCCGCACCGAAGAAGGCTGCAGCGAAAAAGGCACCGGCCAAAGACGCTGCGGAGGATGGTGCGGAAGAAAAAGCACCGGCCAAGAAGGCTGCTGCAAAGAAACCGGCTGCGAAGAAAACCGCTGCTAAGAAAGCTCCAGCCAAAAAGGCTGCACCCAAGAAAACCGCAGCCAAAAAAGATGATGCCTGAGTGATTTCGGGCCTGACAGATATAGCGTTGCAAACGTCAGGAAAATATATTTAAAGTAATGAGGCGGGCGTCGGTCGCGATGCCCGCTTGTTTATCTGAGAAGTATGGATCTGAACCCGGTTGGGGTAGATCGGGCCTATTGATCAAAGCAAGGACGACCAATATGAGTGACATGCCAGAGACCTACATGAACACCCTGATTCCCATGGTGGTGGAGCAGACAAGCCGCGGGGAGCGTTCTTACGACATTTATTCCCGTCTTCTAAAAGAGAGAATCATTTTTCTGACGGGGCAGGTCAATGATGCTGTTGCAAGCCTGATTACGGCCCAGCTTCTGTTTCTTGAAGCCGAAAATCCCAAAAAGGATATTGCCTTCTATATTAATTCGCCGGGCGGTGTGGTGACCGCGGGGCTGGGGATTTATGACACGATGCAATATATCCGCCCCAAAGTGACAACGATTTGTATTGGCCAGGCCTGTTCCATGGGCTCTCTTCTGCTGGCGGCGGGAGAGCCGGGACAGCGGTTTGCGCTGCCCAATTCCCGGATCATGATTCATCAGCCTTCCGGCGGCGCCCAGGGGCAGGCGGCGGATATTGAAATTCAGGCTCGGGAGATTCTGGAACTGCGCAAACGACTGAATAATATTTATGTCAAACATACCGGTCAGCCGCTTGATGTGATTGAAACGGCAATGGATCGGGACAAATTCATGTCTCCCGAGGAGGCCCGGGAGTTTGGACTGATTGATCAGGTTTATGTCAAACGCGAGGATGTGCCCTCCGAAGACTGAGGGGGCGGTTCTCGGGGGCTGGGTCAAGCCTGAATCATGGACGGGTTTGGTTCGGTCTCGACAGGTTCTGGCACGGCCGTACGCCCGGTACGGCCTGTCCGGATTTCCTGTCTGGATTTCCTCGCCATAAGCGGGGGTGCCCTGGCAGAACGGTTTCCTCCCATCATATTTCATTATATTTTATTCCTGTTTTTCGCCGGGGCGAGAATGACTCGAGACAGATAATCGGTAAGTTGCCATTTCTGTTAATCAATTCTTTTCCACTTCCCCATTACACTGAATTTATCCATTGTAATGTGCAGAAAAAGCCTTAACTATAGGGAGCAGACCGCAATCTATTCTGTTTTATCTTAGCCGGCGTTAGGCTTGGCATTGAGATGATGGCGCAGAGGTCCGGCGGTGCAGGCGGATGGTGACAACGGGGCATAAAAGGTATTGAGATTTTGTACCCAGTCGGAGTAGCATATATCAGGAAGCTATTAGGAACAGGACCATATGACTAAAACAAATTCTGGCGAATCAAAAAGTACTCTTTATTGTTCTTTCTGCGGCAAAAGCCAGCATGAAGTCAAAAAGCTGATTGCCGGACCTACCGTGTTTATTTGCGACGAATGCGTCGAATTGTGCATGGATATTATCCGGGAAGAAAACAAGACGGCGCTGTCCAAATCCCGTGATGGTGTGCCGACACCGTTGGAAATTCTTTCCGTGCTTGATGATTATGTAATTGGCCAGGACCAGGCCAAGAAGGTTTTGTCTGTTGCGGTTCACAATCATTACAAAAGGCTGCAACATGCGGGCAGCAATAACGATGTGGAGCTGGCGAAATCAAATATTCTGCTGGTGGGGCCCACGGGATGTGGTAAAACATTGCTGGCCCAGACACTGGCCCGGATTATTGATGTGCCTTTCACCATGGCCGACGCCACGACCCTGACCGAAGCGGGGTATGTGGGTGAAGATGTGGAAAACATTATCCTGAAATTGCTGCAGGCCGCTGATTATAATGTGGAACGGGCCCAGCGCGGGATCGTCTATATTGACGAAGTGGATAAAATCAGCCGTAAATCCGACAACCCCTCCATTACCCGCGACGTGTCCGGCGAAGGGGTGCAGCAGGCCTTGCTGAAAATCATGGAAGGCACGGTCGCCAGCGTGCCGCCTCAGGGTGGGCGCAAACATCCGCAGCAGGAGTTCCTGCAGGTGGATACGACCAATATCCTGTTTATCTGTGGCG
Source organism: Luteithermobacter gelatinilyticus (assembly GCF_005849285.1). Classification (NCBI taxonomy): domain Bacteria; kingdom Pseudomonadati; phylum Pseudomonadota; class Alphaproteobacteria; order Emcibacterales; family Emcibacteraceae; genus Luteithermobacter; species Luteithermobacter gelatinilyticus. The sequence continues at coordinate 1,794,477 of NZ_CP040517.1, read as the reverse complement.
GGGCCTTTGCCGGACTGGACCGGATCATTGCCCAACGCCGTGAAGGAAAATCCATCGGCTTTGGGGCCAAGGTTAGCAGCGCCGAAGAGCAGAAAATCGGTGAATTGTTGATGGATCTGGAGCCTGAGGACCTGCTGAAATTCGGGCTCATTCCTGAATTTATTGGCCGGTTGCCGGTGCTGGCGACCCTGACGGATCTGGATGAAAATGCCTTGGTCGAAATCCTCAGCAAACCCAAAAATGCGCTTGTCAAACAATATCAGCGCCTGTTTGCCATGGAGGATGTCGAGCTGACCTTCACCGATGATGCGCTTTTGGCCATTGCCCGTCGGGCCATCGCCCGGAAAACGGGGGCGCGTGGTCTGCGGTCCATCATGGAAGATATTTTGCTGGATACCATGTTTGAATTGCCGGGCCTTGAAGGTGTCGAAGAAGTTGTGATCAACAGCGACGTGGTCGAAGGCAAAGGCAAACCGCTTTATATCTATACTGACAAGAAAAAAGAAGAAGTCGGGGCAGGGGCCTGAGGGGTTTTTGCCCGGACCTGTCGGTCCACGCCGACTCATGCCGGACTGTACCGGATGGGATGAGGCGTAAAGGGGGGCGATTGCTTGCGGGCGATAACACGCCAGGCCCCGCGTTCCGGCGCAGAAAAACCCGTTTCGCTCTTGAAACTTTCCTGGTTCGTTCTTACTTCCTGTGTATGAATTACACAGTTATATCTCAACTTAGCGAGTAGAATAGACGCCTATGAGCACTGTATTTCCGATTTTGCCTCTAAGAGACATTGTGGTGTTTCCACATATGATCGTGCCGCTGTTTGTCGGGCGCGAAAAATCTGTGCGAGCCCTTGAAAATGTCATGGAAGAGGATAAGCAGATTTTGTTGGTGTCCCAGAAAGACGCCAATCAGGACGATCCGGGGACCGAGGATATTTATCAGGTGGGGACATTAGCCAATGTCCTGCAACTGCTGAAGCTGCCTGATGGCACGGTCAAGGTTCTGGTGGAAGGAGACCGTCGTGCCCGTATTGTAAGATACCGGGATAATGACGCTTTTTTTGAAGCGGAAGTGGAAAATATTCCGACGGTCAGTGCGGAAAAGAATGAGGTCAAAGCTCTGGCCCGTTCCGTGGTTTCGCAATTTGATCAATACGTTAAACTGAACAAAAAAATTCCGCCCGAGGTGCTGGCCTCTGTAAAACAGGTAGAAGAACCGGAAAAGCTTGCGGATGTGGTCACATCTCATTTGTCGCTGAAGATTGCCGACAAACAGGAGCTTTTGGAAAACCCTGATGTGGAGCAGCGGCTCGAAAAGATTCTGGGGTATATGGAGGCGGAAATCGGCGTGATGCAGGTGGAGAAAAGGATTCGCCGTCGCGTCAAAAGCCAGATGGAAAAAACCCAGCGCGAATATTATCTGAATGAGCAGATGAAAGCCATTCAGCGGGAACTGGGGGAATCCGAAGACGGCCGTGATGAGCTGTCCGAGCTTGAAGAAAAAATCAAGAAAACCAAACTCAGCAAGGAAGCCCGCGAAAAAGCCAATGCGGAACTGAAAAAGCTGAAATCCATGAGCCCTATGTCCGCAGAGGCGACAGTGGTTCGTAACTATCTGGATTGGCTTCTGTCTTTGCCGTGGGGCAAAAAATCCAAAGTCAAAAGCGATCTCAAACAGGCTGAGGAGATTCTGAACAAGGATCATTATGGCCTTGAGAAGGTCAAGGAGCGTATCCTGGAATATCTGGCGGTTCAGCAACGGGCCAAGAAGCTTAAAGGGCCGATTCTGTGTCTGGTGGGGCCGCCGGGTGTCGGGAAAACGTCTCTTGGTAAGTCGATTGCCACGGCGACAGGGCGTAACTTTGTGCGCTTTTCTGTCGGCGGCGTGCGTGATGAGGCCGAAATTCGCGGGCATCGCCGGACTTATATCGGGTCCATGCCCGGCAAGATTATCCAGAACATGAAAAAAGCCGGATCGAGTAATCCGCTGTTTCTGCTCGATGAAATTGATAAGATGGGCGCTGATTATCGCGGTGATCCGGCGTCTGCCCTGCTTGAGGTTCTGGACCCGGAACAGAACAGCAAATTCAACGACCACTATCTTGAAGTGGATTATGACTTGTCCGATGTGATGTTTATCACCACGGCCAATACCCTGAACATGCCGCAGCCCTTGATGGACCGTATGGAGATTATTCGCCTGTCGGGATACACCGAGGATGAGAAGGTGGAAATCGCCAAACGGCATCTTGTGCCGAAGCAGCAGAAAGATCATGGTCTTAAAGAAAATGAATGGTCTATTTCCGAAGCGGCGCTGAGGGACCTGATCCGCTATTACACCCGCGAAGCCGGAGTGCGTAACCTGGAGCGTGAAATCGCCAATCTGGTGCGCAAGGCGGTGAAGGAAATCGTGATTGGCAAAAAGAAAAGCGTCCACATCACCGCCCGCAATCTGGAAAAATATGCCGGTGTGAAACGCTTCCGTTTCGGAGAACTGGAAGATACCGATATGGTCGGGGTGACCACCGGTCTTGCCTGGACAGAAGTGGGTGGGGATATCCTGGCCATCGAAGCGATTGTTTCACCGGGTAAAGGACGGACCACCATTACCGGAAAACTCGGCGATGTGATGCAGGAATCGATCCGCGCGGCCATGAGCTATGTTCGCTCCAAGGCTCTGGATTACGGCATCCAGCCGGGCACTTTTGACAAGACGGATATTCATATTCACGTGCCCGAAGGAGCCACCCCCAAGGATGGCCCGTCGGCCGGGGTGGCCATGATCACCTCTATCGTTTCAGTTCTGACCAACAATCCCGTGCGCCGGGATGTGGCCATGACTGGCGAAATCAGTCTGAGGGGCAGGGTGCTGCCCATTGGCGGACTGAAGGAAAAACTCCTTGCGGCGCTCAGAAGCGGGATCAAGAAGGTGCTGATCCCCATCGACAATGAAAAGGATCTGGCCGAAATTCCGGATAATGTGAAAAAGGGACTTGAAATCGTGCCGGTTTCCGCGGTGGGAGAAGTGCTGGAACATGCTCTGGTTTCCCCGCTTATTCCGCTTGATCCGGAAGATGTGGAACCGGTTGCGCCACTGGCTGAAAATGCCGACGATTCTGATTTTGAAGAGCGGGTGCGCCATTAAAACCGGGGCCGTTTTCGAGGGGCTGCAAAACTGAGTCCTGGCCAGTGAACCCTATGGATGGGACGATAGCCGTCTTTAAAACGTCCGGTTGTGGAAACCGGGCGTTTTTTATGGGCCGTAAAAGTTTTTTTCTGTCAATGTCAAGCAAACTTTATTGCAAAAAACCGCAGTTTTGGTGGGTTTTCCCTTTGACGGAACAAAAAATGCTGTCTAAACTGCAACCGCTTCATAACCAGTTCAAGTATACTCACAAAAAGGGGAAGATAGTGAATAAGAACGATCTTATCGCCAGCGTCGCTTCAGCCGCTAATATCTCTAAAGCAGATGCAGCACAGGCTGTGGACGGTGTTTTCAATGCTATTACTGAATCTCTGTCCTCTGGTGACGAAGTTCGCCTTGTAGGTTTTGGGACTTTCAGTGTCGCAGAACGTGCTGCGAGCGAGGGTCGTAACCCCCGCACAGGCGAAAAAATCCAGATTCCGGCTTCCAAACAGCCGAAATTCAAGGCAGGTAAAGCGCTTAAAGACGCTGTAAACAAGTAATTCTGCTTGTTTTTAAAGACGGTTGGCATTTTTTTTGCCAACCGTCTTTTTTATTCTTTACAAGTTTGTGAACAGGCGTTAGATATGCAGCCACACGGTGACAAGACGCCGTGATGAAGGAAAAAACGGGCGGTTAGCTCAGTTGGTAGAGCGCTTCGTTTACACCGAAGATGTCGGGAGTTCGAGTCTCTCACCGCCCACCATTCCTTCAAAGATTACAGCAACTTAGTTTGTTTGTTTTGTCGTGTAAAAAAACAAAAAAAGTTGCTTGACTTGATCGGGGTCATCCCCTAAATCAGTCGCACGCACCCGGGGGGTGTAGCTCAGTTGGTTAGAGCGCTGGCCTGTCACGCCAGAGGTCGCGGGTTCGAGCCCCGTCACTCCCGCCATAACTTCCTTATCTTCTTTTTTCTAGTCTTTTAAATTTATCTCCGTATTTCAGGAGCTTACCTTTTTTTCAGGATCCGTTTGCAGAAGCCCTGGTATAAAAGGCCACAAGGCGCATCGGTTTTGTGTTGTCTTTTAGAGTGAATTGTGAATAGGTTTCAGAAGGGGGGTGGGGGAATTTGGCAACGCGGATTATTTTGTTCCGACTCATGCGGGATCTGCGTTGTCTTGCGGGGGGTATTTTTATTTCCGATTTTACCAAAAAATTATTGGCAATTTCTCCTCTGAGAGTCTATTAACAGGCCCATAACGTTCACGTTGATCACAACGGGTGGTCGGCGGGGGATTTGGCGCAAAACAAGTTATATGTTTCATCTTGAACCTGACTGCGTTATGTATGTCCAAATCCTGCGAGGCGCCGGAATCTTTTAGGCAGTGGTTCTGGTGGATGGGTGGAAAACCTGCCTGAGGACTATAGTTATGAAAAGGTAGGGCACAGATGAACGAAATGCTGCTCGAATATCTTCCAATTCTTATTTTCTTTGTGATCGCCATTGTGCTGTCGGGAGTCTTTCTCACGCTTCCCATGCTGCTGGCCAAGCAAGCCCCCGATGCGGAAAAGCTTTCGGCCTATGAGTGTGGTTTTGAAGCCTTTGGCGACGCGCGCCGTCAGTTTGATGTGCGGTTTTATCTGGTCTCTATCCTTTTTATCATCTTTGACCTGGAAGTGGCCTTTCTCTTCCCCTGGGCCGTGGCGCTCGGACATATCGGCATTTTTGGATTTGTGTCCATGATGGTGTTCCTCGGTATTCTGACCATCGGTTTTATCTATGAGTGGAAGAAAGGGGCTCTGGAATGGGAGTAAACATGTCTCAGCAACTATCATCTCCGGGCTCTGCTGTGGGCTCAGCCGACCTCAAGGCGGAACTGGCCGGTCTTGAGCAGGATGCGTATTTTAAGTCCGTTTCCGATGAGCTGGCTGACAAGGGATTCGTCGTCACCTCGCTTGATGATGTGATTGCCTGGGCCCGAACCGGGTCCCTGTGGTGGATGACTTTTGGGCTGGCCTGCTGTGCTGTGGAAATGATGCATGCCAGCATGCCCCGGTATGATGTGGAACGGTTCGGCTTTGCCCCCCGGGCTTCACCGCGCCAGTCGGATGTGATGATCGTGGCCGGCACGCTGACCAACAAGATGGCCCCCGCCATGCGCAAGGTCTATGACCAGATGTCCGAACCCCGTTATGTAATTTCCATGGGTAGCTGTGCCAATGGCGGCGGTTATTATCACTATTCCTATTCGGTCGTGCGCGGCTGTGATCGTATTGTGCCGGTGGATGTTTATGTGCCGGGCTGTCCACCGACGGCCGAAGCGCTTCTGTACGGTATTCTGCAATTGCAGAAAAAAATCCGCCGTACGGCCTCCATTGATCGTTAAGGCGGGAGAGGCGATATGAGTATTGAAGAGACGCTCAAAGAGCTCGGCGAACATATTGCAGGGGCCCTGCCCAATGAAGTCACCGGTACGATTGTGGCTCTTGATGAACTCACACTTTTGGCGCGGGCGGACCAGATCGTCAAAGTGCTCACCTTTTTGCGGGATGATACCAACTGCAAGTTTACCCAACTGATTGATTTGTGTGGTGTGGATTATCCGCAGCGCGGCAAACGTTTCGATGTGGTGTATCATCTCCTGAGCATTACCCAGAATCAGCGCATCCGGGTCAAGGTGCAGACCGATGAAGAAACCCCCGTTCCCTCTGTGGTTGAGGTGTTTCCTTCCGCCGGCTGGTATGAGCGGGAGGCCTGGGACATGTACGGCATCATGTTTGACGGCAATCCGGATCTACGCCGTATCCTGACTGATTATGGATTTCAGGGATTCCCGCTGCGCAAGGATTTCCCGCTTACCGGTTATGTGGAACTGCGTTATAGCGAGGAAGAGAAACGTGTGGTGTATGAGCCGGTGAAGCTCGCGCAGGAATTTCGCAAATTCGATTTTATGAGTCCCTGGGAAGGGGCCAAATATATTCTGCCCGGAGATGAGAAGGCTGAAGGACAGGCTGCTGAGAAAGCCAAAGGGCAGGAGGGTAAGTGATGACCGAAGTTGATATCAAGAATTTCAACCTGAATTTCGGACCTCAGCACCCGGCAGCGCACGGTGTGCTGCGTCTGGTTCTGGAGCTTGACGGCGAGGTGGTGGAGCGCAGCGATCCTCATATCGGTCTGTTGCACCGTGGGACGGAAAAGCTGATCGAACACAAAACCTACTTGCAGGCGATCCCTTATTTTGACCGTCTTGATTATGTCTCGCCGATGAATCAGGAACACGCCTTTGTGCTGGCCATTGAAAAACTGCTCGGGCTGGAAGTGCCCAAACGTGGTCAGTATCTCAGGGTGATGTTTGCGGAAATTGGCCGGATCCTCAATCACATTCTGAATGTGACCACCCATGCCATGGATGTGGGGGCGCTGACCCCGATTCTGTGGTTGTTTGAGGAACGGGAAAAGCTGATGGAATTTTATGAGGCGGTTTGCGGGGCACGGCTGCACGCCAACTATTTCCGTCCTGGCGGCGTTCATCAGGATATGCCGGCCGGTCTGGCGGACAGGATCATGAAATTCTGTGAAGAGTATCCAAAGATCCTTGCGGAAATGGAGGTTCTGGTGGTGGAAAACCGGATCTTCAAGCAGCGCAATGTGGATATTGGTGTGGTCAGCGCAGAAGACGCCCAGGCCTGGGGCTTTTCCGGTCCCATGTTACGTGGCAGTGGTATCGCCTGGGATATTCGCAAGGCTGCGCCTTATGACTGTTACGATGAGCTGGATTTTGATGTGGTGATCGGCAAACATGGCGACTGTTATGACCGTTTCATCTTGCGGCTGGAAGAAATGCTGCAAAGTGTAAACATCATCAAACAGTGTCTTGAGAAAATGCCGGAGGGACCGGTCCTGTCGGAGAATCGAAAAGTAGCGCCGCCGCGCCGGGCGGAAATGAAAAATTCCATGGAAGCCCTGATTCATCACTTCAAGCTGTATACCGAAGGCTTCAAGGTGCCGGAAGGCGAAGTTTATGTTGCCGTGGAGGCTCCGAAAGGCGAGTTTGGCGTCTATTTGGTATCTGACGGATCTAATATGCCATATCGCTGTAAAATCCGGGCGCCGGGATTTGCCCACTTGCAGTCCATGGACCATCTTGCCAAGGGGCATATGCTGGCCGACGTTCCGGCCCTGATCGGGTCTTATGATATTGTGTTCGGAGAAATTGACCGATGAGCGTGAGTATCAAGCCAACAGAAAAGTTCGAGTTCACGCCGGAAAATCTGGAATGGGCGAAGAAACAGATTGCCAAATATCCTGAAGGCCGCCAGCAGAGCGCAGTAATGCCTCTGCTGCACAAGGCGCAGGAGCAGAATAACGGCTGGATTACCGTGCCGATCATGGAATATATCGCGGATATGCTGGACATGCCCTATATCCGGGTACATGAGGTGGCGACCTTTTATTCCATGTACAACCTGAAACCGGTGGGCAAACATGTGATCGAGGTATGCACCACGACCCCGTGCTGGCTCAGGGGGGCTGACGATGTGGTGGCCGCCTGCAAGGAAGAGCTGGGCATTGGATTTGGTGAAACTACGGAAGATGGTGAATTTACCCTTCTGGAAGTGGAATGCGCCGGGGCCTGTGTGAATGCGCCGGTGATGGCCTATGGCGGTGAATATTATGAAGACCTTGATGCCGACAGCACGAAACAGATTATCCGGGCCATCAAGGCGGGGGAAAAACCCAAGGCCGGGCCCCAGACGGCGCGGTTTACCTGCTGTCCCATGGGCGGGCCCACAACGTTGAAGGATTTTGCGAAGGATACAGCTTCCGGGGATGTCGGTAAAGGAGGTGAGGGATAATGCTTGCAGATAAGGATCGTATCTTCACCAATTTGTACGGTTTTCAGAGCTGGGGGCTTGAGGCTGCAAAGAAACGCGGCGATTGGGACGGTACCAAGGCGCTGATGGAAAAAGGCGGTGACTGGATTATTGAGGAAGTGAAAACGTCCGGTTTGCGCGGCCGGGGCGGGGCGGGCTTTCCCACGGGGCTGAAATGGTCCTTCATGCCCAAGGAAAGCGACGGCCGGCCGAATTACCTGGTGGTCAATGCAGACGAAGGCGAGCCGGGCACCTGCAAGGATCGGGAAATCATGCGCCATGATCCGCACAAGCTGATCGAAGGCTGCCTGCTGGCCGGTTTCGCCATGCGCGCTGTCGCAGCCTATATCTATATTCGTGGCGAATTTGTTCAGGAAGCCAAAGTTCTGGAAGCGGCCATTGAGGAAGCCTATGCGGCGGGGCTGATTGGCAAAAATGCCGCCGGTAGCGGTTATGATTTCGATATTTATGTGCACCGGGGGGCTGGAGCCTATATCTGCGGTGAGGAAACTGCGCTGATTGAAAGTCTGGAAGGCAAGAAAGGTCAACCGCGCCTCAAACCGCCATTCCCGGCCAATGTGGGGCTGTTTGGCTGCCCGACCACGGTGAATAATGTGGAATCCATTGCTGTAGTGCCCACTATTTTGCGTCGGGGCGGGGCCTGGTTTGCGGGACTGGGACGGGCGAATAATACTGGAACCAAGCTGTTCTGCATTTCAGGCCATGTGAACAACCCCTGCACGGTGGAAGAGGAAATGGGTATTCCCCTGAAGGAGCTGATCGAAAAACACTGCGGGGGCGTGCGCGGCGGCTGGGACAACCTGCTGGCGGTGATTCCGGGGGGATCCTCGGTTCCGGTGTTGCCCAAAAGCATCTGTGATGATGTGCGCATGGATTTTGACAGCCTGCGGGATGTGCAGTCCGGTCTTGGCACGGCGGCAGTGATTGTGATGGACAAGTCCACGGATATCGTCAAGGCCATTGCCCGGCTGTCCGCTTTTTACAAACATGAAAGCTGCGGCCAGTGTACGCCGTGTCGTGAAGGCACCGGCTGGATGTGGCGGGTCATGGAACGTCTGGTCACCGGCAATGCAGAACTGGAAGAGATTGACATGTTGCTGGATGTGACCAAACAAGTGGAAGGGCACACCATTTGTGCGCTGGGCGATGCCGCGGCTTGGCCGATCCAGGGCCTGATGCGTCATTTCCGCCCCGAGGTGGAACGCCGCATCCAAGAATATAAAAAACAGGCTGCGTAGGAGTAGGATATGCCAACGCTGACGATTGACGGAATTGAGGTAACTGTAGAAGACGGTATGACCGTCTTACAGGCCTGTGAGGCGGTCGGGATTGAAATTCCCCGTTTCTGTTACCATGAGCGATTGTCCATTGCCGGGAACTGCCGCATGTGCTTGGTGGAAATGGAAAAAGCACCCAAACCGATTGCGTCCTGCGCCATGCCCGCAGGTGATGGCATGGTGATCCGCACCAATACGCCAAAGGTGAAAAAAGCCCGCGAAGGGGTGATGGAATTCCTGCTTATTAATCATCCGCTGGATTGCCCGATCTGCGACCAGGGCGGGGAATGTGACCTACAGGACCAGGCAGTGGCTTATGGCATGGGGCAGAATCGCTTCCATGAAAACAAGCGGGCGGTTAAGGAAAAATACATGGGGCCGCTGATCAAGACGATCATGACCCGCTGTATTCACTGTACCCGGTGCGTGCGGTTTGCCGATGAAGTGGCCGGTGTTCCGGCTTTGGGCGCCGTGGGGCGGGGGGAGAATATGGAAATCACCACTTATCAGGAACAGGCGTTTGGTTCTGAACTGTCCGGCAATGTGGTGGATCTGTGCCCCGTGGGCGCATTGACCAGCAAACCCTATGCCTTCAAGGCCCGACCCTGGGAGCTGAAGCACACGGAAACCATCGACGTTCATGATGCCGTTGGCAGTAATATTCGGGCCGACAGCCGCGGACGGGAAGTGATGCGGATTTTGCCGCGTCTTCATGAAGATGTGAATGAGGAATGGATTTCCGACAAGACACGCCATGCCGTGGACGGTCTGAAAGCTCGCCGTCTGGACCGCCCTTATGTGCGTAAGGACGGCAGACTGGTGGAAGCCAGTTGGCAAGAGGCATTTGAGACCATTGCCCACAGGCTCAAAGGCCTTGATGGCAGCAAAATCGCCGGTATTGTTGGTGACCTTCAGGATGTGGAAAGCATGTATGCCCTTAAAGGTCTACTGACCTCTCTGGGGGCGACAAAACTTGAGTGCCGTCAGGATGGCGCCAAACTGCCCGCCGCGCCACGGGCGGCATATCTGTTCAATACGGGTATTGCCGGAATTGATGAGGCGGATGCCTGCCTGATCATCGGTAGTGACGTGCGCAAGGAAGCGCCGATTATCAATGCCCGTATTAGACGCCGGACCTATGATCCGCGATTCCGGATCGCAGCAGTGGGGCCGAAAGTTGATCTGACCTATAAGTTGGATCATCTGGGTGACAGCGCGGTTGTGCTCAACGATATCCTGTCCGGCAGCCATGATTTTGCAAAAGTTCTTGAAGCCGCCGAAAAACCCATATTGATTTTGGGACAGGGGGCGCTGGCCCGTGAAGACGGTGCTGCCATCCTCAAGACTGCGCGGGATATTGCCGAAAAATTCGGCATGATTCGCGACGACTGGAACGGCTTTAACGTACTGCATACGGCGGCGGCCCGGGTGGGGGGGCTGGATCTGGGCCTGACCAGTGAGGGCGGCATAGAGGCGATCTTCGATGGCGTGGAAAACGGGGATATCGAAGTGGTCTTCAACCTGGGCGCCGATGAGTTTGATTCAAGCCGTCTGGACAAGGCCTTTGTTATTTATCAGGGGAGCCACGGGGATGAAGGTGTGAAAAGCGCCGATGTGATTCTGCCGGGTGTGGCCTATACGGAAAAATCCGGTCTGTATGTGAATACAGAAGGCCGCGTGCAGATGGCGCTGAAGGTAATCTTTGGCCCCGGCGACGCACGAGAGGACTGGACAATCCTGCGGGCGCTGTCCGATGTACTGGGCAAAACCCTTCCCTTTGATACGCTGGGACAGCTTCGGGAAAAACTGTATGCCGACTACCCGCATTTCGCTGAACTGGACGTTAAACCGCAAAGCTCCTGGGGTGAGTTCGGCACAGCGGGAGACATTCTGGATCAGCCCTTTGTCTATCCGGTAACCGACTTTTATCTGACCAATCCGATCGCCCGCGCTTCCCGGATCATGGAAGAATGCAGCGCGATTTTTAATGGCCATACTGAAGCTGAGGAGGCGACAGGAACCCATGGGTGATTTATTTCAATATCTGCTCGGTGTTTCGCTGAATTCAGGGCTGGTTTACACCCTGAACATTATCGGCTGGATTCTGCTGATTGTTTTGCCGCTGCTGTTATGTGTGGCCATGAGCGTTTATGTGGACCGTAAGGTCTGGGCCGCCATGCAGTTACGCCGGGGCCCTAATGTGGTGGGCCCTTTCGGGCTTTTGCAGTCCTTTGCTGACGGCCTGAAGCTGTTTCTTAAGGAAACGATCATTCCGGCCGGTGCCAACCGGGGCATCTTCTTGTTGGCGCCGTGTTTGACCTTTATTCTGGCCCTGGTGGGCTGGGCGGTCATTCCGTGGAGTGCGGAAATGGTGCTGGCCAACATCAATGTGGGTGTGCTTTACCTGTTTGCTATTTCTTCATTGGGCGTATATGGCATCATCATGTCCGGCTGGGCCAGTAACTCGCGTTATGCCTTTCTCGGCTCGTTGCGGTCTGCGGCGCAGATGGTGTCTTATGAAGTCTCGATCGGCTTTGTGCTGGTGACGGTGCTGATGGTGGTGCAAAGCCTCAATCTGGTAGACATTGTGGAAGCCCAGCGCAACACCTTTCTTGGAGTGAACGGTTTCTGGTTGTCGCCGCTGTTTCCCATGTTTGTGATTTTCTTTATTTCTGCACTGGCGGAAACCAACCGGCCGCCCTTTGACCTGCCCGAAGCGGAAGCGGAACTGGTGGCGGGGTATCAGGTGGAATATTCCTCCATGGCCTTTGCCCTGTTTTTCCTTGGGGAATATGCCAACATCCTGTTGATGTGCGCCATGACCAGCATTTTGTTTTTTGGCGGGTATTTGCCGCCTTTTGACTGGGCGCCGTTGTATTACATTCCGGGGCCGATCTGGCTGTTTGCAAAGATCTGGTTTTTCTTCTTTGTCTTTGCCTGGGTCAAGGCGACGGTTCCGCGTTATCGTTATGACCAGTTGATGCGTCTGGGATGGAAGGTGTTTCTGCCGATTTCGTTACTGTGGGTATTTTTGACAGGCCTCTACTTGCTTGCCTTTACGGACAAGATTGGCTAGGAGACGGGTGATATTATGGCGTTTCTAGATCACGCAGCACGCACATTTCTGTTGAGCGAATTCTGCTCAGCAATGTGGTTGACGTTAAAATATATGTTCCGCAAGAAAGCGACCATTAACTATCCATTCGAAAAAGGTCCGCTGAGTCCGCGTTTCCGTGGCGAACATGCCTTGCGGCGCTATCCCAATGGGGAGGAACGCTGCATCGCCTGTAAACTGTGCGAGGCGATCTGCCCGGCGTTGGCGATTACCATTGAATCGGAACCCCGTGAAGACGGCAGCCGCCGTACGACCCGCTATGACATTGACATGACCAAATGTATCTATTGCGGGTACTGTCAGGAAGCCTGCCCGGTGGACGCCATTGTGGAAGGGCCGAATTTCGAATTCGCCACGGAAACCCGCGAGGAGCTGATGTATGACAAGGAAAAGCTTTTGGCCAACGGGGAACGCTGGGAACGCGAAATTGCCAAGAATATCGAACTCGACGCTCCATACCGGTAAGGAAAGACCATGATCGTTACAATCTGTTTTTATATCTTTGCCACGATTACGGTGTTGTCCGGCCTAATGGTGATCTCCAGCCGTAATCCCGTTCATTCGGTGCTTTTCCTGATCCTGGCGTTTTTTAATTCGGCGGCCTTATTCCTACTGCTGGGTGCCGAATTCCTTGCCATGATTTTGGTGATCGTCTATGTGGGCGCCGTGGCGGTATTGTTCCTGTTTGTGGTGATGATGCTGGATATTGATTTTGTGGAACTGCGTAAAGGATTCCAGTCTTATCTGCCGATCGGGGCGACCATCGGCCTTATTCTGCTGGCGGAGATTGCCCTCGTGGTGGCCGGCTGGCAGTTTTCGGACAACATGACCACTCTTTCTGCGACGCAGGCCCCGATTACGGAGGAGGTCAGCAACACTGTCGCCATGGGGCGCCTTTTGTATACGGATTATATCTTCTTGTTCCAGATGGCGGGCATGATTCTGCTTGTGGCCATGATTGGCGCTATTGTGCTCACGCACCGCAAGCGGCCCGGCGTCAAAAAGCAGAATATTTCCGAACAGGTGCGTCGCCGTCGCAGCGATGCCTATGAAATCGTAAAAGTCAAACCCGGTCAGGGCGCTTAGATAAGGGGTAGAAGTATGGAAATCGGATTAGCACATTACCTGACCGTTGCTGCCATTTTGTTTACCCTTGGTATCTTCGGTATTTTCCTGAACAGAAAGAATGTCATTATCATTCTGATGTCCGTCGAGCTGATGCTGCTGGCGGTCAACATCAACCTGGTGGCGTTTTCGGCCTATATGGGGGATATGATGGGCCAGGTCTTCGCCATGTTCATCCTGACCGTGGCGGCCGGTGAAGCCGCCATTGGCCTTGCCATTCTGGTGATTTATTTCCGCAACCGCGGCACCATCGCCGTGGAAGACATCCATCTGATGAAAGGATAATAAGAATGTATCAGGCAATTGTCTTCCTGCCCCTGCTTGGGGCGATTATCGCCGGTTTTTTCGGCAAGCAGATCGGTGACCGGGGGGCGCAAATTGTCACCTGCAGTTTTCTGGTGATTTCCGCGCTGCTCAGCTGGATCGCCTTTGGCCAGGTGGCGCTGGGTCATCAGGAGGCGTATGTGACCGTGCTGAACTGGATTTCGTCCGGGGATCTGCAACTGGACTGGGCGTTCCGGATCGACACACTGACGGCTGTGATGCTGGTAGTGGTCACGACAGTGTCGGCGCTGGTGCATATTTATTCTGTGGGCTATATGAGCCATGATCCGCACATTCCGCGCTTCATGTCTTATCTGTCCCTGTTCACTTTCGCCATGTTGATGCTGGTGACGGCGGATAACTTCCTGCAGCTGTTTTTTGGCTGGGAAGGTGTTGGCTTGGCCTCTTATCTGCTGATCGGTTTCTGGTACAAAAAACCGTCCGCCAATGCGGCTGCCATCAAGGCATTTGTGGTGAACCGGGTCGGCGACTTCGGCTTCGCCCTTGGCATTGTTGCCATTTTCATGGCATTTGGCAGCCTGGATTTCACGACGGTATTTTCCTCCGTGCCCGACTATACGGACAACGTCATTTATTTCCTGGGCATGGAGCTTGATCTGATCACCACCATTTCCATTCTGCTGTTTATTGGCGCGATGGGCAAATCGGCACAGCTGGGGCTACATACCTGGCTGCCGGATGCCATGGAGGGCCCGACACCGGTGTCCGCCTTGATCCATGCGGCAACCATGGTGACCGCAGGCGTGTTTATGGTGGCGCGTTGCTCCCCGATTTTTGAATACAGCCCGGATGCCCTAGCCTTTGTGACATTTATCGGTGCGTCCACGGCGATTTTCGCTGCGACCATCGGTGTGGCCCAGAATGACATCAAGCGAGTGATCGCCTATTCCACCTGTTCCCAGCTGGGATACATGTTTTTCGCGCTTGGGGTATCGGCTTACGGCGCGGCGATTTTCCATCTGTTTACCCATGCCTTTTTCAAGGCGCTTCTGTTCCTGGGATCTGGGTCGGTGATCCATGCCATGAGCGATGAACAGGACATGCGCAAAATGGGAGGGCTGTGGAAGAAGATCCCGATTACGTTTGCCATGATGACCATTGGTACCCTGGCATTGACCGGTTTCCCGTTCTTCGCGGGGTATTATTCCAAAGACATGATCATTGAATCCGCCTTTGCGTCTTCGGCTAGCATGAGCGATTATGCTTTTGCCATGGGGGTTTTGGCGGCGCTGTTTACCAGCTTCTACAGCTGGCGGCTGGTGTTCATGACGTTCTTTGGGGAAAGCCGCGCCAGCAAGAAGGTGCAGGATCATGTGCATGAAAGTCCGCAGGTAATGCTGATTCCGCTCTACCTGTTGGCGGTTGGTGCCATTGCCTCTGGCTTTGTCTTCAGTGAATATTTCACCGGCCATCATTATGAGGACTTCTGGGGCACGTCGCTTAAGGTTTTGGGGGACAATGTCATGGAAGCGGCACATCATGTGCCGGCTTGGGTGGTCTGGTCACCGTTCATTGCCATGGTTACCGGTTTTGCCGTCGCATTTTATAGCTATATTCTGGCGCCGGAAACGCCGGCGGCGGCGGCCCGGACCTTCAAATATCTTTACAATCTGTTCCTCAACAAATGGTATGTGGATGAAATCTATGATTTTCTTTTTGTCCGACCGGCAAAGCGCTTAGGTGCGTTTCTGTGGAAAAAAGGAGATCTGGGAACCATCGACCGTTACGGTCCTGATGGGGTGTCCGCGACCGTTGTTGCACTAGCCCGGAAGTTCAGGGAAATGCAAACCGGATATCTGTATCATTATGCTTTTGCCATGCTGATCGGCGTGGCGGCCTTCACAACCTGGTTTATCGTGGGGGGGAATTAAATCATGGAACATTTTCCTTTCCTCTCGGCCATTACCTTTTTGCCGCTTGTCGGAGTGCTGTTTATTCTGCTGATCCGCGGCGAAGAAGAAATCGTTGCGCGCAACACCAAAAATGCGGCGCTGTTGACCACGCTGGCCACCTTCGTCTTTTCGCTGGTGCTGTGGTTCGGGTTTGACAAAACCGATCCGGGGTTCCAGTTCGAGGAAAAGGCTGAATGGTTGGGCGGCGGTATCAGTTACCATATGGGCGTGGATGGCATTTCAGTGCTGTTTGTGCTGCTGACCACGCTGATCATGCCGCTGTGTATCCTGGCAAGCTGGGATTCAGTCAAGGTGCGCATCAAAGAATATATGATCAGCTTCCTGGTCCTTGAGACCCTTATGCTGGGTGTGTTCTGCTCCCTGGACATTGTTCTGTTTTATCTGTTTTTCGAGGGCGGCCTGATCCCCATGTTCCTGATCATTGGCATCTGGGGCGGCAAGGAACGTGTTTATGCCTCATACAAGCTGTTCCTGTATACGCTGCTGGGGTCAGTGCTGATGCTGCTGGCGTTGTTGTATATGTATCTTGAGGCCGGCACCACGGACATTCCAGCGCTGATGGAATATAATTTTGCGGTGGACGCCCAGACCTGGCTGTGGTTGGCATTTTTCGCCTCTTTTGCGGTCAAGGTTCCCATGTGGCCGGTTCATACCTGGTTGCCGGATGCCCACGTTCAGGCGCCTACGGCCGGTTCTGTGATCCTGGCGGGTATTCTGCTGAAAATGGGCGGGTACGGGTTCCTGCGGTTCAGCCTGCCCATGTTCCCGGTGGCCAGCGAAGAACTCGCGTGGCTGGTCTATACGCTGTCCTGTGTGGCGGTCGTCTACACCTCGCTGGTGGCGTTGATGCAGGAAGATATGAAAAAGCTGATCGCCTATTCCTCGGTGGCGCATATGGCCTATGTGACGCTGGGGATCTTTGCCTTTAACACGCAAGGCATCGAGGGCGCGATTATTGTCATGCTGGCCCACGGGTTTGTGTCCAGCGCCTTGTTCCTGTGTGTCGGGGTGATTTATGACCGTATGCATACAAGGGAAATTGCCCGTTATGGCGGGTTGGTCAATAACATGCCGAAATATGCCCTGGTCTTCATGTTTTTCACCATGGCGTCCGTGGGCTTGCCGGGGACGGCCAATTTCGTCGGTGAGATCCTGGTGCTGGCGGGGCTGTTCAAAGTTAATGTCTGGGCCACTTTCTTTGCCGCAACAGGTCTGATCCTTGGGGCTGCCTATATGCTGTGGCTGTACCGGCGTGTGGTATTTGGGGATCTGGTGAAAGAGGAGCTTAAGGCATTGCGGGACATGACCCCCAGGGAAGTTCTGGTCTTTGCACCATTGGTGATCTTTACCCTGTGGATGGGGATTTATCCGTCCTCTTTCTTGGATTTTGTCCATGTGTCCGTTGAGCATCTGATCCAGAATCATGAAACTGCCATGAACGCCTTCAGGCTGGCTGAGGCTGCGCGTTAAGGAAAAGAGAGAAGAAGAAATGACACAAACAATGCTTCCTGATCTTGCTCCCGCCATGGGGGAAATCCTGCTGGCCCTCGGCGCTATGGCGCTGTTGATGCTAGGCGTGTTTCGGGGCAACCGGTCCACGGGCCTGGTGTCTTGGCTTGCTGTGGCTGTGATGATGGTAACGCTGTTCTTTGTCCTGGGCAACGGGGAAGGGCGCGCCCTGACATTTGCCCAGATGTTTGTGGTGGACGGCTTTACCGGTTTTATGAAGGGGCTGGTGTTGCTGGCCGCCATTCTGGCGGTGATCATGTCCCTGCAATATTTCCGTGAGCTGAAGGAGGAACGTTTTGAAGTTCCCATCCTGATGATGCTTGCGACTCTTGGCATGCTGGTGATGGTTTCGGCCAATGATTTGATTTCGCTGTATATGGGGCTGGAGTTGCAGTCCTTGAGTCTTTATGTGCTGAGCGCCGTTCGTCGGGATTCAGAACGGTCCACCGAATCCGGCCTGAAATATTTTGTGCTCGGCGCCTTGTCTTCTGGCATGCTGCTTTATGGCAGTTCCCTGGTCTACGGCTTTGTGGGCAGCACCAATTTCATGACGGTGGCCGAGGCGCTGACTCAGACGACGGCCCATGCGGCACAGGACAGCACAATCGGTGCCATTGTCGGGCTGGTGTTTGTTCTGGCGGGATTGGCGTTCAAGGTCTCTGCGGTACCGTTCCATATGTGGACCCCGGACGTTTATGAAGGCGCCCCGACGCCGATTACCTCATTCTTCAGCGTGGCGCCAAAAGTGGCGGCCATGGCTCTGCTGGTGCGGGTTCTGTTTGTTCCGTTCGGGGCGCTGGAAGACTCCTGGCACCAGATCCTGGTCTTCATGGCCATTGCCTCCATGATTCTGGGATCCACGGCGGCCATTGTGCAGACCAACATCAAGCGTCTGATGGCCTATTCTTCCATTGGTCATGTGGGGTTTGCCCTGGTGGGTCTGGCTTCCGGCACGCAAGAAGGCATTAGCGGTCTGATCATTTACATGACCATTTATCTGGTGATGAATATCGGCACCTTTGGTGTGATACTGTCCATGCGGCGCAAGGACGGCATGGTCGAGGACATCGCCGATCTTTCCGGCATGGCGCAGACCCGGCCGGGCATGGCGGCTGTGCTGGCCATTCTTATGTTTTCCCTTGCGGGGATTCCGCCGCTGGCCGGGTTCTGGGGCAAGTTTTATGTTTTTGCCGCTGCCATTCATGCCGACCTGTATGGCCTTGCCGTGATCGGGGTGCTGGCCAGTGTGATTGGCGCCTATTATTACCTGCGCATTGTCAAGGTGATGTATTTCGACAAACCGGTGGAAGCGTTCCTGCCGCAACAGTCCCTTGAAATGCGTCTGGTGATGGGGGTTTCAGCTGCCCTGGTGCTGGTTTTTGTTCTGCCGCAGGTTTCAACGCCAATCCTTGAAGGTGCGCAGGCTGCGGCAAGGGCGCTGTTGTCATGATGTTTTTCATGGCCTGAGCCGATGACGATAAAAACACACATTTCAATGCCTGAGGGTTACGGCCTTCAGGCATTTGACGTTTTGGACAGCACCAATGAAGAAGCCAAACGACAGGCCACTGCGGGGGCAACGCCGCCGTTATGGATTATGGCGCGGGAACAGTCTTCGGGCCGTGGCCGTCGAGGACGGGAATGGGTTTCTGAACGGGGAAATCTGTTTTGTTCCCTGTTGTTGAAAGGGGAAGGTGACGTCGTGACATCATCACAACTGTCTTTTGTCGCGGCCCTTGCCGTTCGGGATGTGGTGGCGGATCTGGTGCAGTCCGACAGTCGGGCCAGATGCAAATGGCCCAATGATGTGCTGCTGGACGGCCGGAAAGTTTCCGGGATCCTGCTGGAATCCCAGGCCGCAGCGGCGAAAGGTTCATCCGTGCCGGAATTTGTGATTATCGGCATTGGTGTCAACCTTGCTTCGCACCCGCAAAAGGCCCTCTATCCGGCGACCAGCCTGAATATGGCGGCAGGGATGAACGTCACGTCCGAACAGGCTCTGGAGCTTCTGGCGTCTTCTATGGCCTACTGGATCGGGCGCTGGAAAGGCGATGGCTTTTCCGTTATCCGCACAGCGTGGCTGGACAAGGCAGAGGGGCTTGGGCAAAACATCACGGTTCGCCTGCCGCAGGAGGAATTTACCGGAAGATTTATTGACCTTGATGTTACCGGCGGGTTAAAAGTTGAAACAGATACGGGCCAGAGAATAATCACCGCCGGTGATGTTTTTTTCGCTCCCAGATCATCCTAGAGGGATCAGACATGCTGCTTGCCATTGATGCGGGGAATACCAATATCGTTTTTGCGCTCCATGACGGTAAGGAACTGCGCCACAAATGGCGTATTTCCAGTTCCGCGAGCCGCACGGCCGATGAATATATGGTCTGGCTGGCACAGCTTATGAATCTGGAAAATGTGGATCCGGGTCGCATTAATGGAGCCATTATCGCGACGGTGGTGCCCCAGGCGCTATTTCCGCTGCAGCTGTTGTGTCGGCGGTATTTTAACTGTACGGCGCTGGTGGTGGGCGAAGATGGCGTGGAGCTTGGCATTAAGGTCAAGCTGGACAATCCCCGGGAAGTAGGCGCGGACCGGCTGGTGAATGCTGTGGCGGCGCAAAGGCTTTATGGTGGCCCGATGATCATTATTGATTTCGGTACGGCGACCACTTTCGACGTGATTGACGAACATGGAAACTATCATGGCGGGGTGATTTCACCGGGAGTGAACCTTTCGGTGGAAGCACTGCATATGGCGGCGGCCAAATTGCCGCGTATTGCCGTCGAACGACCGCCGCAGGTGATCGGCACCGGGACCATCAGCGCCATGCAGTCGGGGATCTTTTGGGGCTATGTGGGACTGATTGAGGGGATTGTGGCCCGCATTCAGGCGGAATTTCGTCAAACAGAGACGGCAAAACCGATGAAGGTGTTGGCAACTGGCGGGCTGGCGCCGCTGTTCAGTGACGCCACCGACATTATTGAAATTGTCGATCAGGAATTGACCACACGTGGGCTTTTTGAGATTTATGTGCGCAACTCAAAATCCAAAATGTGATCATGGCTAAATCAAAACATACTCCCGAGCTTCATTTTCTGCCTTTGGGCGGATCTGGTGAGATTGGTATGAATCTCAATCTTTACGCCTATGGTCCGCTGGGGGATCAGGACTGGCTGATGGTGGATTGTGGCATTTCCTTCGCGGATATTTATCTGCCGGGGATTGATCTGATTATGCCGGATGTCAGCTTTATTGAAAAACGCCGGGACCGTCTTCTGGGACTGGTCATTACCCATGCCCATGAGGATCATGTTGGGGCTGTGGCTTATCTCTGGCCGCAACTTCAATGCCCGATTTACGCCACTCCCTTTACCGCCCGGATTTTGCAGGGGAAATTGCAGGAGCTGGGGCTGGAGAAAGAGGCCGTAGTCCATGAGGTGCCCTTGGGCGGAAGAATAGAGCTTGGCCCTTTCAGCATCGAGATGGTGGCGCTTACCCATTCCATTCTGGAGCCAAATGCCCTGCGGATCAAAACGCCGCTGGGCAGTGTGTTTCATACCGGAGACTGGAAACTGGATCCGGACCCGCTGATCGGTGATCCTGTGGATCACAAAGCAATGAAGCGGATGGGGGACGAGGGCGTGTTGGCCTTGGTCTGTGATTCGACCAATGTCTTCAATACACAACCCACAGGATCGGAAAAGGCGGTGCGAGAGAGCCTGATCCGCCTGCTTTCAGATAAAAAGGGCAAGGTTTTCTGCACCACTTTTGCCTCCAATGTGGTCCGGGTGGAAACACTGGCCCGGGTGGCCGAAGCCGGTCAACGCCATCTTTGTCTTGTGGGGCGGTCGCTGAAACGTTATGTGGCCGCTGCGCGGGAAGTTGGGTATCTGAAGGATTTCCCACCGGTGATTGATGAAGAGGAAGCTGGTTATCTGCCTGATGACAAGGTGTTGTATATTTGCACTGGCTGTCAGGGAGAGGCACGGGCGGCAATGATGCGTATTGCTCAGGACACCAATCGCCATATTGCATTGAATGCGGGGGATACGGTGGTCTTTTCCTCCAAAATTATCCCGGGCAACGAGCTGGTGCTGGGACGGCTGCATAATCTGTTGGTCGAAAAGGGCGCAGAGGTGATCACGGAAAAGGATGCTTTTGTGCATGTGTCCGGTCATCCGGGACAGCAGGAACTGACCCAAATGTATCGCTGGATTCGTCCCGAAATCGCCGTGCCGGTGCATGGGGAACTGCGCCATCTGACCCGTCAGGCGGAACTGGCCCGGGATCTTGGCGTCGGGCAGGTGGTGGTGCCGCGCAATGGCGCGTTAATTCGGCTGGCGCCGGGTGAAGCTGCAATCATTGATGAGGTGGAACATGGCCGGGTGGCGCTGGATGGTCAGTTTCTGATTTCCGACGAGGATGAGGCCATCGTGACCCGACGGCGGCTGATGTATAATGGGGGTCTGGTTGTGTCTGTGGTTCTGGACCGGAACCTGGAACTGGCCTGTGTGCCCGAAATCACCATTCTGGGGCTGGCGGATGAGGGGGACGGGGGGCTGGAACGGCAGATACGCCGCAATGTGGAGGACGTTTTGAACAGGCTTCCTGCCCGGGCTCTGAAGGATGACAGTTTTCTGAAGGAAGAAGTGAGAATTGCCGCCCGCCGGGCCGCGAAAACATATACCGAACGCGAAACAGGCCCTGTCACCGTGGTCAGCCTGTCGCGTCTGAAATGACGAAAAAGAAACATCGTGCAATTGGGAGAAATAACAATGATTGGAAAACTGAACCATGTGGCTATTGCCGTGCCGGACCTTGATGCAGCGACAACCTTGTATCGGGATACGCTCGGGGCAAAGGTTTCAGAAGCCGTGGATCAGCCGGATCACGGCGTAACCACGGTTTTTGTGGAACTGCCCAATACCAAGATCGAACTGTTGTATCCTTTGGGCGAAAACTCCCCCATTGCAGGTTTCTTGGCCAAAAATCAGGCCGGCGGCATTCATCATGTCTGTTACGAGGTTGAAGACATCAGGGCGGCGGCAGAGAAGCTGAAAGCGGACGGGATGCGTATTTTGGGGGATGGTGAACCCAAGATTGGTGCCCATGGTAAGCCGGTGCTTTTTTTGCATCCCAAGGATTTCTGTGGCACGCTGGTGGAACTGGAAGAGGTTTGAGGTCAAGGAGCGCCTGATGAGTGTCGTCAGTCATATTGTGGTTTTCACGATTTCCTGGTGGTTGATCCTGTTTATGGTTTTACCGTTCGGCGTTCGCAATCATCATGAAAGCGAAGACCAGGCGAACCTGCCCGAGGGCATCGAAAAAGGCGCTCCAGTCAAACCACAGATTGGCCGTAAGATGCTGATTACCACCGGATTGGCTTTTATTGTCTGGCTGTGTTTTTGGATGGTGGTTAAATACGAACTGATCCAGATTGTCTAGAGTGACCAGATTGTCTAGAGTGAATTGTGCATAGGTTGGCTCAATTCATTCTAAGCCGACACGGCCAGCCCGCTTTCAAAAGGGAACAGCCATAAAAAAAGCAAGGTCATGACCTTGCTTTTTTTATTTTCTATTTATTTTTATTAAGACCGTTCTGCCGGTTTTTCTTTTTCTTTTTTTATGTTACCCGTGTTTGGTTTTGTGTAGGCTTTTCCCTCCCCAAACTTGGGCCTCCCGTTTGACAGAAACGTTAGTTCAGTCCTTTCGGCTTGTCATCTTTAAAATTTAATGAAACTTCAATTTTTCCCACTTTGTTGTAAAATTGCAACATGCGGGTCAGGTGAAAAAATTGTATACAATAAAGGGGGATAGAAAGGATCACTGATGAGATGTGCGTTTTTTGCCACAATGACAGTTGGACTTTTTCTGCTTCAGGAGACGGCCCTGGCTGGTCAGGCGATTCTTATCAAAAAACAGGATTGTGTTTCTTTGACCCGCCATGTTCCAGAAGAAGATGTGACCTACCGGCCCGGGGTGGATGTGAAGGGGCGCAAAGTGCCCCCAGCGGATCTTGAGAACAACCGGGCGTTTGACGTCTTGCCGGAAATTTCATTTTATCTGGTTCTTGATACGGCAAAAGAACTGGACAATGCGCTTTATGCCCGTCATCCGGGATTGAAACAGGAAATGATTCTGGGATATGTGGAGGTGCGCGACGGCCTGGCCTATTTCAATGGCAAACCGATAGCGCCAGCCTATTATGCTCAAATTCATCGGCTGTGTGCCGAAGGGGAGGCAGAAAAACTTGAGCTTCCCCTGAAAAGATAATTGCAGTCCGCAAAAAGCCTGTTAATAACAGAGACTATAGTCAAAACTCATCACTGCGAAAAACAGAAAACAGAGTTAAAAAATGCGTCTGTCCACATATTTTCTGCCCACGTTAAAAGAAACGCCCACTGAAGCTCAGATCGCTTCTCACAGATTGATGCTGAGGGCTGGCATGATCCGCCAGACGAGCGCCGGCATATATATCTGGTTGCCGCTTGGGCTAAAGGTATTACGCAACATCGAACAGGTTGTACGTGAAGAGCAGAATCGGGCCGGGGCGCAGGAGTTGTTGATGCCGACAATCCAGTCGGCGGAGCTGTGGCAGGAAAGTGGTCGTTATGATGCCTATGGTAAGGAAATGCTGCGGATTACTGACCGGCATGACCGGGAAATGCTGTATGGGCCGACCAATGAGGAAATGATCACGGATCTGTTCCGGAACAACATCAAAAGTTACAAGGACCTGCCGAAGCTTCTGTATCATATCCAGTGGAAGTTTCGTGATGAAATCCGTCCGCGTTTCGGGGTTATGCGCGGCCGGGAATTTCTGATGAAGGATACTTACAGCTTTGATCTCGATCAGGAGCGGGCGCGTGATTCCTATAACAAAATGTATGTGGCGTATCTGCGCACCTTTGCCCGTCTTGGACTGGTGGCCATTCCGGTGAAGGCGGATACCGGCGCGATTGGCGGAGACTTGAGCCACGAATTTCAGATCCTGGCGGAGACCGGTGAAAGCACGCTGTATTATGACAAGGCGATCGAAGGTTTCGAACTGGATAAACTGACCGGGGATATTGATCCCGAAACCATTCGCCAGCTTCAAAGCCTGTATGCCATGGAAGAGGAAAAACACGATCCCGCGAACTGCCCGGTGGCCCCGGAAGACTTAAGGGTGGCCAAAGGCATCGAAGTGGGGCACATTTTCTACTTCGGGACCAAATATTCCGACAGCATGAATGCCCGGGTTACGGGACCGGATGGCAATCTGCTAACCGTGGAAATGGGCTCTTACGGCATCGGGGTCTCCCGTCTTGTGGGGGCGCTGATCGAGGCCAATCACGATGAGGCCGGTATAATCTGGCCGGAAGCTGTCGCCCCGTTCCAGGTGGGGTTGGTGAATCTCCGGGCCAAGGATGAGGCCTGTACCCGGACCAGTGAGGATCTGTATGAAAAAATGCTCAGGGCCGGCATTGAGGTGCTCTATGATGACCGGGATGTTGGGGGCGGCATGAAATTTGCCAATATGGATCTGATTGGACTGCCTTGGCAGGTGGTGGTGGGGCCCAAGGGGCTGGAGAAAGGTGTGGTCGAGATCAAAAACCGTCGCACTGGTCAGCGTGAAGAAATGGCGGTGGACGAGGTGTTGAACAGATTTGCCGCAAAGGCATAACGGGGGCAGGCGGCGTGAGGGCAATGTTCGTCAGGCGTCATCGCGATCCCGCCTGTTTCGGGGCAGGGGGATGGCGGTCCACAGACGGCAATGGCATGGCCCAATCAGTCATGGCCGCAGCAGTTTGTCTTGTTGTATTCGTTGTGCTCACGCGCCATGATGTATAATTTCGGCTCTGTCGAAAGCCGGGAAAGGACGGTTTATGTTTCGGGCCTTTGAGTGGACTTTGGCCTTCCGGTATTTGAGACTGAAAGGGCATGAGGGATTTATTTCCGTCATTGCGATTTTTTCGTTGGTCGGGATTTTTCTGGGTGTGGCTGCCCTGATTGTTACCATGTCAGTCATGGGGGGATTTCGGGAGGAAATCCTGTCCAAGGTCATCGGCTTCAAGGGCCATTTATTGTATCAGCCCTATGCCGGACGCATGACGGATTATGATGCGGCGGCTTCTGCCTTATCGACTGTGGAGAATGTGGTACGGGTGGACCCGGTGATCGAGGGGCAGGTGATGGCGTCTTTTGGCGACTATGCCACCGGCGCCATGGTGCGGGGCATCCGGCCCGAAGACCTGCGCCATCGCCCGTTGGTGGCAGAAAACATCGTGGCGGGGTCCCTGACGGATTTCGGGACAGGGGAGCACGATATTATCATTGGTAAACGCCTGGCGGATACTTACGGGCTGGAGATTGGCAGTCTGATCACCCTGATTACGCCCAAGGGACGGGTTACAGCCTTCGGCACCGTACCGCGCCTAGCCAGTTATGAAATCAAGGCCATATTTGAAGTCGGCGAATATAATTACGACAGCAGCTATTTTTTTATTCCTCTGGATCAGGCCCAGAAATATTTCCAGTATGAGAACAGCGTTCAGTATCTGGAACTCACGCTCACTCATCCGGATCTCATTGAGGAGACCTATCCCTTCGTTCAGCAACGAATCCGGGAGTTGGGGCTTCAGGGACGACTGATTGACTGGCGGGTGCTCAATCGCAGCTTTTTTAATGCGCTGCAAATTGAACGCAATGTGATGTTCATCATTCTTACTCTGATCATTCTGGTGGCTGTGTTTAATATCATCTCCACCATGATCATGCTGGTGCGAAGCAAAAACAAGGATATTGCTATCCTTAGAACCATGGGAGCTTCACGCGCTTCTATTCTCAGGGTGTTTTTTATTGCCGGATCCCTGATCGGTATTCTGGGCACTTTTCTGGGGCTGGCGGGCGGTGTCGTGGTGGCCGATAATCTTCAAAATATAGTGGATTTCGTGGAAACGGCCACCGGCGCGGAATTGTGGAACGCGGAAATCCGCTTTATTTCGGAAATTCCAGCCATCATCCAGCCCGATGAAGTGATCGCCGTGGTTACGGTGTCACTCACATTGACGTTTCTTGCCACGCTATATCCTGCCTGGCGGGCGGCAAAAACCGACCCCGTCGAGGCCCTGAGATATGAATGAGGGGCCTAAGATATGAATGAGGGATATGAGCGAGGAGATATCATGAACAAGACGGAAACCGTGGCGACGAAGATGACAGGACACGAAACTTCCGTGGCGCTGGAGTTGAGGGGGATTCATCGGCATTTTTTCCAGGGTGACGTGGATTTGCATATTCTCCGGGGTGTCGACTTTCACCTGAACAGGGGGGAAATGGTGGCGTTGACGGGAGCGAGCGGGGCGGGCAAGTCCACCTTGCTTCATATCGCCGGACTCCTGGAAAAAGCCCAGCAGGGCGAGGTGATCATCAACGGGGTGGCGTGTAATGCACTGTCGGATCTCCGGCGTACCCGGATCCGCCGACACGAGATCGGGTTTGTCTATCAGTTTCACCATCTGCTGCCAGAATTTACCGCCCTGGAAAATGTAATGATGCCCCAGATGATTGCCGGCCGCCCCAGAAAGGAGGCCGAGGCGCGGGCCGGGGAATTGTTGGAAAAGATGGGGCTGGGGGAACGATTGAAGCACCGCCCCAGCCGCCTATCTGGTGGCGAGCAGCAACGGGTCGCCATTGCCCGGGCGCTGGCCAATAAACCCAAAATCCTGCTGGCCGATGAACCGACCGGAAACCTGGATGAAGCCACCGGGGAAGAGGTGCTGAAGGTTCTGCTGGGTATCTCCCGGGAGGAGGGGACGGCCGCGCTGATTGCCACCCATAATTACGATCTTGCCCAGAAAATGGATCGATGTGTTATACTGCGCGAAGGGACGCTGCACCCGGCATAACCTCTCATCGTGATAGTTGGCGACATCAAGGGTGGATATTCTGGGCTAGGGAAAAGGGGCGAATCATGGGACTTGACTCACTGAATATGTTGGCGATTTTTCTTGCGGCAGTCGCCAAATTCATTCTTGGCGGTCTGTGGTATTCCCCGTTCCTGTTTGGTAAGGTCTGGATGAAGGAAGTCGGCCTGTCGCCTGAAACGCTGAGTGATCCGACACGGGAAATGATTCTGGCCGGCGGTGTATGTGTGGTTTTTGCGCTGAGCCTGGCGGTTATTATTGCCGCGGCCAATCTGGACTTCACAGGGAGTCTGGTGATGGGCCTGATCGTCGGGATCGGCCTTCTGGCGGCCAATTCTTCGCTCAGTTTTGCTTTTGAGGGACGGAGCTTTCGCCTTTATATGATTTATGCAGGTCAATATTTGTGCGAATCTGTTCTTGCCGCGGGTATTATCGGGTATTTCCAATCTTAAAGTTTCACTTTAAAGAAGTCATGTAATTGATGACAGAACATAAATTTATTCATTTAAGAGTTCATTCAGCATATTCATTGTCCGAAGGTGCCATTCATATCAAGGCGCTGCCGGAGCTCTGTCACAAGTTCGGGATGCCGGCGGTGGCGATCACCGATACCAATAACATGTTTGGCATGCTGGAAGCGTCACTGACCCTGCCGGCCGCAGGCATTCAACCCATTGTGGGTACGTCGCTGGCCATTCGCCATGAAGCAGAGGAGAGCGGCAAGACGAAACGGGCCCCCGAACCTGGCTGGCTTGGACTTCTGGCCCAGACCACAGAAGGCTATCACAATCTGATGGAACTGGTCAGCAAGGCGCATCTCGAATCAGATGGTCACGAAACGCCGCAGATCGACCTGGACGTCCTGGAAGGCCGGACGGCGGGACTGATCTGTCTTACCGGTGGACCAGCGGGTCCCATAGGACGTTTTCTTCTTGAAGGGCGACGGGACCGGGCGGAACAGATTCTTCTAAAGCTGAAAGAGCTGTTTCCAGGGCGCCTTTATCTGGAACTCATGCGTCACGACATGCCGGAGGAACAGGCGACGGAAGAAACGTTTCTGGATTTTGCCTATGACCATGACGTACCGCTGGTGGCCACCAATGACGTATATTTTCCGGTCCGCGACATGTATGCGGCCCATGACGCCTTGCTGTGCATCGCGGAAGGCGCCTATGTGGAGATGGAGGACCGGCGCAAGCTCACCCCAGAACATTATTTCAAGTCGCCTGAGGAAATGGCGGAGCTGTTTTCGGATCTGCCCGAAGCTTTGGCCAACACGGTGGTCATCGCCCGTCGTTGTGCGTTCAAGGTGCCGACTGTTGATCCGATTTTGCCCAAATTTACGGCCGATGAAAACACGTCGGAAGCTGAAACATTGCGTCTTTATGCCCGGGAAGGTCTGGAAAAGCGGCTGGAAAGGCATGTCTTTACCGGTGACGAAAGCGATGAGGAGCGCCGCGAAAAGGCCAAGCCTTATTTCGAGCGGCTGGAATATGAACTGGATATTATCATCAAGATGGACTTTCCGGGGTATTTCCTGATCGTGTCCGATTTTATCCAATGGTCCAAGGATCACGACATTCCTGTGGGACCTGGACGTGGGTCCGGGGCGGGGTCGGTGGTCGCCTGGGCGCTGCGGATCACTGATCTGGATCCGCTGCGCTTCAGTCTGCTGTTCGAACGGTTTCTGAATCCCGAACGGGTGTCCATGCCAGACTTCGATATCGACTTTTGTCAGGAAAAGCGTGACCGTGTGATCCGGTATGTACAGGACAAATACGGCCATGACCAGGTCGCGCAGATCATTACTTTTGGAAAACTGCAAGCGCGGGCCGTGGTGCGTGATGTGGGGCGGGTGCTGCAAATGCCCTATGGGCAGGTGGACCGGCTGTCCAAGATGATTCCCAGCAATCCGGCCAATCCGATTTCGCTGGCGGAAGCCCTGGAGACGGAAGAACGCTTGCAGGAGGAACGGGACAGCGATCCCACCACGGCGCGGTTGATTGAAATGGCGTTGCAACTGGAAGGGCTGTACCGCCATGCCTCGACCCATGCGGCGGGTGTGGTGATCGGGGATCGGCGGCTGGACAAGCTGGTGCCACTCTATCGCGATCCCAAATCCGACATGCCTGTCACCCAGTATAATATGAAATTTGTGGAACAGGCGGGACTCGTTAAGTTCGATTTTCTGGGGCTCAAGACGCTCACCGTGCTGGACAAGGCCGTGGACAACATCGCCCGGCGCGGCATTTCCATAGATCTCTCGCAAGTGCCCCTGGATGACGGGCCGACTTATGAACTTCTGGGCAGCGGCAAGACCGTGGGCGTGTTTCAGTTGGAAAGCACGGGCATGCAGAATGTTCTGGTTCAGATGAAACCGGACAAGTTCGAAGACATCATCGCCGTTGTCGCCTTGTACCGTCCGGGTCCGATGGACAATATTCCGCGCTATATTGCCTGTAAGCATGGCGAGGAAGAACCGGATTATCTGCATCCGCTGCTCAAAGATGTACTGATGGAAACCTATGGGGTGATCATCTATCAGGAACAGGTGATGCAGATTGCCCAAATTCTGGCGGATTATTCCTTGGGCGAGGCCGACCTGCTGCGCCGCGCCATGGGGAAGAAAATCGCCTCCGAAATGGATAAACAGCGCTTGCGGTTTCAGGAAGGGGCCGAAAAGAAGGGCGTTGATCCCAAACAGGCGGCCCATATTTTTGATTTGGTGGCGAAATTCGCGGGCTACGGCTTCAACAAATCCCATGCGGCGGCCTATGCGCTGGTGGCTTACCATACCGCTTACCTCAAGGCCAATTATCCGGTGGAATTCATGGCGGCGATCATGTCTTTGGATCTGAATAACACGGACAAGCTGCATGTGTTCAAGGAAGAGCTTAACAGCTTGCATATTCCAATCCTGCCGCCGGATGTCAATGCTTCTCAAGTTGAATTCTCTGTGGAGATTATTGAGGGCGAAAAAGATGAGGAGAAAATCGGCGGCGCCCGCGGCGATGGGGTGCTCAGGGGGGTGCGTTATGCGCTGGCGGCTCTCAAAAATGTTGGCAGCTCGGCTATGGAAAGCCTGATCAGGGAACGGGAGAAAAACGGTCCATTCAAGGATCTGGCCGATTTCTGCCGCCGGATTGACACCAAATATATCAACAAGCGTGCTCTGGAAAACCTCGCCAAATCCGGCGCACTGGACAGCCTGAATCCTAATCGGGCTCAGGTGTTCCAGTCCGTGGAACTGATTCTGAAGCAGGCCAGCGCCGCCACCCAGGAACGCAACAGCGACCAGGTCAGCCTGTTCGGCGATGTGGTGGAGGAACCGAAACTGGTGCTGCCGGAGGTCAATGACTGGATGCTGATTGACCGGCTGAATTATGAAAAGGATGCCGTGGGCTTTTATCTGTCTGCGCATCCTCTGGAAGCCTATAGCAAGGTGCTGGAACGTCAGAAGGTGGTGCCTTCCACCCAGATGGCCGAAAGCGCGCGCGGCAAAGGCGGCACGATCAAGCTGGCCGGAACCATCCAGAGCATCAAGGAAAAACGGTCCCAGCGCGGGACCAAATATGCCTTTCTGGGCCTATCGGACAGTTCCGGGGCGTATGAAGTGACCCTGTTTTCCGAGGTGCTGAATGCCGCCAGACCCATTCTTGAGGTTGGAACGTCCGTCGTTATCACGGCCGAAGTGCGTTTTAGTGACGACGGGTCGCTCCGGGTGACCGCCCAGGGCATCGAAGCCATCGACGCGGTGGCGGCCCGTACCGCCAAGGGGCTGGAAATTTATCTGAAAGAGACCACTTCTCTGGCGGCGGTCAAGGATTTACTGGACAACTATAAAGGCGGGCGGGGCACCGTCACCTTCAAACTGAAAGTCGAGGACGCGGGCGATTATGATGTGGATATTGAATTGCCGGATGGCTATACGATTTCCCCGCCCGTGCGCAATGCCTTGGTCACCATGAAAGGTATTCTGGACGCTAAGGAGATTTGATAATTTTTGCCAGAGCCTGGTTCAAGCAGGGGGTATGCAGATTTATTCTCATCCTGAAAAGACATTCACCTTTCCTTCGCCTGTAACGGGGCTTATAGCTTGATGGAGTTGACAATGAATATGAAACCGCCGGGACTGCCTTCATGACTGATACGCCTGTAAAACCTGTTGATTCCGCCTCGATTATGATCATCCGGGACGGTGCGGAATGTCACCCCGAATACGGCACGCTTGAAATTTTGATGGTGAAACGCCACCAGAATATCAAATTCGCCGGCGGGGCCTATGTTTTTCCCGGTGGCAAGGTGGATCCCGCGGATCGGCAAGCAGAAGAAGCAGACCCCGAGTCCCATCAGGACGACCTGCCTCAGATGTTTCGGGGCATGCGCTACGCTGCGTTGCGAGAGGTTTTTGAAGAAACCGGTCTTCTTATTGGGGAACGCAACGGCCGGTTGGTTGATGAGGCGGTTCGGGCGGAACTGGACCGGAAATACCGTCGGAAATTTCTGGAAAACCGTCTTGATGTCCGGACATTTCTGGCTGAAACCGGCCTGAAGTTATCGGTGCGGGACTGCCGTCCTTTTGCCCACTGGATCACGCCTGAACAATATCCCAAACGCTTTGATACCCGGTTCTTTCTGTGCATGGCCCCGGAAGGGCAGGTGGCCAGCCCCGATGGCAGGGAAGCGGTTGAGGTCCGCTGGGTCCGGCCGCTTGAACTGATCGAGGAATCCAGGGGGACCCTGATGTTTCCAACCATGATGAATCTGAAAAAACTGGGTCGGGCCAGAACCGTTGCCGAGGCGCTGCACCAATTGACGGACAATCGGATTGTCACGGTTAAACCGGAAATCGTCAAGGGCGCGCAGGGCGTGTTCCGGAAAATCCGCGAAGATGCAGGATATGATGAAGTGGATCAGAAGAACACTCACCCCGGGATGGCCCATAAACCCGTGAAATAATCGGAAATTCTGATGCATTTTGCGGGTGTCTTGGGGGCTCCTTGCCAAGATATTGTAAGACAATGTCTTTTTCTGCCTTAAAATAATGTGTAAAGATTTTTGACAGCTGTCGCTCCTGCTTTACGATCTAGATTATTTTCCTAATGCCTTGAAATAAAGATAAAAAATATTTCTTATACCGCGCTGCGCCTTGTTTTTCGGCAAAAGGGGTGTCGGAATTTATTACAGTTGTGGCCATGCGGGGACAGGGTATATCCGCAACTTCTTATAATATATGAGCCTTTTAAAGATGGCATGGTATTTGCTACTTAACAGCATCATTCATGAAATTATGATATCAGGCTGCAAAGCCCAGTTTTTGATTTTTTTGCGAACAGTCTTGGTTCATCCTTATCCCTGATCAAGTTCCGTATCTTTAGTTCCGTATCTCCAGTATCTGTGTCTTTGGTTTTGTCTCTGGCGTATTTGAGGAAGCCAGGTCAAATCTTTCAAGGGGAGAAATGGGAGAAAGGTCTGTTCCCGGTACAAAACTTAACGACACTGGTTGAGGAGGTTGTAATGAACAATCTGAAGAAAATTATGTATGGCGTCACCGTTGCGCTGGGCAGTATGGTGATCGGTCAGGCCGCACAAGCGGCTTTGATTACCGAATGGACCCTGGAAGCCACGGCGGCGTTTGTTGATGAGGAACCGGCTGCGGCCGTGACCAATACGGGAACGGTACTGTCCTGGGGTACGCCGGCAAACCCCGAGAACCAACAAAGCCACCTGGTCCTGAGTGATCAGAACTTTGTTGCCGATGTCAATAACCCGACAGCCGGCTCTACGGGGGTTACCACAGTGACGGGACTGGTCACCAACGGCCCCGCCAAGGATGCGGCGACACTCACCCATTATAATAATGTGATCACGGGCGACAGCCTGACTTCCGTGACCATAGAGGATTCTGTGGTGATGACGCCAACAATGCCGGCCGGTTCTTCTTTGCCGGCGGTGGAATTTGATTTGTTTGTGGTGTTTGAGGAAACCCTCAATGCAGAACCTTGCGCCAATCCGCTGGGCGATCCGTGCGCGGATATTTATGCACTGACCAACCCGGAAAACCTGTCTTTCAGTTTCATCATCGACGAATATAAATATACGGTGACTCTGGATCTGGGCGCTCTGGACAATCTGGACGCGGATGATTGTGCCTCTGTGGGGCTGGCGCCGGGATGCCGGGGGTTTGCCGCCGCTGAAGACGGGTTCACAACCCTGCAAACCCAGGTCAATGTAACCGCCATGAGAATTTCCGAACCGGCCATTCTTGGCCTGCTGGGGATGAGCCTGGTCGGAATCGGTGTCATGCGCCGCCGGGTGCGGTCCTGAAACGATGCCTGAAACGATGAACGGGTCCGGGACCTGCTTGAGATATTAGCGCGGTCCCGGCTACCGTTTCCTGATAACTATCACTTGACAAATGTCAGGGCAAAGAAAGGACCGGAACAACCGAAATCCGGAACAACCGAAATAAAGAGAGGAGGGGTATTCCCCCTGTGAGGCGAACCGGGTGCCTGACAGACATAAAGATAAATAAAGAAGGTATAACCAAAACAAAAAGAAACCTTTAATCTCGACAGAGCGGCTCTATCCCAGTGCCGTTCTGTTTTTTTGGAGAAGGCGCGGCACGCCAGCTTTTTTTATAAGACAACATGGCGGGATCGCCGCTCCCGCCTGCGCGGGAGCGACGGCAGGGGGCTTCGAGAGGTCACGATGACGCGGTCATCAATGCATAAAAGCCCCCAAGCTGCGGCGGCTGTATATTTTTCTTGATCTTCTGATCATTTCGGCGTAAGACGCCTTTACTTCGCACGCGGGTATGAAGTTAGTCCCCCACATATCGGGGCCGACTTTCCGGTGTTTCCCGAAGGGATCGGGAAGCCAAACTCGCGGAGGATTAACCGGAAAAGGAGAAAACATATGGCGTTGCCAAGTTTTACCATGCGCCAGCTGCTGGAAGCTGGTGTGCATTTTGGCCATCAGGCTCACCGTTGGAACCCCCGTATGGGCGAATATATTTTCGGGGTTCGCAATAAGGTTCATATCATCAATCTGTCTATTACCGTACCGCTGCTGCATCGGGCGTTGGAGCAGATCCGTGACGTCACCGCTGCTGGCGGGCGAGTGCTGTTTGTCGGGACCAAGCGCCAGGCGTCCGCACCCATCGCCGAAGCGGCAAAACGTTGTGGCCAGTTTTATGTAAACCATCGCTGGCTCGGCGGGATGCTCACCAACTGGCAGACGATTTCCAATTCCATCAAGCGTCTGAAGCATCTTGAGGAGATTCTGGGTCAGGAACATTCCGGATTGACCAAAAAAGAAATCCTGCAGCTGACCCGGGAACAGGAGAAGCTGGAACGGTCTCTTGGCGGGATCAAAGATATGGGGGGGCTGCCCAATATCCTGTTTGTGATTGATACCAATAAGGAAGAACTGGCGATTCAGGAAGCCAAGAAGCTGGGTATTCCGGTTGTAGCCGTGGTGGACACCAACAGCAATCCGGACAATGTGGACTTCCCGATCCCTGGCAATGATGATGCCACCCGCGCCATTCAGATGTATTGCGATCTGGTCGCTGATGCGGTTCTTGATGGCATTCAGCAAGAACTGACAGAGCAGGGTGTGGATATTGGGGCGTCTGAAGACGTTGCCGTAGAAACCCTGCCGACGGAAGAAGGGGCGCCGGCCGATGATCAGGCTGAGGGCGCAGAGGAAGAAGCGTCTGTCGAAGTCGCCGCAGAAGAGACTGCCCAGGAAGAAGGCACGGACAAAGACGCTGAAGCCGGCGAACAGCAGGCTTCTTAAAGAAATTCATTGGTGTTACAGGTCCCAAATCTGTGTGGCGGTGTTTGGGCCGCTCTGATCCGGGGCCTGTAATTCGTTAATTTTAAAGAACGCATCAAGGAAGAAAAATGGCTCAAATTACTGCTGCACTTGTGAAGGAGCTGCGCGAAAAGACCGGCGCAGGTATGATGGATTGTAAAAAGGCTCTTGCGGAAAACGATGGGGATCTGGAAGCGTCGATTGACTGGTTGCGTCAGAAAGGTATTGCCAAAGCCGCGAAAAAAGCCGGGCGGGTGGCCGCCGAAGGGCTTGTGGCTGTGGCCGCCGAAGGTCCTCGGGCCGTGGCTGTTGAAGTAAACTCGGAAACCGATTTTGTGGCTCGTAATGAGCAGTTCCAGGCGCTGGTGCGGAATATTGCTGGCGTGGCTTTGACCCAGAATGGGGATTATGAAGCAACAAAAAATGCGCCCTATCCGGGTACGGACCGCACCGTGGAAGAAGAAATCAAGGAAGCCGTGGGGACTATTGGCGAAAATATGACGTTCCGTCGGGCTGTCGGGCTGTCAGTGGATAAAGGTGTTGTGGCGTCCTATATTCATGGCGCCGTTGCCGATAATATGGGTAAAATCGCCGTGCTGGTGGCGCTGGAATCAGAGGCTGACGAAGCGGAACTTCAGGCTCTTGGCAAACAGCTAGCCATGCATGTGGCG
This sequence comes from Luteithermobacter gelatinilyticus, assembly GCF_005849285.1. Lineage (NCBI taxonomy): Bacteria > Pseudomonadati > Pseudomonadota > Alphaproteobacteria > Emcibacterales > Emcibacteraceae > Luteithermobacter > Luteithermobacter gelatinilyticus. Next base: position 1,758,774 of record NZ_CP040517.1, on the reverse strand, counting down.
GCCACGGCGCCGCAATCGCTCAGTGTTGAGGACCTTGATCCGGCGCTGCTGGAGCGTGAGCGCAATGTGCTTGTCGAACAGGCCCGTGAATCCGGCAAACCGGACAATATCATTGAAAAAATGATCGAAGGGCGGATCCGTAAATTCTATGAGGAAGTGGTTCTGCTGGAACAGACCTTCGTGATTGACGGAGAGACCAAAATCTCCAAGGTTGTTGAAAATGTCGCCAAAAAAGCCGGGAAAGACATCAAACTTGTCGGTTATGTTCGCCTGGTGCTGGGGGAAGGCATTCAAAAAGAAGAATCTGATTTTGCCGCCGAAGTGGCTGCCGCTGCCGGCAATTAACTGAAAATTTCGTCGGGTTCATTTCTCCTGTGTGAAAAATACAGAAGAGATGGACCCGATTTTTCTATTCATCATGGACTTATGCCCCCGGCTCAGGCAAGATGCGCACAATAACAATAAAGTTGTGCCCTGTCTGACTCAAATCATCCGGGTGGCATGATGTTAACTACTATCTGAATCAAGGTGGCCAAAATGTCTGATGAGGCTCGATACAAACGCGTCCTCCTGAAGCTTTCCGGCGAAGCCCTGATGGGCGACAAGGAATACGGAATTGATCCGGATATGGTGACCCGGGTGGCCGGGGAAATCAAAACGGTTCGGGAAATGGGGGTGCAAGTGTGTCTTGTGGTCGGCGGCGGAAATATTTTCCGGGGCATGACCGGCGTGGCCAGGGGGTTTGACCGGACTTCCTCAGACCATATGGGCATGCTGGCCACGGTGATGAACGCTCTGGCGATTCAGAATGCGCTGGAAAATATAGATGTGGATACGCGGGTTCAGTCGGCATTTCCCATTGCTTCGGTCTGTGAACCCTATATTCGGCGTCGGGCGATCCGCCATATGGAAAAGGGCCGGGTGGTGGTGTTTGCGGCCGGCACCGGCAATCCCTTTTTCACCACGGACACGGCGGCGGCGTTGCGGGCAGCAGAAATGAATTGCGATGCCCTGCTGAAGGGCACCCAGGTCAACGGGGTTTATACGGCGGACCCCAAAAAGGATCCGACCGCAAAACGATATCAACAGCTCGGCTATCGTGAGGTGCTGACCAAGGATTTGAAGGTCATGGATGCTTCGGCTATCGCGCTGGCCCGGGAAAATAACATCCCCATTCTTGTTTTTTCAATTCACGAACCCGGTGAATTCGCCCGAGTCCTTAAGGATGAGGGCCAGTTTACCAAGATATGTCAGGAGGAATAGTCATGTCTTCTGAGCTTGATTTAAAGGATCTGAACCGGCGCATGCAGGGCGCTATTGAAAATCTGAAAACCGAATTTTCCGGCCTGAGAACCGGCCGCGCGTCCGTGAATCTTCTGGATCCGGTCGTGGTTGAAGCGTATGGTTCACAGATGCCGCTCAATCAGATCGGCACGATTTCAACACCGGAAGCGCGCATGATTTCGGTGCAGATCTGGGACAAGGGAATGGTGGCCGCCGCGGAAAAGGCGATCCGTAACGCGGGACTGGGCCTTAATCCGGTCGTCGACGGTCAAACTTTGCGCATCCCGATACCGGAGCTGAATGAAGAACGTCGTCAGGAACTGACCAAGGTTGCCGGGAAATATGCGGAACAGGCACGTGTTGCCGTGCGTAACGTGCGACGCGACGGCATGGATCACATCAAGAAGCTGGAAAAAGATGGTGAAATCAGTCAAGATGAACAAAAAGTTCTGGCCGACAAGGTTCAGAAACTGACTGATGAAAAAATCGCCGAAATTGACCGGCTGACAGCCGCCAAAGAAAAAGAAATCATGCAAGTTTGACGGGATTTTACAGGAATTTGTGCATGTACGTGGTGAAAGAGGCAAGCAGAATTTCGGCCAAGGCAGGGGCGCTGACCCCGCCGCAACACATTGCCATCATTATGGATGGCAATGGACGTTGGGCCAAAAAGCGCCTCTTGCCGCGGGTTGCCGGACACCGCAAGGGGGCCGAAGTGGTCCGGAACTGTGTCCGGACCTGTTCCTCGCTGGGGGTGAACTATCTGACCCTCTATGCCTTTTCATCGGAAAACTGGAAAAGGCCCGAAGATGAGGTGAGGGATCTGATGGGGCTGTTGAGCCATTACCTTCAGAATGAAGTCACCGAACTGGACCGTCAGAATGTGCGTCTGCGTTTTATCGGCGGGCGTGACCGGTTGAGTCCTTCGATCCTCAAGCTGATTGCTGAGGCGGAAGAAAAAACCCGCCAGAATACCGGATTACAGCTTATCCTTGCCCTAAATTACGGGGGACAGGCAGAAATCGTCTGTGCCGCTCGGGAAATTGCCCGCAAGGTCAAGGCCGGGGACATTGACCCCGACATGATTGATGAGAAACTCTTCTCCGATCATCTGTATACGGCGGACATACCGGATCCGGATCTGATCATTCGCACCAGTGGCGAACAGCGGTTGAGCAATTTTCTGCTCTGGCAGGCGGCCTATTCGGAGTTTATCTTTATTGATACTTTATGGCCCGATTTCAACGAGGATATTCTTCAGGGCGCCATAGAGGAATTCAACAAACGCGAACGCCGCTACGGGGCGCGGCCCTGAGCCGCTCGCATGTCGGATGTGTCAGGGCGCCCATGAATAACCTTACCATCAGAATATTGTCCGCAGGCGTTATGTTGCCTATCGCTGTTGGGGCGATTCTGTATGGCGGCCTGCCGTATTTTCTGCTTGTGGTTCTGATGGCTGGGCTGATTCTGTTTGAATGGGACAACATTTGTGAAGGACGCACCCCCTGGCTCCTCTTTGCGGTGCAGGTTGCAGGACTGCTGGCGGCGGCTTATGCCACCAGTGAGGCAATCTCGCCGAAGGGGGAGTGGGTCGCGGCGTATGTGGCGGTTTTGCTCCTTGTCGCATGGCGGAGTGGTGCCAGCCTTGTCTGGGGCCTTGTGGGCCTGCTTTATGCCGTTCTGCCGGGGGTGGGGCTGATCTATCTGCGCCATTATGAAGAACAGGGCGGCTTGATTGTTTTATGGATGATGATTATTGTCTGGTCGATGGATACCGGTGCCTATTTTGCCGGTAAAAAGATTGGCGGGCCAAAGCTGGCGCCCCGAATTAGCCCGAAAAAAACCTGGGCGGGACTGATTGGCGGTATGGTGTTTGCCGGGATAACCGGAACCCTAGCGGCATATGTCATGGCATTTACACCTTTGCTGATGATGGCCGTTGCGGCCTGTCTCATGGCGTTGTGGAGCCAGGTCGGAGACCTGGTTGAATCCGCCCTGAAACGGCATTTCAACGTCAAGGATTCCGGGGCTATTATTCCCGGCCACGGGGGAGTTATGGACCGGGTGGATGGAATTATTTTTGTGGCCCCGGTTGTTGCCGCCTATTATTATTTCATGCTGTAGGAGCTTGAATTTCATGGGAATGCCGGATGCAAAACAGGACAATGCGGTTCGCAGGGTTACCGTTCTGGGATCCACAGGGTCAGTTGGTTGCAATACGCTGGATTTAATCCGGCGGCATCCGGAGCGGTTTGAAGTTCTGGCTCTGACCGCCAACAGCAATGTAGAAAAACTTGCAAAACAGGCTATCGCTTTCGGGGCCCGCATGGCGGTCCTGGCCGATGAAACGAAATATGCGGAGCTGAAGACCGCTCTGGCGGGAACCGGCATTATCGCCGCAGCAGGTGAGCAGGCGCTGAGCGAGGCGGCCCTGATGGAGGCGGATTGGGTGATGGCGTCCATCGTCGGCGCCGCGGGGCTGCGGCCGACGCTCAATGCGGTGCGTCGGGGCGCGACGGTTGCGCTGGCCAATAAGGAATGCCTGGTTTGTGCGGGGGAATTGATGATGAAAGAGGTGCGTGATCATCATGCGACCCTGCTGCCGGTGGACTCAGAGCATAATGCGATTTTTCAGGTTTTTGATTTTGCCCAACCGAAGAAGGTGGCCCATATCACCCTGACCGCTTCGGGCGGGCCGTTCCGCACCAAAAGCCGCGAGGAAATGGCGTATGTCAGCCCCCGTGAAGCCGTTTCCCACCCCAACTGGGATATGGGGGCCAAGATTTCTGTGGATTCAGCCACCATGATGAATAAGGGGCTGGAGCTGATCGAGGCATATCACCTGTTCCCGGTAGAAGAACATCAGATCAATATCCTTGTACATCCGCAATCCGTTATTCACAGCATGGTGTCTTATGTGGATGGCTCCGTCCTGGCGCAATTAGGGTCACCCGATATGCGCACGCCTATTTCCTATGCCCTGGCTTGGCCGGAAAGGATCGAAACCCCGGCAAAAGAGCTTAACCTGGCGGAGTTGGGCCGGTTGGACTTCTCCGAACCCGATACTAACAAGTTCCCGGCCCTAAAATTGACAAGAGAGGCATTGCAAACCGGGGGAAGTGCGCCTACTATCCTCAACGCGGCGAATGAAGTTGCCGTATATGCATTTCTGGAGGGGAAAATAGGGTTCCTGGATATTGCCGGGATCGTTGAAACAACGCTGGAGACGATAGGGGCATCCCCTTTGACATGTTTGCAAACTGTGATGGATGTGGATCAGGAAGCAAGACGTGTTGCCGGCGAACTGATAGAGAAATAAAGACGGGTCATGGATACTCTATTTTCGTTTATATTTTATGCCGGGGCGTTTATCGTCGCCCTTTCCGTTCTGGTTTTTATCCATGAATGGGGCCATTACATTGTGGCCCGGATGTGCGGTGTGCGGGTAGAGGTGTTTTCCATCGGGTTTGGTCGCGAAATCTGGGGCTGGACTGACAGGAAAGGAACCCGCTGGAAGATCAGCTATATTCCGCTGGGGGGATATGTCAAATTCTTTGGCGATGCCAGTGCCGCCAGCACTCCTGATGGCTCCCTTCCCCATATGAGTGAGGAAGAACGAAAGGTCGCCTTCCATTATAAAAGCCTACCGCAACGCGCGGCGATTGTTTTTGCCGGTCCTTTTGCAAATCTGTTGCTGGCGGTATTGATTCTGGCCTCGTTTTACATAACTTTTGGGCAGATCTATACGCCGCCGATTGTGGATGAGGTGGTGCCCGGAAGCCCCGCTGAACAGGCCGGATTACAGCCGAATGATCGTATTGTTTCTGTGGATGGGGTTGCTGTCGAAAGCTTTAATGACATCAAAACCCGAATCATGCTCAATCTGGAGGAACCGGTCAGTCTGGAGATTGACCGGGGCGGACGTCTCATTGAAGTGAGCCTGACCCCGCGCCTTGAAGAAGTGGATGACGGGTACGGAAATATTCAACGGGTTGCCCTTATCGGGGTGCGTTCCGTAGGGCGTTCAGAAATCCGTGAGCTTAGTGTGCCCGCAGCATTCTGGGCCGGCGTCGAACGGACCTGGGACATTATTCAAATGTCGTTTCGGGGGTTGGGGCAGATCTTGTTCGGAGACCGTTCCGCCAAGGAACTGGGCGGGCCAATCAAGATTGCTCAGGTGGTCAGCCAATCTGCTGAGCAAGGCATATTTTCCTATATCTCGATTATTGCCATGATTTCGATAAATTTGGGTATTATCAACCTTTTGCCGATACCGATGCTGGATGGGGGACATCTGCTGTTTTACGGTTTCGAAGCAGCTTTGGGGAGAAAACTGAGTGAAAAAACCCAGGAATTAGGATTTCGTATTGGATTGATTCTCATTCTCGGGTTAATGGTGTTTGCCACGCTGAATGACATTATGGGCTTGGTGGGATAACCGGCTTATATAAACAAAGAATATAAATAAGCAGGAAACAGTACCGGTGAAAAATCGCTTTTTTATTACTCTTGGATTTGTTTGTTCATTAACATTTTCATTTCTGGGACCTGTATCGGGTGGTCTGGCGCAAACCGGCGCCTATGGAGATGCGATTCAGTCTATTCAGGTCGTTGGGAACCAACGGATCGAAGCCGAAACCATTAAATCCTACCTGATTGTTTCCGAGGGGGAGGATTATGATGAGCAGAAAGTCGATATTTCACTTAAAAGACTTTTCAATACCGGGCTGTTTTCAGACGTAAAAATCGGCCGAGCCGGCAATACCCTGGTGGTGGAAGTGGTGGAAAACCCGATCATCAACCGTATCGCTTTCGAGGGGAACAAATACAAAAAAGACGACAAGCTGTATGAAGAAATCCAGCTTAGGCCGCGGATCGTATTCTCGCGGGCCAAGGTGCGTGCGGATGTGCAGCGGCTTCTGGAAGTGTATCGCCGGGGGGGACGGTTTGCGGCGACCATCGAGCCCAAGGTTATCCAGCTGGATCAGAACCGGGTGAATCTGGTTTTTGAGATCAGCGAAGGGCCGAAAAGCAAAATCGGCAAAATCAACTTTATGGGCAACAAAGCCTTTAATAACGACGACCTGCGCGGCGTCATGGCGACCAAGGAAAGCCGCTGGTGGAAGTTTTTGACCTCTGAAGACACCTATGACCCCGATCGCCTGGCTTATGACAAACAGTTGCTGCGTGATTTTTACCGATCCAAAGGGTATGCGGATTTCCGCATTACTTCGGCGGTCGCGGAGCTGGCCCGGGACAAGGAGCATTTCTTTATCAATATTACCGTTGAAGAAGGTGAGGTTTATTCTTTCGGCAAAATAACCGTTGACAGCAGAATTCCTGACCTGAAATCCGAATTGTTGGAGCCTTTGGTGGTGACCAGAGAAGGCAACATCTACAATTCTTCCCAGATTGACCGGACAGTCGAACTGTTGACCGATGTGGCCGGTCTTAAGGGGTATGCCTTCGTGGACGTCCGCCCCAGAGTCCGGCGTAACCGTAAGGAACGGACTGTGGACATTACCTATGTGGTGAACAAGGCGCCCAGGGTCTATGTGGAGCGAATTAATATTACCGGTAATGTGCGCACCCATGACAAGGTAATCCGTCGGGAAATGCGTCTTGTGGAAGGCGATGCCTATAACTCTGCGAAGGTGAAGCGTTCGGAAATCCGCATCAAGAGCTTGGGTTTTTTCAAGGAAGCCACCATCGAACAGGTCGAAGGCAGCGCGCCGGACAAGACCATTCTTGAAGTGACTGTCGAAGAACAGGCCACAGGTGAATTGTCCGTGGGGGCCGGTTTTTCAAGCAGTGAAAATTTCCTTTTCGATTTCAGTATCGGGGAGCGAAACTTTATGGGCAAGGGGCAGAGCCTGCGTCTTGGTACGCGAATCTCCAGTTTCCGCAAGGAAGTAGATATCAGCTTTACAGAGCCTTATTTCATGGATCGGGCCGTGGTGGCCGGTGTTGATCTTTTTGTTCGGGATACAGACTTCCTTGAAGCTGATTTCACTCAGCAGACCTATGGCGCGAGTCTGAGAACCGCGTTTCCGGTGACCGAATATATTGTGATGAGTTCGCGGTATACCTTCCGTCGGGACAAAGTGGAAACCACATTTATCTCCAGCAGTCCCTATCTAGAAAGTAACCGGGGAGATTTCACCACTTCCTCCATCGGGTATGGGTTGTCTTATGATACGCTGGATAATCGTCAGCATCCCAGCCGGGGGCAGCGGCTTGTCTTTAACCAGGACTTTGCGGGGCTTGGCGGCAACACTAAATATCTGCGCAGCCGGGCGAGTTATGACTTTTATCATCCGTTCTTCGGCAACTGGGTCTTCAATGTAGGCGTAGAAGGGGGCAATGTCTTCGGCATCAGTGATGATGTGCGTCTGAGTGACCGGTTTTTCCTTGGAACCCCGAAAATGCGCGGATTTGAACGGGGAGGGGTTGGACCGCGTGACAGCATCACCCGCGATGCTCTTGGCGGAAATACCTATTATACGGGATCCATCGAACTGTTTGTACCATTGGGGGCAGGGGCACGGGAAATGGGGATCGAGGCCAGCGCCTTTGTTGATGCGGGGGCGTTGTTTGGAATTGATGAGCCGCCATCTCTGGTGAATGCGGCCACTGGCCTTACTCACCAGGTCATCGGGGACAGCGTTTCTCCGCGGGTATCCGCTGGTATCGGTTTTTCCTGGATGTCGCCTTTTGGTCCCTTCAGGATTGACTTTGCCAAGGCATTGCTTAAAGATGAGGCGGACAAAACAGAATTTTTCCAATTTAACATCGGAACAAGGTTTTAATGAGACATTTTACAAGATTAGCAACGGTGGTGGCGCTTGCTTCAACCATCGGGTTTATGGCAGGAATCAAACACCTCTATGCGGAAACTTTACCTAAAGCAGTCATTGCGGTGATTGACACGCGCATGGTGCGTTTCAATTCTGCTGCCGGTAAGGATATCCAGGCACAGCTGGACCAGATTCGCCAGAAATTTCAGAATGAAATTGCGGCGAAGGAAAAACAGCTGAAAGAAGAAGAGGAATCTCTTAAAACCCAGAGATCCATTATGCAGAAGGAGGCCTATGAGGCCAAGGTGAGGGAATTCCAGGGCAAGGTTGTTGCCGTGCAGCGGGAAGTTCAGCTCAAACAGCGGCAAATGGAGGCCGCTCTGGTCAATGCCCAGAACGAAGTGCAGCGGGCCCTGAAGCCCATTTTGCAGAAAGTACTCAATGAACACGGGGCCACAGTAATTATGGATAAGAGCCTGATTATTGAGCAGGTGCCGGGGCTTGACGTGACCACAAAGGTCATTGAGCAACTGGATCAGGTTCTGCCCACTGTTAAGGTGGAATTGCCCCAGGTTGAAGGCAAGTAAGAAAAAGCCGTCACCTATTTTGATGGTACACTTATACCCCGCATTGACGCGGGGTATTTGTTTTCATCAAACTTGCGCTTGAGGAGTAAAAGCTTTATTTAGTCGGCAATTGTTCTCAAGATCCACGACAAGAAAGAATGGAATATCATGAACGAGGAAATCAAAGAAATCCCGGCAGAAGTTGATGTAGTAAGGATTATGGAAGTCATACCGCATCGGTATCCCATGCTTCTTGTGGACCGGTTGCAGGATATTGTGCCGGGAGAGGCGGCCACGGGCATTAAGAATGTGACGATGAATGAACCTTTTTTCCAGGGACATTTTCCTCAGAAACCGGTGATGCCGGGGGTTCTTATTGTGGAAGCCATGGCTCAGACTGCGGCGGCGCTTGTCATGCTCAGCCTTGGTGAGGAAGCAGAAGGCAAGCTCGTCTATTTCATGTCTATCGAAGGCGCCAAGTTTCGGAAGCCTGTTGTGCCCGGAGACAGGCTTGAGCTTCATGTCAGTAAAGAGCAAAACCGCCGCAGTGTATGGAAATTCAAGGGGATTGGAAAAGTGGCCGGGCAGGTCGTGGCGGAAGCCACTTATACGGCGATGATTGCCGAAAGCTGAAAAATTTAGGCTTTATCCGAAATGGAGGTCTTCCATGAGCGAATTTCGTTTGCTGCATACCATGATCCGTGTGATGGATCTGGACAGGTCGCTGGACTTTTATTGCAATAAGCTGGGGATGAAGTTGCTGCGTAAAAAGGATTATCCCGAAGGCAAGTTTACCCTGGCTTTTGTGGGATATGGCGATGAAAAAAACAATACGGTTATCGAGCTTACGCATAATTGGGGCCAGGAGGAACGGTATGATCTGGGCAATGGATTTGGTCATATCGCTCTTGGGGTCAAGGACATCTATAAAGTCTGCGAGGAGCTTGATGCGGCGGGGGTCGAAGTGACGCGCAAACCCGGACCCATGAAACACGGGACAACGGTTATCGCTTTTATCAAGGACCCCGACGGATATATGATCGAACTTATCGAACAGTAAAGGCGATGACGCATCGCTATCCGGAGTAAAAACCTAGAGTGAATGATGCGTTCATCAATTCACTCTAGGATCTCTCGTAAACAGAAAAAGCCCGGCTGAAGCCGGGCTTTCTTTTTTAGGAGGGGTATTCCGCTGCGGATCAGCGTTGATCTATTGGTATATATTCCCGGGCTGTGGCGCCGGTGTAAAGCTGGCGGGGACGACCGATTTTCTGGGTCGGGTCCTCAATCATTTCTCCCCATTGGGCAACCCAGCCAACTGTGCGGGCCAGCGCAAACAACACCGTAAACATTTCAGTGGGGAAGCCCATGGCTTTCAGGATGATTCCGGAATAGAAGTCCACATTGGGGTAAAGTTTTTTCTCAATGAAATATTCGTCTTCCAGGGCAATGCGCTCCAGCTCCCGGGCCACATCCAGCAGCGGATCATTTTCGATCCCCAGTTCAGCAAGCACCTGATGAGCCGTTGCCTGCAGGACCTTGGCGCGGGGGTCATAATTTTTATAAACGCGGTGACCAAATCCCATCAGACGGAACGGGTCGTTTTTATCCTTGGCCCGTTTGATATATTCCGGAATGTTGTCGGTGTGACCGATTTCCTGAAGCATATTCAGGCAGGCTTCATTCGCGCCGCCATGCGCCGGCCCCCACAGAGAGGCAATCCCGGCGGCGATACAGGCAAACGGATTGGCCCCGGAAGAGCCGGCCAGACGGACAGTAGAGGTGGAGGCGTTCTGTTCGTGATCCGCATGCAGGGTAAAGATCCTGTCCATGGCCTTGGACAGGATCGGATTGACTTGGTAAGGTTCGCATGTGGGCACGCCGAATGTCATATACAGGAAGTTTTCCGCATAATTCAGGTCATTGCGCGGATAGACAAAGGGTTGCCCCACGGAATATTTATAGGACATGGCCGCAATGGTCGGCATTTTGGCAATCAGGCGATAGGAGGCGATTTTGCGCTGGATCGGATCGCTGATATCCGTGCTGTCATGATAAAAGGCGGACATGGCGCCCACAACACCGACCATTATGGCCATGGGATGCGCATCCCTGCGAAAACCAGAGAAGAATTTGGTCATCTGTTCATGAATCATGGTGTGATAAGTGATGTCATGAACAAATTTTTCCTTTTCCGCCTGATTGGGGAGCTCTCCATGCAGCAACAGATAAGCGACTTCCATAAAGTCGCTTTTGTTGGCCAGTTCATCAATGGGGTAGCCCCGATACAAAAGTATACCTTCATCACCGTCAATATAGGTGATGCTGGATTCACAGCTGGCCGTGGAGGTAAAACCCGGGTCATAGGTAAACATACCGGTCTCTTTATAAAGAGACCGAATATCAATGACATCAGGCCCCGTGGATCCTTTGAAAATCGGCAGTTCAGTGGTTTTGTCCCCAATTGTCAGTTTGGCAGTTTCTGATGAAACTAGTTTTTCGCTTGTATTCGACATAAATCCCACTTCCTTTCCTTCAGTCTGTTATGCAGTCTACGGACCCTGATGTCAGGCCATTTTCCGCGTCGTTATGATTAGCCAACATATATGAAGGGCCCATTACAGGCTGACCTATATGTCGACAATCTTTTCCCGATACCGTCCCTGAGAGACGGTCATTGCGCCTGATCCTTGATTCGCTCCAGGCTTTCCTGTTTGCCGAGCCATACGAGAACATCAAATATACCAGGCGACATATTGCTGCCCGTAAGGGCAGCTCTTAAGGGTTGGGCAATTTTGCCCAGTTTTAATTCTTCATTTTCGGCAAAGGATTTGATTTCGTTTTCCAGTGCCGGTACTTTCCAGTTTTCCACCTGTTCCAGCCGGGGCAACAGTTTGCCCAGCATGTGGCGGGCCGCGTCATTCAGTAATTTTTTCGCTTTGTCATTCAGCGCGAGGGGGCGGCTTGCAAACAGAAACACCGTGCTTTCTGCCAGATCATTGAGGGTCTTGGCCCGTGGCTTGAATTCATCCATAGCATTCACTAGAAGGGCGATTTCCTGTTCCGTGAGCGCCCGGTTAATTTGTTTTTCCACAGGTTCGCGGATCAATGTCACAAGTGTGTCGTTGCTTTCCACCTCGCGAATATAATACCCGTTCAGGTTTTCCAATTTGGCGAAATCAAAACGGGCAGGGGACTTGCCAATTCCTTCCAGGCCAAACCATTCGATGGCCTGGGCTTCGGAAATGATTTCATCATCCCCATGGGCCCAACCCAGCCGCAGCAGGTAATTTTTCAGCGCGCTGGGCAAGAAGCCCATATCGCGATAGGCGTCCACCCCGAGAGCGCCGTGCCGTTTGGACAGTTTGGCGCCGTCCGTGCCATGGATCAGGGGGATATGGGCGTATTCTGGCAGGTCCCAGCCCAGTGCCCGGATCAACTGTGCCTGCCGGAACGCATTGGTCAGGTGGTCATCACCTCGGATCACATGGGTCACACCCATATCATGATCATCCACGACAACTGAGAGCATATAGGTGGGGGAACCGTCCGCCCGCAACAGGATCATATCATCAAGCTGCTCATTGGCGACCGTCACCTTGCCCTGGACGTGATCGTGAATGACCTGCTCGCCGGTTTGCGGGGCCTTAAAGCGCACCACCGGGGCAACACCTTTGGGAGCTTCGGACGGATCCCGGTCGCGCCAGCGGCCGTCATATTTGATGGGGCGTCCTTCGGCGCGGGCCTTGGCCCGCATTTCTTCCAGCTCTTCTGCAGAACAATAACAATAATACGCTTTGCCTTCGGCCAGTAACTTCTGAGCGACTTCCACATGCCGTTCACGGTTGGCATACTGATAGACCACGTCGCCGTCGTGATGCAGCCCCAGCCAAGACATGCCATCGAAAATGGCGTCGATGGCTTCTTGGGTTGAGCGCTTGCGGTCGGTATCTTCGATTCTCAGCAGAAACTTGCCATTGTGATGTTTGGCAAACAGCCAGTTAAACAAGGCGGTCCGGGCGCCTCCGATATGCAGAAAACCGGTCGGCGAAGGCGCAAAACGGGTCACAACTTTTTTGTTCTGAGTTACCATATAACCCCGATCATTTACTCTCTGAATTTCATGGTGTGTGGAGATACGTATGATAGGAGGTATTGTCTATATACTCACCACATCCAACAGGTTTGGCAGATTTCTAGCATAATTATATCGGAAAAAGGAAGCCCGATGTGTTAAAAAATTAAAACTATTTGTTATTTAGGGTCTTTTTTGGCCGATTGGGGGGGAGAAAAATTACAGTTCCCGGCTTCTTCGAGGGCATACTGGAGCGCGAACGGCCAAGGGTATTTCTCTGGGGACCCGTATGCCTGGCCGCTGGCATTGGCCTGTATTTTTCGCTCGACAAGGAACCTCAGCCTTTTGGGGGGCTGATTATCCTGGGACCACTGCTTGTGGCGGCCCTGTGGGCCCGGCGGCGGTATTTCTGGGTCTCCTGTATCCTCTGGGCAGTGTTATTTGGCGTTGTGGGGTTTCAACTGGCCCTCTTGCGGACCGCACTTCTTGCTACCCCTACAGTGATACAAAAAAGCCGTCCGCTATTGCTGGAAGGCATACTCAACACGGTGGACAGGACAACAGGCGGTGTCATCCGAATTGTGCTGGATGGAGTGGCGCTGCCGACGGCCTTGCACCCGGAAAGCGCCGGGAAAACCCTGCGGGTACGTCTGGTGATCAGGGGAAATGATTCCGATATTCTCCCTGAAGGGGGGATTCTGCCCGGTGATCATATCCGGCTGAACGCTGTGGTGATGCCACCGCCGGCTCCGAATATTCCGGGGGAATTTGATTTTGGGCGTCAACTCTGGTTCAAGCGCATCGGTGCTGTGGGTTATGGGATGGGAAGGATTGAGCGCCTGTCTCGGCCACCGCCACATTTTACTGATCTGGAGCGGATCAGGCATATTCTGGCCCAGCGGGTGCTGTCCCGGTTGGACGGAGAGAGTGGCGGCCTGGCGACAGCCCTGATCACAGGAAACCGCAGCGGTATCCCGGAACCGGTAGCGGAACATATGCGGGATGCGGGCCTGGCCCATCTTCTGGCCATTTCGGGGTTGCATATGGGATTATTTACGGGGTCGATATTTTATCTTGCCCGCCTGCTCCTGGCCTGTATTCCCTGGGTGGCACTCAGATATCCGATCCGGAAATGGGCGGCTTGCTTGGCGCTTGGGGGCGGGGGGATTTATCTGTTGATTAGCGGCGGCTCCATTCCCACCATACGTGCCTTTATCATGGTTACGATCGTTTTTCTTGGCATTCTCACCGACCGACGCGCAATTTCCCTCCGGCTTGTGGCGCTGGCTGCCAGTCTCATTCTGGCAATGACGCCAGAAGCGTTGCTGTCGGTAAGTTTTCAGATGTCATTTGCCGCTGTGACGGCGTTGGTGGCGGTATATGAACGATGGGGCGGGGCGCTCGGCCGGAAAATGGCACAAAAGAACCGGGGCTGGCTCTGGCGGAGTGGGTTTTATCTGCTGACGGTCATACTCACCACTTTTGTGGCCGAACTGGCGATTGGTCCGGTGGCCTTGTATCATTTTAACAAGATTGTGCATCTGGGGTTGTTGGCTAATCTGATCGCCATGCCGGTGATGGCAATATGGGTCATGCCCTGGATCGTGATATGTTTGATGTTAATGCCCGTGGGGCTGGAGGCTTTGGCGCTTTATCCCATGTCGTTGGGGTTGGAGTTGATTATTTTTGTGGCAGGCTGGGTGGCACAGCATCCCTTTGCCGTCAGCCTGTTGCCTGATATCGGTCTTGCCGCGCTGGTGCTGATGGTTCTGGGGGGATTGTGGCTGGCCTTGTGGCAAAGTCGGTTGCGGCTTCTCGGGGGAGTATTGGTTGCCGCGGGGGTGAGTATGGCATTCCTGCAACACCCGCCTGACATCCTAGTTGACAATAAAGGCCGCATGATTGGCGTCGTGACGGCAGAAGGCGGTATCAAACTGTCCACCCTACAGGGCAGTCGTATTACCCGGGAAAGCTGGGCTCGGTATTATGGGCAGGAGAGCGCAGAAAAGTGGGATTATGCCGGGATCGGGGGGACGGCAACCCCGGAAATCAGCTGTGATGCGCTGAGTTGCCTATTCCGCCCGGATAAAGGTCAAGAAGGCAGGGAGAATGGTTTTCTGATCGCTTTGGTACGGGATGAACTGGCTCTGAGGGAGGATTGCTTGCGGGCAGACATTGTTATCAGCCTGGTGGCGGTGAAAACAGTATGCCCGCGGGCTCGTCTGGTGCTTGATAGGTGGGATTTTTATGAAAAAGGCGGTCATGCCCTGTGGCTGCCTGAACACAAGCAGGGCGCCGTTGTTGTAAAAACTGTTGTTGGCGAGCGGGGACAGCGTCCGTGGACGATATCTCCGCTAAAATGAATTGTGATAAGATTCACTCTAAACGCCACCCTCCCGGCTCGTGTCTTGAAAGGGCTTCGTTCTTCCGGGGACAGCGGACGTCAGTATTTGCGCAATAGTCCCACCAGGCGCCCCTGAATCCGGACCCGGTTTGCAGGATATACCTGGGTTTCATAATCTCGGTTTGCCGGTTCCAGTGCCACATCAGGACCTTTTTTGTAAAGGGTTTTGAGGGTGGCTTCCTGCTCATCCACAAGGGCTACGACAATGGCCCCGTTATCGGCCGTGTCACAACGTTTGATAATCACGGTATCCCCGTCCAATATGCCAGCCTCCACCATGGAATCGCCATCAATTTCCAGGGCATAATGGCTTCCGCCGCCGATCATGCTGGCGGGAATTTCAATATTTTCATACTGTTCCAGCGCCTCAATCGGTGTGCCTGCGGCAATACGTCCATGCAGAGGGATTTCCACAGTTGACGGGGCCTGCGGTGGTGTTTTGGCGGAAAAATCGGGACGGAACACATTCTGCCCGGAGGCGGTCGGGACGGGAATTTCCTGATCCGGCAGCCGCAGAATTTCAAGGGCGCGCGCCTTGTGGGGCAGGCGACGGATAAAGCCCCGTTCCTCCAGGGCATTAATCAGGCGGTGAATGCCGGATTTGGATTTCAGCTCAAGGGCATCTTTCATTTCATCAAAAGACGGGGCGACACCGGTGTTCTGCAAGCGCTCATGAATAAATAACAAAAGATCCCGCTGCTTTTTGGTCAGCATCTCTGCCTCCTGTGTGGTTCTCTTTTGTTCTTTTATGTTCTGTTTTTGGTCTTATGTCAAGCAAAAGCACAAAACTGAATCTTTTTCAGACCTCACTCAGGCAACATCAGCGCCGGGATCAGGGCGTCTTGGGCGGCAGCCGGGGCCTGGGGCGGGCGAATCAGAAGGCCATTGGAGCGGGCCAGAGGGCTAAGCCAGCCGCTGTCCTGAGCGCCGGCAAGGTCCGCCACAAGCCGACCTTGCGCATCGGAGTCAATGCGGGCCCGCAAGTAATGTTGCCGGGGGCCATTGGCGGGCAAGGCACAGGATAGGCTGACCATCACCTTTTGCGCGCCACTTGACCGACGCCCCTGGAGGCGATGCAGGGCCGGGAGCAAAAAGACCAATGCACAGACATAGGCCGAGGCCGGGTTACCGGGCAGCCCCAACATGGGGATATCCCGGTAATGACCGAAAATCAGCGGTTTGCCCGGACGCATGGCAATTTTCCAGAAATCTACTTCAAGCCCCTGTGTTCCCAGGACCTTTTGTACCAGGTCATGATCGCCGACAGAGGCCCCGCCAATGGTCACAAACAGGTCCACATCCCTGACCTGTTCAGCCATAATCCGTAAAGAGCTTTCATTATCACGGGCAATCCCCAGTTCCAGAACCTCGGCCCCCTGATGTTCGAGCAAGGTGCTCAGCATCACGGCATTGGAGTTGACGATCTGGCCTGCTGTTACAGTTCCGCCGACCTCGACCAGTTCGTCTCCTGTGGAAAGCAAGGCCACACGGGGGATGCGGCTCACCGGTAGCGTGGCCACATTGGCAGCCGCCAGCAGGCCGATATGGCGGGAGGTGAGGCGGGTGCCTTTTTCTACAAGGATGTCTCCGTTTCTGAAATCCCCGCCGGCGCGGCGGATATTTTTCCCCCGAGGGGCACTTTCCAGGATGCGCACCATATCTTCTGCGGGCTTTTCAGTATTTTCCTGAATAATCACGGTGTCCGCCCCTTTGGGCATGACGCCGCCGGTAAAAATACGCACGGCTTCTCCTGGCCCGATCGTACCCGAAAAAACGCTGCCCGCCGGTGCTTCACCAATCAGCTTGAGGGTTGCCGGACCGTCGGCCAGATCGGCATGACGAACCGCATAACCGTCCATGGCGGATGCGTCAAACGGCGGCTGGGTGAGCCGGGACTTGATGTCTTCTGCGGCGATGCGGCCATGGGCCTGACGCAAGGGGACAGTTTCCGGACAAACTGGCGTAAAGGCCCTTAACAGCCTTTCCAAGGCATCGGATACGGGAAGAAGCGTCATGAGAGCCCCCTATTTCGCATCAAAAGTGCCGGATTTGCCGCCAGATTTGTGTATCAGACGGATGTCGCCAATGCGCATGGTTTTGTCCACTGCCTTGCACATATCATAAATGGTCAGCGCGGACAGGGAAACTGCTGTCAATGCCTCCATTTCGATGCCGGTGCGCCCGAACAAGGTCGCCGTCGCGGTGATCTCGATCCCGTTTTTTTCGGGAAGAAAGCGGAACGTCACCTCGGCATTTTGCAAGGACAGGGGATGACACAGGGGGATAAGGTCGGCGGTTTTTTTGGCCGCCATGATCCCCGCCAGTCGGGCAACAGGCAAAACGTCCCCTTTGGGCAGGCCACCATCCTCAAGCAGCGCCAGGGTTTCTGGCGCCATATAAATCACCCCCTGCGCCACCGCCTTGCGATGGGTTTCCTTTTTACGGGAGATGTCAACCATGCGCGCGGCGCCATCCTTGTCAATATGGCTGAGTTTGGACATCAGTTTTCTCCCAATAGATCCCGGGTGGCTTGGGCGACGTCATTCTGACGCATCAGGGATTCACCGATCAGGAATGTGTTCACCCCGGCTTCCTGCCGCAGCATTTCAAGGTCCTGAGGGGTGAAAATTCCACTTTCGCTGACCAGAAGCCGGTTTTTTTCCACACGGTTGGCCAGGCGAATGGTGGTTTCCAGTGTCACCTCAAAAGTTTTAAGATCACGGTTGTTTATGCCCAAGAGGGGGCTGTTGAGCCTGTGAGCCCGTTCCAGCTCCTGTTCATCATGTACTTCGATCAAAACATCCAGACCCAGCTCCCGGGCGACCTGTTCCAGTTCCGCCGCCTGACTATCCTCCAGCATGGCCATGATCAGCAAAATGCAATCCGCGCCAATGGCCCGGGCTTCAACCACCTGATAGGGGTCAATCATGAAGTCCTTGCGCAAAACGGGCAGGGAGACCGCTTCCCGCGCGGCTATAAGATAGTCGTCGGCCCCCTGAAAATAGGGGACGTCCGTCAGAACGGACAGACAGCTTGCCCCTCCGGCTTCATAGGCACAGGCCAGGTCCGCTGGGACAAAATCAGGACGGATCAGTCCTTTGCTGGGGCTGGCTTTCTTGATTTCGCAGATCAGGCCGAAACGCCCTTCCTCCCGTGCTTTAAGAAGGCGATGGTAAAACCCCCGTGGCGGAGCGCCTTCTCGGGCTCGGATTTCCAGTTCTGCCAGAGAACGGTGTCGTTTGCAGTTTTCTACATGGGCACGTTTGTCGGCAGCAATTTTGTCAAGTATGGTTGTCATGGTGTGTTATTCGTAAAGGCCGTATTATTGGTTAGACATTTTGATCCATTGTTCCAGTTTATGACGCGCGCCGCCATTATCAATGGTGTCCGCAGCCATCACGACGCCCTGTTTCAGACTGTCTGCCTTGCCCGCCACAAGCAAAGCCGCTGCTGAGTTCAGCAGCACAATGTCCCGGTAAGCCGTTTTTTCTCCATCCAGAAGCCGACGCAAAGCGGCGGCATTATAGGTGGCATCACCGCCGCGGATATCTTCAATTTTGCAATTGGTTAGGCCCGCATCTTCAGGTAATATCTGAAATTCATTCAGGGTGCCGTTATGGTATTCGACCACATAAGAGGGGCCGGAAATGCTGAGTTCATCAAGACCATCAGCGCCATGAACCACCCAGACATGTTCGGACCCGAGTTGGCCCAGAACCTCGGCCATGGGGCGCAGCCATTTTTTATCAAACACGCCGATGACCTGTCTTTTAGCGCCAGCGGGATTGGCCAGGGGGCCAAGCAGATTAAAAATGGTCCGGGTGCCAAGCATGGCCCGGGCCGGGCCCACATGTCGCATGGCGCTGTGATGTCGGGTGGCCATCAGGAAACCAATGCCAAGATGCCGCAGACAGTTTTCAACAACCTCAAGATCGGCCTCGATATTGACCCCCAGGGTTTCCAGCACGTCAGCGGAACCGGATTTGGAGGACATGGCCCGGTTGCCGTGTTTGGCCACGGGCACGCCACAGGCCGCCAGGATAATGGCGGCGGCGGTGGAAATGTTATAGGTGCTGGCCCCGTCACCGCCGGTACCGCAGGTGTCCACCGCTCCTTCGGGGGCCTGAATGGTTCGGGCTTTGGCGCGCATAACCTCCGCCGCGCCGGTGATTTCCTCCACGGTTTCCCCGCGTACTCTGAGGCCCATGAGAAAGGCGCCGATCTGCGGGCCGCTGGCGTCACCACTCATCATGAATTCAAAACTCTGGCGCGATTCTTCCCGGCTGAGGCTTTGCCCCCGGGCAATCTTATCGAGTATGGCTTTGAAATCGAATGTCATGAGGCCTGTTCCGTATCAGTGGATCCCTGTGCGACAGTAAAGGCACGAGCCAAGTCAATAAAATTTTTCAGCAATTCATGCCCGTACTGACTTTCGATGCTTTCCGGATGGAACTGGACGCCGTGAACCGGATGAGTTTTATGGCACAGGCCCATAATCAGGCCATCCTCGGTTTCCGCTGTGACTTGGAGGCAATCCGGAAGGCTGTCCCGATCCACAATCAGGGAATGGTACCGGGTTGCGCGAAACGGACTGTCCAGTTTCTTGAACACGGAAGTGCCGTGATGCTTGACGTCGCTCACCTTGCCATGCATCAGATAAGGCGCGCGAACAACCTTGCCCCCGTAAGCCTGGCCGATGGCCTGGTGTCCGAGACAAACCCCGAAAAGGGGCAGGCGACCAGCCGCCTTTTTCAGAAGGTCGAGGCAAATTCCCGCTTCATTGGGAGTGCAGGGGCCGGGAGAAAGAATGACCCCTTCCGGATGAAGGGCCAGAACGTCTTCGGCGCTGATGGCATCATTACGCCATACCTCGACATCTACCCCAAGTTCGCCCAGATAGTGATAAAGGTTATAGGTAAAACTGTCGTAATTATCTATGAGTACAAACATGCCCGGCCCAAACGTGTTCGGTTTATTCTTTATCCTTTTACAGAAGTTGATCGCAAAGGGCTAATATTAATTCGCAGGAAATGCTTTGGAAACTCTGGGGAAGCTCTGGGCGAAGAAAAGATGGATCCGGGGACTGGATTCGAACCAGTACTGATGGAGTCAGAGTCCATAGTTCTACCATTAAACTACCCCGGATCAGGGGGCCGTTGCGAACGGCTATTGGATTTGATGAGCCCTTATATAATGATTTTTTTTCCAAGGTCCAGTAATAATTTTCGTTTCCGGGGGAATAATTTTTGCTGTTTTTTCTATGAAGGTTGGATCAGGCACATTATATAAAGGGCTGTGGATATGTTGAATAAGGTTATTATGGGGATTAACCCCCCAGGCGAACATGAATAATCAGAATAAGGACGGTAAAACACAGCACTCTGATGTCAGTTCGGGAAAAAAGTGGAGCAAAAAAAGGCCCAAAAACCGCTATATGCGACAACAGGTGAACGGACCAGCTTACGGCGCCATTGATCTTGGCACCAATAACTGTCGTTTGCTGGTGGCGCACCCGACGGCAAATGGGTTCAAGGTGGTGGACGCTTTTTCCCGCATTGTCCGGCTGGGCGAAGGGTTAAGCCGCAACGGCGTTTTGTCGGATGCCGCCATTGATCGCACTATTGAGGCACTGCAGATCTGTGTCAACAAGATGCAGCGACGGCAGGTGGCCTATATGCGCAATGTGGCGACCCAGGCTTGCCGGGAAGCCCGTAATTGTGCCGAATTTGTAGAGCGGGTGGAAAAAGAAGTGCGTATCAAGCTGGACATTATTGATCCGGAAGAAGAGGCGCGTTTAGCGGTTTTGGGCTGCAAGGCGCTGCTGGATACCCGCTATTCTTATGCGATCGTGTTTGATATTGGCGGTGGCAGCACCGAACTGATCTGGCTGAAAATCAAGAAAAACCGCCAGCCGGAGATTATCGGCTGGACTTCAGTTCCCTATGGCGTGGTCAATCTGTCGGAACGTTATGGCACCCATGACGTCATTCCGGCGCAGGATTATCTGGAAATGAAAAATCTGGTGATCACCGCGCTGAAATCCTTTGAAGACAAATATAATATGCGCGCGCATGTGGATCGGGGCGAAGTGCAGCTTCTGGGAACTTCCGGTACGGTTACGACCCTGACCAGCATGCATCTTGATCTTGAAAAATATGATCGCAATCAGGTGGACGGCACCCGGGTGATGAGTACACATATGCAGGAACTCTGCATGGAACTGTCGCGCATGACCTATGAACAGCGGGCCTCGCGCGGGGGCATTGGCCATGACCGGGCGGAATTGGTGGTGGCGGGGTGCGCTATTCTCGAAGCCATTATGGCTTTGTGGCCCATTGATCAGATCCGTGTGGCCGACCGGGGGATCCGTGAAGGGGTTCTGCTGGATCTCATGGCCGCTCACCAGCCGCCGCAGCGCAAAAAATATTTTCGCAAGCGGTCCCGGAGAAAACGCTCCAGAACCACGGAACCGTCTCGGAAACCGGCCGTTGCGACAGACATGAATCAGACCCGCAAAGAGGCCGTGCGATGATCAAAAAACCAAAACTCACCCGCACCGGCAAACCCCGTATGACTCACGCAGCCGGCATTACCCGGGGGAGAAAACACCGAGTCAAGACGGCGAAAGGCCGTCGGTTGTCCTCCACCCGATGGTTGGAGCGGCAATTGAATGACCCTTATGTGGCGGCGGCTCAACGGGACGGGTACCGTTCCCGCGCGGCTTATAAACTGATTGAACTGGATGAAAAATACCATTTTCTGAAAGACGCCCATACGGTGGTGGATCTGGGGGCGGCGCCTGGCGGCTGGACCCAGGTGGCGTCACAACGCTGCCCGAAAGATGTCAGGCTTGTTGGGATTGATCTGCTGCCGGTGGATCCCATTGCCGGCGCGACCATCCTGGAGATGGATTTTATGGCGGACGGTGCCGATAAGGCATTGAAAAAGCTGATTGACGGGGATGCAGATCTGGTGCTTAGTGATATGGCGGCGTCTACTATTGGCCATCCGCAGACCGATCATTTGCGCACCATTGCATTGGTAGAAGCAGCGTATTTTTTTGCCCGGGATGTGCTTAGCGAAGGCGGGGCGTTTGTGGCAAAAGTTTTCCGGGGCGGGACGGATCATGAACTTCTGGAGCTGATGAAGGGAAATTTCCGCAGTGTCCGCCATTACAAACCGCCGGCCAGCCGGCCTGAATCGCCGGAAACCTATGTGGTGGCACAGGGGTTCAGAAAAAGCGGACTCCATGAAGTTTAGCCATATTGAAAAAGCCTGGTCTATAGCGTCAGTAAAGATAAAAAATACCGTGATCTGACGACAAAGTGCTTCCGGAACGGAACAGGATTCTTTTTTTGACCTTTTGACGAAATCCTGCTATCACCCCTTACTTTCCTTCTGCGGGTGTGGTTTTCCCTGCAGCAGGAGCGGAATTCAGCTATACTCATCGCCGTTATGGATAAGGACACAAACATGGATATCCGTGAAGCACTCACATTTGATGATGTTCTTCTGGTGCCGCAGGCGTCGGAGATTCTGCCTGCGCAGGTGAATGTGCAGACCGAGCTGACGCGAAAAATCAAACTGAACATTCCCCTTATATCTGCGGCGATGGACACGGTGACAGAGGCCCCCATGGCGATTGCCATGGCGCAGGCCGGTGGAATCGGGGTGATCCACAAAAATTTTTCTATCGAAGAGCAGGTCAACCAGGTCCGTATTGTCAAAAAATTTGAATCCGGCATGGTGGTCAATCCGATTACCATTAATCCGGATAATACGCTGGCGGACACGTTGCAGCTGATGACCGATCATAAGATTTCCGGCATTCCCGTTGTGGAAAAAGCCACTGGCAAGCTGGTGGGCATCATTACCAACCGGGATGTCCGTTTTGCCAGTAACATGTCGCAGCCAGTCAGTGAGATCATGACCCGCGAGAACCTGGTGACCGTCAAGGCCGGCGTCAAGATGGAAGAAGCCAAGATGCTGCTTCATAAGCATCGGATCGAAAAACTTCTGGTGGTGGACGACGAATATAAATGTATTGGCCTGATTACGGTTAAAGATATTGAAAAAGCCCGTCAGCATCCCAATGCCTGTAAAGATGAGGGCGGCCGTCTTCGGGTCGGGGCTGCAACTTCCGTAGGCAAGGATGGTTTTGCCCGGGCTGAGGCGCTCATAGATGCCGGTGTTGATCTTCTTGTGGTGGATACCGCCCACGGCCATAACAAGGATATTCGCGTCATTATCGAAAGACTCAAAAAAGAATACAGCGATGTACAGGTGGTGGGCGGTAATGTGGCCACGGGCGATGCGACCAAGGCTCTGATCGACGCCGGTGCGGATGCGGTCAAGGTGGGGATTGGCCCGGGATCCATCTGCACCACCCGGATTGTGGCAGGCATTGGCGTGCCGCAGCTGACCGCCATTATGGATGCGGTTGAAGCTGCCCGGAATTCAGGAGTTTCCATCATAGCCGATGGGGGGATCAAAACATCCGGTGATATCGCCAAGGCCATTGCTGCCGGGGCGAGTACGGTAATGATCGGCTCCCTGCTGGCGGGGACCGAAGAATCCCCGGGCGAAGTTTTCCTGTATCAGGGACGGTCTTACAAGGCCTATCGGGGCATGGGATCCCTGGGCGCCATGGCACGCGGTTCTGCGGATCGTTATTTCCAGCAGGAAGTCAAGGACACGCTGAAACTGGTGCCGGAAGGCATTGAAGGTCAGGTGCCGTTCAAAGGGCCGGTCGCCGGCATGCTACATCAACTTGTGGGCGGGCTTCGGGCTGCCATGGGCTATACCGGCAGTGCGACCATTCAGGACCTTCATGAACGGGCCAAGTTTGTGAAAATTTCCAATGCCGGACTCCGGGAAAGCCATGTCCATGATGTAACCATCACCCGAGAGTCTCCCAATTATCCGTCCTCATAAGGTCCGCAATGCAGGATCATGCCAGAGTTCAGGCGGTGATTGACCTTGTTGAGGAGGTTCATCACAGCCTTGAACAAAAGGGGCCTGCGGCAGATATGCTGGTCAGGCAATATTTCCGCTCCCGCCGGTATGCCGGCAGCAGGGATCGACGGTTGATTACCGACATGCTGTATAACATCATCCGGGGGTGGGGATCTTTCCGCGCCAGTATGGAGGAATTTTCCGCCCGTAAGATGGTTCTGGCCTTTTTGATTTCGAATGGCACGGCACGGGAGGAAATCGACACATATTTTGGAGGAGCCACCCACGGCCCGGCCCCGCTGACGCCAGAGGAACAATGTTATCTGGATCATCTGAAGATTCCCGAACGTCGCTGCCCCGAATGGATGGAAAACCGTTTGAGGGGTCGTTTTGGTGAGGAACTGGACGAGGCACTGTCAGCACTTAATGAACGGGCGCCGCTTAATCTTAGGGTGAACACGCTGAAAACCAACCGGGAAAACGTCTGTGCGATATTGAGAGAACACAATATTGACGGCATGCCGGGCCAGTGGGGACCGCAGGCGCTGATTGTGCCGACCAATACGCGGATCAGGGATCTTGATCTGTACAAAAAGGGCCTGGTGGAATTTCAGGACGAAGCCGCGCAGATCGCCGTCAGCTTATGCGGCCTTGTCCCCGGGCAGCAGGTTGTGGATTTTTGCGCCGGGGGCGGTGGGAAAAGTCTGGCGGCAGCAGCGGTCATGCAAAATCGGGGACAAATTTGCGCCTTTGATATCAGCAAGGCACGGCTTGCTGATCTGAAACCCCGGGCAAAACGTGCTGGCGT
Organism: Luteithermobacter gelatinilyticus; assembly: GCF_005849285.1. Taxonomy (NCBI): domain Bacteria; kingdom Pseudomonadati; phylum Pseudomonadota; class Alphaproteobacteria; order Emcibacterales; family Emcibacteraceae; genus Luteithermobacter; species Luteithermobacter gelatinilyticus. The sequence continues at coordinate 1,733,885 of NZ_CP040517.1, read as the reverse complement.
ACATATCCTTCAAAGCAGGGGGCTGGCGCAAACCGAGGCTGAACGACAGAAGCAGCTTGCCCCGGTGCGGGGGAAAATGGATCGGGTGTTGGTGGACGTGCCCTGTAGCGGAAGTGGCACTTGGCGGCGCAATCCAGAAGCCAAATGGCGGCTGGAAGAAAAAGATCTGATGTTTTACGTACATCTTCAGCAGGAAATTCTGGATCAGGCCTGGCCCCTGGTCCGAGAGGGCGGGCGTCTTGTCTATATGACCTGTTCCCTGTTTGAAGAGGAAAACGAAAACCAGGTTGAACAGTTTCTCCGGCGACACAAGACGGCGGTGTTGAAGGATTATCGGGATACGGCGCCGGGCCGGTTCCCTGAGACATTCTCCTTAATGGCGCCTTGTCTTCTGCTGGTGCCGCACCGTCATGGCACGGACGGTTTTTTTGTCGCCATCATGGAGAAAAAAACAGTTTCATAACCGCTGTGTAAAATTGCCCTCTCCCTGCGAATTCGGCTGGACAAGCGACGGGGTGCAGGCTATTTTCCGGCCATGACAGAGCGGATTCTAATCATTGATTTTGGTTCCCAGGTGACCCAGCTGATTGCGCGCCGGGTCCGGGAAAGTGGTGTATATTCGGAAATTGTCCCGTTTAACCGGGCGGCCGAAATTCTTGATGACTTTAACCCGGCCGGAATTATTCTTTCCGGCGGACCCAGCAGCGTGACTGGTACCGATACCCCCCGCGCCCCGCAGCGGGTATTTGAGATGGGGGTGCCCGTGCTTGGCATCTGTTACGGCGAACAGACCATGTGTGCCCAGTTGGGGGGTAAGGTGGAAAAAGCCGAAGAACGGGAATTTGGTCGGGCTTTTCTGAATGTGACAGAAAACAGCAAGCTTTTTGAGGGGGTCTGGAACAAAGGCGAGCGTCATCAGGTTTGGATGAGCCACGGGGACCGGGTGGTGGCGCTGCCTGACGGGTTTACCGTGATTGGCACCAGTGATAATGCCCCCTATGCCGCTATTGCTGATGAGCAGCGAAAATTCTACGCCGTGCAGTTTCATCCGGAAGTGGTGCATACTCCGGACGGGGCGAAACTGCTGGCCAATTTTGTGCATCAGATCTGTGGCTGCAGCGGGGACTGGACCATGGCGTCCTTCAAAGAAACCGCCATTCAGGCCATTCGCGATCAGGTGGGTAAGGGGCGCGTGATTTGCGGCCTGTCCGGCGGCGTTGATTCTTCTGTGGTTGCGGTATTGCTGCATGAGGCCATCGGAGACCAGCTGACCTGTGTGTTTGTGGATCATGGCCTGATGCGCGCCAATGAAGCAGAACAGGTGGTCAGCCTGTTCCGGGATCATTATAATATCCAGTTGGTGCACAAAGACGCCAGTGATCTGTTTCTGGGGCGGCTTGCCGGGGTGACGGATCCCGAACAGAAACGGAAAATCATCGGTGGACTGTTCATTGACGTTTTCGAGGAAGAAGCGAAAAAAGTTGGTGGCGCGGATTTCCTGGCGCAGGGAACGCTGTATCCCGATGTTATCGAATCCGTGTCTTTTACTGGTGGCCCGAGCGTAACCATTAAATCCCATCACAATGTGGGCGGTTTGCCGGAACGTATGAATATGGCGCTGGTGGAACCTCTGCGGGAACTGTTCAAGGATGAAGTTCGCGCCCTCGGGCGGGAACTGGGCCTGCCGGAAGCGTTTATCAAACGTCATCCATTCCCTGGGCCGGGGCTGGCCATTCGTATTCCGGGAGAGATTACCCGGGAAAAATGCGATATTTTGCGCAAAGCCGATGCCATCTACCTTCAGGAAATTGACAATGCCGGGTTGTATGACGCCATTTGGCAGGCTTTTGCCGTGCTTCTGCCAGTGCGCACCGTGGGGGTCATGGGCGATGAACGGACCTATGATTATGTCTGTGCGCTGCGGGCCGTAACTTCAACAGACGGCATGACGGCGGACTATTATCATTTTGATCATGACTTCCTTTCCCGGGTATCCACCCGCATTATCAACGAGGTGCGCGGGATCAACCGGGTGGTCTATGACATCACTTCCAAACCGCCAGGCACCATCGAGTGGGAATAATGCGGCGAAGGGGAATGATCCGGTTTCCGGCAAAGATAAGCTGAAACTGTGCTGCCATTGGCAAACGGCGCTTCCGGCGGTATAAACATGGGACGTTGACAAGGAGTGTGACATGTATGCAGAAGCCAAAGTCCGCCGCAACACGGTGCGTGATATTGCGAAACTGAAAGGCAAACGTCCTATTGTGTCATTAACGGCCTATACAGCTCCCATGGCCAACTGGTTGGACGACCATGTAGATTTTCTGCTGGTCGGGGATTCCCTGGACATGGTGCTTTATGGCTTTGAGTCTACCACCGGACTTCCCCTGGATATTATGATCGAGCACACCAAGGCCGTGGTGCGCGGCTCGCGCAAGGCCATGGTGATCCTGGACATGCCGTTCGGGACCTATGAGGAATCTCCGGAAATCGCTTTCCGCAATGCGGCCCGTGCGGTCCAGGAAAGCAGCTGTTCCGCCATCAAAATGGAAGGCGGGGCGGAAATGGCCGAGACCATTCATTTTCTGACAGAACGCAAGATTGCCGTGATGGCCCATATTGGTCTGAAACCCCAGGCCGTGAATGTGATGGGCGGTTTTGTCACCCAGGGCCGCACAGAAGATAGCTGGGGGCCGATTCTGGACGATGCCTTTGCCGTTCAGGAAGCCGGCGCCTTCGCTGTGGTACTGGAAGGGATTGCCGAACCGCTAGCGCGCAAGATTACCGAGGAGTTAGATATCCCCACGATCGGAATCGGGGCTTCCGTACATTGTGATGGTCAGATTCTGGTCACCGAAGACATGCTTGGCCTGTTTCCCAGCAATGCCAAATTTGTTAAACGCTATGCGGAAATCGGAAAAACCATTGATGAAGCGGTGCGGACTTATGCCGAAGAAGTCAAAAATCGAAAATTTCCCGGCCCTGAACATACTTATGCCATGAAAAGCAAGTCCTAAGGCTTTTTCCATATCTGTGGCTTTGCCGATTGCCTTCTGAGGCGAGGCGGGCTATCTTGTGCAGCACTATCCATCAAGGGAAAAATAAAACAGGAGACCTTGATTGTCTGAAGAATTTATTCGTGAAGTTGATGAAGATCTGCGTCATCAGCAGCTCGTTTCCCTCTGGAAAAAATACGGCGTGTATATCATTGGAACGGCCGTAGGGGTGATATTGTTTGTGGCCGTTTTCCAGGGCTATGGGAAATATATGGAAAGCCGGTATGCGGAACAGGCGCTGGCTTATGGCGAAATGTTGAAAACCCTGGAGCAGGGGGAGACGGCAAAAGCTCTGGAGCAACTCAACGCGCTTGAGACATCCGCCGTGGAAGGTTACCAGATGCTTGCTGCCTTTAAAAAGGCGGATATCCTTCTGAAGGAGGGAGACAGAATGGCGGCGGTCTCTGCGCTGGATGCGTTGGCGGCATCAGGAGATGTGGATCAGGTTTACCGAGATCTGGCCCGCTTTCAGGCCGCCACCATGCTGATTGATATGGCGACATATGAGGACATCAAGGCCCGTCTCGATCCTTTGACACGTGAAGGCAATACCTGGCAGTTTCTGGCGCTGGAAATGCTGGCGATGTCTGCCTTGAGAAACGGAGATTCGGCGGAAGCCCGGGAGGTTCTTACGAGCCTGGTGGAGAATCTGGAAACTCCCGCAACCATCAAGCTGCGCGCAGAACAGCTGTTAAATATCATTGAATAAGCAGACAATAGTGGGACCATCCATGGTGTTTCAGTTTTCCCCCGCCTTCAACAGATTTCGCTATCCTCTTCTTGCTGTAATGATCGGCAGTCTTGCCGCTTGCGGCGGAAGATCAAGTCCGACCAGCAAGGACCGGCTGGAAGGAGAACGTATTCCGGTGTTGACTTTTGAACAGACACTTCAACCGGATTCCGATCTGCACAATCTTCAGATTGTGTTACCGGCGCCGCAAGTGAACCCGGAATGGCCGCAGGCCGGTGGCAATGCCCGTCATTATCTGGGGCATCCCGCGCTGTCCGATAATCCCCGCAAGATATGGAGTACGGACATTGGGGAAGGATCCAATGGGCGCCACGGTCTGGGCAGTATGCCGGTGATCAGTGACGGACGCGTCTATATGATTGATTCCCGGGCTGTTGTGCGGGCCTTTGATGCCGAAACGGGCCGCAAGATCTGGGAACACAAATTTAAGGAAGAAGGGGAAACTGAAAAGAACGCTTATGGCGGGGGGGTGACCACCGGTGGCGGCAGGCTTTTCATCACGAACGGCTATGGGCATGTGGCGGCAATGGACCCGGCGACGGGGGAGGTAGTGTGGCAAACTAGGACCGGAACCCCGATGCGCGGCGCGCCCACCTATGCAGACGGGCGTGTTTTTGCCTTGACCAATGACAATCAGACCTATGCCATTGATGCGGAAAATGGCGAAATTCTCTGGAATGAGATTGGTATTGCAGAAGTGGCTGGCCTGTTGGGGGCGGCAAGCCCGGCTGTGATTGGTACAACGGTTATTTCCGCCTATTCTTCGGGCGAAATTTATGCCATGCGGGTGGAAAACGGCCGCGGGTTGTGGTCCGATACCCTGTCTCGGCAAGGGCGGCTGACAGCTATGGCAAGTCTGAGGGATGTGGATGGTCATCCGGTCATCTATGACAACAAGGTCTACGCCATCAGTCATAGCGGCCGTATGGTGGCCATTGACTTGAGGACCGGGACTCGTATCTGGGAACAGAATGTGGGCTCGCAGCATATGCCCTGGGTGGCCGGGGACTTTATTTACGTGGTCACCCCGGAAAGTGAGCTGATCTGTCTGACCCGCCGGGATGGAAAAATCCGCTGGATTACTCAGCTGGAACGTTACAAAGATCCCAATTCCCGCAAGGAACCGGTGCATTGGCATGGACCGTTGCTGGCGGGGGATCGTCTCGTCGTGACCTCATCCCACGGTTATGCGGTTTCCGTTTCGCCTTATACGGGAGAGTTCATCAGTGGCCTGAAGTTGCCGGGAGATGCGGAAATGGGGCCGATTGTCGCCAATAACACGCTTTATATCATGACAACGGATGGCGAACTGGTGGCGTATCGTTAGGGCCCGGGAGCGGCTTGCGCGCCAGAATATTTTTAACAAACGGATTTGATTCTTTGGCCCGTTTTGGTAAAAAACGGGCCAGTTTTATTGAGACAGGGTTCCGGAAATGTCCTTTACTGTCGCTATTATTGGTCGTCCCAATGTGGGAAAATCGACATTGTTCAACCGGTTGGTCGGCAAGCGGCTGGCGCTTGTGGATGACACCCCGGGGGTGACGCGTGACCGGCGTGAAGCCTTGGCGCGGCTGGGGCCATTTAAATTCAGGATCATTGATACGGCAGGTCTTGAAGAAGGCAAGGGCGATAGCCTGTCGGCGCGCATGTGGCGGCAGACGGAAAAAGCCATCGAGGAAGCCGATTTTTCCCTGTTCATGATTGATGCCCGTGCCGGCGTGACGCCGCTGGACCGGCATTTTGCCGATATTCTGCGTAAAGGCAATCACCCTTTGCTGCTCCTGGCCAACAAGGCCGAAGGCCGGGCGGGAGAGCAGGGGCTGTATGAAGCCTACGAACTGGGGCTGGGAGACCCTATCCCGGTTTCCGCCGAACATGGCGAAGGGCTGGCGGAACTGATCGAAGGGTTTGACAGAATGATTTTCGATCTTAACCTGGACAGCGGCGAGGGAGAGGATGACGAGGTCACTTCCAAATCCGTTGATATTGTCGGGGAAGTTACCGAAGAACAGGAAAGCGAAAGCGAAGTGGACAGCGGGCTTCCCCTGCAGATGGCCATTGTCGGCCGGCCCAATGTGGGCAAATCCACACTGGTCAACAGGCTTCTGGGCGAAGATCGGCAGATTACCGGGCCGGAAGCGGGGCTCACCCGGGATACGATCGGAATTACTTTCGACTATCAGGGGCGTGAGATCCGCATGTTTGATACCGCTGGCCTGAGACGCAAAAGCCGAATTCAGGACAAGCTGGAAAAACTATCTGTGGCGGACACCATTCGGGCCCTGAATTTTGCCGAGGTGGTGGTGCTGATGGTGGATGTGACCCAGCCCTTTGAACGGCAGGACCTGAACATTGCGAGCCTGATTGTGCAGGAAGGGCGGGCGTTGGTCATTGCCCTGAATAAATATGACCTGATTGAAAACCGTCAGGAAGTCATGAAAGATATCCAGTATAAGCTGGAGCATACCCTACCGCAGGTCAAGGGTATTCCCCTGGTGCCGTTGTCGGCGCTCACGGGGCGTCATGTGGACAAGCTTATGCCGGCGGTATTTGAAGCCTACCGGCAGTGGAACCGCCGCATCAGTACCGCCAAGCTGAATAAATGGCTGGCGGCAACGACGGAATATCATCCGGCGCCTTCAGTGAAAGGCAAACGTATCAAGTTGCGTTACATGACCCAGGTGAAGACCCGGCCGCCGACTTTTGCTATTTTCTGTAACCGGCCGGCGGATGTAGCCACCAGCTATCAGAGGTATCTGATCAATGAGTTGCGTTGGGATTTCGATCTGCCTGGCGTGCCGATCCGTCTTCTGCTGCGTGGCGGTGACAACCCCTTTGCCAAAAAATCCTGAATATAAGCCATGATCTGTGCGGGGTGATCTATCCCAATGCTATGATGGCTGTTATCTACCATGTTTGAGGGGTTCATTCCAGAGACGGGACAGTAGTATGATTGCGGCTCACTCGCAATAATGACAAGTGGTTGAGAATTCACTTCAAAGCCTGTCTTTCCAGTCCCGAAAGTCGAAGACTTCCCCATTGGCGGTGCAATCGGGCAGGCAGAGTTTCAGGAAAAGCGGGGTAAGTTCTGCGGGGTGCGGCAGGGTTTGCGGATCTTCCCCCGGCATGGCGCGCGCGCGCATGGCGGTGCGAGTGGGGCCAGGATTGATCAAATTGGTTCGCAGATTGGTTTTATTGGTTTCAGCAGCATAAGTTTTCACCAGGCATTCCAGGGCGGCCTTGGTGGTGGCGTATCCGCCCCAGTAAGCGCGGGGATTTCGCGCGACGGTCGAGGTGACAAAAATCGCCCGCCCGGCTTCGGCGTTTCTCAATAACGGGTCGAAGGATCTGAGCAACCGCCAGTTGGCGGTGACATTGACAGTCATGAGATCTTCCCATTCCTTAGGGCGGATATGGGGCAGGGGGGAAAGCGGCCCGAGAATAGCGGCATTGCCGATCAGAATATCCAGGCGACCGTATTTTTCCGCCACATGGCCGCCCAGCCGGTCTATGCCGTCAAAATCTTTCAGGTCCAGGGGCACAAGGGTTGCTTCCCCGCCTACGGTGCGAATGCGATCATCAAGTTCCTCAAGACCGCCCACTGTGCGGGCTACAGCAATAATATGGGCGCCTTGTCTGGCGAGTTCCAGACTCACCGCCGCGCCAATGCCTCGCGAGGCACCGGTCACCAGAGCGACTTTACCATCCAGTTTTTTGTCGTCTGTGATGCTCATGTCATGAATCCGTGAGAAATGATATTTGTTTTTCCCCTTCACCCAGGGATTCATCGGTAAGCGGGGTGGGGTAATCCCCAGTGAAGCAGGCATCGCAATATTGCGGGCTGTCATTATTGCGCCCGCTTTCCCCCACTGCCCGGTACAGCCCGTCAATACTGATAAAAGCCAGGCTGTCCACTTTGATATATTGGGCCATTTCCTCGACATTCATGCGCGAGGCAAGAAGCTTTTCTTTTTTCGGGGTATCCACGCCGTAAAAACAGCAATCTGTTGTGGGCGGACTGGCGATTCGCATATGCACTTCTTTGGCGCCGGCCTGGCGCATCATATCGACAATTTTGACGGATGTGGTGCCGCGCACGATACTGTCGTCAATCAGTACGATGCGTTTACCGCGAATTTCGGCCTTGTTGGCGTTGTGTTTGAGTTTTACGCCCAGATGCCGGATCTGGTCGGAGGGTTCGATAAAGGTTCGACCCACATAATGGTTACGGATAATGCCGAGTTCAAAGGGGATTCCGGACTGTTGAGCATAACCGATAGCCGCGGGCACCCCTGAGTCGGGGACCGGGATAACCATGTCCGCCTCTACGCCGCTTTCTTTGGCCAGTTCCTGGCCGATGCGTTTGCGGACTTCATAAACGCTGCTGTTATTGGTGATGCTGTCGGGGCGGGAAAAATACACATGTTCGAAAATACATGGCCGGGGCTGCTGGGTGGGGAACGGTTTATGGGAGGTAATGCCGTCCGCATCAATAACCACCAGTTCGCCGGGTTCCACATCCCGAATATAGTCGGCGCCGATAATATCAAGGGCGCAGGTCTCGGACGCGAAAATATAGGTTCCTTCGGAAAGTTTGCCCAGCACTAGGGGGCGTACACCCAACGGGTCACGAGCGCCGATCATTTTCTTTTGCGACAGGGCGACTACGGAATAGGCCCCTTCGATCCGTCGCAGGGCATCAATGACCCGGTCCACCAGATTCATATAGGTGCTGGTGGCGACCAGATGGATGATCACTTCGGAATCGGATGTGGACTGGAAAATCGCCCCTTTATCCACAAGGAGTTTGCGCAGGGTCCAGGCATTGGTCAGATTGCCATTATGGGCCACGGCAAATCCGCCGGAGGACAGATCGGCAAACAGCGGCTGAATATTGCGCATGGCGGATCCGCCTGTGGTGGAATAGCGTACATGGCCAATGGCTGCATTGCCGGGAAGGGACTGGATAACCCGTTCGGAATTGAAGTTATCAGCCACATGGCCCATGGATTTATGGGTATGAAACTGTTTGCCGTCAAAGGAAACAATCCCCGCCGCTTCCTGACCCCGGTGTTGCAGAGCATGCAGACCAAGAACCGTATGGGCCGCCGCTTCCGGGTGGTTGTATATGCCGAAAACGCCGCATTCCTCATGCAGCTTGTCATCATCAAACGGGTTTGTACCGAGAATATCTCGGTCCGGCGTCTGATGAATTTGTGTTGCCGGAGAGGGGGCCGTCCCGTCAAGGACGGGGGACTCAAAAGAGGGGGTCTTTTTATCCATCATGCTAAAGCCAGCTCGTCTCTGTGGTTACACGGGCGTTATATTGCCAAATCAATGGTATGTGAACCTTTTTTTATTCTTTCGAGTGTTTCTTGAAAAGTTCGTCAAGCGCCTGGGCATCATCTTCGTGGTATCCGGGTTCATCCGGATGTTCCGCCGGGAAGGAGGGAACCATTTTTTTCAGGCGTTGCAGGGCTTCGATATCCTTGCGGCGCTCTTCAAAATCCATATCTTCCTTATAAGGATTGATGGCGTTCAGCATACTGGCCCCATATTGTACCAGTGGACGGGATCGGGAGTCCAGAAACCAGTCCGGGTATTTTTTTTCCGAAATAAAGGGAGTGGTCAGAAGATAAAAAAAGCAGATCAACAATATGCCGCGGGCGAGGCCGAATAAAACGCCAAGCCCGCGATCCACGGCACCCACATGGCTTTCCTTGATTTTTTTACCGATGGTTGACGCGATCAGTTTCAGCAAGACCAGGCTGAGAGCGCCAAGCAGGGCGTAGGTGAGGATGTCCGCCATAAATTCGGGGCGGATCAGTTGATAGGCATAAGGCGCCACGAGGGGGTGTCCCTGCAGGGTCAGGAAGATCGCTCCGCCAAGGGCCGCAAGGCTTAGGGCTTCGGTCGTGAATCCCCGGGACAGGGAGACAATGGCGGACACCAGAAGGATCACCAGGACCACGGCGTCAAAAGGATTGATCGACAGGCCATCCATAATGTTTATCCCTCGAAATCTGCTGCGACAAGATCAACGAGTTTACGAATTTCGTCAAGCTCGATAAGGCGCAGCTCCTTCCCCTTATGTTTAATATTAGCCGGAATATAGGCTTGTTCAAACCCCAGTTTTGCGGATTCCTTCAGCCGGGCATCGGCCTGTCCAACGGGGCGAATCTCTCCGGACAGACTTATTTCCCCGAACAGAACGGTCTCCGCAGGTATTGGACGCCCGGAAAGTGACGAAATCAAGGCGGCTGCAACTGCAAGATCCGCCGCGGGTTCGTTGATCCGAAGCCCTCCGGCCACATTGAGGTAAATGTCATAACCGCCAAGCCCCAGCCCACATCGAGCATCAAGCACAGCAATGATCATGGCGAGTCGCCCGCTGTCCCAGCCGACCACGGCCCGACGCGGCGTGGCCAGGGAAGAGGGGGCAACAAGGGCCTGCATTTCCACCAGCAGCGGCCGTGACCCTTCCATGCCGGCAAATACCGCGGAGCCTGTGACCTGATCGCTGCGATTGCCAAGAAACAGGGCGGAAGGGTTGTGCACTTCCTGCAACCCCTGGTCGCTCATTTCAAAAACCCCGATTTCATCGGTGCCGCCAAACCGGTTTTTGACGGCGCGCAGGATGCGGAACTGATGTGCCCGTTCCCCTTCAAAATACAGTACCGTATCCACCATATGTTCCAGCACCCGGGGACCGGCGATCTGTCCATCCTTGGTGACATGTCCCACAATCAGCACGCAGACATTGCGGCGTTTGGCAAACCGGATCAGTTCCTGGGCACAGGTGCGCACCTGTGCCACCGTGCCGGGCGCGGACTCGATGGTGTCTGCATACATGGTTTGGATGGAATCGATGACCACCACCTGGGGCGTTGTATGTTCGAGGGTGCTGACAATATCCCGCAGACTGGTTTCCGATCCCAGTCTGACTGGGCTGTCAGCCAGCCCTAGACGCCGTGCCCGCATGCGCACCTGGTTGGTGGATTCCTCGCCAGAGATATAGACCGCAGAAATGCCTTTATGGGCCAGGCGGCTCATGGCCTGCAACAATATAGTGGATTTTCCGATCCCTGGATCGCCCCCGATCAGCAGCGCCGAGCCCGGCACCAGACCGCCGCCACAGGCCCGGTCAAATTCCTTGATCCCACTGACCATACGCGGCGGTGCAGCTTCGCTGCCTTTCAGATCTCCAAGCTCAATGATACGGCCCTTGGCATTGGCGGCTCCTCTGCCAAGACCCGAAGGAAGGCTTTCGTCCGTCTCTTCGACCAGACTGTTCCATTCGCCGCAGCCCTCGCATTGTCCCATCCATTTGGAGGTGACGGTGCCGCAGCTTTGGCAGACATATTTCTTTCGCGCCCTGGCCATCATCAACTCTTAAGGATTTCCATATGGATCGGCCCTTCGGCGCGGCCGTGAATAAATTGATCCACATAGTCATTGCCGCTGTGATCAATCTGATCCCGGGGGCCGCTCCATATAATGTTGCCCTTGTAAATCATAGCGCAGCGGTCGGCAATCTTGCGCACGCTCGACATGTCATGGGTAATGGTCAGTGTGGTTGCCCCCAGATCCTTCACGCATTCCACAATCAGGTCATTGATCACATCCGCCATGATCGGGTCAAGGCCTGTGGTCGGTTCGTCAAAAAAGATGATTTCCGGTTCGTGGGCAATGGCGCGGGCGAGGCCGACGCGTTTTTGCATGCCGCCGGACAGTTCTGCGGGACTCAAATCCGCCACGTCCGGTTCAAGCCCTACCCGGCGCAGTTTTTCAATGGCGACGTCCCGGGCTTCCTTGCGGCTGACGCTTTTTTCCGCAAGAAGACCAAAAGCGACATTTTCCCAGACCGGTAGGCTGTCAAACAACGCCGCGCCCTGAAACAGCATACCGAATTTGCGCAGAATTTTGCGCCGGTCCCGGTTTTTCATCCCTACGGTTTCCTGGCCGTCGATTTTGATGCTGCCCCCGTCCGGATGTAAAAGCCCGAGGATACATTTCAGCGTAACGGATTTTCCGGAGCCCGAGCCGCCGATGATCACCATGGATTCCCCGGGCATGATGTCCAGGTTGATGTTTTCCAGTACGGTTTTGCGCCCGAACTGTTTGCGAACGCCCTGAAGGCTGATTTTGGGCTGATGTATAGGGGAAGATTTGTTCATGTGCCGAAAAACATCTCTGTCACAATATAGTTGGAAAGCAAGATCAGGATACAGGCGGACACCACAGCATTGGTGGTGGCAACCCCTACGCCCTGGGCGCCGCCGCGGCTGTAATAACCGTGATAACAGCCCATCAGGGATAACATGAATCCAAAAACGGCGCCTTTGGTCAGGCTGGCCATGACGTCAATCTGTTCCAGAAAGTCCACGGTGGTGGTGATATAGGTGCTGGGATTAAACCCCAGCTTGCCTGTGGCAATTAAAAAACCGCCGAACACGCCGATGGTATCCGCCACGATCACCAGCATGAACGGCATCATGATGGTGGTGGCCAGAACCCGCGGCGCAATCAGATATTTAAAGGGGTCCGTGGACAGGGTGGCCAAGGCGTCAATCTGTTCCGTGACCCGCATGGTGCCGATTTCGGCGGCCATGGCGGCGCTGACACGTCCGGCAACAATCAGACCACACAGCACCGGACCCAGTTCGCGCACAATGCCGATCACGACGATGCTGGGCAGCACGCTTTCCGCATTAAAACGAGAGCCGCCTTCATAAATATTGAGCGCCAGCGCGGCACCGGTAAACAACGACGTCAATCCCACCACCGGCAGGGAATAATACCCTACGGTCATCATTTGCCGGACCAAGGACCGCAGATAATAGGGGGGGGCAAACATGTGGCTCACCGAAGCAGTAGCAAACAGGCCGACGCGCCCGGCGGCTTGTAGGAACAGAAAAACCACACGCCCGATAATGGCAAGAAAATTCATTATGCTTATGATCCGCTTTACAGTAAATCTGTCAGTTAATCTATGGGGATATAGATCCGTTGATAACGCTCTCTCACCCCTGTCAGAATTTCATATTGGCTTAGGTTAGACAGTTCAGACGCCTTTTCAAGTGTAATGTGCGGCCCCAAAAGCTCTACTTCCTGTCCGACCTTGACGGTACTGAGTTTTTCGTCGCTGATGTCAAGGGCCAGCATGTCCATGGATACCCGGCCCACTACCGGCACGTCTACGCCGTCGATAAAGGCCCGTCCCGTATTGTTAAATTTCTGAAGATATCCGTCCGCATATCCCACATTGACAATGGCGATGCGCCGACTGTTCGGGGCGGTCCAGGTCGCTCCATATCCCACTGTCATGTTTTTTTCCAACTGGCGGATCTGTAATACTCTACCGGTGATGGTGCAGGTCGGGCGGATGCCCTCCGGCAAGGGGGCCGGGATGGCAGGATTGCCGCCGAACATCAACAGGCCCGGCCGCAACAAGTCAAAATGGTAGCTTCGCCCCAGGAGAATACCGGCAGAATTGGCAAGACTCGCCGGGCAGTCCGGGAAGGCCTCACATATTTTGTGGAAGGCATGGCGCTGTTTTTCGTTCAGCGGGTGATCGGTCATATCGGCACAGGCCAAATGGCTCATAACCAGACGGATCGTCAACGCGTTCAGGGGTTCCGGCGTATTCAATAGTCTTTCTGTCTGTTCGGGAGAAAAACCAAGCCGGTTGATTCCGGTATCAAAATGTAGGGCACAGGGCGCCCCCCCGCCAAGTTCTCTCCAGAAGGCCAGCTGTTCCGGCGTATTGAGAACCGGGCGCAGGTCATGATCCCGGAATACTGTTTCATGCCCCGGGAAAATTCCATTCAGCACATAAATGACCGCTTGTGGCACGTGCCGGCGCAATTTCACGGCTTCCGCCAGATTGGCGACAAAAAACTGGCGACAGCCCGCATGGTGATATAATGCGGGGGCGACCCTTTCGATTCCCGTGCCATAGGCGTCGGCCTTGACCATCGCGGCGGCCTCGATATCGTTCGCCAGTCGCCTAATGGTTTGATAATTTTCAACGATTGCCGGCAGGTCAATGGTCAAACTGGCCTGGCAATCCGAAGGAAGTTCCCATATGGTTGCCTCCGGGATCATCATGTCGGAAGTCATCAGAAATTGCGCTCCGGTAAATGATCGTCCGCCATGGGCGGGTCGGAAAATTTGGTGGTTTCGCTGTTAAAACGCAATTCAATAATGCCGGTAGGGCCGTGACGCTGTTTCCCGATGATGAATTCGGCCTTGCCCAACATTTTGTCGCATTCCTCCAACCAGGTCACATGTTCCGGTGTCCCGGGGTCAGGCTGTTGCTGGTGCAGGTAATATTCCGGGCGGTAAACAAAAGTCACCATATCCGCATCCTGCTCAATAGACCCGGATTCACGCAGGTCAGACAGAAGGGGGCGTTTGTTGTCCCGGGATTCGATGGTTCGGCTGAGCTGAGAAAGGGCCAGAACCGGAATCTGAAGTTCTTTGGCTAAGCCTTTGAGGCCACGGGTAATTTCGGAAATTTCCTGGACCCTGTTTTCCGGGCCTCTGCCTCTGTCATTGCCTCCGCGCAACAATTGCAGATAGTCCACAATCACCAACCCGACACCATGCTGGCGTTGCAGGCGGCGCGCCCGGGTGCGCAGGCCGCCAATGGTAAGCTGAGGGGTGTCGTCGATAAACAGCGGCAGTTCCTCAATCTCCTGTGCGGTGCGGGCAAGCCGGTTGAACTGCTCCTGATTGAGTTGACCTTTGCGCAGATCCTGGGACGGCAGTTGCGCCTGTTCCGCAAGAATACGGGTGGCCAGCTGATCAGCAGACATTTCCAGAGAGAAAAATGCCACCACCGCGCCGCGGTTTTCTTCATGAGGAATGCCGGCGCGGGCCTGTTCCAGATAGGCCTTGGCGGCGTTGAAGGCGATATTGGTGGCAAGCGCCGTTTTTCCCATGGCGGGACGGCCCGCCAGAATAACCAGGTCGGATTTATGCAACCCGCCAATATGATTGTTGATGGAAGTAAAACCGGTTGTCACGCCTGACAGTTTCCCGGCGTTTTTTCGGGAAATTTCAATGACTTGTACGGCTTCTGCCGCGGCCTTGGCAAAACTTTTGAAGCCGCCCTCGCTGGCCCCGGTTTCGGCCAGGGAATAAAGCGCCCGTTCAGCGTTTTCAATTTGATCCTGAGCGTTTTTGTCCAGATCATGATCATAGGCGTCGTTGACAATATCGGTGCCGATCTTGATCAATTCGCGTTTGAGCGCCATCTGGTAGATGATCTGGCCGTAATCGGCGGCATTGATGATGCTGATGGACGAGCCTACGAGAGAGGCCAGATACGCCGCCCCGCCCACCTCTTCCAGGGTTTCTTCCTGCTCGAAATAAGGTTTCAGGGTGACCGGCGAGGCAATCATGCCTTTTTCGATCAGTTTGCGGCAGGCCTCATAGATTTTTTGATGGGCGGCATTGGCAAAATGTTGGGCTTCCAGAAAATCCTGAACCTGGGCAATGGCGTCATTATTGGATAAAATTGCGCCAAGCAGCGCCTGTTCCGCTTCGAGGTTATGGGGGATTTCACGGAATTTCGCAGCATTATAGGCGATGACATTGGTGTCTTTGTCGAGAGGAGTGCTGGGGATTTCCGGGTTGTCTGCCATAACGTTTTCTGATCTCCGATTCTATAGGGGACATCATAGTTCATAAGCATGAAAAAAGGCAACCAAATGGCTGCCTTTTGAAATTCGATAAGGGGAAAAAAGACTATTCGCTTTTGTTTTCTTCTTCTGTCTCCGTAGCTTCGGCCTCAGTTTCAGCTTCGGGTTCAGAAGCTTCTTCTGTGGCTTCCGCGGAAAGCTCTTCAATAACTTCTTCCGGTTTTTCGAAATAGTCTTCGACGGAAATCTCTTCGGCAGCTTCGCGGGCCCGGACTTCTTCGCCTTTGGCCTGAATTTCCGCTTCATCCTTGGAACGGGCCACATTGATGGAAACGGTGACGCTGACTTCCGGGTGCAGACGGATTTCGATGGCGTAAATGCCGATGGATTTGATCGCCCGATCCAGAACGATCTGGTTGCGGTTTACCTGATAGCCTTGTTCCACGAGGGCTGCGGCAATGTCCCGGGAAGACACAGAACCGTAAAGCTGTCCGGAATCCCCGGCGCTGCGGATAATAATGGCGGAAACATTGTCCATTTTCGCAGCAACTGCTTCGGCCTCTTTTTTGGCTTCCAGATTGCGGGCTTCAATTTCCTTGCGCTGAGCCTCGAAATAATCGAGGTTGGCCTTCGTGGCTCTCAGGGCCTTGTTCTGCGGCAGCAGGAAGTTACGGGCATAACCGTCCTTAACGCTCACCACATCCCCGATCTGTCCCAGCTTGGCGATACGTTCAAGAAGAATGACTTGCATGTTTTGTCTCCTTATTGAACCACATAAGGCAGCAGGGCCAGGTTACGTGCCCGTTTGATGGCCCGGGCCAGCTCGCGCTGTTTCTTGGAAGAAACGGCGGTAATCCGGCTGGGGACGATCTTGCCACGTTCGGAAATGTATTTGGACAGCAGACGCACGTCCTTATAGTCAATGGTCTGGGCATTTTCCCCGGAGAAGGGGCATGACTTACGGCGCCGGAAGAAGGGGCGACGTGAGAAACCGCCTGCGCGGGGGGTATCTTTTTTCTCTGACATGGGTAATCCTTTCTACTGGGTTAGTCTTCGCCGCGGCCGCCACGCTCCTTGGAGCGCATCATGACGGAATCCCCTTCTTCCAGTTCTTCAACCCGGACCGTCATGTAACGGATCAGGTCTTCATGGATGCGGGAATTGCGTTCCAGTTCTGAAATGGCCTGAGCCGGGCCGTCAATGTTCAGGTGAACATAATGACCCTTTTTGTATTTCTTGATACGATAGGCAAGATTGCGAAGACCCCAATATTCTGATTTGGTAACTTTACCACCGTTATTTTCAATAACTTTTGTCAGATCTTCGGTAATCGCATCAACCTGTTGGGGTTGGATATCCTGCCGTGCGATATATGTAAATTCATAATAAGGCATCGGGTTTCCTTTAAACTACCAGTTAAAAGTCCTTGCCCGGGGTGGACACGAATATCAGATGGCCACATTACACAATTAACCGGACCGCTTCTGCCGCAAAAAATTGCTGCAGAAGGCGCGGACTATACAACAAACACCGCCAAAAACAAGCCCTTTCGCCAAAAAAAACGCGGGCTTTATAAGACGGCGCGCCTGAAGTGTCTTTATGGGCCTGAGGGCCCTTATATTAAAGGGTCTTGCGGCGGAAGGTAAGGCTTTTTTGCAAGTCTTCTTGACAGTTTCAGGGTAGGCGTTATGAGATAAGCAACCTTTATTTGACATCTATGAGGGACAAAATAGTCATGACACGTGCATTCACCTTTCCGGGACAGGGCAGTCAGACCGTTGGCATGGGCCGGGAACTGGCGGAAAACATGCCTGTGGCCGCTCAGGTTTTTGAGGAAGTGGACGACGCTTTGAGTGAACATTTGAGCCGGGTAATGTTTGAGGGACCGCAGGAAGACCTCACCCTGACCCATAATGCTCAGCCGGCGCTGATGGCGGTCAGTATTGCCGTGATCAGGGTTCTGGAAAAGGATTTTGACGTGCCGCTGGCCACCGCTGCCGCCTATGTGGCCGGGCATTCCCTTGGTGAATATTCCGCCTTAACGGCGGCTGGCGCGCTGACTCTTTCTGATGCCGCGAAATTGCTGCGGCTGAGGGGGGAAGCCATGCAGCGGGCGGTTCCGGTGGGCGAGGGTGCCATGGCGGCGATTCTCGGGCTGGAGATGGCCGATGTGGAGGCTGTGGTGAAGGAGGCCGTACAGGACGGCGAGGTGTGTACGGCAGCGAATGATAATGCGAACGGCCAAGTGGTGATCAGCGGCACGAAAGCGGCCGTCGAGCGGGCCATTCCGCTGGCCAAGGAAAAGGGGGCAATGAAAGGTGTTCTGTTGCCTGTGAGCGCCCCGTTCCATTGCGCCCTGATGCAGCCTGCGGCCGAGGAAATGGAGGCTGCGCTCAAGGAGACGGCCATTCAGGCGCCGGTGGTACCGGTTATTGCCAATGTGACAGCCGCGCCGGAAAATGACCCGGAGGTGATCCGCCGCCTTCTGGTGGAACAGGTCACTGGACGGGTGCGCTGGCGGGAAAGTGTGTTGAAAATGGCCGAACTAGGCGTGGACAGTTTTGTGGAAGCCGGCGCCGGCAAGGTTCTGACCGGTCTGGTGCGGCGCATTGATCGCTCATTGACCGGCCTATCCTTGCAGACTCCGACGGATATTGAGGCTTTCGCCACGTCCTTGAAGTCTTGAAAATGATATATCGAAATTTTTGGGAGACAGATGATGTTTAACCTGGAGGATAAATGCGCGCTGGTGACGGGCGCCTCCGGCGGTCTTGGCAAAGCCATCGCCATGGCTTTGTTTCAGCAGGGCGCCAAAGTGGCGCTTTCAGGAACCCGTATGGAACCGCTTGAGGCCCTGGCGGCGGAATTGGGGGACGGGGCCTATGTCGTGCCGGCAAACCTCAGCGATCCGGTTTCGGTGGAGGCCTTGCCCAAAGCTGCTGAAGAAGCCCTGGGGCGCGTGGATATTCTGGTGAATAATGCGGGTATTACCCGGGATAATCTAGCCATGCGCCTGAAGGACGAGGATTGGGATCTGGTACAGCAGGTGAATCTTAAAGCCGCATTCAAGTTATCCCAAGCGCTGATGCGGGGCATGATGAAACGCCGCTTTGGTCGCATTATCAATATTACGTCCGTGGTAGGGGTGACCGGCAATCCGGGGCAGGCCAATTATGCGGCCTCCAAGGCTGGCCTGATCGGTATGAGCAAGTCTCTGGCCCAGGAAGTGGCCAGTCGCGGCATTACCGTGAACTGTATTGCCCCGGGCTTTATCGAAAGCCCCATGACCGACGCTCTGGACGAGGGACAGAAGGAACGGATTCTGAATAGTGTGCCGATGGGGCGTCTGGGCACGGGAGGGGATATTGCTGCGGGCGTGGTGTATCTGGCCAGTGAAGAAGCTGCCTATATTACCGGGCAGACCTTACATATTAATGGCGGCATGGCAATGATCTGAAACTGCCCCAAGGGCGGAACAGGATTAATGTGTCTGGGCTGACGATATTCTTGGGCTGAGATATTATTGAGCCAATATTATATTGGCAAAGCCGGGAAATCTGTGCTAGGTAGCCTGCGAAAACTGCAAATGTTTCAGTTTGGTGGCAAAAAGTCACAAGAATGCCTTTTTCTATCACCGATCTTGGGGTATTAAATACTGGTTCGCCAGGTATAGTTTTGTTTATAACCGGATCTGGAGGATCCACAGAACTTAGGGAAAGAAATATGAGTGACGTAGCTGAGCGCGTTAAAAAAATTGTTGTCGAGCATCTCGGCGTTGAAGAAGACAAAGTGACCAATGAAGCCAGCTTCATTGACGATCTGGGAGCTGACAGCCTGGATACCGTTGAGCTGGTTATGGCTTTTGAAGAAGAATTCGGATGCGAAATTCCCGATGATGCCGCTGAAAAAATCCTGACCGTTAAGGACGCCATTGATTTTATCAGCGCCAACGCGTAACTCGCTGTAAACCAGCCCTTTATCAATGCCGCGCAATTCTGTTATCCTTCTCAGCCAGGTGCAGCATTGTCGCGGCTTTGTCATATTTGCGGAATATGACATCCTGAGAAGAGAAACAATAAGAGGTTAAGAGAATGAGACGAGTGGTAGTCACCGGCCTTGGTCTTGTCACACCCCTGGCCACAGGGGTTGAAGAAACCTGGAAACGTCTTATTGCCGGTGAGTCCGGTGCCGGACCCATTACCAAGTTTGATGCATCTGATCTGTCGTCCAGAATCGCCTGTGAGGTGAAGTATGGCGACGGGACGAACGGAACCTTTAATCCGGATGATTGGATGAGCGCCAAGGACCGCCGTCGCATTGATGATTTCATTCTCTATGGGATTGCTGCTTCTGACATGGCATTGAAAGATTCCGGTTGGATGCCGGAAACCGAAGAAGAACGGTGCCGCACCGGCGTGCTGGCCGGGTCCGGGATTGGAGGCCTGCCGGGCATTCAGGATGAAGCCATCAACATGCATGAACGTGGTGTGCGTCGGGTTAGCCCGCATTTTATTCCGCGCTGTCTGATTAACCTGATTTCCGGGAATGTGTCCATCCGTTACGGTCTTAAAGGTCCAAATCATGCGGTGGTGACGGCCTGTGCCACGGGCACCCATGCCCTGGGCGATGCTGCCCGCCTGATTGCCCTGGATGACGCGGATGTGATGCTGGCCGGGGGGGCGGAGGCCGCCATTTGCCGGATCGGGGTGGCCGGTTTTGCCCAGGCCAAGGCGTTGAGCACCCATTTCAATGACACCCCCGAAAAGGCCTCCCGTCCTTGGGACCGGGATCGCGACGGGTTCGTCATTGGCGAAGGGGCCGGTATGGTGGTGTTGGAAGAATATGAACATGCCAAGGCGCGCGGGGCCAAAATCTATGCCGAAATTGTGGGGTATGGCTTGTCGGGGGATGCCTATCATGTCACGGCGCCGGCTCCGGATGGCAATGGCGGCTATCGGGCCATGGAAATGGCATTGAAACGTTCGGGCCTGACACCGGATGATATTGATTATGTGAACGCGCATGGCACCTCGACGCCGCTTGGGGATGAACTGGAGTTTGCCGCGGTCAAGCGTCTGTTCGGGGATGCGGCGGGCAAAATTGCCATGTCGTCCACCAAATCGGCTATTGGCCATCTTTTGGGCGCGGCGGGTAGTACGGAAGCGATCTTTGCCATTCTGGCCATGAACAGAGGCGAAGTGCCGCCCACGCTTAACCTGGACAATCCGTCTGAAGGGGTGGAGGGCATTAACCTGGTCCCGCATGAAGCCCAGCAGAAGAAAATCAGGGCCGTGCTCAGCAACAGCTTTGGTTTTGGCGGCACCAATGCCTCCATTATCATGAAAGCGGTCTGATACCCCATGCGGGGGTTTCAAAAATATATTTTTCTCTTGCTTTTTGGCAGCGTCGCCTTTGCGGCGCTGTTCGCCTATCTGGGGTATCGGGAATTCACTACAAAATCAGTGATGCAGGAAGATCGTGTTTATGTTCTGGAACCGGGGCAGGGGGTGGCAAGGACTGCGCAGGACCTGGAACGCAGGGGAATGATCAGCAATGCAGACATCTTTCGGCTTGGGGTGAGGCTTGCCGGGCATGATAAACGGCTTAAAGCCGGAGAATATCTGATCCCCACGGGGGCAACCATGTCCGGTATCATGCGTCTTTTTGCTTCTGGCGCTGTCATACAGCACAAGCTGACCATTGTGGAAGGCTGGACCAGCCATCAGGTGGTGTCATATCTTAATTCCCTTGAGAATCTCAGCGGGGAGATTGTTGCACCGCCTGCGGAAGGCAGCCTGATGCCAGAAACCTATCTTTATGTACGCAATGACGACCGTAACAGTTTGATCCAACGAATGCAGAAACGCCAACGTGACTTCCTGTTGGACGAATGGTCCCGGCGCGATCCGGATCTGCCATTAAACAGTCCGGAAGAGGCCCTGATCCTGGCCAGTATTGTGGAGAAGGAAACCGCTCTTGAAGAGGAACGGGCCCGGATCGCCGGGGTGTTCATCAACCGTCTGCGCAAGGGGATGCGGTTGCAGACGGACCCTACGGTGATTTATGGTCTCGATTCTTCGGGCAGTCTTGACCGGCCGCTCTCCAAACAGGATCTTCGGACCGAGACCCCTTACAATACCTATCTAATTCGTGGCCTGCCGCCCACCCCTATTGCCCATCCCGGCAAAGCCTCCATCCGGGCGGTTCTACATCCTTTGCCCACGGATGAACTGTATTTTGTTGCCAACGGGACCGGCGGGCACAGCTTTGCGGTCACCAATGAAGAACATCTGCGCAATGTTCGTCATCTCAGACAACTGGAACGGCAAAAAAAGGCTGATAAATGACTGCCCTGAGCCTTATTTGATCTCTCCTGTCTCCCCTGCCTTAATGACACCATATTTTCGTAAAAAGATCAGATGTTGTTAGTAAATCCTGCGTTTTAGGGAAGTGAATTTCCATCATAACTTTAGACAGGAGAAATATTATGGGAGACTATCGGGTAATGAAAAAAATTGGACATGTTCTTCTTGCCAGCACGGCGTTTGCGGGGCTGGCATTGAGCCCAGCGGCCCTTTTTGCTGCTGGCCCGGACAAAGGGCATGATGATGTGGAAGTCTACCATAAAGAAAAAATGGATAAGGCCGCTGAAGAAGCCCAGAAACTGACGCCTGCCGCCGGCGAAGAAACCGGGGAGGTTCTGGAAGATGAGGCGGAAGAGGCCGGGAAACACGAAAACCCGGCAATGGAGGACGAGGAACATCATCAGGAAGATAAACCGAAATCCTGACGGTTACATTACTTTGTGTTTAAGGGGCCTTTACGGGCCCCTTAAGTTTTTGGTGGCATAGAGTGAATTGTGAATAGGTTGACTCAATTCACTCCAGGTCCTCTCATCAAGATTCACTCTAACTTTTATCGGGCAAGCGGCGGAAAGTCCGATCCAGAATGCTTTCCGGTAACAGCCGCAACAGCGCCTCAAGAAACAAGGCCAGTTGCCAGGGAAAACTGATGCGGGCCCTGTTGCGGGCGAGCCCTCGACGGATGAGTCGGGCGGCTTTTTCTGCGCTCATCAGAAAAGGCATAGGAAACTTGTTGCGTTCGGTGATACGGCTTGTCACAAACCCCGGGCAAATCACATTGATTTCAATGCCGTCCCGCCAGTAGGCCCCGCGCAAGGCTTCCCCATAAGCTTTGACACACGCTTTGCTGGTGGAATAAGCCGGTGCGGAAGACATGCCTCGATACCCGGCAAGTGATGCCATTATGGCGATTTGACCGCGCTTGCGCCGACGCATCAATTCCAGCGCTGGGTGAACAGTATGAAACACACCATTTACATTAACGGCAAAAATATCCGCGGTATGTTGTGCCAGATCCACATCCCGGTGATAAGACTTGGCGATGCCCGCATTGGCAATGACCAGATCCAGCGGAGTTTGGGCGTCGGCTTCCTGTATCCAGGCCGCCATGGTCTTGCGATCCGTGACATCTAGAACCCGGCCTTCGGCCCTGGCGCCCTTATCACGGCAGGCCCGGCAGACGGCCTCCAGACGCCCTTTATCCCGTCCAGAAAGGTATAATGTTACACCGGGGGCGGCATATTCCAGGGCAAGCGCTGCGCCAATGCCGCTGCTGGCGCCGGTGATGAGGAGGGACCGGGGATTTTTCATCTGGGGATTTCCTTCTGTAACAGTTCCTGCTATAGCTGTGCCCAAGGAAACGGAATATACTCAACATACAGGCTAGCGCAAATGACTTTATCCAGCATGACGGGATTTGCCCGCGTTCAGGGGCAGTGGGAAACTTATCACTGGACCTGGGAAATCCGTAGTGTGAACAGCCGCGGTCTTGACATCCGGTGTCGTCTGCCCAATGGGTTTGAGGTTCTGGATCAGACTGTTCGCAACCTGGTGAAAAAACATATCGCCCGTGGCAGTCTGAATGTCAATCTACAAATGCAGCGCGACAGTGCAGATGTTCAGGTTGAGATCAATCAACAGGCGCTTGATCAGCTTGTGGATATTGTCATGGAAACCAGTGCCAAACATCATTTGCCGCAGCCCGACATCGCTGCCCTACTGACCGTGCGGGATGTGGTGCGGATCGTGGATGGTACAGAAGACGAAGCGCATCTTAAAGAACGGGACCAGGCCCTTGAAGCCAGCCTGGGTGAGGCTCTTGAGGCCCTGAAAGACAGTCGCCGGGGCGAAGGGCGGGCCACGGCCGAAATGTTGACGAAAATTCTTGATGAAATCGAAGCCCAGGTGAAAGCGGCCAATCGTCTGGCCGCTGACCTGCCGGCTGTAATCCGGGATAAATTCCTTGAAAAGGTCAATGCCCTGCTGGAGGACAATAAAGGGTTCGATGCGGACCGGATCGCCCAGGAGGTGACCATTCTGGCCACCAAAGCGGACGTCAAGGAGGAACTTGATCGCCTTGAGGCACACCTCAAGGCCGCCCGTAAACATGTACAACAGGATGGGCCTGTGGGGCGTAAGCTGGATTTTCTGACACAGGAATTCAATCGTGAAGCCAATACGTTATGCAGTAAATCGCCGGATATCCGCCTGACGGAAATCGGTCTGGCGCTCAAAGCGGCCATTGATCAGTTGCGGGAACAGGTCCAGAATGTGGAGTAGGAGTAGATGACCAATATTCGGCGCCGGGGATTGTTACTGGTTCTGTCTTCACCGTCCGGGGCGGGGAAATCCACCCTGAGCCGGCGTCTACTGGAAAAGGATCCTGACATCACCATGTCGATCTCCACCACCACCCGCTCGCCCCGTCCAGGTGAAGTGGATGGCCGGGATTACCATTTTGTGAGCGTTGCGGAGTTTGAGAGACTGGTGGCCGAGGACGGTTTCCTGGAACATGCCAAGGTATTTGACAATTATTACGGCACGCCTGCCGCACCGGTAGAGGCCGCCCTGAAACAGGGCAAGGACATTCTGTTTGACATTGACTGGCAGGGGACCCAGCAATTGGCGCAGAAAACCAAAGGCGATCTGGTGCGGATCTTTATTCTGCCGCCGAACAAGAAGGAACTGGAACGGCGCCTGAAAAGCCGTGCTCAGGACTCCGACGAAGTGGTGGCAAAACGCATGAGTAAAGCCAACCAGGAAATCAGCCACTGGGCAGAATATGATTATGTGATCATTAATAATGATCTGGAAGAGGCAGAACAGGAACTGTTCGCTATTCTCAGGGCAGAGCGTCTGAAACGGGAACGCCAGACGGGCCTTGTGGACTTTGTCAAGGAACTGATGGGCGAAGCGTAAGCCTCTATATAACTCATCTCACGCCGGCTAGAGTGAATTGTGAATAGATTGACTTAATTCACTCTAGAGATGGATTTTACATCTCATATACCCGGGCCAGACGGCAGAAGTCGTCGATGGTAAGTTCTTCGGCACGGGCCGTTTCCGCAATCCCGGCGGCCTGAAGCCGGGGCAGAGGATCAACGCCAAGTCCTTTCAGGCTGGCA
Organism: Luteithermobacter gelatinilyticus; assembly: GCF_005849285.1. Lineage (NCBI taxonomy): Bacteria > Pseudomonadati > Pseudomonadota > Alphaproteobacteria > Emcibacterales > Emcibacteraceae > Luteithermobacter > Luteithermobacter gelatinilyticus. Next base: position 1,708,940 of record NZ_CP040517.1, on the reverse strand, counting down.
CGCAGCATTTTGCGGCGTTGGCTGAAGGCGGCGGAAACCACTTTTTCAAGCACCTTCTGTGACGGGGTGCTGGCGCGTTCTGCGACGGGCGTGATGCCGACGATGCAACTGGTGACTTTCGGCGGCGGCACAAAGGCCCGGGCGGGCACATCAAACAAACGCCGGGCATGGGCCCGGTACTGGGCCAGAACGCTGAGGCGGCCATACGCTTTGCTGCGAGGGGCGGCCACAATGCGGTCTCCCACCTCCTTCTGGAACATCAGGGTCAGGGACGCATACCAGGGGGGCCATTTTTCAAGGGTCAGCCATTTGACCAGCAATGCAGTGCCCACATTATAGGGCAGGTTGGCCACAATGCGGACGGTTTTGTCTCCCGTCTCTCCGATCAGGGCGGGCTCATCCATCTTCAGGGCATCACCTTCTATGATATCCAGACGGCCGGGATAGGCGGCGGCGATCTGTTGCTGGGCCGCAATGCAGCGTTCGTCCATTTCCACGGCCACCACCTTGTGGGCGCCGTTCATGAGTAGGGCGCGGGTCAGCGCCCCGGGACCGGGCCCCACTTCATAAATAATACTGTTGGACAGATCCCCTGCCGCCCGGGCAATTTTACCGGTCAGGTTAAGGTCAGTAAGAAAATTCTGGCCCAGGGACTTTTTGGCTGCAAGCCCGAAGTCCCGGATCACGTCACGGATAGGGGGCAGGCCGTCGTCTGAATACAGGGCCGTCATCGCATGGTCCTGTTGGCGGCCATCAGTTCCGCCATCTTCAGGGCGTTGATGAAACTTTGCGGATTGGCCTGATTCTGTCCGGCAATATTCAGTGCCGTGCCGTGGTCAGGACTGGTGCGAATGATCGGCAGTCCCAAGGTGATATTCACCCCGCCTTCAAAATCCAGGGTTTTCAGGGGAATCAGAGCTTGGTCATGATACATGCATAATACGGCGTCATAATTTTTCCGGGCGTTCGCATGAAACAGGATATCGGCAGACAAGGGGCCCTGGAGTATACGCCCCTTGCGGCGCAACCGGTTCAATGTGGGGAGGATGATATCTTGTTCTTCTTGTCCCAGGCCGCCATCCTCCCCTGCATGGGGGTTGAGGCCGGCGACCGCAATGCGTGGAGAGGAAAGGGCAAAATCCTGGTGCAAGGCCATATGCAGTATTTCAAGCGTCTGACTGAGCAGCTCTGCGGTGATCAGGGCTGGTACATCTTTCAGGGGCACATGGATAGTCAGCGGCACCACACGCAGGGTATCAGTCGCCGTCAGTGTACTGGCGAGCATCATGACGGCTTGGTGGGGCTTGCCGGTATGCGCGTTGCACAGGCGGGCGAGATATTCCGTATGCCCGGGACAGTCAAATCCCGCTTCATAAAGAACTGATTTTTGTATGGGGGCGGTGACCACGGCGCGGGCTTCTCCTGCAAAAACCAGTTCCACGGCCCGGTCAATGGCGTCGATGACCTGAGGGGCACTGGTTTTATCGGGCTGACCTGGCGTGATTCTTGACGGGCAGGGCAGGTCCAGAACCGGCAAGGCCTTGTCAAAAATGGCAGGACAGTCGCGGGGGCTGGTGACTGAGACCAGCGGGAGGTCAGGGGCATATTGGTGTAACACGTCCTTGGCACCAAGGACTACGAAGGGGGCGAGGTTTTCCTCTTGGCGCCGGTCCCAGGCCTTGAGAATGATTTCCGGCCCAATACCCGCCGGTTCGCCCATGGTGACGGCCAGCGGTAAGGGGCCGCCGTCTGGTTTGACAGAGTTTGGGTTAGCGGTAGTCGATAATGGCATCGCGTCGCAGGTCCCGCAAATGGCGGCGGGCAATCAGGCCCACGCGCTGATTGGTCAGGGTGTTTTGTACGGTTTCATAATCTGGCACCTGAACTTCGGGAGCTTTTTTGTCACATACAATAAAGATCCGGTATCCGCCGCTCTCTTTAAGGGGCGCAGTGGCCTTGCCCACGGCTGTTTCCAGCAGCGGAGTGTGCAGACGTTCGGGCATATCGCCGATTTTCAGGGTGCCCAGCGTGCCGCTGTCTTTGGCGTCAAGATCTTCGGCCAGGGCCTCGACATTTTCACAGCCGTCAATTTTTCCGGAAGCTTCTTGCACGGCTTTTTCCAGTGCCTTTACTTCTTCTGCCTCGGCCTGATCAGAAATCTGGAAGAACATATGTTTGAGGGTTACGGTGGTGTCTTCGGGGCTCGGGGTTAGAATTTGGCGTTTGTTCACCAATTGCAGGATATAGAAACCGTCTTCGGTTTCGATCGGATCCGAAATTTCGCCCTTTTTCATTCCCGAAAGGGCCGAAGCAATTTCTTTTGGCAGTTCCGTTTTCATAACCCAGCCCATATCGCCGCCCACGGCAGAGGTGGTGGACTGGGAAAACTGACGCGCCATCACCTGGAAGGCGGCGCCTTTTTCCAGTTGCTCAATGATTTGCAGGGCGGCCTGGCGGGTTTCTTCCCGACGATCGTTGTCTGTGACTAGGAGAAATATTTCCCGAGCCAGATATTCATCCTGTCCTTTGTTGCTTTCAAAACGTTCAATGACGTTATAGATTTCTTCGTCTGTCACGCTGACCTGCGGCATCAGAAGACCACCAACCACCTGTTCCCAGGCAAGGCTGGCTTCGATTTGTTGCAGCATGGACTTTTTGTCGATACCGGCCTGATTGAGCTGTTTTTCAAATTCTTCCGGCGAAAGGTTGAACTGTTTGGCATAGCTGGCAAAGGCCTCTTCCTGTTCCTCTTTGGAAATCACGGCCTTATATTTGGCGGCTTCGGCAATTTTCAGCTTGTCGTCGATGAGGCTTTGCAGTGCCTGCTGTTGAAGATATTGCTGTTCCTGCGCGCTCAATTCCCGCATGCCTGATGAAATAATAAACAGCAGAACCCGTTGTTTCAGGTCATAAAGGGAGATCACCTGATCATTTACAATGGCCACGATCTGCTGGACGTCATCGAGCTGCTGGGCCTGTGCCTGTTGCGCCTGTGCTGCTTGGGCAAGAAACAGGTGGGATCCTAACACGGCACATAATACAATTTTCACAAAAATCTTAACTCGTCCAAACATGATTATCCCGCTTGCCATATTTTGTGTGTTCTTTTTCATATACGTTATCTTGCCGGAATAAAATCAAAAAACGGCTCTATCCCAGATTCTTTAAGATGAGACGGAAATGAATGGTATTGGACGGCGTGATATCTCTGTCAGAGGTAAACCGCCGTTCATACCGTAACCCGAACTCAAGACATTCATTTTTATACAACAGACCGGCATCATAGGAGATCGTATCGTCATTCAACAGATCCTGCACCAGGCTGCCATGCAGTGTCCATTGCCGATCCAGGTAAAATTCGCCGCCAAAGCCCAATTCCCGGCGATTGAGCAGTTCAGTACCGCTCAGATCAGTGGTGTCCCTATCCAGGTCAAGATAGCGGACAGAGGCCCGGAACCATTTCAGACCGCCGGACAGGATAAGCTCGTTGCGCCTCAGGGCAAAGGTGTTTTTGTCCAGCCGGAAGCGATGTACATAGTCGATATAGTCTCCCCACGACACATCCAGGCGTCCGACAAAATCGGACAGATTGCCGTCAAAACCGGAACCGACCGGGAAATCCTCCTCGTCATTGATGCGGTAACTCTGTCCCAATGTGGCCTGAAGGTTGAACTGGCTGGAATACAGGCTGTAGCGCACCCCGAAATTGACGCGCGTGCCGCCTTCCCAGCGGTCATAGCCGTTATGCCTGTTATGACTGAACAGGTTGTTTTCATCAAATTCGAAATTGCGGCTGTCTTCATTGGGGATTTCCGGAATATTCTTGTTTTCCGGCGCGACCACTACTGAAACCAGTGGTTCGATGATCTGCTGGGTTGTCTCCCCGTTTTTGATGAAGGGCAGACGCCAGTCGACAGCAAAATAGGGCAAAAGGCGGGTATAGGTGCCGTCTTCGCCGGCATATTGGGGCAGATCAGGCTGGTCCTGATCCTGATTGTAATAAACATCGCCTCTGACACTGGCGGTAAAGGTGTAAGAATCCCCCAGGGCGGAGCGCAGCGGCATTTGCCATTTGCCTTCCAGGCTGGCGCGGTGAGACTTCATGCCTTCCAACCGGTAGATGGAAACGGCATTGGCGTTAGCGGAAAAGGTGCTGCCCAGAAACTGGGGATCACTGACCATGTTGATATCAATGGCGGGCAGCGCCAACGGGGTTTTCTCGAACTCATCCACCGCATCCAGGCCTTGAAATCCATACAACGCGAGAGCAGCGTAATTATTGCCGGAAAACCGTTCCAGGCGGGCATGGCTTTCTAAAAAGTCTGATTTATCCGCATAATAGCGCCGCAGATAAGTGTCATCACTGACATAGTGCAGTTTGTAGTCCCATTGCCAGTCCCCTGAGCCGAAGGGGTTGAAATGATCAAGGCTGAAAGCGCCGTCGGACAGAAAATGGCCGCGAATCTCATGATCCCCCGTTTTGACAAGGTTTTCATCCCGTTCATTCACATTGGCAAAGGAGCCGTTCACCTTGAACTGCCCGTTACCCGTGTGCTGGCGGAATGTGCCACCAAAGACGACGCCTTCGTTGCTGGTGATGATCGGTTCCAGCGTAAAATCCCGCCAGGAATCTATGGCAAAATAATAGGGAATATGGGCAAAAACGCCCAATTCGCTGGTGCGGCCCAGATCGGGTGAAAGAAAGCCGGACTTATATTTTACCGAAGGATCCGGATGGGAAAAATAGGGGGTATACAAAACCGGAATACCGGCAATTTCCAGAACAACATCCCGGTAGCGGATGATATTGTCTTCCTCGTCATGGGTGATTTCCTTGGCCCTGATCTGCCAGACGGGTTTCTGTGGACCCTGTTCTAGACAGATGCGGCAGGGGGAGTAGGTGGCATTGCGTACTGTGGTTTTGGGGCCACGCCGTTCCCCTTCTTTGGCGATCATGCGGGCATCATCGGAAAAAAGGATACGCACATTGCGGATAAAACCGTTGCGAAATCCTTCCTCCAGAACGGCCTCGTCCGTGTAGAGCACATTGCCGTCCTTATCGCGTATGGTGATGGCTCCCCGGGCCGTCACCATCCCGGTTTTTTCATCATAGCGGATTTCATCGGCATGCAGAACCCGCCCTCCCTGATACAATGAAACATCCCCGCTCGCCGTATAGACGCCGGTCTTGCTGTCATAGGCGACCCGGTCTGCGGCAAAGTCAATTTTCTGTCTTTCGGTTGTCGCCTGGTCTGCTGCCGGCCCATATGCTTCTTGCGCGCGGGTACCCTGTGCCGCGACCGCGGAAACCGAAGATAACAATGTGATCAGGAACAGCGATTTTTTCATGGGGGCATGTTTTACAGATTTTTGCTTTTCTTGCCTACCTTTATTTCCCTTTTGATCTGTATTCTTGACCGGATTGCGGAGCTTCGGTCAGGAAAGACATGTCGCCCCGACTTTCTGCTTGAACATCGCCGGTCGGGGAATTATTCCTGTTAATGAGCAGGCACAATATAGACAGAATTGAGGCAGTTATGAAAATTAACTTTATCGAGAGCACGTTTCCCAAAGAGGGGAGCCTAGTCGTTTTTGGATATGAGGAAAAGCAACTTTCCGAGTTTGCTAAACAGGTAGATAAAAAAACAGACGGTCAGATCAGCCGGGCCATGGAACATGACCGGTATGAAGGAAAATTTGGACAGACCCTGTGCCTGTCTGCGCCAAGCGGCCTGAAGGTCAACCGTTTGTGCCTTGTGGGTCTTGGCAAGGAAGATGAGCTTGATGAGCTGAAAGCCGAAAAAATTGGCGGCAAGATCATGGCCTCCCTGATGATGAGCGGGGATGAACGTCTGTCGGTAGCGGTGGAAACGTCGAAAAAAGCCAAATTCACCCCAGAAGAGTTTGCCGCGCATCTGGCTTATGGGGCGAAGCTGCGCCGGTACCGGTTTGATAAATATCGCACCAAGGAAAGGGAAGAGAAAAAGCCATCCGTTATTGCCCTGGATGTGATGCTGAATGAAACCGATGCGGCGGCGACACTTTATGACTCTCTGGATGCTGTGGCGGAAGGGGTGATTTTTGCCCGTGATCTGGTTTCCGAACCCGGTAATGTCATCTATCCCGAAAGTTATGCGGAACAGATCAAGCAGCTGTCCGCTCTGGGCGTGGACGTGGAAGTTCTGGGCGAAGACGAGATGGAGGAACTGGGCATGGGCGCGCTGCTGGGTGTGGGGCAGGGCAGCGCCAGTGAATCGCATCTGGTCATTATGCGCTGGAACGGTTCTTCCGATGATGAGGCGCCGCTGGCGTTTGTGGGTAAGGGCGTCACGTTCGATACCGGTGGCATCAGCCTGAAACCGGGAGCCGGCATGGAGGACATGAAATTCGATATGGGCGGGTCCGCCGCCGTGGTCGGTTTGATGAAGGCGCTGGCAGGACGCAAGGCGAAAGTCAATGCCGTTGGCGTTGTGGGACTAGTGGAAAACATGCCTTCTGGCACGGCGCAGCGGCCCGGCGATGTGGTTACCAGCATGTCCGGGCAGACTATTGAAGTGATTAACACCGATGCAGAAGGCCGTCTCGTGCTGGCTGATGCGCTCTGGTATACCCAGGACAAATACAAGCCCAAACTGATGATTGATCTGGCCACGCTGACTGGGGCCATACTGATTTCCCTGGGGCAGGAATATGCCGGTATTTTTTCCAACAACGACGAACTGGCGGCGCAACTTGTCGCGGCCGGGGAAGCCGTGGAGGAAAAAGTCTGGCGGTTGCCATTGGGAGAAGCGTATGATGAGCTGATCAATTCCGATGTGGCGGATATGAAAAATATTGGCGGGCGTAATGCCGGTAGTATTACTGCGGCCCAGTTCCTGCAACGTTTTGTCAATGATGTGCCGTGGGTACATATTGACATTGCCGGAACGGCCTGGAAACAGAAGGCTTCGGACCTGGCGGAAAAAGGCGCCACCGGATATGGGGTGCGTCTCCTTGACCGGCTGATTCGGGATAATTACGAGGATTAAGGCAAAGGGAAGCGCGCTGGCGTTTAAGGTATATCACATGACCGAAATCAGCTTTTATCATTTGCAGCGCCAGCCGCTTTCCCGGGCTTTGCCAAAACTTCTGGAAAAGGTTCTGCAGGCGGGACACCGTGCGGTGATCCTCACAGGATCCACCGAACGCATGCAGGACCTGAACGCAGCGCTTTGGACATATGATCCTGCCAGCTTTTTGCCACATGGTATGCAAGGGGGCAAACGGGCCGAAGAACACCCGATTTACCTGACCACCAAGGAAGAAAACCCCAACGGGGCGGATATATTGGTGCTAACGGACGGTACGACGGTATCGGATTTTTCAGCCTATAAACGGGTGCTGGAAATGTTCGACGGAACCGATGAGGAAATGGTGGTAGCTGCGCGCCAGAGGTGGAAGGCTTATAAAGCAGCCGGTCATACGCTCACTTATTGGCAACAGACCGAAACCGGGGGCTGGACCAAAAAAGCCTAGGCTTTAAAATCCACTTTCCTGCTGCTCCAGCTTGTCCTGTTTTTCCATCCAGTCTATTTCGGCCTGGTCAAGCTGTTTTTCCAGTTCGGCCTTCTCCCGGGTGAATTTGGTCAGGGCTTCTTTGGCCTTGGGGTCATCGGGGTCGTAAAGTTTGGGGTTGCTGAGTGCCCGGTCATATTTGGCGATTTCCCGGGTCAGGGCATCAACCCGTCTTTCTGCCTCTTCTACCGCTTTGCGCAATGGCGCCAGGATGGTGCGCTGTTGCGCCGCATTTCGTTTTTCATTCTTCCGATTGTTACCGCCTTTGGGCGGTGCCGAGGGCGTCTCGGTCTGTAGAATCAGTTTTCGGTAATCCGCCATGTCCCCGTCAAACTGGGTGATGGTGCCATCTTTGACCAGCCACAAGCGATCGGCGCAGGCTTCCACCAGGTAGGGATCGTGGCTGATCAAGATAACTGCACCTTCATAGTCATTAATGGCCCGCATCAGGGCTTCACGGCTTTGCATGTCCAGATGGTTGGTGGGCTCATCCAGAATCATCAGATGCGGCGCCTCAAAGCTCATCAGTGCAAACAGCAGCCGGGCCTTTTCTCCGCCCGACAGGTCCCGAACCAGCGTATCGGCCTTATCGGCCCCGAAACCGAAAGCGCCAAGACGGGCGCGGACTTTGGTGTCTGTTTCACCGGCCATAAGGCGCGCCATATGTTCCACGGGCGTGCCGGAAGGGTCCAGTTCGTCTTTCTGATGCTGAGCGAAATAGCCGATACGCAGTTTTGCCGGTGCCTTGATTTGCCCGCTTGTGGCGTCAAGACGCCGTGACAGCAGTTTGGCAAAGGTGGATTTACCGTTGCCATTTTGTCCCAGAAGGGCGATGCGGTCATCCATGTCAATACGCAGATTAAGCCGCTTTAGGACGGGTTTGTCCGGTTCATAGCCCACGGCCACGTTTTCGAGCATCATAAGCGGCGGCGGCAACTGTTCCGGATTGGGGAACTGCAATGTGACGGTTCGTTCTGCGCCAAGCTTCGCCAAAGGTTCCATTTTTTCCAGCATCTTCAAGCGGCTTTGGGCCTGCTTTGCCTTTGACGCCTTATATCGAAAGCGATCCACAAATTTCTGCATATGGGCGCGGGCGGCTTCCTGTTTTTTGATTTGGGCGGCGCGTATTTGCCGTTGTTCCGCCTGGGTTTTTTCGAAAACATCATAGGTTCCGGCATAATAGGTGAGTTTCCGGTCTTCCAGATGCACTATGCCAGCCACGGCCCGGTTCAGAAGATCCCGGTCATGGCTGATGATCATCACAGTATGGGGATAACTGCGGATGAAATTTTCCAGCCACATGACTCCTTCCAGATCCAGATAGTTGGTTGGTTCGTCAAGCAGCAACAGTTCGGGGCGTGTGAACAAGGTACAGGCGAGCGCTACCCGCATGCGCCAACCGCCGGAAAAATCATGACAGGGGCGCTGTTGTGCCGCATTGTCAAAGCCCAGCCCGGCCAGAATTTCCGCTGCCCGGGATTCGGCGCTGTGGGCATCCAGTACGGTTAATCGTTCATGAATTTCCGCCAGCCGCAATGGATCGCAACAAACCTTGAGTTCCTGTTCCAGCGCATTCAGTTCCTTATGCGCCGCCAGAACCGTTTCCAGAAGGCTTTGTGGCCCGTCCGGGGCTTCCTGCGCCACCTGACCCACACTTATGCCCTGGCGCAGTCGGATTTCGCCTTCATCTGGTTCCGCGTCGCCCAGAACCAGCTTAAAAAGCGTGGATTTGCCGACGCCGTTGCGGCCAATCAGCCCCACTTTATGGCCGTCAGGCAGGCTCAGGCTGGCGCCTTCCAGAAGGGTTTTGCCGGCAATGCGGTATGTCAGATCGGTAATAGTCAGCATGGCAGGGGTTTACCATGCCAGGAGGAAAGAACAAAGTGTCATTTTCGGGAACCATTTCTCCTGTTGCACATTTGACCGGAAAGCACTATAACCCGCCGCAAACCGTATCACTTTCATCAAGAATAAGGATTGAAGAATGGCTATTCAGCGTACTTTTTCCATTATCAAACCGGATGCCACCAAGCGCAACCTGACAGGCGCCATCACCAAGATGCTTGAAGACGGCGGCTTGCGGGTCGTCGCCTCCAAGCGTATTCGCATGACCCGGGAGCAGGCCGAGGGGTTTTATGCTGTGCATAAAGATCGTCCCTTTTTCGGCGAACTGGTGGAGTTCATGACTTCTGGCCCTGTTGTAGTTCAGGTTCTGGAAGGAGAAGACGCTGTGGCCCGCAACCGGGAAATCATGGGAGCCACCAATCCGGAAGAAGCGGCCCCGGGGACCATCCGCAAAGAATACGCACTCAATATCGGGGAAAACTCCGTGCATGGTTCCGACTCTCTCGAAAATGCTGAAATCGAGATCAACTTTTTCTTTAAGCCCGAAGAAATCGTCGGCTGATAGTATCGTATTATCTGACGTCTCTGTCGTGGAAACGGCAGACCAGGTTGATTAAAAACAGGCCCTCCCGACCATTAGGGAGGGCCTTTTGGTTGTCTGGTTTTGATGTCTTTGGTTGGTATCCGATTTATCGGGTGGCGCCAAAGCTATTGGTATACTATCAGCTCTCTCGCGCCAGTTCTGCCTTAGGCACCGGACAGATCCAGCCGCCATCGGGATAGGCAGCAGTTTCGATAATCACCTTGTCTCCGGCGACGCGGGCTTCGCCGCTGGCCATCAGTCGCAGGGCCTCCGGGTAGATGATATGTTCAAGCTCCAGAACGCGGGCGGCGAGCTGTTCTGCACTTTCATCGGGTTTGACGGCCAGGGCCGCCTGCAAAATAATGGGGCCGTCATCCATTTCCGGACGCACAATATGTACAGTGCAGCCGGTAAACCGCACGCCCGCCTCCAGCGCGCGTTCATGGGTGTGCAATCCCTTGAAGGCTGGCAGAAGTGACGGATGAATATTCAGAATCCGGTTTTTCCAACGATTGACAAACCGTGCATCCAGAATTCGCATAAATCCTGCCAGACAAATCAGCTGGGCTTTGCAACTGGTCAGTTCCCGGTCCAGCGCATCCTCGAAAGCTTGTTTGTCCTCATAATCCTTGTGATTGACCACGGCGGTGGGGATGCCAGCCCGGCGGGCCCGGTTCAGGCCCTGGGCATCCGGGTTGTTGGAAATGACTTTGACAATCCGTGCTGGGAATTTTTCGTCGGCACAGGCGTCAAGCAGAGCCTGAAGGTTGCTGCCCCGTCCCGAAATCAATACCGCTACATCGACCATGATGAAATCCAACCCCTGTTTATTTTTTACCTGCTGAAACAGCGGTCCAGGGCTGTTCATATCCCCAGTCGCCCGCCTGGCCGATCACCACCGTAGCCGGGTCATTGGCCTGTCTTTCGATGACCTTGCCGATGCGCGAGACGATCTCTCCATGCTCCTGGAACAGGGCCATGGCTTTTTCGACATCTTTTTCGGCGACCACGGCAATCATGCCAATGCCGCAGTTAAATGTTTTTGCCATTTCCTGCGGGGCGATATTTCCGGTGGTACGTAGCCAGTCAAAGATCGGGGGCAGGGTCCAGCTGCCGGCTTCCACTTTCACTGCCACATGATCCGGCAGGACCCGTGGAATATTTTCCACAAACCCGCCTCCGGTAATATGTGACAATCCTTTCAGGATGCCCTGTTGCAAATTGGCCAGGCAGCTTTTGACATAAATCCGGGTGGGGGTGAGCAGCGCTTGGGCGAAATTTATTGAATTGTCATAGGGGCAAGGGTCTTGATAGGTCAGGCCGCTGTCCTGAACCAGCCGGCGCACCAGGGAAAAGCCATTGGAATGAAGACCGCTGGAGGCCAGTCCGAGCACCACATCCCCCGGCGCAATGGTCGCGCCGGTGAGCAGACGGTCACGTTCCACCGCTCCCACGGCAAACCCGGCCAGGTCATAATCCCCGTCCGCATACATGCCCGGCATTTCCGCCGTTTCTCCACCGATGAGCGCCGCGCCGGCCTGTCGGCAGCCTTCGGCGATTCCTTCGATGATGGCTTTTCCGGCTGTCACGCTCAGTCGTCCGGTGGCAAAGTAATCCAGGAAAAACAGCGGCTCTGCCCCCTGGACAATCAGGTCGTTGACGCACATGGCCACTAGGTCAATGCCTACAGTGTCGTGTTTGCCTGCCTCGATGGCGATTTTAAGCTTGGTGCCCACGCCATCCGTGCCGGAAACCAGAATGGGATCCTTATAGCCGGCGGCCTTCAGGTCAAACAGGGCGCCGAATCCGCCAAGATCGGCATTGCACCCCCTGCGCCTTGTGGAGGCGGCAGCGGGTTTGATGGCCTTCACAAGATCGTTTCCGGCGTCAATATCCACACCGGCGTCTTTATAGGTATAAGAGGTTTTCGGATCGTTTGTGTTCACGAGACGCTATCCTGGATTGCTCTGCTGTTCAAAGTTGTTATGGTTCTAGTCTGCGACTGATTGGCCCACATATAAGGGGCAATTCATTAAATTGCCATATTGATTTTTGAATAATGACATTAATGGCCTTTGGGCTTCTCATATATGACCTTATCTGGATGTTCTCTTGCTCCGGGCATGATCTTGCCCGGACAGGGGCTGAAAGGACGGCAGCCAGTATTGGAAAAGTCCTTGCCAAGCCCATCTCAAGATGCACTATTATGACATAGACCGGCCAATTCTCCTATTCGGGTAAAGTGAATTGAAAATATTACACAATAATACAATGCATTGTATTCTTTTATTAATGTTTTGCCTTAGCCATGTTTTCCTTGCGGTCACGGGACGCACCGAAGAAACCGGGGAGCGAAAGCCCGAAGTTTACACCATTTATGATATTGCCGTTGATGAAACGGCCCGGAATGTGGCTCAGGCTCGGATCATCGCTCTGACCAAAGGGCAGCGGGAGGCGCTTACTCAATTACTCAGGAAAATCCTACGGCCAGAGGATCTGGACAAACTGCCATATTTTGATGACCGCCAAGTTCGCGATCTGATTAGCGGTTTTGAAATTCTTGACGAACGCAATTCTGATGTCCGCTACATCGCCAGACTTAGGGTTCACTTCAGCCGGAACAAAGTATTTGACCTGCTTTCGCTGTTGCAGATCCCATTTGCGGAAACCCTGTCCGCGCCGGTGACGATTTTGCCGGTCCTGCGCAAGGACGGCGCGTATTTTTTATGGGAAGACCGCAATGAGTGGAAAAAGGCGTGGGAGGCATATGAGGGCCTTAACAGCCTGGTCCCAGTTGTGATTCCTCCTTCCACATTTAAGCAGCAGCTTTTGATTACCAGTTGGCAGGCAGAGGCCGGTTTTCCCGCCAGTCTGGAAAAATTTGCCAGGGCGCAGGAGGTAAAGGATCTTGTGGTAGCTATTGCCGTGCTGAATAAAGATATTGTCAGAGACCGCTATGACATGACACTGACGCTGCGCCGGGGCCTAAAAGGGGAGGTTGTGTTCAGTAAACATCTACAGGCTGGGGTGGATGACATGGCGCTTCCTGGGGCCGAAGTGGCGCTTTTATATGAAAAGGGCATTGCGGCCACCATGGAGTATCTGAACACGGTCTGGCGGGAAAAGGTTCTGGTACATTTCGGGGTGGCGGCTTCGGTCCGTTTTGATGCTCGTTTTCTTGATATGGCGGAATGGCGGGAAATTCATGAAAGGCTTATGGCTATCCCTTTGGTGCGCAAGGTAAAACTTCAGCGGCTGGCGCTGAATCATGCCACGCTGGAAGTGGACCATGCCGGTGAATATGAGCAGCTTATGCTGACGCTGCGCCAGAAGGGGTTGCTGGTGGAAGAAGAAGAAGGCGTTAAAGTCCTCAAACTGGAGGCCGACCACCCATGACACCGGTACAATTGCCGCTGATCCTGCCACAGCGGGAAGCCTTCGGTCATGAAGACTTTCTTGTGGCGTCCTGCAATCAGGAAGCCGTAACCTGGATTGACCGTTGGCCGGATTGGCCGTCCCATGTGCTGATTCTGTATGGGCCGCCCGGCAGCGGAAAAACCCATCTCAGTCATGTGTGGCAGAAGAAATCCGGTGCCCGGCGCTTAACGCATGAAGACGTCGCAGCCTTTGCGGCTCTTGACCGGGATCGCCCCTGTATTTTGGAAGATGTTGAACTTTTTTTGCAATCAGGGCCCGGACGGCAGGAACAGCTTCTGCATTTGTATAACTGGCTCAGGGAACAGAATAACAGCCTGTTGCTCACGGCGTACCACCCCCCGCGTCACTGGCCTATGACGCTTGCGGACCTTTCTTCCAGAATATTATCCTGTGTAACCGCAGAAATCAGTGGGCCGGATGACCGGTTGTTGTCGGCTCTGATCATCAAACAGTTTTCCGACCGCCAGCTTGCGGTATCAGCGGAAGTGCTGGAGTATATTCTGCCGCGTATGCCGCGTTCCTTTGACGCGGCGCGACAGCTGGTAGAAAAAACGGATCTTTTGGCCCTGTCGGAAAAACGCCGGATCACCATACCCCTGGTACGCAAGGCGTTGGAAGGGCTGCGGGATTGTTAAACTTTAACAGATATGAAATAATCCCTGATTAAACTAAGCTGGTTTATACTTTCCCAGATATCAAAAAGTAGGACTATGGCACAGGAAAATCCACAAACATCCGTTCCCGGGGACACCGAACCGTTTGCCTATAAAGATTGGCCCGCGGGGGAACGTTTGATCAACAGGGAGCTGTCCTGGCTGCGGTTTAATCAGCGGGTGATGGAAGAATCCTACAACACCAGTCATCCGCTTCTGGAGCGGTTGCGGTTCTTGTCCATTTCCGGCAGCAATCTGGACGAGTTCTATATGGTCCGCGTGGCTGGTATTCGAGGACAGATCATGGCCGGCGTGGAAACCGTCAGTCCTGATGGGTTGACCCCGGTTCAGCAGCTTGACCAGATCAACAGAATGGCTGAGGAGCTCATCAATGAACAGCAAAAGCGGTGGGCCAGTATTGTCGAGGAACTGCGGGCGGAAGGCATCAGCCTGATTGAGCAGGGCGAATTGAAAAGGCAGGAAAAAGCCTGGCTGGAAGAGTATTTTCTGGAAAATATCTTCCCCATTCTGACCCCCCTGGCCGTAGATCCGGCGCATCCGTTTCCCTTTATCCCCAATCAGGGGTTTTCACTGGTTCTGGAATTGAAACGGGACGATACCGGGGCGACATTGATGGCGCTTCTGCCCGTTCCGCCCCAGGTCCGTCGCTTTATTCGTCTGCCGGGTCAGGAGATACGTTTCATTACGCTGGAAAATACCATCAGACTGTTTCTGGACCGTATTTTCCCCAACTATTCCGTGCTGGGAGAAGGTATATTCCGAATCCTACGGGACAGTGAGATGGAAGTGGAGGAAGAGGCGGAAGATTTGGTGCGGGTGTTTGAAACTGCGCTTAAGCGCCGCCGGCGGGGACATGTCATTCGCCTGAAAATGACGTCCGACATTCCGGACAAACTAAAAAAAATGGTGATGGATGAACTCCATGTGTCTTCTAGTGAAGTGGTGATGGTGGATGGCATCCTGGGCATTTCCGAAGTCAGCCAGCTGATTGTAGACGACCGTTCGGATCTTAAATTTGCCCCATACAACCCCCGCTTTCCACAGCGGATTCGTGAACATGGCGGGGACTGTTTCGCTGCCATCCGGCAAAAGGATTTTGTGGTTCATCATCCTTTTGAAAGTTTTGATGTGGTGGTCAGTTTTCTCAGACAGGCGGCGACAGACCCCAATGTGGTGGCCATCAAACAGACGCTGTATCGAACCAGTGAGGATTCGCCGATTGTGCGGGCGCTGATTGATGCGGCGGAAAGCGGAAAATCGGTAACGGCCCTGGTGGAACTCAAGGCACGTTTTGATGAAGCCCGCAACATCAAATGGGCCCGCGATATGGAACGGGCCGGGGTGCAGGTGGTGTACGGTTTTCTGGAACTGAAAACCCATGCCAAGATTTCCGTGGTGGTGCGTCGGGAAAATAATCAGTTGCGCACCTATGTGCATTACGGCACCGGCAACTATCATCCGATCACGGCGAGAATTTATACGGATTTGTCGTTCTTCACGGATGATGAGGCATTGGGGCGTGATGCTTCCCACATTTTTAATTTTCTCACAGGTTATGCCAAACCGCGGCAACTGGAAAAAGTTTCCATCTCGCCTTTTGGGATCCGGGATCGCCTGATCGAACTGATTGACAGGGAAATTTCCTTTGCCGATGCCGGGAAACCGGCGGCTATCTGGGCGAAACTCAATTCCCTGGTGGATCCAAAAATTATCGACAAACTGTATGAAGCATCGTGTAAAGGGGTGCAGATTGATCTGGTGATCCGGGGCATCTGCTGTCTGCGGCCCGGTGTGCCGGGCATGTCGGAAAATATCCGGGTAAAGAGCATTGTCGGGCGTTTCCTGGAGCATTCCCGCATTGTGTGTTTTGGCAATGGTGCGGCGTTGCCCTCGGAACAGGCGCTGGTGTTCATTTCCTCGGCTGACTGGATGCAGCGGAATTTTGACCGTCGGGTCGAAGTGATGGTGCCGGTGGATAACCCGACGGTCCATTCCCAGATCCTTGATCAGATCATGGTCGCCAATTTCAAGGACACGGCGCAAAGCTGGCAGCTTCAACCCGATCACAGCTACATACGCCTGGATCCAAGCGAAAAACCGTTCTCGGCACATCATTATTTCATGACAAATCCCAGTCTTTCAGGTATGGGTGGGGCGTTAAAAGGAATCGAAATACCGCGCCTGCTGAAAGAGTGAATGTGACTTGAAGAAGTACGCCGTCATCGACATAGGCTCCAACTCGGTCCGGTTGGTTGTCTATGAAAGCCCGTATCGGGCGCCTTATGTGCTGTTTAACGAGAAGGTGCTCTGCGGCCTTGGCCGGGGGGTATCGGAAACCGGCCTGATGCAGCAGGAAGCGATGGATGCTGCACTTTCAACGCTCAAAAGATTCGCTATGCTGATTGACAAAATGTCGGTTTCCGGCGTGCGGGTCATTGCCACATCCGCGGTCCGGGAGGCCAGGAACGGCCCCGATTTTGTCAGGGCGGTCAAACAGGTCTGCGGCCTGGAGGTTCAGGTTATTGACGGTGAAGAAGAGGCCCGGTTGGCGGGGCTTGGGGTCCTGTGTGCCATGCCCCATGCCGATGGGGTGGCCGGGGATCTGGGCGGGGGCAGCCTGGAACTGGTTCATGTCGCCAATGGTAACGTGCATGAAAAAATCAGCTTACCCATTGGTCCATTGCAATTTCAGGCTTCGGACGGGGAAAGTGTAAACAATCCGAAATTTGCGATCGACAGGGCCTTGTCCGAAGTGCCCTGGCTGCCGGCATTTGTTGACAGAACTTTTTATGCGGTGGGCGGGTCTTGGCGGGCGCTGGCCAAGATTCATATGATGGAAACCGAATATCCCCTGACCAATCTGCATAATTACAAAATTTCGCGGGATGAGGTCCTGAACCTGACCAAAAACATTTCCCGCATGAGCCCGGAAGAGTTGTCCCGTTATAACGGCAGGGTCGCCAGCAGACGCTTGAAGGTTCTGCCCCTGTCGGCCCTAATCCTGCGGCGGATCGTCAAACTGCTGATGCCTTCCAGCGTGGTGATCTCGGGTTTTGGTATCCGTGAGGGGGTTTTGTACGACCGTATGTCCAAGGCGGTTCAGGCCCAGGACCCGTTGATCCAGGGATGCCATGAAGTGGCTGAAATGACGGGGCGTTTTCCGGAACATGGCCGGCGTCTTCTAGACTGGATTGATCCGCTGTTTAGGGAGGAAACCGCAGAAGACCGGCGGCTGCGTCTGGCGATTTGTATGTTAAGCGATGTGGGTTGGCGTGGACATCCGGAATACCGGGCTGAAAAGGTTCTTTCGGAGATCCTGTATGGGCGCCTAATCGGAATTGATCATCGGGGGGCCGGGCTGATTGGTCTGGCGCTTTATGTATGTTACGGGGGCAGCATCGGGGATCAGAATACCCGTATCGCCGAAGCCCTGGTCAGCTCCGATGACATTTCCTATGCCAAAAGAGTAGGGCTGGCGCTGCGTCTTGCGCAGCGTTTATCGGCCGGAACCGCCCGGGGATTATCCGCCGTGAAGTTGCAGCAGGAAGATGGTAAGTTGATACTGTTTGTCAAACCGGGCAAGCGGGACCTGATTAATGAAGTGGTTCTGCGCCGCCTGGCCAAACTGGCGGACTTTCTGGACCTGCCTTACGACGTTCAGCCCCAGGCATAAGGCCCCAAGAATGAGGAGCGGCGGTTAGCTCCGTTCCTCATCAAGGGCAAAAACCGTGATTTCCCCATCTTTCATGGCGAAACCGATCCGGCCGTTTTTCAGGTCCAGCGCTTCCTTGCCGAACAGTTCGTACCGCCAGCCATGCAGCGCAGGGATGTCCGCTTTGTCATCCTGGGCCAGCTTTTCCAGATCGTCCATGGTCGCTACCAGTTTTGCAGCGACGCCTTCTTTCTGGCATTTCAGCTTCAGCAGAACCTTGAGCAACTCCATAACCGGATCAATATTCTGTGCCGGCGGGCGCGGGCGTGGGATTGTCGGCAATTGATCCTCCGGCATGTCCAGGGCTTCCTTGACCACTTTGAGGACCGCCTGACCGGGTTTGGTGGTGCCGAACTGTGGCGGCAGGCCGCGGATACCGTTCAGGGAATTGGCGTGCTGGGGCCGGATGGCTGCCACTTCAAGCAGCACTTCATCCCGCATAATACGATTGCGGGGGATGTTGCGCCGTTGGGCCTCCTGTTCCCGCCATTGGGCCAGTTTGCGGACAATGGCGTGAAAACGGCGATTGTTATTGCGCATCTTGATCCGTTTCCAGGCGTCTTCGGGCCGGGTGATATAGGTTTCATGGTTGAGAAGTTCGGCCATCTCTTCATCCAGCCAGCTGGTACGGCCGCTTTGTTCAAGTTTGTCGCGGAGCTTTTTGTAAATGATGCGCAAATGTGTAACATCCCCCAGCGCATACTCAATCTGCCTTTGGGTCAAGGGCCGGCGGGACCAGTCCGTAAAGCGGGAACTTTTGTCTAAAGTCTGCCCCGTCAGGTTGCTGACCAGCTTGTCATAACCGATATTGTCCCCGAAACCGCAGACCATGGCGGCGACCTGACTGTCGAACAGGGGTTTGGGCACGACACCGGCTTCCTTGACAAAAATCTCGATATCCTGTCGTGCGGCGTGAAAAACCTTCAGCACCTTTTCATTGGCCAGCAGATCATAAAAGGGGGCAAGGTCAATATCTTCGGCCAATGGATCAATGGCATGATATTCCTCTTCACTGGCGACCTGAATCAGGCACAGTTTGGACCAGTAAGTCTTGTCGCGTAGGAATTCCGTATCGACAGTAATATATTCGGCTTGGGACAGGCGCTCACACAGCGCTATCAGCTGATCATTTTTTGTAATAACACTCATTTATGGACTCTAACGCGCTTTCCATTGCTGCTTTTCTGGGGAATCGTCATCGGAATGACTTGACAAAATGGCAATAAAGCACAAAAACACCATGAATTGAACTCGAAATATAGAAGAAATGTAATGCACGAATACAGAACGCACACTTGTTCCGAACTTCGCCTGGATAATGTTGACCAGATTGTCCGTCTTTCCGGTTGGGTCCACAGAAAAAGAGACCACGGGGGATTGCTGTTTATTGATCTGAGAGATCATTACGGCCTGACCCAGTGTGTAGTTGATGTAGAGAGCCTCTTTTTTAAAGAGGCAGAGCAGGTTCGCCCTGAAAGCGTGATTCGTGTTGAAGGGAAGGTGGTGGCCCGGACCCCGGAGACTGTGAATCCCAACCTGCCGACCGGGGAAATCGAGATTCAAGTGACCGGCTTTACGGTTTTGTCGGCGGCGGAAGAATTGCCCATGCCGGTTTTCGGCGATCAGGAGTATCCTGAGGAAACCCGCCTGAAATATCGTTTTCTGGACCTGCGCCGGGAGCGTCTGCACAAAAATATTGTACTGCGTTCCGATGTGATTACCAGTATCCGGCGGCGGATGACCGAACAGGGCTTCCGGGAATATCAAACCCCGATTCTGACCGCCAGCTCGCCGGAAGGCGCCCGGGACTTCCTAGTGCCCAGCCGCTTGCATCCGGGCAAGTTTTATGCGCTGCCCCAGGCACCACAGCAATTCAAGCAGCTTTTGATGATTGCTGGATTTGACCGGTATTTCCAGATTGCGCCTTGTTTCCGTGATGAAGACGCCCGGGCGGACCGTTCTCCTGGGGAATTTTATCAGCTGGATATGGAAATGTCTTTTGTCACTCAGGAAGACGTTTTTGCGGCCATCGAACCCGTGATGGTCGGGGTGTTCGAGGAATTTTCCGACAAAAAAGTCACCCCCGCGCCATTCCCGCGGATTCCGTATCGCGAAGCCATGCTGAAATACGGCAGTGATAAGCCGGATCTTCGCAACCCTATTGAAATCAGTGACGTGACGGAAGTATTCCGCAATTCCGGCTTCGGCATTTTCGCCGGAATGATTGACAAGGGCGCTGTGGTGCGGGCGATCCCTGCACCGGGTGCCGGCGAAAGTCAGGCCCGCAGCTTTTTTGACAAGATGAATGACTGGGCCCGCAGCGAAGGTTATGCTGGTCTGGGTTACGTGATCTTCAAGGATGGGGAAGGCAAGGGACCCATTGCCAAAAATCTGGGTGAAGAACGATTGGCGCAATTGCGCGAAGCCGCTGGTCTTGGACCGGATGACGGGGTGTTTTTTGCCTGCGCCAAAGAAGGCGACGCCGCCAAATTGGCCGGGCTTGCGCGCACCAAAGTGGGTGAGGATCTCGATCTGATTGAAAAGAATGTCTATAAATTCTGCTGGATCGTTGACTTCCCCATGTATGAATATGATGAAGTCGAAAAACGCATCGACTTCAGCCACAACCCGTTCTCCATGCCGCAGGGCGGAATGGAGGCGCTTGAGACTCAGGATCCATTGGATATTCTGGGCTATCAGTATGATATCGTCTGTAACGGGATTGAGCTGTCTTCCGGTGCGATCCGGAATCACAAACCGGAAATCATGTATAAGGCGTTTGAAATCGCCGGATATGGGCCGGAAGTGGTGGAAGAACGGTTTTCCGGCATGCTTAACGCCCTGAAATACGGCGCGCCGCCCCACGGTGGTATTGCCCCGGGGATCGACCGGATTGTGATGCTTCTGGCCGATGAGCCGAACATTCGTGAGGTCATCGTCTTCCCGATGAACCAGAAGGCGGAAGATTTGATGATGAAGGCCCCGAGCGAGGCCAGCAATGCCCAACTTCGGGAATTGCATATCCGTACGGTTTTGCCGGAGACGGAGAAAGAATAGGGCAAATTTTGATGCGCTGAGATTGTCATGGCGAGCAAGCGCCAGCGACAAAACTATCCGTGCTTCTGTGGCGTTTCCGGATCGCCGCACCCTTCCCTAAAAATATATGGCGCGGGTTCGCGATTGTGTGGTGGAGATATGGTATAAAGGGGGAGGAGGGCGCTCAGGCGCGGATATCGATTTTTTGTCCCACATTGGGGCCGGTATCCGCTTCCACTTCTTTCCGTTCAATGGCGGAATCCTCGGCCGCTTTCTGAACAGTTTCCTGAATGGCGGCACGGCTTTCCTGGGTGCTGCTGCGTCCGGCGTCTACCTGAACGGTACTAGAAGCTTTGCTGGCTTCGGCTATATCTACCATTTTTTTATCCTCAAAACTATTCGTCCCGACCCTATATCATAAACTTTACCAAAAGATTAACACGTAATATAGGGGCCAAAAAAATATCGTTCCCGGGAAAAGTTTCTGGTTATGGTTAACAGAAGACGGTATGCTGGCCCTGACCAGTAAATATAACAAAAACAATCTTTTGTTGGAAACAGCACCTCAATCGGGGATAAGGAACATGAAAGTCACGGCCCTGGTTTTTCTGGCGGGTTTTTCTTTGATATTGTCCGGCTGCGCAGCAAGCGGTCCCAAAAGAGTGGACGGAGAGCTGGCCTTTTCGCCGGAATCTCTGGTGACTATGGCAGAAAGTTTTGCTCAGGCCGGGGATTATGGCAATGCGTTGCGTCTTTATCAACGTGCGGTCAGTGAAAATCCGGAACATCTGGGGGCCCGGTCGGGCCTTGCCAAAACCTATCAGTCCTTGGGAGCCGTGGATGCAGCCATTGCCATGTATCGCAGTATATTGCAACAGGATCCGCAGAATCCTGAGGCAATGCTGGGGCTTGGGCAGATGCTGGTGATGAAAAACGAGCCGGAAGAGGCTCTTGAATATCTGAAACAGGTCAGTGCCAGATCCCCCGGCAATTACCGGGTGTATAATATTTTGGGCCTGGCTTATGATCTTCTCGGACAACATGAAAAGGCACAGCTTACCTATGGTAAGGGGCTGGCTATCGTGCCGGATAATATTTCCCTGCTGAATAATCTGGGCCTGTCTTTCACCATTCAGGGACAATATGCGCCGGGGCTGCGGCTGCTCAGTAAAGCGGTAACCCAGGAGCCAGGGAATATGAAAGCTCGCGAAAATCTGGTCATGGCCTATGTGTTGTCGGGGGAAGAGAACCAGGCACGGAACATGGCCGCCAGTTTTATGGATGAAGAACAGCTTGCCCTGAAAATGCAACGCTATGCCTGGCTTAAGGAACTTGAGTCGAACCAGCGGGCGCAGGCGATTTTCCTGGGAAAAACCTATTTCCCGAAATCCGGGACAGAGCATGAGGAGGCGGAACGGGTGACGACAGCGATGTCCTCACCAGCCACTCAAGAGCCTGTTGATCCCAAGAAAAAACGTCTTAGAGAAATTCTCGCGGAAGAAGGACGTGAAAAATCGCTGATGCAAGGCCAAGCCACCGAAAACAACACCGGGTCTGTTTCTGCTGCTCCGGTAGCCCAGACAAACCGCTCTCCTGCCGAAGATAACGCCAGTTCGGGGAATTTGGAGCCGGACATCCCCGCTCACAACAAGGTTGCGGAAGCGGGGAATGAAGAAACCGATGAGTCGAATCCTGTGGCCTCCAAAAAAAGGGGGAAAGTGTATCGGGTGCAGATTGGCTCATTCATCAGCGAGGAAATGGCCCGGGCCGAATGGCGCCGTCTTGTAAAGAATGCTGCGGCAACCCTGAAGGAGTATACCCCATTGATTCGGGCGTTTTCGCCTGATGGCGAAAAACAGTTTTATCGGCTATTTGTCCATGAAATCGAGGACAGGCCTCTTGCCAGAGAGGTCTGTCAGCGGCTAGAAGAAAGAAAAATCGGCTGTCTGGTGATCTTTACCGAACGCTGATGAAATTTTTCTTTAATGCCTTAGGGCAACACAAATTTTGGAATATCTGTTCTGATGAGTGAATTGAAATTGTCTCTGAATGAACTGACCAGTCAGGTCAGGCCCCCTAAAGCTTGCGCGACGATGGCAGAATTGCGCAAGGAAATAGATGCCCTTGATCGTCATTTAGTGGAAGTCCTGTGCCTGAGACTGGGATATATGGAACGCGCCGCGGAGATCAAGGATCACAGAAACAAGGTGCGGGACGAAGAACGTATTGAGGATGTGGTGCAAAAGGTGGTGGCTCATGCCCGCAAAACCGGCGCGCAGGAGGAGTTTGTGGAAATGCTGTACCGGCAGATGATTGAGTGGTGCATTTCCTATGAACTGAAAATATATGACCGCCTGAAGCCAGGGAAGAACGCAACCTCATAAATTTCCGCCCAACGGTGAGGGCGATCTTGCCGGTGTGCTCAAGAACAGGGAGGGAGCAGACCGCCGTGGGGGCCGCGTCTCATAAAAGGCGTGGAGTTCGCGGATGATGTCACCAAGGCCGCTGAAAATGCACAACCCCATCAACGGAAGAAAAGCCAGGCTCACGATATAAAGAAGAATATCCATTTCGTCCCTCCATGTTCTTTTAATGTTCTATTTTGTTCCGAAAGGAAAGTCAAGAACATTTATGGAACATATGTCAGGCAGATCGGGGCGTGGCGGATTCTTTGTGCACCGTTTCCAGGTCCCGTTCGGTTTTTACGCAGTTTCGCCCGGAATTTTTGGCCAGATACAGGGCATTGTCGGCGCGTTCCAGAATATGGCTTTTGCTGTCCCCTTTGCGCAGTTGGGCAATGCCGAAAGAAACTGTGATTTTGCCAAGACGTTCGCCCGTGCTTTTACGTTTCATGGATCGCATGGCGACGGACTCGCGAATGGCATTGGCCAAGGCAGTGGCTTCATCCAGGGATAGTCCGGGCAAAACGATGACAAATTCCTCTCCGCCATAACGCGCAGGAGTACCGTTGTCGCCAACCCGCAGTTTCATGACATGGGCAACAGCTTTCAGAATTTGGTCGCCAACACTATGCCCCCAAGTATCATTAAATCTTTTGAAAAAGTCTATATCGCCGATCACCAGACACATATTTTCGCCGCTGGCGCTACACCGCTTGAACGCCTCGTCAAATTTTTCCTCGAAACATTTCCGATTGCCGATATTGGTCAGCATATCCGTCAGATTTTCCTGCTGGACCGCTTTCAGGTTATTTTGCAGTTTTTGTATTTCCTGACTGGATGCTTTCAATTCCGCTTCCATTTTCAGGTTTTTTTCCTGCATGGTTTTGGTGTCCTGGACGATTGCTGCAAGAATTTCCATCAATTCCCTGCCGCCGTCGATTTTGGCGAGACTGCCCAGGTGGTCTTTCAGGGAAATACTGAATGCAGAGGTTGAATCGCCACTTTCCTTGAGCGTCTGGGCGATTTTTGCCAGTTCTTTCTGAATGGACTGGCCGGCTTCGGTAACGGCCGACTGGGCGGCCTGGCCGGAAAAGAAACGCTCATAGAGATTTTCACAAACTTCGCGGCTGAAATTCTTATTCTTTGCCACCATGCCGTCGATCAGCTGAGACAGCGCCAGGTCTTCCCCGGAAGAATAAGTGTACCAGATGTGATAATTCATAGGCAGCGGCACAATATTATGGGCCGCCATCATATCCAGGGCTTTGTCTGAGGTTTCACGAATGAATTCAATATCGTCACGGTCTTGGATAAATGACATTACGGTTCCAGCCTGTTTTTATTTTTCTCTTGCTGCGGGATGCTCCATCCTTGCGCCTAAAACGATAGCGTTTTTTTCCTAATGAACCCCTAATGATCAGGGTTAAAAACAGGTTAAGCAAGTCGGGCAGAAGACAAATAGAAAGAGGTAAACAGGCAGCGATGCAGAGGGACGGGGTTAACCGTCCCGCAGGAGAAAGGCGGGGATATGATCACCCATGCCAATGACGGGCTCATCCTTTTCCGCGGCATCTCGCCGGGAGGATTTTTTCTTTTTACTCTGGCGGGGGCTATGGTCATCCCGGGTTTTTC
The DNA here is from genome assembly GCF_005849285.1 of Luteithermobacter gelatinilyticus. NCBI lineage: Bacteria > Pseudomonadati > Pseudomonadota > Alphaproteobacteria > Emcibacterales > Emcibacteraceae > Luteithermobacter > Luteithermobacter gelatinilyticus. The sequence goes on along the minus strand of NZ_CP040517.1, from coordinate 1,684,064 downwards.
GCTCTTTCCGGGGAGCGGACGTTTTTTTGCGTTCTTCCGGCTTGTTTTGGAATTCGGGGTAGATTTCTTCCTCGATTTCCTTGCCCAGGAATTTAATCAGCGCGTCCAGATATTTTTTATCCCGGGGAGTGGAAAGGGTGAAGGCATGTCCTTCTTTGCCGGCCCGACCGGTACGACCGATACGATGCACATAATCTTCAGGGTTTGTGGGAATATCAAAGTTGAAGACATGACTGACCGAGGGGATATCCAGTCCCCGAGCGGCTACGTCGCTGGCCACCAGAAACTGTATCTCGCCTCCCTTGAACTGGGACAGAATCTCCATACGGGTTTCCTGGGGCAGATCGCCATGCAGTTCCCCGACGCTGAAGCCATGTATTTTCAGGGACTTGCAGACGACTTTGACTTCTTTTTTCCGGTTACAGAAAATGATGCCGTTCTTAACGTCCTCTCCGCGCAGCAGATGGCGTAATGCCTGGCGTTTGACCTTGTCATGGGCAGCAACGGGAACCAGTTTTTGGGTAATGGTGGAGGCAGTGGAGCTTGGCGGACTAACCTCGATCGTTTTCGGGTTTTTCAGGAACTGGTCCGTGAGCTGCTTGATTTCCTTGGGCATGGTGGCCGAAAAGAACAGGGTCTGCAAAGTCTGTGGCATCAGCTTGCAGATCCGCTCCACATCGGGAATAAACCCCATATCCAGCATACGGTCCGCTTCGTCCACCACGAGGACTTCTGTGCCCGTCAGCATCACGCGGCCGCGTTCTACATGGTCGAGAAGCCGCCCGGGCGTGGCGATCAGAACATCCACACCGCGATCCAGCAGCCTTTCCTGATCGGCAAAGGCTACCCCGCCGATCAGCAGCGCCATGGTCAGTTTAGAGTTTTTGCCGTATTTTTCAAAACTTTCGGCCACCTGGGCGGCCAGTTCCCGTGTAGGTTCCAGGATCAGCGACCGGGGCATGCGCGCCCGGGCGCGCCCTTGAGAAAGAATGTCGATCATCGGTAACGTGAAAGAAGCCGTCTTCCCGGTGCCGGTCTGGGCAATGCCCAGAATGTCACGTCCCTGAAGGACGCTGGGAATGGCCTTGGCCTGGATCGGGGTCGGCTCGGAATATCCCGCATCTTTGAGAGCGGAAAGGAGTTCGTCACTGAGACCTAAATATTCAAAACTCATCTAGTTCGCTTAATATCCTGCTATTGCTTTCCGAGGCGGAGAATAGGGAAAACTTGCCGGATGTCAATCTTTCCTCTCCATATTCCGGAAAAATAATGCTTAAAATGTGCCAAAATACAACTAAATATCCAGCTCTTTGGCCCTCGGGGCGTTTTCTTGAATGAACTGAAACCTCAGTTCCGGTTTTTTGCCCATGAGCTGATCAACTTTTTCAGATGTGGCGAGCCGCGCTCCTTCCGGGATGATGACCCGCAACAGGGTTCGTTTGCCGGGAGTCATGGTGGTTTCGCGCAACTGGGCCGGCGGCATTTCTCCTAGCCCCTTGAAGCGGCTGACCTCAATCTTGCCGCGGCCTGAAAAGTCCCGGGTAATCAGTTCATCTTTATGGGCATCGTCCCGAGCATACAGCACCTTGCCGCCTTGGGCGATACGATAGAGCGGCGGCTGCGCCAGGTAAAGATGACCGTTTTTGATCAGTTCGGGCATTTCCTGATAGAAATAGGTTATCAATAGTGTTGCGATATGGGCCCCATCCACATCAGCGTCTGTCATGATGATAACCTTTTCATAACGCAGATCCTCTTCCCGGTATTTATCCCCCGATCCGCATCCCAAGGCCTGGTTGATATCGCCGATTTCCTGGTTGGCCCTGATTTTGTCCCGGGTGGCGCTGGCCACATTAAGAATTTTTCCGCGAATCGGTAAGATGGCCTGAGTCCGGCGGTCCCGGGCTTGTTTCGCGGACCCGCCGGCGGAGTCGCCCTCCACAATATAGATTTCGGTGCCCTTTGCCGCGTCCTGGCTGCAATCGGCCAATTTGCCGGGCAGACGCAGCTTGCGCCGGCTGGTAGCGGTCTGACGTTTGACGTCTTTTTCCTGTTTGCGGCGCAGGCGTTCTTCAACCCGTTCCAGGGTCCAGGCCAGAAGATCATTGGCCATGTCGGGAGCGCCACTCAGCCAGTGGTCGAAATGGTCCCGCACCGCCAGCTCCACCAGCCGCGAGGCTTCGGGGTTGGTGAGCTTGTCCTTGGTTTGTCCCTGAAATTGTGGATTTTTGATAAACACGGAAATCAGCGCGCAGGAGCTGGTGAAAATGTCTTCTCCCGTAATGGCCGCAGCTTTTTTATTCCCGACAAGTTCCCCATAGGCTTTGATCCCTTTAAGCAGTGCGGCACGAATCCCGGCTTCATGGGTGCCGCCCTGGGGCGTGGGCACGGTGTTACAGTAGGAGCGGATATTGCCGTCGCCATATTCCGGCCATGCAATGGCCCATTCCACCTGTCCCATCCCGTCGGGCAGGGGCGCCTTGCCATGAAAATTTTCCGCCGTGACCTTACTTCTTTTTTCCAATGCGGTGGTTAGATAATCATTCAGCCCGCCGGGAAAATGGAGTGTATCTTTCTGCGGGGTTTCGTCGCCATCTTTCAGCAGAACCGGTGCACACTGCCAGCGGATTTCTACGCCACGGAACAGATAAGCCTTGGATTTGGCCATTTGGTACAGGCGCGCGGGCTTGAGCTGGGCATTTTCCCCGAAAATTTCCGGATCGGGCAGAAAAGTCACTTTGGTGCCACGCCGGTTGCTGGTCGCGCCAATATTCTCCAGCCCGCTCACGGCATGGCCGCGGGAATAATCCTGGCGCCAGACTTGTTTGTCGCGCGCGACCTCCACCGACATTTTTTCCGACAAGGCGTTGACCACCGAAATCCCCACCCCGTGAAGACCGCCGGAGGTCTCATATGCCTTGCTGTTGAATTTTCCGCCGGAATGCAGGGTGGTCAGAATAACCTCCAATGCCGAGCGATCCTTATATTTGGGATGGGGGTCAATGGGGATGCCGCGGCCGTTATCGGTGATGGAAACGGCGCCATTCTCATGCAGCTCTACTTCGATACGACTGGCATGTCCGGCCACGGCCTCGTCCATGGAATTGTCCAGAACCTCGGCCACCAGATGATGAAGCGCCCGTTCATCCGTTCCCCCAATATACATGCCGGGACGCATACGGACGGGCTCCAGCCCCTCCAGTACCTCAATATCCTTTGCTGAATATTCGGCGGTGACAGTGGCAGTCTCAAACAGGTCGCTCATGTTTCGGGGTCAGTCTCGTCTTTTTGCTATGGAATGCTCATTGTGATTTACCGGCTACTCTATAAAGGATTTCCATAAAGCACAACAACAAGATATTTGTAATTGACCGGTCGGGACGGCATAATTGCCCTGCCGCGTAAAAATAAAATACAAAGAAATAAAATAAAACAAAAGGAAGCAGTGTGTCGTTAAGTGCTCAGATCAGGAAACTGGCGTCCCGGAAACAGGAGAATGGGATATCGGGGCGGAAGCTGTGGCGTCAGTGGGGGCGTTTTTGTTCCGCCAGAGTCTTATGGCAGCAGCGCCACAGGATTCTGATCGGCATTTATATGCTTTTTGTGGGGTTTGCGTTTGGCGGCATTATTCTGACCCTGAGCCGGGAATCTTCAGAGAAGACAGATCCGCCGGTCGTGGCGCAAAAAAACTTCTCCGATCCCGTGACCTATCCGTTCACATACGAAGAAGGTCATGCGGAAGTCGAAGCCGTGGTCAGCCTGCCGCCGTCTTATTCCCCATTGTCTTCTCCCTTCCCATTACAGCCGGAGCAGGAACAGGACAGGGAACATCCCTCCGTTCGGGAGCAACCGACCTGGGAAAAGAATGCAGTCCGGCCCGTTGGCTTGGTGACGGGCCAACCCGTTATCGCTATTGTTATTGACGATTTGGGTATCCGCAAGAACAACACCCGACAGATCATTGATCTGGACCCGCGCCTAACGCTGGCATTTCTGCCTTATGCTACGGAATTGCGCCACCAGACGGCGCTCGCCCGGCGCAGGGGGCACGAACTGATGATTCACATGCCGATGCAGCCGAAAGGGGCGGCTTCTCCCGGACCACAGGCCCTGGAAAGCCGGTTGAGTGAGGAAGAACTTCTTTCGCGACTGGATTATAACCTGTCGCAGTTTGAGGGATATGTGGGAATCAATAACCATATGGGCAGCGCTTTTACCGAAGATGAGGCGGCCGTGGCGGCCGTGGTCGGGCGGCTGAAAAAAGAGGGGCTTCTGGTGCTGGATTCACGAACCACCAGCCGGTCCCGCCTGGCGGAGCAGGCAGCACGAAAGGGGGTGCCACATGTGAGCCGGGATGTGTTTCTGGATAACCGTCAGGATGTGGATTATATCCTGGGGCAGTTGGACAAGCTGGAGGATTACGCCCATCGCCACGGCATCGCAGTTGGTATCGGTCATCCCTATGGGGAAACAATTGAGGCGCTGAAACGCTGGCTGCCGACTCTGGAGCAGAAAGGCATCGCCCTGGTGCCCCTGTCCTATGTGGTGCGCGAGAAGGCCCGCCGGAACCTTTTGGTACATAACAGGACTGATATATTGGCGGAGTAGGGGAAACAGATTGGGGATAGGGAAAGTCTGGTTACTGCCCCTTTTTTGCCTCTCCGGCGAAGCTTAAGGCCACTTCGGCAGCGCGGAACAGGGCACGGGCCTTGGCCTCACATTCCGCATATTCGCTATCGGGGTCGCTGTCAGCGACGATGCCGGCGCCGGCCTGAACATGCATCATGCCGTCCTTGACAATGGCAGTGCGCAGTACAATACAGGTGTCCATGCTGCCATCGGCGGAAAAATAGCCCACGCCGCCGGCATAGATGCCGCGTTTTTCAACTTCCAGTTCGTCGATGATCTCCATGGCCCGCACCTTGGGCGCACCGCTAACCGTACCGGCGGGAAAACCGGCGGCGAGTGCTTTCAGCGCATCATATTCCGGGGCGATTTCGCCGCGCACGTCGGAAACGATATGCATCACGTGGGAATAATATTCGATGATCATTTTCTGGGTGACATCGACTGTGCCCACCTTGGATACCCGGCCCACATCATTGCGGCCCAGATCCAGCAGCATCAAATGTTCAGCCAGCTCCTTGGGGTCCGACAACAGGTCCTCGGCCAGTGCTTGGTCTTCCCGCGGGGTTTTGCCGCGCGGCCGGGTGCCGGCAATGGGGCGCACCGTGACCTCGCCGTCGCGCAACCGGACAAGGATTTCCGGGCTGGAGCCGATCACAGAAAAATCTCCAAATTTCAGGAAATACAGAAAAGGAGACGGATTGGTGCGCCGCAAGGCCCGGTACAACGCAAAGGGCGGTAAATCAAAAGGGGTGGAAAACCGCTGCGACAACACCACCTGAAAAATGTCCCCGGCCCGGATGTACTCCTTAGCCCGGGCCACCATGTCCTTATAGCGTTCTTTTCCGGTATTGGAGACCGCCTGGGGCAGGGGCTGGCCCGGGAACTGGATCTGCCGGCCCCTGAGCGGCACGGGTTTTTCCAGGGCCGCTTCGATGTCTGCCAATCGTTCTACTGCCCGCCGGTAAGCGGTTTGGGCGTCCAGACGGTTGTCAGGCCGGACCGGTGTGACAATGCTGAGCTCGTCGGTCACATTATCAAAAACCACCATGATGGTGGGACGTACAAAAATGCTATCGGGCAGGCCAAGGGCATCTTCATTGGGTTCAGGCAGATTTTCCATTAGCCGCACCATGTCATAGCCCATATACCCGATCAGGCCAGCGGCAGATGGCGGCATGCCCTGGGGCAGGTCAATGCGGGACTCCGCAAACAGGCGGCGCAGGCTGTCCAGCGCATCACCAGGCAGGCTTTCGTAAGTACTTTCATCCTGGGCTTGGGTGAGGGCCCGACGGTTAATTTCCGCCCTGTTGCCAAAACAGCGCCAGATGATATCCGGCTTCAGGCCGATAAAGGTATAACGTCCCCGAATCGCACCGCCTTCCACGGACTCCAGCAGACTGCTGTAGGGATCATCGGCGGCCAGCTTGATAAAGGCAGAAACCGGTGTTTCCAGATCCGCCACCAAAGTGGACCAGACAAGCTGTGCTCTGCCAGTTTCATAAGCCTGCTTGAACTGTTCAAAATCCGGAGAGACAGACATGCCTGGGTCCTTTATGCTTCCTGTTCGGCTAGTTTTCTTCTGCTAGTTTTCTTCTACTAATTTTCCGGCCAGGCCGAGACGTTATTGCTCTTCCGAAGCGCTCATCTGGTCCAGAACGGCTTTGGCCGTTCGTTCGTTGATTTTCACCGGTAGGGCTTCGGTCAGATAATTCCGGTAGGCAGAAAGAACTTCAGACTGATAAATGCCAATAATGTTTTCCGCCAGTTGATCAAGATTTTCAGGAATATCATCGGGGAAGTCGCGGGCGGTGACCTGAAACAGCACATACCCGTCATTACTGGCCGCGGGTTTCAGTTCCAGGGCCCCCGGGGCGGTGGTGAAAATGGCCTGATGAAGATCAGTAGACAGCGTGCCGCTTTGGTCATTCCGGGCAATAGTCACCTGCTGATAGGTCGCGGAGTCATAAGCTGCTGCCAGATCCTTCAGTTTCTTGCCGCTTTCCACATCCGCCTTGAGCCGGCTGGCCAGCTCTTCGGCCTTGCGATTGCGGTCTTCCCGAATCCAAGCCTCCTCTACAGCCCCGCGAACCTCCTCAAAGGGGCGCAGTTGAGAAGGCTGCACGTCAGTGACGTTTAGCACATAAAAAACATCCCCGCTGCTTTCTTCCAGCACCGGTTCGGTGCCGGGGTCCTGTTCGAAGGCACGGGCAAGAAAACCATCAAAACCAGGCAGGTTTTGGACGGGCTGCCCAGTGGGAGCGAAACCATTACTATCGGTTGGCCCGATGTTCACCAACGTCAGATTCAGGGTTTCAGCAATTTCCGTCAGTGGGACGCCACCAGCCAGTTCATCTTCGACTTTATTGGTGACTTCATACACCTTGTCGAGAGCATGTTGACGTTTCAGCTCTTTTTCCAGTTCAGCCCGCACCTCTTCAAAGGCCTTGGCGCTGCCTTCCTGAATTTTCCGAACTTCGAAAATATACCAGCCAAAGGCGGTTTCCTGGGGTGAGGTAAAACCTCCCTCGTCGAGCGCAAAGACGGCCTCAGCCACCTCCGGGCCATAGGTTTCTTCAAGATCCGTGCGACTCTGTTCCCCGATCCGAGAATCCGCTTCGCTCAGATCGCTGTGTGTGGAAAGAACATCCACGAAGGACTTGCCGGCCTTAAGGTCCTGATACGCTGCAGCGGCGGCTTCCTGACTGTCGAGAACGATTTGTCTAATGTCCCTGGTTTCGGCTTCGCTATATTCCCCTTGGCGGAGGTTGTATTCCTCTTTAAGTTCATCCTCCGGTACAGCGATGTCATCCATATATTGTTCAGGCTTTATGGAGATGTAAGCCAGTTTGCGATATTCCGGCGCCATATATTGGTAGGAGTGCTCATCATAATACGCCTTGAGCTGTTCTTCCGTTGGGGACTCAATGTCTGTTATCGTGGAGGCAGAAACAATTAGCATCTCAGCGGTTCTGGTTTCACGTTCAAATTTGTAAATGCTTTCCAACATGGGGCGTGGCAGGGTCAGCGGGCCGACAAGGGTGGTTAGAAATTCCTGGCGTAACAGATCTTCGCGGAGTAGTTCTTCGAGTTCCTTGGGGTCCAGCCCCTGATTGCGGGCGGCCAGTTCAAAATAATATTTCTGAAACTGGCCAAAATCATTCTTGAACACGTCCAGATCGTATATGAATTCCCGGAGTTGTTCATCGGTGATGCGCAGGCCCATCTGCCGGGCGGCTTCGATAAAGGCCGTGCGGTTGACCTGATTCATCAGGGTTTGCTGGCCTAGCCCCAGAGAGATGGCCATGGAACGGGTTAATTCGCCGCCCAGACGTTGTTGCTGCTGCTGATAGGCCACCTGAAATTCACGGGCGAAATCCTGCGCACTGATTTTCTGGTCTCCGACTTCGGCGACAATATTGCTGCTGGTAGCAAAAATGTCCCGGCCAATACCCCAAAGGGCAAAGCTGGCGACAAGAAGTCCCAGAAGAACCATGGTCAAGAAAGAAGAAAGACCGCTGCGAAGAAATTGTAACATGAATACAGAACCTGTTTTGTTGCCTGTGATGGTTGTTTATGAGTGTGGTTTATTATTTCTCGTTTCTACAGGAATAAATGCGTGTCCCTGAAATTTTGTCCCTTACCTTTAATTTGGAGTCGAAACTTTCTGCTCAATGGTCCGCCTCAAAGCTTCTGCTCCTAAATTCCGGCCCAAAAATCCGGCCCAAAATTCTGGCCCAAAATTCTGGCCTAAAATTCTGGCCCAAAATTCCGGTCTGATGTTCCGGAGGAAGGGAATTTTCCGGCATGATAATGACCTCCCTGTCGGTCCGCAATACCAAACACCACGCACTTGCCGCTTTTTCGCCTTTCTGAGGGATAAAAATAGTGATGGCAGTGGAAATCCCGAACCAATTCTGCTAGGGAACAATAAATTTTGAACATCTTTGGTTTAGATCTTTTGTAAAGAAAGAAGGGTTTTATCAATGGCGGCTCCCAAAGCGCTTGTTGCGGGCAACTGGAAAATGAACGGCCTGAAGGCCAGCGTTCAGGAAATTGAGGATCTGCAAAAGCTGATCAGTGAAAAAAACGTTCATTGCGATGTGCTGGTCTGTCCGCCGGCAACCCTGCTTGCACATGCTATTGAAGCCACTAAGGGTAGTTCCATCGCGATTGGCGGACAGGACTGTCATACGGCCCGCGCCGGGGCGCATACTGGTGATATTTCCGCCGAAATGTTGAAGGACCTGGGGTGCAGTCATGTAATTGTTGGCCATTCCGAGCGGCGCAGCGACCACGGGGAAGACAATGATATGGTCAGGGCCAAGGCTTCTGCTGCTCAGCGCGAAGGACTTGTAGCCATCATCTGTGTGGGGGAAACCGAAGCGGAACGAGACAATGGGCAGACCCTTGCGGTGGTCACGGAGCAGGTGGTGGCGTCTTTGCCCGAGGAAGCGGAAGCGATCAACACCATCATCGCCTATGAGCCGGTCTGGGCCATTGGCACGGGGAAAACCCCTACAGCAGCGGATGTGGCCGAGGTTCATGCCGCTATACGGAGCGTGCTTAAAGAACGTTTTGGAGAAAGCGGAGATGAAGTACGCATTCTTTATGGAGGCTCTGTCAAGCCAGATAATGCTGCGGAACTGATGGCCGTTGAGAATGTCAATGGTGCGTTGGTCGGCGGAGCAAGCCTTAAAGCAGAGAGTTTTTATGGCATTCTCCAGGCTTATGGTTGAGGGATACAAAAGAATGGAAAAAAATCTGGCCATGGCAGGCTCTTTGGAGTAAAAGCCGTGGGGTATTAAGAGAACAGGTATTCAAACAAAAAAGAGTTTAGACAATGCAAGAAGTTATTCTTGTGATCCATCTGATATTGGCCATAGCCTTGGTTGTCACGATTTTGTTGCAGCAATCCGAAGGTGGGGCTTTGGGAATTGGCGGCGGACCAACCGGGTTGATTTCAAGCCGTTCAGCGGCTAATCTGTTGACCCGAACAACGGCCGTTCTGGCAGGAGCGTTTTTTATCACCAGCCTTGTGTTGGCGATCCTGGCCAAGGAGGATGGAGACGATGGCTCCGTTCTGGATCAGCCGCCGGCCGTAGAGGCCGAACAGCCGGAAACGGAACTGCCCAAACTGCCTGAAGTGCCGGTAACAGATTAAAACGACAAAAGACATATCTTCCGTGTGGCAACGGTATGATGCCGACGGGCATATGTCTGTAAATAAAACGCGATAAATACTGCGCTAAACAAAGCAGGGCCTGTGCCAACTTCCTGTGTCGCAGGTCTTTTGTTGTTATAAATAATTCAGACTGTTCGGGATTATTAATTACCTATGACCCGCTATATTTTCATTACCGGAGGTGTTGTTTCTTCTTTAGGGAAGGGCCTCCTGTCCGCAGCTTTGGGCGCCTTACTTCAGTCCCGGGGATATAAAGTCAGACTGCGCAAGCTGGACCCTTATCTTAATGTTGACCCGGGCACCATGAGTCCGTACCAGCATGGTGAGGTTTTTGTCACCGATGACGGCGCGGAGACCGATCTGGACCTGGGCCATTATGAACGATTTACCGGTGTGGCCAGCCGTCAGAGCGATAATGTGACATCCGGACGAATCTATCAGCAGATTATTGAAAAGGAACGTCGTGGCGATTATCTGGGCGCGACCGTGCAAGTTATTCCTCATGTGACGGATGCGATTAAGGAATTTGCCACATCGGATGTGGAGCCGGATACAGACTTTGTCCTGTGCGAGATTGGCGGCACCATCGGGGATATTGAAAGCCTGCCCTTTATGGAGGCCATCCGCCAGCTTGGTAATGAACTGGGCCGTGAGCGGGCGATCTTTGTGCATGTGACACTGGTGCCGTTCCTTGAGGCAGCCGGAGAGTTGAAAACCAAACCGACCCAGCACAGTGTTAAGGAACTGCGCAGTATCGGTATTCAGCCGGATGTTCTGGTCTGCCGCTCAGAACATGAAATTCCCGATTCCGAACGGCGCAAAATTGCCCTGTTTTGTAATGTGCGGGAAAGCGCCGTCATTCAGGCGCTCGATGCTTCAAGCATTTACGAAGTGCCGCTGAATTACCATGCCGAAGGATTGGATGATGAAGTTTTAGCGGCCTTTGGTATTGATCCTGCCTCAACCCGGCCGGATCTGGCCCGCTGGCACGAGATTGTCGATCACGTGAACAACCCGGAAGGTGAGGTGACCATTGCTGTTGTGGGCAAATACACCGAACTCAAGGATGCGTATAAGTCCCTGATCGAGGCGCTGGTTCATGGCGGGTTCGCCAATAATGTGAAGGTGAATATCGAATGGTTTGACGCCAAAATCTTTACCCAGGGAGATGTGGCGTCCCATCTGGAACATGTTCACGGCATTCTGGTGCCGGGCGGGTTCGGGGAACGCGGCGCCGAAGGCAAGATTGCGGCGGCCCAATTTGCCCGCGAACATAAAATTCCCTATTTTGGGATTTGTTTTGGCATGCAAATGGCCTGTATTGAAGCCGCCCGTAACCTGGCCGGTATCGAACAAGCCAGCTCAACGGAATTTGGTCCGACCGAAGAACCTGTTGTGGGACTTATGACCGAATGGGAAACGGAACAGGGTAAGGAAACCCGTTCCAAGGATGACGATCTGGGCGGCACCATGCGGCTTGGGGCCTATAAGGCAAGAATTCACAAGGGCACCAAGGCCTATGAAGCCTACGGCTCCGAAGCAATTTCGGAACGGCATCGTCACCGCTATGAGGTGAATATCAACTACCGGGAACGGTTGGAAGCCGCCGGCCTGAAATTTTCCGGATTGTCCCCGGATGGCAAGCTGCCGGAAATTGTCGAAATCGTCGATCACCCCTGGTATGTCGGGGTGCAGTTCCATCCCGAACTGAAATCCAAACCGTTTGAACCGCATCCATTGTTTGCGGCCTTTATCAAGGCGGCAGTGGAACAATCCCGATTGGTATAATTCCCCCAGATTTAATGCTGAGACGACAGAGGAAAAAATGACTGCAATTATTGACATCACCGGCCGCGAAATTCTGGACAGTCGCGGCAATCCGACCGTTGAAGTGGATGTAACCCTGGAAACCGGGGCTTTCGGCCGGGCGGCGGTTCCTTCCGGAGCGTCCACTGGGGCGCATGAAGCTGTGGAACTCAGAGACGGCGGGGATCGTTACCTTGGCAAAGGGGTTCTCAAGGCCGTAGAGGCCGTTAATGGCGAAATTTATGATGCGTTGCTGGGCATGGATGCAGAAGAACAGGTCATCATTGATCGTGTTCTGAATGATCTGGACGGGACGCCCAACAAAGCGCGTCTTGGCGCCAATGCCATTCTGGGAGTTAGCCTGGCGGTGGCCAAAGCCGCCGCCGACGAAGCAGTGTTGCCCCTTTATAAATATCTGGGCGGACCTTCGGCCCGGGTGCTGCCGGTGCCGATGATGAACATCATCAATGGCGGCGAACATGCCGACAACCCTATTGATATTCAGGAATTCATGATCATGCCGGTTTCCGCCGGCAATATCCGCGATGCGGTGCGCATGGGCGCGGAAATCTTCCATCATCTTAAGAAAAAACTCTCGGATGCCGGCCACAACACCGGGGTTGGGGATGAAGGGGGATTTGCCCCCAATCTGAAAGGCACCGAAGAGGCGTTGTCCTTTATCATGCAGGCCGTTGAGGCCGCCGGTTACAAACCCGAAGAGGACATCATGCTGGCACTGGATGCAGCCTCCACCGAGTTTTACAAGAACGGCAAATATGTGCTCGCCGGTGAGGGCAAAACACTGGATTCCCAGGGTATGGCGGAATATCTGGCGGATTTGACAAAACGCTTCCCGATCCTGTCCATCGAAGACGGTATGGCGGAAGACGATTGGGACGGCTGGAAAATCCTCACCGACCTTGTTGGTGATAAGGTGCAGCTGGTGGGGGATGACCTGTTTGTGACCAATCCTGCCCGCCTTGCCGAGGGTATTGAGAAGGGCGTCGCCAACTCCATTCTTGTCAAGGTGAACCAAATCGGTTCGCTGAGTGAAACCTTTGATGCGGTGGAACTGGCGCATCGCTCATCCTATACGGCTGTGATGTCCCACCGGTCCGGCGAAACGGAAGACGCTACCATCGCCGATCTGGCAGTGGCCACCAATTGCGGGCAGATCAAGACCGGTTCTCTGGCACGGTCCGACCGGCTGGCCAAATACAATCAGCTGATCCGGATCGAGGAAGCCTTGGGTGAAGCGGCAACCTATGCCGGCAAAAGCATCCTACGCTGAACCATAAGTCAGCCAGACTTCTTTACAGATCTCTTTGTGACGTAAAAAGGCCGTCCTGGACGGCCTTTTTGCTAACCTGCAAAAAATATCTTGACCGGGCGAATCACTTGTGATTCGCTAAGGGTATGAAAAAGATGCAAGACATATCCTTTCGCTTTCGCAAAATGGCCATCCCGCTGGTCAGTTTCCTGGTGCTTGTGTATTTTGGTTTTCATGCCCTGAACGGCAATAACGGGCTTAAGGCGCATTTTCAGCTCAAGCAGGATATTCAGCTTTTGGAACAACAATATAACGCCATTCACAAACAACGTGAAAGGCTCGAGGCGCATGTTCGCCTGCTGCGCCCGGAGCATGTGGATCCGGATTATCTGGAGGAACTTTCGCGGCGCTATCTGGGCTATAGCCACACCGACGAGATCATCATTTTGGAAAATTCCTCAAATTAAACCTGATTTGTAATTTTATTTCCGATTTCATTTTGGGTGAAAATTTCCTCCATAGTTTACAATCGCTTAGATTTTGATGCGGGCATGTTCGCAATTGCAATAGAATTAACCATTATAAAGTTAATTCTATTTTTCTGTTGTTTTTCAATTACTTTTAACAATTATAGAGTATCTGAGTTCGCAGAGGGACCTGCATAAACAGTGTGTGGAAATTATTAGGCAAAGGATCATGGCAAAAAGAACAACATCTTCCACTTCCTCCCGTAAGCCGGCCGCCCGCCGAAAGACGGTGAAACCCAAAGAATATAAGGCCAGCCCAGAAGAACTGAAAAATTATTATCGAGACATGCTTCTGATGCGCCGGTTCGAGGAAAAGGCCGGCCAAATGTACGGCATGGGCCTGATTGGCGGCTTCTGCCATCTTTATATTGGGCAGGAAGCGGTTGTGACCGGCATGCAGGCTGCGCTGAAAGAAGGCGATACGGTGATCACCAGTTATCGCGATCATGCGCATATGTTGGCCTGCGGTATTGATCCCAAGGTGATCCTGGCGGAACTGACCGGGCGTCGGGACGGTATTTCCAAGGGGAAAGGCGGTTCCATGCATATGTTCAGTGTGGAACACGGGTTTTACGGGGGACACGGCATTGTCGGGGCCCAGGTTCCGATTGGGGCAGGCCTTGCCTTTGCCCATAAATACCGCGACACGGACCATGTGTCGGTCGTGTATTTTGGTGACGGCGCTGTCAATCAGGGGCAGGTTTATGAAACCTTCAATATGGCTGAACTCTGGCATTTGCCGGTAGTTTTTGTGATCGAAAACAACCAGTATGCCATGGGCACTTCGGTCAAGCGCTCTTCATCACAGGTGGAGTTGTATCGCCGGGGAGAAAGCTTCAACATCCCGGGCGAAGCGGTAGACGGCATGAATGTACTGGCTGTGAAAGAAGCCGCAGACCGGGCCGTGGCATGGGCCCGCAGTGGCAAGGGGCCTATTCTCCTGGAAATGAAGACTTATCGGTATCGGGGACATTCCATGTCTGATCCGGCCAAATACCGTTCCAAAGAGGAAGTACAGAAAATGCGTGCCGAACATGATCCGATTGATCAGGTCAAACAGCGTCTGCTGGATGGCAAGCACATGACAGAGGAGGAGCTGAAAGAGGTGGACAAGGAAATCAAGGCGATTGTCGCTGAAGCCGCCACCTTTGCTCAGGAAAGTCCCGAGCCGGATCCTTCCGAGCTTTACACGGACGTTTTGGTTGCTGAATAAAAATCAAAATTAAAGGACGTCAGAGATGACCGTAGAGATTTTACTCCCCGCCATGTCGCCCACAATGGAATCCGGCACCATTGCCAAATGGAACGTTAAGGAAGGAGACAGGGTCTCCGCCGGTGATGTGCTGGCGGAAATCGAAACCGACAAGGCCACCATGGAACTGGAAACCGATGAAGAAGGGATCGTCGGGAAAATTCTGGTTGATGAAGGCAGTGAAGACATCAAGGTCGGCACCC